>CADBXO010000001.1 GCA_902798685.1 uncultured Bacteroidales bacterium
TGCAATCTTAACACCAGGAGCAGGAGTAATCTCGTAGAGCGTGATGGTGGGACCTACGGTTGCGTTGATGGTCTCAATCTCAATTCCGAAGTCAAGCAGAACCTTGATGATACGGTTCTTGTTGGCCTCCTGCTCGCGCTCGTCAATGGCGGGGGCGTCATTGTCATAGTGCTTGAGAAGGTCCAGGGTGGGGAACTTGTAGTGTGACAGGTCCAGACGCGGATCATACGGCTCCTGTATCTTGCCCTCGGCTTTCTCATCGCCCTCGGCGGCGGTGATGGTCATTGTGATGTCTTCGGCCGGAGTCTCGACTTTCTCAGCGGCAGGCCTGGCCGGTTTCTTTTCAGGCTTGGGTTCAACCTCAACCTCCTCGGCCGGCTGGAACTCGGGAGCGGGGGCGTAGGGATTGTCATCGGCCTCATCTTCCTGAGGTATTACGGTATCGTCAATATCGGGCTGGAAGGTGTCCTGGGTATCGGTGTCGGCATCGGCCTCTTTCTCATGCCTGCGCATTCCGCTCTTCATGCGGTCAGCGCCGTCACGGATAACCTCAATTGTGCGACGGGTCAGATAGACGCAGTAGATGAGCATGGTAAGCAGAAGTACCAGTATCAGACCGGGTATTCCTATGTAACCTTTGAGCATGAGGGTCAGGTTCATTCCGTGGCTGCCGCCGGGAACGATGAATGAGGTCTGCATCATGGGTGAGAGTACCAGCTGCAGGAATACTGAGCACCATACCATAAGGAATGCGCAGCTGATGAACCAGCGGAACAGCTTGATGTGGGCTATGCGCATCATGTTGAGACCGCAGACGGTAAGGAACACGGGAATAAGGATTGAAGAGAATCCGAACCATCCGTTTACGATGGATTCCGACAGGCGTGCGCCCAACAGACCGGTGCTGTTCTCAATCTCCTGCGTACCGCTCAGGACAGCGCTCTGGTCAGTTCCTCCGGTAAAGAGGAATGATATGTAGGCTATCACAAAGAATACGGCTATGATGGTGAGCACGGCTCCGCTTACAAAGAGGAATGTCTCATTGCGGAACGTATCTGATATGCTGCTAAGATTGAACCTTATTTCCGGTTTCTGTGTCCCCGTGCGGGGTTTTGTCTCTTTCCCTTTGAGTCCCATACTACTATTTGCAGTTATAGGTTACAAAGTTAATAATAAAAGAACAAAAAGGGCGCGTTATAGCGGAAAAAGGAGTAATTTCGCAGCCGAAAACGTGAGTTTATGAAATCATCAGCGGCATTTGACAAAAATACGGTCGAGTTCGTGACGGTGGCAGCCGAGTACTGCGCATACCTTGAGCAGGTATTTGACAAGGAGCCCGCGAGGGTTGTGGATGTGCTCTGCAAGCTTCTGCCACTGGTTTATCTCAAGGCAACCATGCTTCCTGAGGCCGAGCCCGAGGGCTTGTACCTGGAGGAATGCGTAACGGAGGCCGATTATGAGGAGGTACGTTCTCTGCTGGCTCAAAAGCTCGGTGAAAACGATGATTATCTGGAGGTGTTCGTGGAGGATATGAAATACAGCGACACCCCGGTACGCAAGTGCATTTCAGAGGATCTGGCCGATATCTATCAGGCTCTCCGAAACTTTGTTCAGTCCTATCGCAGCGGTCTGGATGAGGTTATGACCGAGGCTGTTGCGGTATGCGCCGACGGGTTCCGTACCTATTGGGGCCAGACACTTGCAAACACTCTGCGTGCCGTTCATAATGTCAGGTACTCATCGGACCTGGAAATTGATAATTCTTTTTATGATTGAACTGCCCAACAAGATAGACAAGTCATATCTGGCCGACAAACCCAGGGTTGTGTTTGACGGTATAATTGAGGAGATAGATACGGAGGAGAAGGCCCAAAAGGCGATAGATATTCTTTCAAAGGAGAAAGTTGTGGGTTTTGACACTGAGACCAGACCCTCATTCATCAGGGGTGTGGCCCATAAGATAGCCCTGCTTCAGCTTTCTACCGGAAAAAACTGTTATCTGTTCCGCCTCAACAAGATAGGCATACCCGACTGCGTTGCAGGTTTCCTGTCAAACCCCGATATAATTAAGGTGGGAATATCCATCAAGGATGATTACCACTCAATGTCAAGCCGCCGCCAGTTCACTCCGGCCGGTTTTGTGGAACTGCAGGAATTGTGCGGTGGAATGGGAATAGAGGAGAAGGGCTTGCAGAAACTCTATTGCCTGCTGTTCAACGAGCGCATTTCAAAGAACCAGCAGCTCAGTAACTGGGAGATTGACAGCCTGACCGAGAGCCAGCGTCAGTATGCGGCCATTGATGCGTGGGCTTGTCTCAGGATTTATGACTATATTTCGGAACTCAAACGTACAGGCGAGTACAGAATAATAAGGAAAGATGCAGAAGAGTGTAATACTGAAGAGAGGTAAGGAGGAATCGCTCCTGCGTTTCCACCCATGGGTGTTCTCGGGTGCCATAGCCGATATCAAGGGCGAGCCCGATGAAGGTGATGTGGTGGATGTGTATACCCATGAGGGTAAATGGATTGCCGTAGGACATATCCAGGTTGGCAGTATTGCCGTACGCGTACTCTCTTTCAAGCATGAAGCTATCGATGCTGATTTCTGGTTCAGACGTCTGAACGTAGCGTTTGAGATGCGCCGTTCTCTGGGTCTGACCGACCGCGAGGATCACAACATCTACCGTCTGGTACATGGCGAGGGCGACAACCTGCCCGGTCTGGTTATAGACGTTTACGGCCATACCGCAGTGCTGCAGGCCCATTCAGTGGGAATGCACTGCAACCGCATGGATATTGCCAATGCGCTTATGCGCGTAATGGGTGACCGCATCAAGGGAATCTATTACAAATCAGAGACAACGCTTCCGTTCAAGGCCGATATCGACCGCGGTAACGGATATATTATGGGTGGTCCTACCGATGACACTCCGCTGGAATACGGAATGAAGATGCCGGTGGACTGGATAAGCGGTCAGAAGACAGGTCTGTTCATTGACCAGCGTGAGAACCGCGCCCTGCTGGAGAGATACTCAAAGGGACGTTCGGTACTCAATATGTTCTGCTATACCGGAGGTTTCTCACTCGCTGCCTTGAGAGGCGGCGCCAAGCTGGTTCACTCTGTTGACAGCTCGGCCCGTGCCATTGAACTCACTGCCGGCGGAGTGGAGGATAACTTCCCCGGTGATACCCGTCATGCAGCTTTTGCCGAGGATGCATTCAAGTTCCTGGAGCGCATGGATCCCATTTATGACCTCATCATACTTGATCCTCCTGCTTTTGCTAAGCATAAGGATGCTCTCAAGCATGCTCTTATAGGTTACCGCCGTCTCAACCAGAAGGCAATGGAGAAAATCAAACCGGGAGGAATCCTGTTTACATTCTCCTGCTCACAGGTTGTAAGCAAGGACCAGTTCCGTACCGCTGTATTCACTGCAGCTGCTCAGGCAGGACGCAGTGTGAAGATTCTTTATCAGCTTCACCAACCTGCTGATCATCCCATTAACATATTTCACCCCGAAGGGGAATACCTGAAAGGACTTGTCGTTTCAGTGGAGTAATGTGAAATATTGTTAAATGTAGAGATTTTTATTCTGAATAAGAGATGTATATTAATTAAAGACATATCTTTGCTACGTGTTTTTCATGGTATTAGATTTAATTTGAAAGCGAGTTGTCGTGATGACAACTCGCTTTCTGCTTAAATTTTGTACTATCTTTGTGGTTGTATGGATGAGAAGAGGAAGATAGAGATGATTGTGGGGGAGATTCTGAATCGGAAACCTTCAGATCTGGCCCTTATAGCACTGCTTAAGGAGAAAAACGGTGAGGGTGAGGGACTTCGTTGCCTGCCCGTTCTGGTAGGACCTCTTGAAGCTCAGGCAATCATCGTCAGCCTTTTCCGCCACAGGATTCCGCATCCCGGCATTTACGATCTCTACCTTAATACGCTCAAGCAGTTTGACGGCCATCTGACCGAGGTCGATATCTACAGGATAACCGGCGGAATATTCTACTCACATCTGTTTATTGAGCGTGACGGCAATACCTCATTCATAACCTGCCGTACATCGGACGCCCTGGCATTGGCCGTGCGCAGCAATGCACCTATTTACATAGAGGAGGATCTGCTGGAGCGCAATTGTGTGCGTATGCAGTCTGACGGCGCATATTCACTGCCCATAACCACAGCCAGCACAAAAGTGCTCAAGGAGGCCATGGAGCAGGCGATTGCAACTGAGAATTATGAGTTCGCGGCCCGTCTGCGCGATGAGATAAACAGCCGCGGACAGAGCGATGAATCTGATATGGACATAATCTGACGACCTATGTGGCTTTTCTATACTCCCGACATACAGGATGAGATGCAGCTTCCCGAGGAGGAGGCCGGACACTGCATCCGCGTGCTCCGCATGAAAGAGGGTGACCGTATCCGTCTGACTGACGGAAAGGGTGCATTCTACGATGCGGTGATAAGCGCCATTGCAGGAAAGCGCTGTTTCGTCCATGTTGAGAAGAAAGAGGTTCAGGAACCGCTCTGGAAGGGATATATCCACCTTGCAATGGCTCCGACAAAACTGATGGACCGTAACGAATGGTTCCTGGAAAAGGCCGTTGAGATAGGTGTCGATGAGGTTACATTCCTTAAGACTGATCACTCCGAGCGTGACGTGATAAAGATGGACCGCATAGAGAAAATAGCGGTATCGGCCATGAAGCAGTCACAGAAAGCAACCCTGCCGGTGCTTAACGGTATGACATCACTGCGCAGTTTCATTGAGCGCGGTTTTGACGGTGACAAGTTCATTGCCCACTGTGAGCCGGGCAGCAAGGTGCTGTTGCAGGACGCCGTGGCACCCGGACATAACAGTCTTGTTCTTATCGGCCCCGAGGGTGATTTCAGTCCGGCCGAGATAGAGATGGCACTCAAGGCCGGTTTCAAGCCGATATCCCTGGGTCCGTCACGCCTGCGTACTGAGACGGCTGCATTGGTGGCTGTACATATAATGAATCTGGCAGGACAGAAGAACTGATGAGATACTTTGCTGACATAGAGTTTGACGGCACGGCCTATAGCGGATGGCAGATTCAGCCGCATTCGCCGTCGGTTCAGCAGACGCTCGAGGAGGCGCTTGCGCTGTTCCTGCGCTGCAAGGTTGACGTAACCGGTGCAGGACGTACCGATGCCGGCGTGCATGCATCTCAGATGATAGCCCATTTTGACCTTGAGGAGCCTCAGGATCCGGACTGGATGCTGCATAAACTGAACGGAATCCTGCCCCCTGACATAGCTGTACACAGCATTTATCCCGTAAGGCCCGATGCCCATGCCCGTTTTGACGCGGTGGCAAGGACCTACAAATACTATGTGACTCTTGACAAGAGCGCATTCCATAGGGAGTACTCCTGGTATCTGGTGAACGAACCCGATTTCGAACTGATGAACGAGGCTGCAAAACTGCTGCTTTCAACGGTTGATTTCACCAGTTTCAGCAAGCTTCATACCGACACCAAGACCAATGACTGTCACGTAACCAGGGCCGAGTGGGAGAGACTGCCCGACGGCCGGTGGGTATTCATCATAACGGCTGACCGTTTTCTGCGTAATATGGTCCGTGCCATAGTGGGAACGCTTATGGAGGTGGGACGTCACAGAATGACTGTCGATGAGTTTCAGTCGGTGATAGACCGCAAGGACCGCTGCCTGGCCGGTGACTCGGCACCCGCTCAGGGACTGTTCCTCTGCAAGATAGATTATCCTGAAGACATATATTTGAAAGCATGAAAAGAATTACAACCATAATGATCCTGGCGCTAATGGTGGCAGTGGGTCGTGCAGCCGATCTGCGGACACTGTTCATCAGCATGCCGGACTCGATTCTTCCTACTCTGACCAAGAGTGACCGTATGGATTTCCTTGATTATATGGACAGCGGTATGAAAGCCAAAGTACGTAACAAGCTGGGAGGCGAGAGTGTCATGACTCTGTTTGAGGAGAATATGCTGAGCATTCAGACTTCGCAGTCGGGACGTCTTGATATCATGCTTCTGAACAAGGGTAAGGATGAGAACCTGATTTGCATAATCCGTACTGCGACAGCCAAGTATGATGATTCCCGTCTGTCATTCTATACGGAGAACTGGGAGCCGGTTCCTACGGCAGATCTCATAAAACTGCCGGTACTTGATGATTATCTCACCAAAGAGGCACTCAAGAGTGATTCACTCTCGTTGTTCAAGAAGAAATCCATGCTCAGATTGCAGGCTATAACTCCGCTGAACGGAGCCCTTGAATTCAGATACACATCACTTGATGACTTAGGGCAGGATGCCGATAAATACCGGGACTGGATCAAACCTACGCCGTTGAGGTATACCTGGAACGGAAAAACCTTCAAGCGCAAATAAAAAAGAAAGCCGGTGCAAATGCATCGGCTTTCTTTTTAGCGGTATTTTCAATTACTTGCCACCGCGGCTCTTTGCGTAACGGCTCATGAACTTGTCGACGCGACCAGCGGTATCGACCAGCTTTGACTTACCGGTAAAGAACGGGTGAGAAGTGTTAGAAATTTCAATCTTGATAACGGGATAGGTCTGACCTTCAAATTCGATTGTCTCCTTGGTAGCGCAGGTAGAGCGTGACAGGAAGCAGTCGCCGTTAGACATGTCCTTGAATACTACAGGACGATAGTTCTCGGGATGAATACCTTTTTTCATAACTTATTTTGTTTTTAATTTCTCCATTTAGCGTCCGCCGGAATATAGGCGAAACATGATTATGGGGGTTTCAGCGCGCAAAGATACAACAAATTCCATTACTGCCAACCATTTTGCTGTTGTTTTTTGCTTTGCAATCTGTTTTGCTTACTCCGGTATGCAAAATCGTCAGGTTCTACTTAAACTTTGTGAAAGTGTGGATAACTTTTGATAGTATTATATAAAAATAGAGAGAAAGAGTGTAATTTCGCGGCGTAAATCAAAACAGAGCAAAATATTCACTAAATAAAACATCAAAACTATGGTCAACTACAAAGATCTGGGTCTTGTTAACACCCGCGCAATGTTTGCCGCAGCCGTAAAGGGCGGATATGCTATCCCGGCATTCAATTTCAACACTATGGAGCAGATGCAGGCTATCGTTCAGGCTGCTGTCGAGACCAAGTCACCGGTTATCATGCAGGTATCTAAGGGTGCCCGTAACTATGCCAACGCTACTATCCTGCGTTACATGGCTGAGGGTGCTGTTGCATATGCCAAGGAGCTGGGTTGCGCTCATCCTGAGATTGTTCTCCACCTTGATCACGGTGACAGCTTCGAGCTCTGCAAGGATTGCATCGACATGGGCTTCTCATCAGTTATGATCGACGGCTCTTCACTTCCTTATGAGGAGAATATCGCTCTTGCCAAGAAGGTTGTTGACTATGCTCACAAGTATGATGTAACAGTTGAGGCTGAGCTGGGCGTTCTGGCTGGTGTTGAGGATGAGGTTTCATCAGCAGAGTCTCACTATACCAAGCCTGAGGAGGTTATCGATTTCGCTACCCGCACCGGTTGCGATTCACTGGCTATCTCAATAGGTACATCTCATGGCGCACACAAGTTCACTCCCGAGCAGTGCACACTTGTAAACGGCGTTCTGGTTCCGCCTCCATTGGCATTCGACGTTCTGGCCGAGATTGAGAAGAAGCTCCCCGGATTCCCCATCGTACTGCACGGATCTTCATCAGTTCCCATGGATGAGGTTAACACCATCAACAAGTACGGCGGTAAGCTTGAGGCTGCCATCGGTATTCCTGAGGAGCAGCTCCGCAAGGCTGCCAAGAGCGCTGTCTGCAAGATCAACATCGACTCAGACTCACGTCTGGCTATGACCGCTGCTATCCGTCAGCATCTTGCTGAGCACCCGGGTGACTTCGATCCCCGTCAGTATCTCAAGCCCGCTCGCGAGAACATGAAGAAGATGTACATCCACAAGATTGTTGAGGTACTCGGTTCAGACGGCAAGCTGCTTCAGAAGTAAGACACACCATAAACACACATACATTGATAATGGAGAGGACTGGTTCTTCTCCATTATTTTTTTTTGTTCACGCCTAAATAAAATAAGGTTTGGAACGTTCCAATTCCGAAAAATCATTAAGTTTGTAGGCTTATTGGCATGTGTATGAAATTCCGTCTGTTACATATTGTCCCGGTTGTTCTGCTCGTGGCTCTGGCATCCTGTACCAAAAAAGAGTACAAGACGCTGGATGACGGCGTTGTCGTGAACGTCCGTGAGCCTATAGAGGGCGGCCCCCAGAAGGTCAGGCTGACAGTCATGTCGGACAGGATCATACGTGTCACTGCAACCCCCGACAAGTCATTCCATGACCGCAGCAGTCTGATCATTCTGCCTGATGCAGCCCGGAAGGTGGGCTTTGCCGTCCGTAACAGCAAGGATGAGGTGGAACTGCAGACCGGAGGCATGAGCGCCATAGTCAGTAAGGCTGACGGCAAGGTGCGCTTTACCGATGCCGGCGGAAACAGGATATCCAACGAGTCTGAGCCCGCAGCATTCACACCCATTGCCGTTGACGGCACGGAGGGCTACTCGACAATCAACCGTTTCGATACTTCCGATGATGAGGGCCTGTACGGACTGGGACAGCATCAGTCTGACCAGTGGAACTACAAGGGCCAGAATGAGGAACTCTACCAGTATAACACCAAGATCAGTATCCCGTTCGTGATTTCATCAAAGGGATACGGAATCCTTTGGGATTCATACTCTCAGGGAAGATTCGGCAATACAGAGCCTTATCAGCAGCTTAACCGCCTGTTCAAGCTTTATGACAAGGACGGAAAGCAAGGCAGTCTGACCGGTATCTACTACGGAATGCGCGGACGAACCCAGGAGAGACAGGAGGATTCAATCTATTTTGTTGATTCGGAGACCGTAAAGAATCTGCCCCGTCTGGGACAGAGAGTGGTCTATCAGGGTGCCCTGGAGGCACCTGAGTCAGGTATATATGATTTCATCCTTTACTACGCCGGCTACATCAGGGTATTCCTGGGTGAAGAGGAGGTAGTCAAGGAGCGCTGGCGTACATCATGGAACCCCAACTCATACAAGTTCAGTTTTGAGATGAAGAAGGGTCAGAAGTATGACCTGCGCATTGAGTGGCGTCCCGACGGCGGCACATCTTACTGCGGACTGCGTGCCTACGCTCCTGTGGAAAAGGAGCAGAAGGAGAAGCTGACCATGTGGAACGAGATGGTTCAGGAGTCTGATTACTACTTCATCTCAGGTGACAACATGGACGGCGTTATTCAGGAACTCCATTCCCTGGTGGGCGGACCCAACATGCTCCCCAAATGGGCTATGGGATTCTGGCAGAGCCGTGAGCATTACCAGAACCAGAATGAGGTGGTGCAGACCGTAAGGGAATTCCGTCGCAGAGGCATCGGCCTGGATAATATAGTTCAGGACTGGAATTACTGGAAGGAGGACGAGTGGGGCTCACATGAGTTTGACAAGACCCGCTATCCCGATCCTCAGGGCATGATGGACCGTGTGCATAACATGAACGCACATCTGATGATTTCGGTATGGCCCAAGTTCTACGCATCGACCGAGCATTACAAGGAATTTGACTCTCACGGCTGGATGTATACACGTGCCGTTGAGGACAGCATACGTGACTGGGTGGGTCCCGGTTACATAGGTTCTTTCTATGACGCTTACGCTGCAGGTGCACGTGAGCTCTTCTGGAACCAGCTCAAGGATCATCTTTACGGCTACGGCATCGATGCCTGGTGGATGGATGCCAGTGAGCCCAACATACGCGACTGCGTGCCCATGGACTACTGGAAGGCACTTTGCGGACCTACAGCACTGGGTTCATCGACCGAGTATCTTATGGCTTACTCGCTCATGAACGCTCAGGCTATCTATGAGGGTCTGATGAAGGAGGATTCCACCAAGCGTGTGTTCCAGCTTACCCGTTCCGGATTTGCAGGACTGCAGCGTTACTCGACCGCTTCATGGAGCGGCGACATAGGTACACGCTGGGAGGATATGCGTTCGCAGATAACTGCCGGTCTGAACTACTCACTTTGCGGCAATCCCTACTGGACAATGGATATAGGCGGTTTCTGTGTTGAGAACCGATATGCCAACGCTCAGCGCTTCTATGACCGCTCACGTGTGGAGACGGCAGACCTTAAGGAGTGGCGCGAGCTGCAGACCCGTTGGTATCAGTTCGGTACATTCTGCCCGCTCTACAGGGCTCACGGCCAGTTCCCGCTGCGTGAGGTATGGAATATCGCTCCATCTGACCATCCTGCATACCAGTCTATAGTCTACTACAACAGGATGCGTTACCGCCTTATGCCGTACATCTACTCGCTTGCGGGCAGGGCATGGCTTTACGGCAGCACCATAATGCGCGGCCTGGTGATGGATTTCACTGAGGATTCAGTGGCCAGGGAGATATCGGACCAGTATATGTTCGGCCCCTCACTCATGGTTTGCCCGGTATACGAATACGGAGCCACTTCAAGGCAGGTCTATCTGCCGCAGGGCAGGATATGGTATGACTATTATACCGACTCAGTTTATTGGGGCGGCCAGACTATTGAGGCCGATGCTCCATACGAGCGTATCCCGCTGTTCGTTCCGTCAGGCGCTATACTGATTTCCGGCAATGACGTGAATTATGTAGGTGAGGGCAGGACTGACCTGATAACCCTTGACCTCTATGCAGGCCGTGACGGACGTTTCATGTTCTATGAGGACGACGGTACTACAAACGCATATGAAAACGGCGCATTCTCACTGATACCTATTACGTTTACTGAGGATGAACACTCCTGTACCATCACATTGGGTCAGATAACAGGTGATTACAAGGCTTTCAGCGGCAGCCGCACGTTCAAGGTGCGTTATCACATGCCGGATGATGTCGTGGAGGTTGAGTTTGATTATACGGGTGACGGTTTTGTCCGTTACACGATGGCGTTGAGATAATAACTTTAAAACAAACAATAATAAACTTATGAAGAAGTATCTGTTAGGCTATGACATAGGCAGTTCCTCAGTGAAGGCAAGCCTGGTGTCAATTGAGACCGGAAAGAGTGTAGCATCAGCTTTCTATCCCGACAGTGAGGCCCCCATCAAGGCTCTCCAAGGGCAATGATATCGAGGCTATCGGTATCTCATATCAGATGCACGGTCTGGTATGTGTTGACAAGAACGGTAAGGCTCTGCGTCCTGCCATCATATGGTGTGACTCACGTGCAGTTCCTTACGGTGACAAGGCTTTCCGTGAGATAGGTAAGGGTCAGTGTCTGACCAACCTGCTCAACTCACCGGGTAACTTTACCGCCGCCAAGCTGGCATGGGTTAAGGAGAACGAGCCCAAGATCTATGAGAAGATTGACAAGATCATGCTTCCGGGTGATTACATCGCCATGCGTCTTACAGGTACCACCTGCACCACAGTATCAGGCCTTTCAGAGGGTATGATGTGGAACTTCAAGGAGAATGAGGTGGCCGATTTCCTGCTTGACTACTACGGATTCAGCAAGTCACTCATCCCCGAGATCAGGTCAACATTCTCAGAGCAGGGCCGAATCTCAATCGCCGCTGCCAAGGAACTGGGTATCGAGGCAGGTACTCCTGTTACATACCGTGCCGGTGACCAGCCCAACAACGCTCTCTCACTGAACGTATTCGAGCCGGGCGAGATTGCCGCTACAGCAGGTACATCAGGTGTTGTTTACGGTGTAAACGGTTCAGTTAACTTTGATCCGCAGTCAAGAGTAAACACATTCGCTCACGTTAACCATACCAACAAGCAGACCCGTCTGGGCGTTCTGCTGTGCATCAACGGAACCGGTATCCTGAATGCATGGACACGCCGCAATATCATGCTTGAGGGTCTTTCATACGGCGATATGAACAAGATTGCCCAGAGCGTTCCCGTAGGATGCGACGGCGTATCTGTTCTGCCGTTCGGTAACGGTGCCGAGCGTGTACTTGGCAACCGCAACGTAGGCTGCAGCATACACGGATTCAACTTCAACATACATAACCGCAACCACATGGCACGTGCCGTGCAGGAGGGTATTGTATTCTCATTCAAGTACGGTATGGACGTAATGGTTGAGATGGGTATGGAGATATCAAAGATCCACGCCGGAAACGCCAATATGTTCCTCAACCCCGTATTCCGCGAGACACTGGCCGGAATCACCGGTGCAACCATCGAACTGTACGATACTGACGGTTCAGTAGGTGCCGCCAAGGGTGCCGGTATGGGTGCAGGTGTTTACAAGGATCACAACGAGGCATTCGCATCACTTGAGAAGATCAATGTCATCGAGCCTGACAAGAAACTCATACCTCAGTACGAGGAGGCTTATGCACGTTGGAAACGCATTCTCGGTATGTACCTTAACGAGTTCTGAGTAGCAAAAAATAACATCCGAAAGGGTTGCTAATTTGAATTATAAATGTAACTTTGCCTTTCGCGCACGGAAAGGCGCTAATTAGAGTATTTATTCACGTTTTATTAATAAAAAATCAATTATGGCAAAAGAGTATTTTCCCGGATTGAAGAAGGTTAAGTTCGAGGGTAAGGACAGCAAGAATCCGTTTGCTTTCCATTACTATGATGAGAACAAGGTTATCATGGGTAAGACCATGAAGGATTGGCTGCGCTTCGCTATGGCATGGTGGCACACACTGTGCGCAGAGGGTGCAGATCAGTTCGGTGGTGGTACCAAGTCATTCCCCTGGATGGCCGATGACGCTCTTCAGACCGCTAAGAACAAGGTAGATGCCGGTTTCGAGCTGATGCAGAAGCTGGGCATTCCTTATTTCTGCTTCCACGATGTTGACCTGATTTCAGAGGGCAAGAACGTAGCAGAGTATGAGGCTAACATGAAGGCTATCGTAGCTTACATCAAGGAGAAGCAGAAAGAGACCGGTGCCAAGCTGCTTTGGTCAACCGCTAACGTTTTCGGTAACAAGCGTTACATGAACGGTGCTTCTACCAATCCTGATTTCGACGTTGTAGCTCGCGCTATCGTTCAGATCAAGAACGCTATCGACGCAGGTATCGAGCTGGGCGCTGAGAACTATGTATTCTGGGGCGGTCGTGAGGGTTACATGAGCCTTCTGAACACTGACCAGAAGCGTGAGAAAGAGCACATGGCTACTATGCTGACCATGGCTCGCGACTATGCACGCAGCAAGGGATTCAAGGGTACATTCCTGATCGAGCCCAAACCGTGCGAGCCTTCAAAGCACCAGTATGATGTTGACACCGAGACTGTTATCGGTTTCCTCAAGGCTCACAAGCTGGATAAGGACTTCAAGGTAAATATCGAGGTTAACCACGCTACTCTGGCTGGTCACACATTCGAGCACGAGCTGGCTTGCGCTGTTGACGCTGGCATGCTCGGTTCAATCGACGCTAACCGCGGTGACGCTCAGAACGGTTGGGATACCGACCAGTTCCCCATCGACAACTACGAGCTCACACAGGCTTGGATGGAGATAATCCGTAACGGTGGCCTTGGCACAGGTGGTACAAACTTCGACGCTAAGACTCGTCGTAACTCAACTGATCTTGAGGACATCGCTATCGCTCACATCAGCGGTATGGATGCTATGGCTCGCGCTCTTGAGTCAGCTGCAAAGCTGCTTGAGGAGTCACCCTACAAGAAGATGAAGGCTGAGCGTTACGCTTCATTCGACAGCGGTATGGGTAAGAAGTTCGAGGAGGGCAAGATGACCTTCGAGGAGGCTTACGAGTACGGCAAGAAGGTAGACGAGCCCAAGCAGACCAGCGGCAAGCAGGAGCTGTACGAGGCTATCGTTGCCATGTACGCTTAATCTTAAGCATAACCAATCAAAAAAGGTCCGGAATCAGTTCCGGACCTTTTTTATTTATAGCTTGTAGTAGGAGCCTAGTATCTTATCGTACCACTTGGGCGGCAACACCTTCTTGATAAAGACTGATGCTTTCTGGACAAATGTTGCTATGATATAGCGGTTGTGCGGATTGCGCTTGCGTACGATTTTTGATATGCGGAGGGCCAGACGGTCGGGCTGGAGGCCGGAGTTCTCGTCATGCTCTATGCTCTGCATGGATTTGGCGTAGCCGGGGTAGGCTGCCAGTGCGTCGGGGTTGTCAACCTTGTCACGCTGGGCTGTAAAGCCGGTGGAGAAGTCTCCGGGGTTGATGACAGTTACCTTTATTCCGAACTGGCGGACCTCAAGGCGCAGGGCCTCGCAATAGCCCTCAATGGCAAACTTGCTGGCTGAGTACATTCCCTGATAGGGAAGTCCCATAAGTCCGCCTATGGAGCTAATGCAGATAATGTGACCGTGCTGCTGCTGACGCATGATGGGGACAACCAAGCTGACGAGTCTGACCATGCCCATAAAGTTGACGTCCATTTGGCGCTGGGCATCCTCAATGGAAGTGAACTCGAGCGGTCCGCCTACGCCCATTCCGGCGTTGCTTATAAGGGTGTCGATGCGGCCCTCGGCCTCTACTACCTGTGTTACGGCATTCTTGAGTGATTCCAGGTCCTGGACATCGGCCTTTATATAGGTGACGCCGGGCAGAGGATCGGAGTCCCTGCGGTAGGTGCCATAGACCTTGTGGCCGTCAAGACTTAGCTGACGGGCCATGGCGCGGCCGAATCCTGAGGTGATACCCGTTATGAGTATGACCATATCACTTGCTCAGGGTTACGTTCATATGCGGATACTCAAAGTGGAATCCCTGCTTGGGCAGCTCGGTGAAGAGAGCCTTGTTGAGGTCGAACTTGAGTGGCCAGTAATCAGATGATTTTACCCATACTCGTGCCAGGAAGGTGACTGTGCTGTCATTCAGGGCGCTCAGTACTGACATGGGATCGGCAGCACCCTTGGTCTTGGTGTCAAGGACACGCTTATCGGCATGTAATATCTTGAGTATGGCCTCGATGCACTTGTCGGCGTCTGTATCATAAGCCATGTGAAGCTCTATGTCGAGACGGCGCATGTTCTTGGCTGAGTAGTTGTCGATATTGCCGTTTGAGAGTGCTCCGTTGGGGATTATGATCTCACGGTTATCGGGGGTGACCATCTTGGTGTTGACGATTGATACGGCTTTGACGGTGCCGCTGTAGCCCTGTGCGTCGATGAAATCACCTGCCTTGAAGGGCTTGAACACCAGAATCATAAGACCGCCGGCAAAGTTTGATACCGTGCCGCTGAGTGCCATACCTATGGCCATACCTCCGGCAGCCAGAAGTGCTGCGAGTGACGTGGTGTTGATACCCAGGGCGCCTATCGTTACGATAATGAGCAGGACGGTAAGCGTAATGGAAACCAGAGATGTAATGAAGGTTGAGAGGGTAGCCTCGGTGTTACGCTTGGTGAAGAACTTGCCGAGCCATACCTTGACTCTCTTGATGAGCCATGCACCGATAACATAAATGGCGATTGCGGCCAGCAGTTTGAGGCCGAAATCGATAGCGCTCTGCAACAGGTCCTTGAGTAGGGTGTTGGGATCTTCCTTAACTTGTGAAATCAGGTTACTGGTAACCGCTTTGATTGAATCATTCACATTGATGACCGCATTGGGATCAACGGTTGTAGCTTGTAGAAATGTCATAGTCCGAAAGATTTATGTGCCGTAAATATAACTATTATTCCCGATAAATGGCTACTTTTGGCAATATATGAAGAAGTGCCTTTTTATATTGTCCTTGCTGCTCGTTATGACCGGTTGCGGCCGTAACGGAATGAAATTCAGTCTCAAGTCCGTTGAGCAGTCCTTGATTGTAAAGTCAGTTGAAGCCGGGGTAAACCTGGACAGTATCAACTCAGTAAACCGTAAGGGGCACAATAAGAGATACTGCCTTGCCATAGGCTGGTATGAACTTGGAAAGACCTACTCTCAGATGAACAGGGACCCTGAGGCCATCAACGCTCTTCTGAAGGCCCGTGAGCTGTTTACCGATACGCTCTCTGTGGAATATGTTTCCGCATTGGACCTGTTGGGCCGGCATTACAACAATAGAGGCCTGTATGATGATGCTCTTAATACATTCTCAGCAAGCAGACGGCTGTATGAGAAGAAAGGTGACGGCTATATGGTGGCATTTACCGATTACAATATAGGTGTGGCCTATTTCGGTAAGAAGGAGTATGAAAAGAGCCGGAATATTTTCGAGAAACTGCAGGGTGACAGGAGACTGGATGCCGAGAGCCGTAATATGTGCAATCTGCATCTGGCCTATATAGAGAATGACCTTAATCATATGGAGGCTGCAGACCGTGTCCTGGAGCTCTCAAACAAATATCTGGCCGGCTGCACAGATGAGAGTGCAAAGGCTCCCGGATATGCCATCAAGGGTATTGCGCTTTATTATCTGCATGAGAATGATTCGGCTTTCGTATACCTGGAGAAAGCGCACCGTCTGTCTGATGACCTGAATACAAAGATTCTGGCGATGACCGGTCTGGAGTGGGTGGCTACACAGATGAGACATTATCAGGCTGCCTGGAACGCCGAGATCACGAACAAGGAGTACAGGGAGCAGCTCAACAGGATGTCAAACCAGTCTGAGATCACACAGATACAGCTGCAGCATAATGATGAGATGCAGAACCTGAAATTCCGTACCAGGGTAACCAGAGTCATATGGATAAGCATATCGCTTATTATCATCCTGATTGCGGCCGTCATCATCTATATCATACAGCGTGACCGCAGAAGAGAGGCCTACTACCTTAAGAAGTATGATGACCTAATCCAGAAGCAGATTGAGGAGAAATCAAATTCGGAGGGTAACCGTCTGATGGAGGCTTGCGAGGCGTTCCGTACCGGTATCGCATTCAATCTGGTAAATGACGTGGCTCTGCAGAAACGCTCTTTCCGTCAGGAGGAGAGGGATGTATTGGTACATGATATCAATCTTTACTTTGCTAATCCCATAGCAGTTCTGCGCGCCGAGGCCGGCAAGTTGGGACAGCAGGATATCAACCTTATATTCTGTACGTTGCTTGGATTTGACCAGGAGCTGGTTGCCGACATAATGTGCACGTCACGCTCCAATATGCGCAGCATCAAGTCCCGCCTGAAATCAAAGATTTCGGCCGAGTCATTCGCCCTCTATTTCAAGGAGTGACTTATTTTATAAAGGAGATGGCTCCGAATACTCCAAGGCTGGCGGCCAGCATGATTGCGGCTGCGAGCAGAAGGCCCATGAGTATATAGAGGATGCTCTTCTTGAAGTCCAGGTCAAGCAGGCTGGCAGCAAGTGTGCCGGTCCATGCGCCTGTGCCGGGCAGGGGAATTCCTACAAACAGCAACAGAGCCATATAGAGACCCATTCCGGCTTTCTCTTCAAGCTTACGGCCGCCTTTCTCGCCCTTCTCAAGGCACCAGTGGCAGAATCCGCCGATGTATTTCTTTTTTTCTCCCCAAACCAGGAACCTACGAGCAAAAAGGAAGATGAACGGTACCGGAAGCATGTTACCTAAAAGGGCGACAATTATTGATGGTACTATGGGCAGATCAAATCCTACTGCATAGGGGATGGCACCGCGCAGTTCGATAAGCGGAACCATGGAGATAAGGAAAACGATCAGATATTTTTTCATAAGTTCTGGGGTAGTATCGTTTGAGCCAGTTTCTTGAGGTCTTCATCATCAGGATCAAGCGCAAGGCCTTCACGCAGATGCCTTTCGGCCTGTTCGGCGCGTCCTGTACGGCGGGATGAATCGGCCAGATAGTAGTAGAGTTCAACATACATCTCAACGGGAACGTCCTCGTCAAGCATGAGCATGGCCAGTGTGTCCATGAACTTGTCATACGCCTCCTCATAACGCTCCATCTCATAGAGGCAGCGGGCGCAGTAGTAGAGAAGGGTATATGATGAGGGGTCATCTTCCAGCAGGGCCTTGTAGATGTCATAGGCACCCTTCCAGTCCTCCATGTTGAAGATGCAGCTGGCTTTCATCATGCGGGCCGATCTGTCATCGGGCTCAATGGCCTCAATGAACTCAAAGCACTCGCGGGCCTTGGCGTAGTCATTCTTCTCATAGTAGATACGGCCAAGCTGGTCCCAATAGTATGTGTCGTAGGCGAACTCGTCAAGCAGGTGGTTGTACCACTCGATGGCGGTATCCGCCTGACCTGTGTCAAAGAAGAGGTCGGCCTGCAGTTCTATGAAGTTGCGGGAGTCAGGTGACAGCACCAGAGCCATGTCAAGCCATTTCTGGCACAGCTCATAGTTGCGGTTGTCCATGTACTTGACGATGATGTCGTTGAGCATGCCCGGATCATCATCGCTCAGCTGGACGGCCTGAGTGAAGTAGGCATCGGCCTCATCGGGACGGTCAAAAGCCAGCTCAATCTCACCCTTGAGGTAGAGCAGTTCCTGATTGTCGGGGTCCGATATGGACTCGGTCAGTACACGGGCCTCATCCTTGAGACCGCGGCGTAGCAGGTTGTTGCCCTTGGATATGAGGATATCGGCATCTGAAGGGTGCAGTCTGAGGCCGTATTCGATGGCGGTGTCTGATTTGTCCAGATCACCGTTCATGGAGTAATACTCGGCAATATTGGCTATGTCCATGCTGTCAAAATAGACGGAACCTCCGTCTGCCAGCATGTTCTCATATGAGGCCAGAAGTTCAGTGAACTCCTTGCTGTCATAGTATGATGCCGAGTCGTCTTTCATCAGGCTTTGTCCTTGACCTTGCTCCAGGTATCCTTGAGTGATACGGTGCGGTTGAATATCAGGTGCTCAGGGGTTGAGTCCTTATCAGTGCAGAAATAGCCTATGCGCTGGAACTGGAAGTGATCCATGGGCTTGGTATCGGCCAGGAACTTCTCTACGTAGCAGTTCTCGCGGATCTCAAGTGAATCGGGGTTCTTCATCTGCTTGAGTGCATCTACGGGATCCATGCCCTCCTCACGCAGGCGGGCCAGTTCGTCACGCGGATTCTCAACCTTCCACAGACGGTCGTACAGACGGACCTCGGCCTTTACGGCGTGGGCTGCGCTGACCCAGTGGATGGTGCCCTTTACCTTGCGGTTGCAGTCTGACTCACCGGTCTTGGTGTTGGGGATATATTCGCAGTAAACCTCCTCGATTGTGCCGTCGGCAGCCTTCTTGCAGCCGGTGCAGAGCACGATGTAGGCGCTCTTTAGACGTACCTCACGACCCTGTGACAGGCGGAAATACTTGGCGGGAGCATCCTCCATAAAGTCCTCGCGCTCAATCCAGAGCTCGCGGCTGAAGGTTATCTTGTGTGAGCCTGCCTCGGGATCCTCGGGGTTGTTGATAGCGTCGAACTCCTCGGTCTTGCCCTCGGGGTAGTTGGTCACAATCAGTTTGACAGGATTGATTACGGCCGATACGCGTGTGGCGCGGCGGTTCAGGTCCTCGCGGATGGCTGACTCCATCAGGGCCATGTCGTTCAGTGCATCGAACTTGGTGTAACCGATGCGGTCTACGAACATACGGATGGACTCCGGAGTGTAACCGCGGCGGCGGTAACCGCAGATGGTCGGCATGCGGGGATCATCCCATCCTGATACCATACCGTTCTGTACCAGAGCCAGCAGGTTACGCTTGCTCAGCAGGGTGTAGTTCAGGTTGAGCTTGTTGAACTCAGTCTGACGGGGACGGTTGTCATCCAGGTCCTGACCCTTCTTGAGCCAGTCTATGAAGAGGTCATAGAGAGGACGGTGAGGTACAAACTCCAGCGTGCAGAGAGAGTGGGTCACACCCTCAAAGAAGTCGCTCTGACCGTGTGCGAAGTCATACATGGGGTATGCCTTCCACTTGGTACCGGTGCGGTGATGCGGAGTCTTTACTATGCGGTAAATGATGGGATCGCGGAACAGCATGTTGTTGTGTGCCATGTCAATCTTGGCACGCAGCACCATTGAGCCCTCCTCAAGTTCGCCGCTGTTCATCTTGTAGAACAGATCCAGGCTCTCCTGAACGGGACGGTCACGGTAGGGGCTGTTGATACCGGGCTGGGTGGGGGTACCCTTCTGTGAAAGGATGGTCTCCTGATCCTGCTCGTCAACGTAGGCCTTGCCCTCCTTGATGAGATCTACTGCAAAGTCCCACAGCTGCTGGAAGTAGTCAGATGCGTAGAACTCGTTGGCCCAGTGGAATCCCAGCCACTCGATGTCCTCCTTGATGGCATCAACGTACTCGGTATCCTCCTTGGTGGGGTTTGTGTCGTCAAAGCGCAGGTTGCAGATTCCACCGTGCTTCTCGGCCATTCCAAAGTCCATGCAGATAGCCTTGGCGTGTCCGATGTGAAGATAACCGTTGGGTTCCGGCGGGAAACGTGTCTGTACGCGGCCTCCGTTCTTGCCTTCGGCAAGGTCTTTCTCAACCATCTCCTCAATGAAGTTCAGACTCTTCTTCTCGCTGTTTTCTGTTACAGTATTCTCAGTCATTTCTGTTGTTTTATTTTTGAGAGTGCAAAGTTACCTCTTTTTGCGGTTATATTATTACTTTTGAAGTACTATATGACACCAAAGACCATACAAGAACTCATAAATAACGCAAAACGCTGTGAATGTGCCTCATTCATAGAGGGTGATCCCGTTCAGTTCCCGCACCGTTACAGCAGCCGTCAGGATATAGAGGTATCGGCCTTTATATCGGCCTGGATGGCTTACGGCAGCCGAAAGGTGTTCCTTGGCGTGCTTGACAGACTGCACCGTATGATGGACGCAGCGGGCGGTCCGTATAGGTTTATCGTATCTGAATCATGGCGTTATCTGAGCAATGAGGGCTGTCTCTACAGGTTTTACAAATGGGCCGATTTCAGCGTGATCTGCCAGAGGCTGGCTGGCGTCTATTCGCGTATGGAGAGTCTTGAGGAGCTGTTTGTACCGGGGGAACCGCTTGAGAAGGGCGTGCTTAACCTGTGCCGTGAGTTTGACGGTGTGAACGGCATTCCCGTGCCCGGCAGTACATCGGCCAACAAGAGGCTTTACATGTTTCTGCGTTGGATGGTGCGCAAGGGTAGTCCGGTGGATTTTGGTATCTGGACACGTGTAACGCCGGCGCAGCTGCTGGTTCCGGTCGATACTCACGTCTATGCAACGGCAAAGGCTTTGGGGCTTACGTCAAGAAGCAGCGCAGACCTTAAGACAAGCATGGAAATCACCGGTCAAATGGCACAAATCTGGCCCGATGACCCGGCACGCGGTGACTTTGCGCTGTACGGCAGTCAGGTCATGTAGGATTCTCAGTCTCCTTGGGTTCCATGTGAATGGCCACATGGGTGTTTTCACCGAACTTTTCCTTGAGTTGGTTCTCTATCGAGTCGGCGTGGTCATGCGCCTTGGCAAGAGTTATGTCTCCGCTCATAAGTATGTGAAGCTCAATGGCGTAGCGGTTTCCGATGCGGCGGGTCTTGAGATCATGCGGCTCGATGACGTCGGGCTCCGATGCGGCTATGCGCATGATTTCATCCTCAACCTCGTCCGGTAAGGATTTTTCCATGAGTTCACCTATGCCTTTGTGGATCAGCTCAAAGGATACCTTGACGATGAACGCACCTACTACAACCGATGCCAGGGGGTCAAGTACGGTCCAGCGTTTGCCCAGCAGGACGGCGCCTCCGATACCCACTGCGGTACCAATTGACGAGAGGGCGTCACTGCGGTGATGCCATGCGTTGGCCTCCATTGATGATGAATCCAGCTGACGGGCTTTACGTATGGTGTATCGGTAGGTAAGCTCCTTGAGGATGATGGATACAAGTGCAGCCCAGAGAGCCAGCATTCCGGGGGCGGGAAGCTGTTCACCGTTATACCAGGCGGCAATTTTCTGTGCTCCGTTAGTGAATATTCCTATTGCGACTGCCAGCAGTGCTATGCCTATGAATATCAGTGCAAGGGTCTCATACTTGCCGTGTCCGTAGTCATGTGTCTTGTCCTGCGGCTTGCCGCTTATGTAGACAAAGACCAGCACGATCAGATCAGTGATGAAATCGGAAAGGGAGTGAATGGCATCGGCCACCATAGCGGCACTGTGTCCCAGTATGCCGGCCACGAACTTGAACGCCAGAAGGATGACGTTTACCGCGCCGCCCAACAGCGTCACTTTGTAAATTTCTTTCAGTCTGTCAGAAGCCTTTATGCCAATATTCATTGCACTATTTGTTTAACACTTCACAAAAATAATTACTTTTGCAAAACGACGTGCACTTTAATGGAAGCATTATCGATACTCATACCGGTCTTTAACTGGGACTGCACCCAGTTGATCAAGGACTTGCATTTCCAAGGTCTCACATTGGGAATCCCCTATGAAATAATCGTGGCCGATGACTGCTCAACAAACAAGGATCTTAAGGAGAAGAGCCGTCTGGTGGCCGAGACTCATGAAAACTGCCGCTATTTTGCCGTTCCGCACAACATAGGACGTGCCGCCATCCGTAATTTCATGGCAGACCAGTCCAAGTATGACAAACTGCTGTTCCTGGATTGTGATGCTGAGGTTAAGGACAAACAGTTCCTCAAGAAATACATGGAGGCATCCAGTAAGGCATCGGTCGTATGCGGCGGTCTGACACATCCTGATGAGATTCCCATGAAAGGCCAGGAACTCCGTTATCTGTATGAGAAAAATGCGTCATACGAGCGTTCTGCCGGTTTCAGGAGTCAGAACCCGTACCTGAGGTTCACATCGTTCTCTTTCATGATAGAGAAGGAGGTGTTCATGAAGATCAGATTCGATGAATCATATGTACGTTACGGTTATGAGGATGTACAGTTCGGACATGAACTGGAGGCAAACGGTGTAAGCATACTCCACATTGACAATCCTCTGGCCCATATAGGATTGGATGACAGTGCGTCATATCTTAACAAGACCCGTCAGGCAGTCCATAATGCGTTTGACCATAAGGATGAAATCGGTGACAGCTCAAAACTGCTTACCAATTACAATAAAGTCCTTAAATGGAGAATGAGATGGCTGTTCAGGTTTATCTGGGCCTTCAACCAGAAGAGCATGGAGCGTAACCTGCTCGGTCCCAAGCCCGGACTACGCATATTCTCATTGTACAAACTCTGTTATATCTGTGTCTTGTAAGCCATGCAGCCGTTAGCCGAAAGAATGAGACCCCGGTCTCTTGACGATTATGTAGGACAGACTCATCTGGTTGGTCCGGGTGCCGTGCTGCGCCGCATGATAGACTCCGGCAGGCTGTCATCATTCATACTATGGGGTCCTCCCGGAACTGGTAAGACCACTCTGGCACAGATTGTGGCAACCAAACTGGAACTGCCGTTCAGCACGCTGAGCGCAGTTACGGCAGGTGTCAAGGAGGTGCGTGAGGTGATTGACCGTGCCCGCAGCAATCCGCTCTTCCGCACCAAGGGAAGCCCGATACTTTTCATTGACGAGATACACCGTTTCAACAAGGCGCAGCAGGATTCACTGCTGGGTGCTGTGGAACGCGGTGACATAACCCTTATAGGCGCTACGACTGAGAATCCGTCGTTTGAGGTGATACGTCCGCTGCTGTCACGTATGCAGGTTTATGTGCTCAATTCACTTGAGAAAGAAGACCTGCTCAAGCTCCTGGACCGTGCCATTAAGACCGATGTCCTGCTCAAGGAGCGTAACATAGAACTTAAGGAGACTACAGCCATACTGCGTTTCTCGGGAGGCGATGCCCGCAAGCTGCTCAACATCCTTGAACTGGTGGTTGAGGCCGACAGTTCCGATAAGGTTGTAATAACCGATGAAATCGTGAATGAGCGTCTGCAGCAGAACCCGCTTGCATACGATAAGGACGGTGAGATGCACTATGATATCATATCGGCATTCATCAAGTCCATACGCGGCAGTGATCCCGATGCTGCCCTTTACTGGCTGGCACGCATGGTGCAGGCAGGTGAGGATCCCGCGTTTATAGCACGCCGTTTGGTGATATCGGCCTCTGAGGATGTGGGCCTGGCCAATCCCAACGCGCTGCTGATGGCCAATGCGGCATTTGATGCAGTGATGAAGATAGGATGGCCCGAGGGACGTATCCCGCTGGCTGAGGCAACGGTTTATCTGGCAACCAGCCCCAAGAGCAATTCGGCTTACCTGGGTATAGGCAGTGCACTGGCCAAGGTGGGAGAGACCGGCAACCTTCCGGTTCCCCTGCATCTGCGTAACGCGCCGACATCACTGATGAAGGACCTGGGATACGGTGAGGATTACAAATACGCCCATGATTTTGCAGGCCATTTTGTAAACCAGCAGTATCTGCCTGATGAGATTAAGAACGAGCGTTTCTGGGAGCCTCAGAACAATCCTCAGGAAGAGAAGATAAAAGAGCGTATGGACGCTTTGTGGAACAGACATTAACCTAATTATCAAATATTTGTTTTATGAAAAAGACTTATTTGTATTTGACGCTTATTGCGTTTGCTTCTTTCAGTTTCGTATCATGCGACGAAGATGAGAATACTCTGACTGAGGAAGGTGGTATTATTGGTACTTGGGAGGGTGATCCTGACCAGTATCATTATCCTATTGCTGTAATCAATGCTGACGGCACATACGAGTGGGAATGGTCCGGTGTTGCCAAGTTCAAGGATGTAGGTACATATACCTATGCCGACAACAAGATTGTAATGACTGGCAAAAATTTCTATGAATGGGATTCTGAAAAAGGTAAGTACGTTGACAACGATTGGGTTGAGGGTAATACCAAGCGTAACATCAAGATCATTGACCTTACACCCGGAGTTATGAACGTTGAACTGAACGATTATTTCATGGGCGGCGGCCAGGGTGAAGGTTTCCCGTTTATTCTTTACCGTAAGGGCCTGGTTCAGGATATCAAGACCAAAGACCTTGAGGGTACATGGGAGTCATATGACTCAGATGGTTCTCTGGGTGAGCGCATCATTATAAGTGGCAACAACTTCACTGCATATGAAGTCTGGACAACTGATACTATACTTTGCGCCGAGAAGTCAACCGGTACATGGAGCGTAAAGAGTAACGTTCTGACTGTTAAACCGAAAGATCTCTACTACTCATATAGCAGACCCACCGGTACAGGCAACTATGTTTATTCAGTTGTTGATCCTGTAACATTAGAGGCAGAGAATTGGACCAAGGCTACATACACACCTGATGAGTATGAAGAGAGGATCTATCTTTCAGATGACAAGAAGACACTCTACGTAGCAGGTGCCAAGTTCACAAAGAAGTAAGGAGCTGTCAATCTTCGATGCTCAGCGTACTGATGAGCCGGTCATAACGTGAACCGCGCTGTTGGTAGTAGAGAAGAATAAGATATTCATTTTTGGTCTCATACCAATCACCCTCGGCGGGCTTTGTCTGGCCGAGGGTTTTGTTTTCCTCTACCCACAGGTACTGATAGTCATAAGCGCCCTGCTTGAGCAGTATGGCGGCCTCATATCTGCCGGTCTGGCTGTTGTAGTCCATTTCCCACTTGGGGCCGATGCTGCCGCCGTTGAAATGGCCCGATACATACATCTTTCCTCCGCTCAGCCTGTCGCTTGCCAGACTGAAATGGACGAACAGGTAATCGGCCTCGGTATCGCTGTCAGATGCCTGGTTGTAACGTATCAGGTATCGGCCGTTATGGTCATAATCAAAGGTGTAGGCGTGATGGCGGGTATCCTCAATGAGGTCAGCGTGATAGTAGGGATCATGGAATGTTACGCGGTCTACGTTTTTGAAATAATCGTACATATTGACTATCTCGAAACGGCGGAACTCATTTCCTGCCGGGAATATGAGCGCGCGGCAGTGGTCATAGGTGAGCCTGGAGCCTGCGTTGTAGGTGGGCTGGGGGTTCAGGACCGCATTGTCAAAGCGTCGGTTCTGCATTACCACGGTGTATATCTCACGGTCGGGATTGGTCACGTTCAGTCCGTTCAGGCTTACGGTCATGTTGACCTGCTGATGTGATTTGCGGGTGTCAATATCGGTGTTGCCGTCTACTGTGGCCTGCAGATTGTGCCTGTCCTCAACAATCATGAACCTGAACCATGCTACCTCCTGGCCATCCTCCTGTATTGAGAGGCGGTAGTTGCCTGACAGTTTAGGGGTGACCTCGCTGTTGGGAATGGTAAGAGAGTAGTGGGTATAGTCAAAAGTGGTGTTCAGGGAGTTCTGCCAGTTATCTATGGGCTGGTCGTTGAATCCCTCCATATACTCTGATTCAATCAGGTTAGATGGTTTCCACTGGGCGTCACAATGTGTCAGGTGATAAGTGAAACGGTGATACTCGTGCGACATTTCGTCAAATGAGAACTCAATGGTCTCGTCACTGCCCAGAGTGATTATCTGGGGGCGCTCCCAATCACCGGCGGAAATTGCTCTGAGCGTATTGATCATGTCGGATTTGCTGCCGAACCATTGCGCATGGAGTATCATCGGCATCAACAGTAATGAGGCCGATATCAGTTTCCTTATGTGAGTGTTCAGTGCCATGTCTGCATATTAAACGTTGTGTATGTGCTGGTTATTGTATATAATACTATATTTGCAGATAAGTTAAAGCAGCCGAATACTAACCTTATCAATAAAGACTTATGAAAAAAATTCTTACAACAGTATTGCTGTTCCTATTGGCGGTAGCCGCATCGGCCCAGGAACTCAACAATTTCTCAAGAGGACGTCAGCAGGTGAAATCACCTGAAATCAACGGTGAAAAGGTGACATTCCGTCTCAATGCAAACTATGCGACCGTAGTCAACCTCCAGGGCAACTGGCTGGATGGCAGCGTTCCCATGCAGAAAGGCCAGAACGGTGTATGGGAGGTTACTTTAGATACCCCTTCACCTGAGATCTACACATACAACTTTGTAGTGGACGGCGTCTCGGTCAACGACCCTCAGAACTATATGGTACAGCGTGACGGTACCCGTTACCTGAATATGCTGATGGTACCCGGAGAGCGCTCTGAGAACTATTTCGAGGCCAATCAGCGCGGTACTGTAACTTATCGCTGGTATGACAGCAAGATATTGGGAATCAACCGCCGTGTGACCGTCTATACTCCTTACGGTTATGAGACCAGCGGCAAGAAATATCCCGTGCTCTATCTGCTTCACGGAGCCGGCGGTGACGAGGAAGCCTGGACATCGATGGGCCGCACTGCACAGATTCTGGACAACCTGATTGAGAAGGGACTTGCTCAGCCAATGATTGTGGTAATGCCTAACGGTAACCCCGGACAGCAGGCTGCACAGCCTCTGGGTCTTCCCGAAAAGCAGATTGACCGCCGCGATCCCGCTATGGCCGATGCATACGTAAAGAGCCTCTGCACCGAGATTGTTCCTTTCATAGAGAAGAACTTCCGTGTTATAGCAAAGCCTGAGTCACGCGCCATTGCAGGTCTGTCAATGGGTGGCGGCCACACCATTACCGCTACAAACCTGTATCCCGCCATGTTTGACTGGATCTGCCCGTTGTCTGCAGCCGGCAGTTCAACCGCCGAGCAGATAACCGCACTCAAGAAGGCCGGCGTAAAACTCTATTTCCTGGCTTGCGGTACAAGCGATTTCCTGTGGGATAATTCCGTTACACTTGACAAGACCATGACCGACTGCGGCCTGGAACACACCTTCTACAAGTCAGACGGAGGTCATGTTTGGGCCAACTGGCGTCTGTATCTGAATACCTTCGCTCAGTTGCTGTTCAAGTAAAAGAAGAGACTGAAATAGGAGAGGACGATCGGAATAATCCGGTCGTTCTTTCTTTTTTATTCTTTATTTCTAAAAAAAGAGTACCTTTGCACTCCGAAAAATCTTAGGATATGGCAAAAGAACTTAAAGATCTTACCAAAAGAAGCGAGAACTACTCGCAGTGGTATAATGAACTGGTAGTTAAGGCTGACCTTGCAGAGCAGGCTCCTGTCCGCGGTTGCATGGTTATCAAGCCCTACGGTTATGCAATCTGGGAGAAGATACAGCGTACCCTTGATGACAAGTTCAAGGAGACCGGTCATGTGAATGCATACTTCCCATTGCTTATCCCAAAGTCATATCTGAGCCGTGAGGCCGAGCACGTTGAGGGTTTTGCCAAGGAGTGCGCCGTTGTAACACACTACCGTCTTAAGAATGCTGAGGACGGAAGCGGCGTTATCGTGGATCCCGCAGCCAAGCTGGAGGAGGAGCTGATAGTTCGTCCTACATCTGAGACAATCATCTGGGCAACATATAAGAACTGGATCAAGTCATACCGTGACCTGCCTATCCTGTGCAACCAGTGGGCTAACGTAATGCGCTGGGAGATGCGTCCGCGTCTGTTCCTGCGTACTGCTGAGTTCCTGTGGCAGGAGGGTCATACCGCACACGCCACTCGTGAGGAGGCTGAGCAGGAGGCACGCCGCATGCAGCAGGTTTATGCTGACTTCGTAGAGGGTTATATGGCCGTTCCGGTTGTTCGTGGCGTCAAGTCCGAGACCGAGCGTTTTGCAGGTGCTCTTGATACCTATACCATCGAGTCAATGACTCAGGACGGTAAGGCCCTGCAGTGCGGTACATCACACTTCCTGGGTCAGAACTTTGCCAAGGCCTTTGATGTTCAGTTCATCAACAAGGAGAACAAGCTGGAGTATGTATGGGCTACCTCATGGGGCGTATCAACACGTCTGATGGGTGCTCTGATCATGGCTCACTCTGATGACAACGGTCTTGTTCTGCCTCCTAAGCTTGCTCCCATACAGGTAGTAATTGTTCCTATCTATAAGAATGAAGAGGACCTGGCACAGATAAGCGCCAAGGTTAATACTCTTGTTGAGGCTCTCCGTAAGAAGGGTATCAGCGTCAAGTATGATGACGCCGATAACAAGCGTCCCGGATTCAAGTTCGCCGATTATGAGGTTAAGGGTGTTCCCGTACGCGTTGCCCTGGGTATGCGTGACCTTGAGGCCGGTACATGTGAGATCATGCGCCGTGACACTCTGGAGAAGGAGACCGTTCCGTTTGAGGGTCTTGAGAACCTGATTCCTTCTATGCTTGACGACATGCAGACCGCAATCTTTGAGAAGGCCAAGGCATGGCGTGACGCACGCATGGTTGAGGTTAACTCATACGACGAGTTCAAGGAGAAGATAGAGCAGGGCTTCTTTGTTCTGGCTCACTGGGACGGCACCGCCGAGACCGAGGCCAAGATCAAGGAGGAGACAAAGGCTACCATCCGCTGTCTGCCTTTCGGCATGAAGGAGGAGCCGGGTACCGATGTCTACAGCGGTAAGCCCGCTGCACGCCGTGTACTCTTTGCACGTTCCTATTAAAAATCTTTTTCGAGTACCAGACCTACGCCCTGAGTAGTCAGCGTGGTCTTTGAGAAGTATTTATCATTGGCTTTGTTATAGCCTTTGATACTGATGCCTTTGCCTCGTTTGTCGGGTATGAGCAGATACTTGAACTCAAAGTCACCGATAAAGTTCGAGGTGTTGTTGATTGTGTTTTCCCTGTAACCGAAGTTACCGTTTATAAGCAGACGGTTGTTGAGCAGGTGGGCCTCCAGAATGCCCTGGAGCTCCTTATTGCTCAGGTTGGTGGCATCGTTGGTAAGGTAACTGCTGGCGCTGACATTACTTGACAGTGATATCTTGTCATTATCCATTACCTGTGACAGCAGGTTGTTTATCTGACCGCTTACGGTGTTGTTTACGATTGATTCAACTGCACTGGGAGTCATACGGTCAGAATTCATGTCTTCAGTATAGAAACGTCCCAGAGCCAGCAGGTAGATGAACTGGTTGTTGCGCTGTTCCTCGGTGGTTGTCGCATTGGCCAGGACAGCCTTCTCATCGGGTGTTCCGTTAGGCATGTCGATATCGAATGTCACACGCGGATCAGTTACGTTTCCGGTTATACCCATAAGACAGCGTACGTGAACCTTGTTATTGGACGATGCGCTGGGATCAAGGTCATATATCGATGCGGAATTTACGTTGTGGTAGGTCTGGAGGTTTATTTCAGTATCCAGCGGAGCTCCGTTGAACCTTACGTAACTGCCCTCCATGAGGTTGAAGTTCTTACGTATGATCTCCTCGATGGAAAGGGCACACTGACCGTAACTCAGGTTGTAGATACCGTTGAGTGAAGGACCGTCCTTGGACGTGTAAGCCATCGATATATTGCCGTTTCCACGGAAGAATCCGTTAAGTGAGGGCATAGCCATTTCAATCAGGGCATCCTCACTGCACTCCACGTTCAGATCCAGACGGAAGGGCTTGTTCTTCTTTGTCTTGTCGGGGATGATGTTCCTGACTGTCTCCTCATCGATATTTACGGTTCCGCGGTCTACAATGGTCAGGAAGTTATAATCGGCCACGGTACCTGACCTGGGGCTGTAACCGATCCTTGTTCCAGGGGCGGTACGGGCATCGACCCATACATTGAGTCCTGCAGTGGGATCGTAATTGAGTGACATGGAGCCCTCAGCGTATACTGATGCGAATATGTCACTCTTTTCATTCTTGGACTGGTTGAATACGAGCATATCGGCCACATACGCGGACATGTCTACTCTCCAGTTGGAGAACTTGTCATGAGAGAGGATACAGGTCAACAGACCGTCGTGTCCCTTTTCATCGTAGAATTCCACGTCTCTGAAGAGCATCTGGCCCGGCTCGAACCAGAGTGTGTCACGCTTGACAAGGAATGTGGTGTGGACGGCATCCTGGATGAAATAGCCGTCTTCAAGTATGGCCTGGCCCTCCATGTCAATGTCCGGGAGTTCACCGAACAGCCGCAACTGACCGACAGCACGGCCGCCCATCTCCTTGAACGCTGACTTGGTCCAGGTGTTGAGGAAATGAAGGTCGGTATGGTTGGCATCCAATGCCACGTCAAGATATTTGGTCTGTGGTATGAAGTATCCGCTGAAGCCCGTTGAGGAGACGCCCTCGTCATTCATGGTTCCTTGTACCTCAACCTGATGAGTGGTGCGGTTCCAGCGGCAGTTTGCCTCGAGAAGACCGTGGTATGAGTCCAGGAAATTGAAATCCTCAACCCTGAATGATCCCGAGAAAGCGGGGTTGGCCAGTACGCTGGAGACGAATACCTGGCCAGATGCAATGCCTTCAAATCTGGGCGCTTTCTTGAGATGCATCATGGCCATGGTCTGCCCCAGATTGATATTCTTCATTGAAAGTACAAAGACATCACTGGTGTCAGATGATACGGTTCCGTTGGCGTAGAGGAACTGGTCGTTGTTGCTTGCATTCAGGTCCGTGACGGTCACCTTGCCCATATCGGTCAGGATCTGAGCTATGGAGAGATCCCAGATGGTGCCGTTTACCGTTATGTTGGTGGTGTCAACAACAGACAGTGACTGCAGTCCGTGACGGCGGTCATACTTGAGGAACTGGGTGAGTGTCTGCGCAGTTCCGCTCATGGTGTGTGATTTGTTGCCCCATGAGTAATCGGCCCTGACTATATCGGTGAATGCCTCGAATGATGCGGTCAGGCTGGTCATATCGCCTGTCTTGTCACCGTATGCACCTGAAAGGTCTACATTGCAGGTTCCATCGGAGGATTTCAGGTCGAGTCGGGCATCGGTAATACCCTGTTCCCTCAATGAGAGGTCCGGAACGGATACGGAGCCTGAGTAGACCTTCTTGCTGTCCATGAAGGTCATCTTGAGGTGAGCGGGCTGATTTACTGAAACGGGTGAGTGGAATACCTTCTGCATGAAGTCGGTGTTCTGTATGTTCACATCGAGAGCAAAGCTGTTGGCGGCCTTGGCGTAAGAGCCGGCCTTGAGCTTGGTACCTACCAGCTTTCCTATGGTGGGAAGGGCGTCGGAGCAGGCCTTGGCGATTGAAGCCGGTATACGCGATGCCTGATAGTTACCAATGAGCGTTGCGTTCATAAAGTCACTGTAAATGGTAGTGGCCCTCAGGTACTCGTTGTATTGGCCGATGGCTACGGTCATGTTGCCCATTGACCAGTCTCCCGATTCATCGGCATAATAGAGGCTGTCAACCGAAATCTTTCCGATGATATCGTCTATGTTGTGTCCGATGACCGTCGCGTTGATCTGGGCGGTCAGTGACATGGTGTCCCTGTCAACCAGATGATAGGCACCCAGGTTGATGGAATCGGCCGTGGCCTTTACGGCATAGTAGGGGATGTTGCCGGTTCCTATTCCCGCATTGAGGTCCAGGGCTCCGTTCTTGTCGGCGAACTTGAGGTCTGTGAGTATCAGGTCAGGGTTGAACGAACCGTTGACGGTGATACCGCGGTAGTTGTATCTCTTGTATCTGAGACTGCCTATTCTTCCGTTGAAACGGCCTGAAAAACCTTCGTCCTCTTTTGTCACTTCAGTGTGGGCGGTGAGTGAACAGTTGCCCAGATCCCTGTTGCCGGTGAAGGTGCGCAGGTTGACATCCTGTGCGGTCAGGTTGCCGCTGTATGAGCCGTTCTGGCCGGTCATGTCACATAATACCGTACCTGCCTGGCTTATGAGTTCCAGCGTTGAATTGGCGTTGCCGCCCTGGTTTTCATAGTTGGCCTTGAAGGAGCCGTTGCCCAATGAATTCAGCTGGGCGGGCAGAGTGAGGGCAAAACCCGCAAACTGATCCTTGATCCACTGCGGCAGATCATCGGAGAATGTGCCGTGTGCATCGGCATAGCGGCATCCGGTGATATGGAATGCAGTATCAAGCATCACGGTACCGCTCATTCCTATGTCCAGGATGCTGTCCGGAACCTGTAGGTAGAGGGCTTTCAGGTTGAGGTCACCACCTCGCCCGTTGCCTCTCAGTGAGAATGACACCGGAGTGGTCATGGAGGCAGTCTTGGGATAAAGAGCCTTGAAGTCACTTCCGGTAAGGGTGGCTTTGATGTCCACATCCAGGTCCGGCAACCCGTTCAGAATGGTCGCGAATCCGGCATCGGCACTAAGACGTTTGGCTTCAAAACTGCTGTAGGGGGTTGTGAACACTAACCCGGAGAGGTCTGCGCCATCCTTGCCTATGTTGACTGCTCCCTTGGCTTTGTTAAGCATGAAGCCGGACTGCTCGGCAAAGGTGAATTTCCTTATGATGACCGATACGGTGTCCTGATTGAGCGCTTTCAGCGAGAGATTTGCGGTGAGACCGCTCACTCCGATGTGATTGGGATTGAAGATGCTGTCTGTCCACTCGGCACTGTTGACATCGTAGCGTATCGAGCCGTTCCTGATGAGTATGGAGTTGGCCCTGAGTGACATGGGCTCATCGCTTCCGCCAAAGAGTTCAGTCAGGAACGCGTAATTGGGATCTGACTCGGGATCCTCACGGTTGAGCCTTATGCTGGGGCTGTTTACTCTGACACTGGTGATGCTGAGTTTTTTCTTGAGCAGCTTGACCGGTTTGAGCCTGAGTGACAGTGATGCGGCGTGGGCCAGGGTGTCATGCTGAAGGTCATAGACGGTCAGTCCGTCGATGGTGATTCCAAACGGGTAGGTGAACTGTACACGGCCGGCTTCGACGTCCGTTCCCAGAGCGGAGGAGGCGATAGATACCACATGCACGGCGGCCTCCTGCTGAATCTTTCTGTTATTCAGCAAAATATGGCCGGTCAGATAGGAAGCTATCAAAACGGCCAGCAGAATGTGGACTATCTTACCCGTTTTCACAATATGCGAATGTAGGCAATTCTTGGGAGAAAAAAATCATCTTTATCGAGAGATTTTCTAAAAAAATGCGCGAGCAGATACCTGTAGAGCGGTTTTTCTCTTGTATTTGCCGATGGAATGGGGCTTTTTTGAAAGTGTTGATAAATGACCTCGCTTTTTTGGTTTTATTAAGTTAGTACATAACTCTTTTATTAGTAATTTTGCGCCCGCATTCTGAATAATATTAAACTATATATTCAACTAACAACAAAATGGCAGAAATCATTCGTTTACGAAAAGGTCTGGACATCAAGTTGCTGGGCGCTCCCGCAAAGGAGTTGAAGGAGGTTGGAATGGCATCAGAGTACGCACTCTGTCCCGCCGATTTCACCGGAGTCACTCCCAAGCCCGTCGTCAAGGAACAGCAGACCGTCAAGGCCGGTGAAGCTCTGTTCATTGACAAGAATCATCCTGAGGTGAAATTCGTTTCACCTGTAAGCGGTGAGGTACTTGCAGTGAACCGTGGCGCACGCCGCAAGGTCTTGAGCATTGTGGTCAAGCCCGATGCAAAGCAGACTTATGTAGAGTTCGGAACCAAGAGCGTTCAGTCGCTCTCAGGTGAGGAGGTTAAGGCCGCCCTGTTGGAGTCGGGCCTTTTTTCATTCTTCCGTCAGCGTCCCTACGACGTTATCGCTAACCCCGCTGATGCACCGAGAGGTATTTTCGTATCAGCATTCGATTCCAAGCCTCTGGCTCCGGATTTCGAGTTTGTACTTCAGGGTAATGAGGTAGACTTCCGTACCGGTCTGAGTGCAATCGCCAAGATTGCTCCCACAACACTGAGCATCAGTGTCAGTCAGACCGCCGAGGCTCTTACAGACGCTAAGAATGTTGACCTCTATGCTTTCAAGGGTGCTCATCCCGCAGGCAACGTAGGTGTACAGATCAACCACATCAAGCCCGTCAACAAGGGTGAGGTTGTTTGGACCATCGACCCCGAGGCAGTTATCTTCATCGGCCGTCTGTTCAACAAGGGTATCGTTGATATGACACGCATCATCGCCGTAGCAGGTGAGGAGGTTGTCAATCCCCAGTACCTCAAGGTTGTTGCAGGTGCCAAGATCGATTCTATTCTGGACGGTCGCCTGAACAAGACCGAGCACATCCGTATCATCAACGGTAACGTTCTGACCGGTGTCAAGGCTTCAAAGGATGATTTCCTGGGTGCTTTTGCAAACATGATCACCGTTATCCCCGAGGGTGATGACGTTAACGAGTTCATGGGTTGGATTGCTCCCCGTTTCAAGCAGTTCAGCGTAAGCCGCACATTCTTCTCATGGCTTGCATGCAAGAAGAACTTCAGCATTGATGCACGCATCAAGGGCGGTGAGCGTCACATGATCATGTCAAACGAGTATGATAAGGTATTCCCGATGGATATCTATCCCGAGTTCCTTATCAAGGCTATTATCACGGGCAATATCGACAAGATGGAGGCATACGGTATTTACGAGGTGGCTCCTGAGGATTTTGCTCTCTGCGAGTTTGTGGATTCTTCAAAACTTGAGCTCCAGCGTATCGTACGCGAGGGCCTTGATAACCTTCGTGCCGAAATGGCCTAAAACCTGACGAGTTATGAGTTTAAGAAATTACATAGACAAGATCAAACCGAGTTTCGAGGAGGGCGGCAAGCTGCATGCATTCCGTTCGGTTTTTGAAGGATTCGAGACATTCCTTTATGTTCCCAACACCACTGCCAAGAACGGCGTGAACATTCACGACTCATTCGACAGCAAGCGAATGATGATCATGGTTGTTATCGCCCTGGTTCCCGCACTGCTGTTCGGTATGTACAATGTAGGCTATCAGCACTTTGCTCTGGCCGGTCTGCTTGAGCAGGCTACTTTCTGGAATAAGTTCTGGTTTGGCTTCCTGGCCGTTCTGCCCAGACTGATTGTTTCATATGTCGTAGGTCTTACAATAGAGTTCATCGTGGCTCAGTGGAAGCACGAGGAGATTCAGGAGGGTTACCTGGTATCAGGTTTCATCATTCCTCTGATTATCCCCGCAACCACACCGCTGTGGATTCTTGCAGTAGCCGTTGCCTTCTCAGTAATCTTTGCCAAGGAGATATTCGGCGGTACAGGTATGAACTTCCTGAACGTTGCCCTGATTACCCGTGCATTCATATTCTTTGCATATCCTTCAGTTATCACCGGTGAGACCGTTTGGGTGGTTGACCACGCAATCTGCGGCCTTGGCGCTGACATTGACGGTATGACCGCTGCTACCGCTCTGGGTACAGCCGCTACCACTACAGTAGCTCCTGCATTTGATATGAATATGGTATGGGGCTTCATTCCGGGTTCTGTTGGTGAGACCAGCGTTATCGCCATCGCTCTTGGCGCTCTGCTGCTCCTCTATACCGGAATCGCAAGCTGGAAGACAATGCTTTCAGTATTCGCAGGCGGTATCCTGATGGCTCTGGTATACAACCAGTGGGGTCCCGACAACGCTATGGCTCAGATGCCCTGGTATGAGCACATCTGCCTGGGCGGTTTCTGCTTCGGTGCCGTATTCATGGCAACTGATCCGGTTACATCGGCCCGTACTGAGGTAGGTAAGTGGATCTACGGTCTGCTGATCGGTATGATGGCAATCACAATCCGCGTCATGAACCCCGGTTATCCCGAAGGTATGATGCTGGCCATCCTGCTCATGAACTGCTTCGCTCCGCTCATTGACTACTGCGTAGTACAGCGTAACGTGAACAAACGTCTTAACAGAATAAACAAATAAGGATTATGGCTACGAAAAAATTCAGATGTAAGGTTTGTGGCTATGTCCACGAAGGAGATAAGGCTCCTGAGAAGTGCCCCATGTGTCAGGCACCTCAGAGTGAGTTTGAAGAGATTGTAGAGGAGGGCGCTGCAGCTCCCGCCAAGAAGGGTCTCAATACCAACAGCAACGTTTATACCATCCTGTATGCAGCCGTAATGGTTGTTATCGTGGCATTCCTGCTGGTGTTCGTATCACAGACTCTCAAGGAGCGTCAGACTGCTAACGTAATCAACGATACAAAGCAGCAGATCCTGTCAGCCCTCAACCTGAGGGATCAGGCCGATGTTGCCGCTACATATGAAAAGGTTATCAAGGCCGATGCACTTATGCAGCCCAACGGCAAGCTCGCTGAGTATGAGGGTGAGTTCAACACCTCTTACAAGAGTGAGTTCGACAACGGTAACTTCCACGTATTCGTTGCTGATGTTGACGGTGAGCGCAAGTTTGTCATCCCGATGAACGGACTTGGTCTGTGGGGTACCATCTGGGGCTATATCGCTCTCAATGAGGACCGCACAACCGTTTACGGCGTTTACTTCTCACACTCATCAGAGACCCCGGGTCTGGGTGGTGAGATTGCCGGAACCAAGTTCCAGGACCGTTTCCCCGGCAAGTCTGTAGTTGAGAACGATGAGGTTGCCCTCAAGGTTGTCAAGTACGGTAAGGCTGACCAGAGCTCTCAGTATGAGATTGACGGTGTAACCGGTGCTACCATCACATCAACCGGTGTGAACACCATGATTAATAAGGTGCTCTCAGCATACATTCCTTTCCTGACCAAGCAGTGCTGCAAAGAAGGTGCTTGCGAGGAGGGTAATGAAGAGTGCTGCGAGGAGCATAATGTTGAATCTAACGACTGATTAGGATTATGGCAAACAAGAATAGTGAGGCTCTCAAGCAGCCTATGTGGGCTAACAACCCTGTTCTGGTCCAGATTCTCGGTATCTGCTCCGCGCTGGCCGTTACTGCCCAGCTCAAACCGGCTATCGTAATGGGTCTTTCAGTGACCGTTATCGTAGCTATGGCAAACGTAATCATCTCACTTCTGCGCAATACAATACCTAACCGTATCCGTATTATCATACAGCTTGTAGTGGTTGCCGCTCTGGTTACCATCGTAAGTGAGATCCTCAAGGCCTTTGCATATGACGTAAGCGTTCAGCTTTCAGTATACGTAGGTCTTATCATCACCAACTGTATCCTTATGGGCCGCCTTGAGGCTTTTGCAATGCAGAACGGTCCCTGGGCCTCATTCCTTGACGGAATCGGTAACGGTCTGGGTTATGCCGCCATACTGATCGTGGTTGCTTTCGTACGTGAACTTTTTGGTAGCGGAACTCTGTTCGGTTTCCAGGTAATACCGCAGTGCTTCTATGAGGCCGGTTACCTGAACAACGGACTTATGATCATGCCTCCTATGGCTCTGGTGCTTGTAGGTTGCGTTATCTGGTTCCATCGTGCCAAGAACAAGGATTTACAGGAAAACTAATCTCAAAGCGTAAGAACTATGGAACATTTCTTCAGTTTATTTGTAAGGTCGATATTCGTCGACAACATGGTGTTCGCCTTCTTCCTGGGTATGTGCTCATTCCTGGCCGTATCCAAGAACGTTAAGACGGCTTTGGGACTTGGTGTAGCTGTAATTTTTGTACAGTTGATCACACTTCCTGTGAACTATCTCCTGCAGACAAAGGTTCTCGCCCCCATGGGTCTTGAGTTCCTGAGTTTCATCCTTTTCATCGCGGTTATTGCCGGTATCGTTCAGCTGGTTGAGATGATCGTTGAGAAGTTCTCTCCGTCACTCTACAACTCACTGGGTATATTCCTTCCGCTGATTGCTGTAAACTGCGCCATCATGGGTGGCTCACTCTTCATGCAGCAGCGTATCGTTATGGATGCCGACAACACTCAGGCTATCACATGCTTCGGTGATTCAATCGCATTCGCTCTCGGCTCAGGTATCGGTTGGGCTCTTGCCATCGTATGCCTTGCAGCTATCCGTGAAAAGATGGAGTATTGCGATATTCCCAAGCCTCTGAAGGGTGTGGGTATTACATTCATTACCGTAGGTCTGATGGCTATGGCTTTCATGTGCTTCTCAGGTCTGTCTATTTAAAGGAGGTAATATTATGAACAACATCTATATTTCAAGTATTATAGTTTTCCTGGCCGTTATCCTGCTGCTGGTAGTTATCCTGCTGGTGGCCAAGAGCTACCTTGTTGCCTCAGGCAAGGTCAAGGTAACCATTAACGGCGACAAGGAACTTGAGGTGAATTCAGGCGCAAGCCTCTTGAGCACCCTTGCTGAGAACGGCGTTTATCTGCCTTCAGCTTGCGGTGGTAAGGGTTCTTGCGGTCAGTGCAAATGCCAGGTCGTTGAGGGCGGCGGTGAGATCCTCGATTCAGAGAAGGGTCACTTCACACGCAAGCAGATCAAGGACAACTGGCGTCTGGGTTGCCAGTGCAAGGTCAAGGGTGACCTGGCTATCAAGGTTCCTGAGAGCGTTCTCGGTGTTAAGGAGTGGGAGTGCGAGGTTATCTCAAACAAGAACGTCGCTACATTCATCAAGGAGTTCATCGTACAGCTTCCCGCTGGCGAGCATATGGACTTCCTGCCCGGTAGCTACGCTCAGATCAAGATCCCCGCATACACAATGGATTATGATAAGGATATCGACAAGGATCTCATCGGTCCTGAGTATCTGCCCGCATGGGAGAAGTTCGGTCTCTTCGGCCTTAAATCAGTCGTTACCGAGCCTACCATCCGTGCTTACTCAATGGCCAACTATCCTGCCGAGGGTGACCGCATCATGCTGACCGTCCGTATCGCTACACCTCCTTTCAAACCGAAACCAGAGGTTGGCTTCCAGGATGTACCCACAGGTGTGGCTTCATCATACATCTTCAGCCTGAAGCCTGGTGATAAGGTAATCATGTCAGGTCCTTACGGTGAGTTCCATCCTATCTTTGACTCAAAGAAGGAGATGATTTGGGTTGGTGGCGGTGCCGGTATGGCTCCTCTGCGTGCTCAGATCATGCACATGACCAAGACTCTTAAGACCACTGACCGTGAGATGCATTACTTCTACGGCGCACGTGCTCTTAACGAGGTATTCTACCTGCAGGATTTCCTCCAGATCGAGAAGGAGTTCCCCAACTTCCACTTCCATCTGGCTCTGGACCGTCCGGATCCCGCTGCAGATGCAGCAGGCGTAAAGTACACCGCAGGCTTTGTACACAATGTAATGTACGAGACATATCTTAAGGACCATGAGGCTCCTGAGGATATCGAGTACTACATGTGCGGTCCCGGCCCGATGTCAAAGGCCGTTACCGGTATGCTGGATAACCTTGGTGTTGATCCTGCATCAATCATGTACGATAACTTCGGCGGATAACACAATAACGCCGTAAAAAGAAATGACACAGTAGGGACTGTCCCTATTGTGTCATTTTTTTTGCGATATTCGTAAAAAAAAGATAGGTCTGAATTGTCTTATATGTGTAATTGACAAAAGATGCTGGACAAAAGGATACTAGAAAGGCTTTTCCGCCAGAACTACAGTGGAATGATTCGTCTGGCCAGAACGATTCTGGGCGATGACGGAGAGGCTGAGGATGTGGTACAGGATGTGTTTGTGCGTGTCATGGAGAACTGCACGACAGAGCCTGCTCCGGCTTATCTCTACGCATCGGTCAAATACGGCTGCATAAACGTGATCAGACAGAAACGGGTTCATGAGCAGGTCAAGGAGCTGCTGCCCGTGGAGGTTGAGGTTAACCTGCAGCCGGTAGAGAGGCAGACCGATAAGCTGGATCAGATAGCCGCTTTCGTTGATGAGTGGATAAAGGAACCGCACCGCACCATCTTCCATATGCGTTTTGATGATGACCTTACGGTGAGTGAGATTGCCAAACGCATGGATATGAACCCCAACACGACCTACAAGTATCTTATGCAATGCATCGGTCAAATCAGGCATTTTTTCAATAATGCCGACGTTAAACTTTAAAGATTTAGAGAATGACCAATTCTGAAGACAACATCCGCAAGCTGATGGAGATGCTCGATAATCCCGATGCATACTCCGAGCAGGAAATCCGCGATATCATCGGCCAGGACGAGGATACCCGCGAGACCTATCGCATGATGGTGGAGATAAAACGCAGCAGTCGTCGCTCTAAGAATGATGCGCCCGTTGATGTGGATGCGGCGTGGAAACGCTTTGAACAGACTCACTACCAGCGCCGTCACGGTAACGTATGGATGAGGGTCGCAGCCGGTTTTATAGGCTTGCTGTTCGTATCAGGCATTTCCTTTGCTGCAATTACTGCGGTCAAGCATCATAATGAACGCAAGCAGGCCCAGGAACAGCCCCAAACTGAGATCGTCACCACCACCAATGCCGCCACTGTTGAAAGTGAGCAGTCGGCAGACCAGCCGGTAGTATTCACCAACACCCAGCTGGAACAGATACTCACCGAGATAGCCGCATTCTATAACGTGAAAGTGGAGTATAAGAACGCCGATGTCCGCAGCCTACGTTTCTATTACGAGTGGAACCGCAAGGCCGGGGTAGAGAGCGTCATAGATGATCTCAACCATTTCTCGAAAGTTAATATCACATTGAATAATAATAAAATAACAGTTGAAAAATAATCATGAAAAGGCTTTTTGCAATTGTAATCCTTACTTTGTTTGCATCAGTAAGATTGTTTGCGCAGTATACACTCAGTTTTGACGAGGTTTCACTATCAGATGCACTGAAAGAACTTAATGATCTGTCAGATAAATACAGGATATCCTTCATGTATAATGAACTGGAAGATTTCCGTGTATCGGCCAAAATAGTCGACAAGAGCATACCTGATGCAGTTTATCAGATTGTAGGACTTTATCCTGTAAGCGTGAGCGTAAAGGAGGAGGCCGATGAGGTGAAGATATTCGTAGAGTGTATAAATAAGACCGATATGCGTTACAAGGGCCGTGTCCTGGATTCAGACAACGAGCCGGTGGCATTTGCCAATGTGGTGCTTTATACACCCGATGATACCGTAATGGCAGCCGGAGGAATAACCAATGAAGACGGCTATTTTGTAATACCATGTGATAAACTTCCCGTACTGGCCAGGTTCTCATTTGTAGGTTATGAGACCGTATGGATACTTTGCCGTTCACTTGAACTGGGAACCATATACATGAACCCTGACGGCATAGCCTTGGACGGCGTAACCATCGAGGGCCAGGTGCCTCTCTATCAGAGGGGTGATGAGGGCCTTGTGACAAACGTTGAGAACACCCCGCTCAGCAAACTGGGATCAGCCACCGATGTGCTCAAGCATGTACCCGGCCTTATACAGAAGGAAGGAGAGTATGAGGTGTTCGGCAAGGGCAAGCCTCTGGTATATGTCAACGGCCGCAAGGTTTATGATATGAGTGAACTTGCACAGCTTTCATCGGCCGATATCAAGAGCATTGAACTCATTACCAACCCGGGTGCCAAGTATGACGCAACGGTCAACGCCGTACTCAAGATCCGTACCGTGCGTAAGGCAGGTGACGGCCTGAGTGTGGATGCAAAGGCCCAATATGACCAGGGCCGATATGACAATGAGTACACTACGCTGTCGCTCAACTATCGCAGGAACGGCCTGGATCTGTTCGCATCGGTTGCGGCCAGCAAGACAAATTCGCTGTTTGAGTCTGACCCCATGTGGCAGGAGGTGGAGGCTGACACAGTATGGCGTCAGAGCAACTACCAGCTGGCACATACCATAGATCAGAACATAAAACTGGAGGGAGGATTCAATTACCAGATCAATGACAACCACGTAACGGGTGCCAAATACTGGTCAAATGTGGTGAACAAGTCCCGTGCGGGTAATGACCTCAAGTTTGAAAGTGAAGTTACTGCCGACGGCGTATTCTACGACAAGTGGAGCAATGTTACAAGAGCCACTGTCAAGAGAGAATATGACCATAATGCCAATGCCTATTACATCGGTAAAGTGGGTAATCTGGGTATTGACCTGAACATCGATTACGTGGGTAACAAAAATACTGATCACAGGAACATAACTGAGACATGTCAGGAGGGTGATGACCGTACGCTTTCATCGGACAATATAGTTGTGAACCGCATGATAGCATCCAAGCTGACCTTGAGCGCTCCTGTTCTGGGCGGTATGCTTGACTTTGGCGGCGAGTACATCAATACAAACCGTGATGATGACTACCTCAATCCTGAGAACTATGTTCCCACATCATACAGCACCTTGAAGGGAAGCACACTGAGTCCCTATGTGGAGTATACCAGAATGACTATGCTGGGCCAGCTCCGCGCAGGTGTACGCTTTGAGCATGTGGCATTTGACTATTACAACAATGATGTCAAGGTGGATGAGCAGAGCCGCCGTTTTGACAACTTCTATCCGTCGGCATCATTCGCCACAATGCTGGCCGGAGTAGGTGTACAGCTGAGCTATTCGGTCAAGACCACACGCCCCACATACAGTCAGTTGAGCAATAACGTCAGTTACGGAAACCGTTTTACCATACAGACCGGAAACCCGCTTCTGAATAACTCTACACGTCATAGCCTGTCACTAGCGGGCGGAAACCAGTGGCTGCAGTTCTCACTTGATTATACGAATGAGCGTGACGCCATTATCTACTATGCCGAACAGAATGCGGCAGATCCCAAGGTTATCCTGATAAACCACAGGAATATTAAGTCAATCAAGTCGTTCACTCCCGCACTGGTGCTTTCTCATGCATTCGGAGTGTGGAGACCTCAGTTCGTAGGAGGAATGTACAAACAGTGGCTTGAATTTGAAACCATTGACGGAGTCAGGAAAATGAACAGCCCCATTTTCAGTGTGCAGTTCAACAATACGCTGGTATTCCGTCCGGATATGATAGGCGAGGTGAACTTTGTCTATCAGAGTCCCGGTGACAGCCAGAACATTCATCTGAACTACCATGTAACCGGCCTTGACGTGGCTCTGACCAAAACATTCTTCAATAACCGTCTGAGTCTCAAAGTGGCAGGACAGGATCTGCTGAACCGCTATAAGACCGGTACGCTTATCAGAGCTCCCAAGATTGACATATACCAGCTCAACTCAATGGATACACGCTGCGTATCCGTAACCCTGCGTTACCGCTTCAATACAACCGATTCCAAGTACCGCGGTAAGGGTGCCGGAAACGAGGAGAAGGATAGACTTTGATGCTTTTGAAAGGATAAAACAGGCAATTGGAAATGACTGTCAGGCGGGCCGGGTTTACCGGTCCGCTTTTTTTAGTTATTGGAAATGATGACGTTATATCATGCGGTATTCTAACATTTTGTCAAGGTTTCGATGTGGGCTTGCGGGAAAGGTGACAAAATGAGCGATATTGACTTTGTTTTGTTGCAAAGTGTAAATAATATGGCTTTTTGACGTTGCAAAATAATTGTATATTGTTCAAAAGTTTATCACTTTTTTCATTGAAAATATTTGGTTTACCCGAATTAAGGGACTACCTTTGCGCCACGATTCAAAAAACTTTAATAGATATACTTTGTTATGAAGCACAATTTTTGCGCAGGTCCTGCAGTATTACCGCAGGAAGTGATTGAGAAATCAGCTCAGGCTGTTTATGATTTTGCCGGCACTGGCATTTCAATTCTCTCCATCAGTCACCGTTCAAGTGAGTTCAAGCCTGTTGTTGACGAGGCTGAGGCTCTGATCAAGGAGATCCTGGACGTTCCTGAGGGTTATTCAGTTCTTTTCCTGGCCGGTGGTGCCAGCATGGAGTTCTGCCGCATTCCTTATAACTTCCTCAATAAGAAGGCTGCTTACCTGAACACCGGTGTTTGGGCAAAGAAGGCTATGAAGGAGGCAAAGGCATTCGGTGAGGTTGTTGAGGTTGCTTCATCAGCCGATGCAAACTACACCTTCATCCCCAAGAATTTTGAGATTCCTGCCGATGCAGATTATTTCCACTTTACAACAAACAATACCATCTACGGTACTGAGATCCGCAAGGACCTGGACAGCCCTGTACCTCTGATCTCAGATATGTCTTCAGATATCTTCTCACGTCCCATCGATGTCAGCAAGTACAACTGCATCTACGGTGGCGCTCAGAAGAACCTGGCTCCCTCAGGTATGGCTTTCGTTATCGTTAAGAACGATGCTCTGGGTCATGTAGACCGTTACATCCCCACCATGCTGAACTACCAGACTCATATTGACAACGGTTCAATGTTCAATACTCCTCCCACATTCACTATCTATTCAGCTATGGAGTCACTCCGCTGGCTCAAGGCTCAGGGTGGTGTTAAGGAGATGGCTAAGCGTGCCGAGGCTCGTGCCGCCAAGCTGTACGGTGAGATTGACCGCAACAAGCTGTTCGTAGGTACCGCCAATGAGGAGGACCGTTCATACATGAACATCTGCTGGGTTATGGCTCCTGAGTATAAGGAACTCGAGGATGAGTTCATGAGCTTTGCAAAGGGCAAGGGTATGGTAGGTATCAAGGGTCACCGTTCAGTAGGCGGTTTCCGTGCATCCTGCTACAACGCTCTGCCTATGGAGAGTGTTGACGCTCTGATTGCCGCAATGAAGGAGTTTGAAGCAAAACATTAATAGATATTGATATGAAGGTACTTGTTGCTACATCAAAACCTTTTGCTAAGGTTGCTGTTGATGGAATCCGTGAAGTAATTGAGGGCGCTGGCTATGAGCTGGCCCTGCTTGAGAAATATACAGAGAAGGCAGCTCTTCTTGCTGCTGTTGCTGATGCTGACGCTATCATTATCCGTAGCGATATCATAGACGCTGAGGTATTTGACGCTGCCAAGCAGCTTAAGATTGTGGTTCGCGCAGGTGCAGGTTATGACAATGTTGACCTGGCATCGGCCACCGCTCATGGAGTTTGCGTCATGAATACTCCGGGTCAGAACGCCAACGCTGTTGCCGAGCTCGTAGCCGGTCTGATGGTTTACGCCGTACGTAACTTCTACAACGGTACATCAGGTATTGAGCTGCTGGGCAAGAAGCTGGGTATCCACGCTTTCGGTAACGTAGGCCGCAACGTAGCACGTATCGCCAAGGGCTTCGGCATGGAGGTTTACGCTTTCGATGCTTACTGCCCCAAGGAGGTTATCGAGGCTGCCGGTGTACACGCCGTTGACAATGTCGAGGATATGTACAAGACCTGCCAGTTCATCTCATTGCACTTGCCTGCAACTGATGAGACCAAGAACTCTATCGGTAAGAAGCTTGTAGGCCTGATGCCGAAGGGTGCCGTTCTGGTTAACTCAGCCCGTAAGGAGATCATCAATGAGGAGGAGCTTATCAAACTGATGCAGGAGCGTGAGGACCTCAAGTTCGTATCAGATATAGCACCTGCCGCAGCTACAAAGTTTGAGGAGCTGTTCGCAGACCGTTATTTCGCTACTCCCAAGAAGATGGGTGCTCAGACTGCCGAGGCCAATATCAACGCCGGTATTGCAGCTGCAAACCAGATCGTGGGCTTCTTCAAGGATGGTTGCACCAAGTTCATGGTTAACCGCTAATGGCTATAGTAAAACCATTTCAGGGCATACGTCCGCCCAAAGAGCTTGTTGAGAAGGTGCAGAGCCGTCCTTATGATGTGCTCAACTCAGAGGAGGCCAAGGCCGAGGCTGCAGGCAACGAGATGTCACTTTACCACATCATCAAGCCTGAGATTGACTTTGATCCCATAGCCGAGGAGACCGATCCCCGCGTATATGCCAAGGCTGCTGAGAACTTCAAGAAGTTCCAGGACCAGGGCTGGCTCAAGCGCGACACCAAGGAGCAGTACTACATCTACGCTCAGACCATGAATGGCAAGACCCAGTACGGTCTGGTGGTTTGCGCTTATGTTGAGGATTACCTCAAGGGTAATATCAAGAAGCATGAGTTGACACGTGCCGATAAGGAGGAGGACCGTATGAAGCATGTTCGCGTGAACAACGCCAACATCGAGCCGGTGTTCTTTGCTTATCCCGATGACAAGGTACTTGACGAACTGGTTGCCAAGTATGTCAAGGGTGCTCCCGAGTATGATTATGTTGCTTCAGGTGACGGTTTCCGTCATCAGCTCTGGATAATTGACAAGGATGAGGATATCAAGACCGTAACCGAAAGGTTCGCAGGTATTCCTTCACTCTATATCGCCGACGGTCACCACCGTTCAGCTGCCGCTGCTCTGGTAGGTGCCGAGAAGGCACGTCAGAATCCCAATCACCGCGGTGATGAGGAGTACAACTACTTCATGGCAGTATGCTTCCCGGCTTCACAGCTCACCATCATCGACTACAACCGCGTTGTAAAGGATCTGAACGGAATGTCATCAGAGGAGTTCCTCAAGGCACTTGAAAAGAACTTCGTGGTAGAGAAGAAGGGTAAGGATATCTTCAAGCCGTCAGAGCTCCACACATTCTCCCTCTATCTGGATGGCGAATGGTATAAGCTCACTGCAAAGAAGGGTACATTCGATGACAGCGATCCTATAGGTGTCCTGGATGTTACGATATCTTCAAACCTCATTCTGGACCAGCTGCTTGGTATCAAGGACCTGCGCCGCGACAAGCGTATAGACTTTGTTGGCGGAATCCGTGGTCTGGGTGAACTCAAGCGTCGTGTCGACAGCGGTGAGATGAAGATGGCTCTGGCTCTCTATCCCGTTTCAATGAAACAGCTTATGGATATAGCCGATACAGGCAACATCATGCCTCCCAAGACAACTTGGTTCGAGCCTAAGCTTCGCTCAGGATTGGTAATTCATTCACTTGACTGATACTGAAAAAGGCTTGCGAATCAATCGCAAGCCTTTTTTATTTATAATGATTCAACCCGGTCTTTCCTGGGGAGTTTGGCGTTGACTTCGTTGTAGGCGTGCCGGGTGAGTTCCTCTATTAGCGGACGATCCACATCGGCGTCCAGACGTATCTGGTTCCAGTATTTCTTGTTCCAGTGGAAAGCGCCTTCTATTGCGGCGTAATGATCACGCAGTTCCAGTGCACGCTCGGGGTCACATTTAAGGACCACTATATCGGGCTTATCGAGCGTAATGCAGGCGAATATCTTGCCTTTGAGCCGGAAAACCACGACCGTATCGTCAAACGGCATATCCTCGGTTGCAAACGGCAGACTGAGGCAGTACTCACGGAACAGTTCTATATCCATAACGCGTTTCAGTTCAACAGCTTGACTATCTGCTCCAGATAGCGGGCATCGGTCTCATCAAAGGTGTTCAGATACTTGCTGTCAATGTCAAGTACGGCGCATACCTTATCGGCTTTGAATAGGGGTACAACTATTTCGCTGCGGGACTCGCTGCTGCAGGCTATGTGTCCCGGGAACTTCTCAACATCGGGCACTACTATGGTCTCGCGGCGCTGCCAGGAGGTTCCGCATACTCCGCGTCCCAGCGCTATCCTTGTGCAGGCTATCGGACCTTGGAACGGCCCCAGTACCAGTTGCTCCTTGCCGTCCTTATCGGCTCGGACAATGTAGAATCCTGTCCACCAGAATCCCATAGTCTCATGGATCAGGGCTGCCAGATTAGCCATATTGGCAATCAGGTCAGTCTCTCCGTCCAACAGTGCAGCTGCCTCTTTGAGCAACTGTGCGTATTTATGTTCTTTCTCTAAGTCTGTCATATGCCACAAAATTACTATTTTTATGACAATTTTTGCGGATATGGCGGAGCATTGGAGCATATATGCGGATTGGAACCCTTGGCATGGATGTACCAAGATAAGCCCGGGTTGCAAGTACTGCTATGTGTACAGGCAGGATGAGATGTATGGAAGCGAGATAGGGAGCAATCTGGCCCGCAAGACCGCCGCATTCAACCTGCCCGTTAAGCGTAAGCGTGACCACAGCTGGAAAATTGAGCCGGGCAAGATGGTATTTACCTGCTTTACATCAGATTTTCTGCTCAAGGATGCCGATGAGTGGCGGCCGGACTGCTGGCGTATGATGCGCGTGCGCAGTGACTTGTGGTTCTACTTCTTTACCAAGCGCATAGACCGTTTCATGGAGTGCATTCCTGACGACTGGGCCGATGGCTATGACAACGTGCTGGTGGGCTGTACGGTTGAGAACCAGCAGATGGCTGATTACAGGCTTCCTATATTCAAGGAGCTCCCAATCAAGCACAAGTCGATTATCGTGTCGCCGTTGATATCGGCCGTGGATATATCGGCATACTTGGACGGTAGTATCGATGAGGTTTCGGTAGGAGGGGAGTCAGGCGTGGATGCGCGTCCGTGCAATTATGACTGGGTGCTGGACCTGCGCCGCCAATGTGTTGAGAAGGATGTGCCGTTCCGTTTTCATCAGACGGGTGCCAAGTTCATTAAGGACGGCAAGCAGTATTATGTGAGGCGTCCGTTCCAGTTAAGCCAGGCTCACAAAGCCAATATAGATTACAAGATCCGTGAGTTTTACGTTCCTGAGAAAGTCAAATTCGAGTGGAAAGAGAGTGATTACCGACAGGAAGAGTTGTTTGACTCTGGCGATAGTGGAATTATTTGACTATCTTTGAAATCTGATAATGGATACGGCTATAGATACATACCTGACAATAAAGGGGAGTGCGCAGTCTCAGTTCGTGGAGCAGAGAAGCCGTTTCATCTCCTTTATATGGCACGTAACCACGGCCGATGAGGTCAAGGAACGTATCACTGCCCTCCAGAAAGAGTACTATGATGCCCGTCATGTCTGCTATGCCTATATGCTTGGAGCTGAAAGGGCCGATTGGCGAGCAAATGACAACGGCGAACCGTCCGGTACCGCCGGTAAACCCATTCTGGGGCAGATAAACAGCGCAGGACTGAGTGATGTTCTGATAGCCGTAGTGCGCTATTTCGGCGGTGTAAAGCTTGGAACCTCCGGACTGACCGAGGCTTATCGCTTGGCTGCCCAGCAGGTGATAGAGAAGGCCGATATCATCACGGCTTATGTGGAGCGCGATGTCACGGTACTGTTCACCTATAATATGATGAATGTAGTGATGAAGGCCGCCAAAGACCTGGATGTCCAGATGGGCACACAGGATTGGGGCAGTTTCACAAATGACAGGTTCCCGGGCAGTTTTGACTGCAGGATGACCTTCAGGGCCAGACTTTCAGTGGCCGACGAGTTGGAGAAGAAGCTGAACGCGGTAGGTGAGACTCAAGCTGTAAGAGAGATAATAATTGATAAATGATATGAGACTGATCAAGTATGTTTTCGGACTGTCCGTGGCTATGATGGCAATGGGTTCTCAGTCCTGCACTCAGGCAAGACCTGAAAACGAGAGTGGACATAATCTGTGGCTGGGTGATATAACCGCCCCTGTAGTTGCCACGAATTCGGAGCTGCTCAGCCAGTACGATAAGGAACTCGGTGATGAGGGATTCCGCATCAAGCAGAATGACAAGGGAGTAGCTGTCATCTATGCCAATACTCAAGCCGGCATTATGTACGGCGCCTACCATCTGAAACGTCTGGGTGAGTGCGGCAAGCTTAATCTGGACAAGGAGATTGTAGAGGTTCCGGCTTTTAAGTACAGAGTACTGAACCACTGGGATAATCCAAACGGAACCGTGGAGCGTGGATATGCAGGCAAATCACTGTGGAAGTGGGATGAACTGCCCGGAACCATACGTCCCGAGTATGAGGAGTACGCACGTGCCAACGCATCGATAGGTATCAACGGTACCGTGCTCAACAACGTGAATGCCGATCCCTGCATGCTCACACGCGAGTATCTGGAGAAGGTAAAGGTGTTGGCCGATATATTCCGTCCCTACAATATCAAGGTCTATCTGTCACTCAATTTCGCCGCTCCCAAGCATCTGGCCGGTCTTAAGACCAGTGATCCGCTTGACAAGGACGTAATCAAGTGGTGGAACGATAAGGTTGCCGAGATTTACAGCATTATCCCTGATTTTGGAGGTTTCCTTGTAAAGGCAAACTCCGAGGGTCAGTCTGGTCCTCAGGATTACGGCCGCACGCATGCTGACGGTGCCAATATGATTGCCGATGCCGTCAAGCCTTACGGCGGAATCGTGATGTGGAGAGCTTTTGTGTATGCTCCTGAATCAAAGGACCGCGCCAAGCAGGCAGTCGAGGAGTTCAAGCCTCTGGACGGACAGTTCCGTGACAATGTCATAATACAGATCAAGAACGGACCGGTTGATTTCCAGCCTCGTGAGCCGTTCAGTCCTCTGTTCGGACAGTTGGATAATACCAATATCATGGCTGAGATGCAGATAACCCAGGAGTATCTGGGACACAGCAACCATATGGTTTATCTGCACCCAATGTGGAAAGAGTGCCTTGATGCCGATACCTATCAGAAGGGTGAGGGCAGCACCGTTGCAGCCGAGACTCTGGGTAAGGTACACGGCAACACCCAGTGGAGCGCCATTGCAGGTGTTACCAACATCGGTGACAGCGTCAACTGGTGCGGACATCAGATGGCACAGGCCAACTGGTACGCTTTCGGCCGTATGGCGTGGAATCCGGAACTGAGTTCAGAGCAGATCATTGACGAGTGGCTCAAACAGACATTCACTACCGATAAGAAGTTCGTGGAGCCGGTAGCCAAGATGATGCTGATGTCCCGTGAGACATGTGTCAAGTATGAGATGCCTCTGGGACTGCACCACTGTTTCTCAGGTGCAGGACACTATGGCCCCGGCCCCTGGGACCGTTCATCACGTCCCGACTGGGAGCCTGCATACTATCATAAGGCTGCTGCCGATGGTATAGGCTTTGACCGTACAACAAAGGGTAGTGATGCCGTATCACAGTATCATGAGCCTCTTAAGTCACTCTACAATGACGTGAATACATGTCCTGAAAATCTTATCCTCTGGTTCCATCATCTGCCCTGGGATTATAAGATGAAGAGCGGACGTACTCTTTGGAATGAGCTCTGCTACACATTCCAGGAGGGTATTGATGAGGCACGCAGCTTTATCACAACATGGGAGAGCGTTGAGAAATACGTTGATCCGTACCGTTACGGACAGGTGCATGAGAAACTGGTTCGTCAGGCCAAGGATGCCATCTGGTGGCGTGATGCCCTGATGCTCTATTTCCAGACATTCTCAGGCATGCCTATTCCCGATGACTGCACACAGCCGCAGCATACTCTTGATGAGCTGCGCCGTTTCCGTCTGCGTATATCGAACTATGAGACTCCGGCTCTTGACAAGCTGCCGGAATACACCCTGGAATAAAGAAAATCCGCCGGTGAAAAGCCTTAATGGCTGAGTAACCAGCGGATATCCTTATGGGATATGAGCTTAAGGAGGAATACCAGCGAGTAATACAGACTGGAACTCCTGACGCCTTTGACATCATATCCCAGATGGCTGCATGCCATGCCGAACATGGTCTCCATGGAGTGGGCCAGAGATCCTATGTTTCCGGTCTTGAGCTGCTTGCCGTAATCGCTGGATTTATAATCATTTTTTAGCAGGAACTGAATTATTTCAGTGCGGCACAGGAACATTGTGCCTGAGCAGAATACAGCCTCCGGATTGTAGGGGATATCATAATCACGGCATAAAGACTGCGTCATGGAGTTGTTCCCGGCCGCTTCTTTCTTAAGCAGGAAGAATCGGGGACATACTATACCGATCTTGTCCGATGATGATATCGCGCGGTATGCTCTGTCAAAATTTTTCCTTGAGCCGATAAGCGGTGAAATCAGGTTGTCCCTGAATCCGTATCCGTGAAAATGGAGGTGGTTGACCTTGAGACTGTTACGGCTGTTTTTGGTGTGAATCTTAAGAATGTACTTGAACTGTGACAGGTCAACCTGCTTCATTGCCTGGAAGAAAGGGTAGACGTCATAGCCGGAATTCTCAACGGTCAGTATTGAGGCATCGGGGAATCTGCTTTGAATCCTTTTGCTGATTTCCGCGTTTTCATCGGTCATTGTGACTATCAGCCTGAAAGGGACTGTGATGTTGGACAGCCTTTCCAGGAAATAATCAGTCTGATCCTGATAGTAAAGGTGCAGATGAACCAATAATTCGCTCATATTCTCCGTTGAAATCGCTGCAAAAATATTTCATTTAATTCACAAAATTGTTGATACAGTAAAAAATATGCATATATTTGCATCACTAACCACTTAAAATAAAAAGGATTATGAAGAAATTTTTGGTTATTGCAGCTGCAATTATTTCATTCAGTTCAGTAAATGCTCAGGTCGCTTATGTGGGCTTTCAGAGTGTGACAGCAACAGGTAAGGCTACAACCGGTAACGTTACTGTTACAGAAAAGAACAACAACAGCGGCTTTTTTGTTGGCGGAGCAATGAATTTTGAAATTGCCGACGCTCTTGGAATCCAGCCCGCTCTTGAGTTCTCATATGCTGGAAGAACAGAAAAAGACATTCTTAACAATGAAATCAAGCACTCCGCTATGGGTGTAAAGATTCCTATTGATGTTAACTATGGTTTTGAGCTGGCAGATGGTTTCAAGCTCGCTGCGTATGCAGGACCTTCAATCTATTTCGGTATCTCCAACCAGGCTAAGAGCGAAAACGTTACTGTAGATAACTACGAGAACACCTACAGCCGTTTCGGACTCGGGCTCGGTTTCGGTGCATGGTGCGACATCCAGGATATGCTCCGCGTAAAGATCGGTTATGACCTGGGTCTGCTTAACCGCGATACCCGCGACAACATGTCATACAAGGAGAGCGGTCTGCTGATTTCAGTGGGTTACATATTCTAACCAAGGTCTGCTCATAAGAAAAAGACGCCTTGTCGGGCGTCTTTTTTTATGAGCCGAAGGCGGGACTCGAACCCGCGACCTACGCATTACGAATGCGTTGCTCTACCAACTGAGCTATTTCGGCTTGATTCGGCCGCGAAGGTAACTATTTTTTTTGTTGTATCGGCTTTTTTGAGTTAATTTGCGTCTTAATATATCTACAACAATATAATAACCGTAGTATATGAAATACGCATTGGTTACCGGAGGATCAAGAGGACTAGGAAGGGCTGTCTGCTTAAAGCTTGCTGCACAGGGATATCCGGTTCTCATCAACTATAAATCAAATGAGGATGCAGCGCTTGAAACCAAGCGTCTGGTAGAGGAGGCAGGAGGTCAGGCAGAACTGATGCCTTTTGACGTCTCGGTCCAGGCTGAGGTTGAGGCTGCAGTTGACAAATGGCAGGATGCTCATAAGGAGGATTACATTGCCGTTCTGGTAAACAACGCCGGAATACGCCGTGACAATCTGATGATCTTTATGCAGGATGATGACTGGAACAGCGTCCTGAACACAAACCTGAACAGTTTCTTCTATCTGACACGCCGCGTGCTCAAGAACATGCTTTCAAAGCGCTGGGGCAGGATAGTGAACATGGCTTCACTGTCAGGTCTTAAGGGGCTGCCCGGTCAGACCAACTACTCGGCCGCCAAGGCTGCACTGATAGGTGCCACCAAAGCTCTGGCACAGGAGGTTGCCGCCCGCAAGATCACCGTCAATGCCGTGGCTCCCGGATTCATAGCAACCGATATGACCAAGGAACTGCCCGAGGATGAACTCAAGAAGATGATCCCGGTAGGACGTTTCGGCCAACCCGAGGAGGTGGCCGCTGCAGTGGGTTTCCTTGCATCCGACGAGGCCGCCTATATTACCGGTGAGGTGATATCGGTCAACGGAGGACTTTATACTTGATTTTTGAGATGGGAAGAGTTGTTATAACAGGAATGGGAATATGGAGTTGCCTGGGTACCGGTCTGGACCAGGTAAGGGATTCTCTTTTTGCCGGAAAGTCAGGTATCGGCATTGATCCTGCACGCAAGGAGTACGGATACCGCTCGTTGCTGACCGGAATAGTGGAACAGCCTGTATTGAAGGGGCTGCTGGACCGCCGTCTGCGAGCAGGTATGAGCGAGGAGGCCGAGTATGCGTACATGGCTTCACGTGAGGCATTTGCCAACGCCGGCGTTGATGATGATTACCTGCTGGCCAATGAGGTTGGCGTGATATTCGGTAATGACTCATCGGCCAAACCTGTTATTGAGACCAACCGTATCATGGAGCAGTACAAGGACAGCGCCATGTTGGGATCAGGACTGATTTTCCAGTCCATGAACTCTACCGTCAACATGAATATGAGCACCGTATTCCATCTGCGTGGTGTGAACTTTACGCTGAGTGCAGCCTGCGCCAGCGGTTCGCATGCCATAGGAATAGGGTACATGATGATACAGCAGGGACTCCAGGAGATGGTCCTGTGCGGAGGAGCACAGGAGACCAACTATCTCTCAATGGCTTCATTTGATGCCCTGTCAGCATTCTCGGTACGTATGGACGAGCCTACCAAGGCTTCACGTCCGTTTGACCGTGACCGCGACGGACTGGTTCCCAGCGGTGGTGCTGCGGCTCTGGTGCTTGAGGATTATGACCACGCAGTAAAGCGTGGCGCAAAGATACTGGCCGAGGTTGCCGGCTACGGATTCTCATCAAACGGCAGCGGCGGCATTTCACAGCCCAACTCTGATGCTTCGTTCCTGGCTATGAGCCGTGCTCTGAAGCAGGCTGGGGTGGATCCGGCCGATGTCGACTACATCAATGCCCATGCCACATCGACTCCCCAGGGTGATATGTTCGAGGCCATCGCGCTGGCACGTCTCTTTGAGGGACGCAAGGCGTTGATAAGCTCAACAAAGTCAATGACCGGACATGAGTGCTGGATGGCAGGCGCCAGTGAGGCGGTCTACAGCACACTTATGCTCAACAACGGCTTTGTGGCTCCCAACATCAACTTTGAGAACCCCGATGAGTACTCGGCCAAGCTGAACATTGCCTCAGAGACCAAACAGACTGAATTAAGGACAATACTGTCTAACTCCTTCGGATTCGGAGGAACAAACAGTGCACTTGTAATAAAGAAGATATGAATCTGTCACCTGCCTTGAAGGAGGCATACACCAAAGAGCACCTGAGCGCCCGTGACGCACAGCGTCTTGCGGAGTTCATTGCATGGGGTCCCATCGTGTTCCAGACATCACGTCTGATGATCAAGTTCGGAATACTGGACCTGCTGCGTGACAATGTGGACGGACTTACCCAACAGGAGATAGCTGATAAAACCAACCTGTCACTCTATGCCGTAAAGGTTCTTACCGAGGGCTCACTCTCCATAGGAACAGTGCTGCTGGACCCTGAAACAGACCGTTTCAGTCTGTCCAAGACCGGCTGGTTCCTGCTTAACGATCCCGCTACACGAGTAAACATAGATTTCAACCATGACGTCAACTATGAGGGCTGGTTCAAGCTTGAGGAATCACTCAAGGAGGGGCGTCCGGCAGGTCTGGAGCACTTTGGCAACTGGCCTACCGTATATGAGGGCCTTTCACAGTTACCCCCGCAGGTACAGAAGAGCTGGTTCGGATTTGACCATTTCTATTCGGACAGCTCGTTTGACGAGGCTCTCAGGATCGTGTTTGACGGTGGCCGTACCGAATCGCTGATTGACGTGGGCGGCAATACGGGCCGATGGGCGCTGCGTTGCGTGGATTACGATGACAAGGTTAAGGTGACCATCATGGACCTGCCGCAGCAGCTAGAGATGATGCGTAAGCAGACTGCCGGACAGAAGGGTGCAGACCGCATTGACGGATTCGGCATCAACCTGCTGGACCGCAATCAGAAGTTCCCCCAGGGCCGTCATTACGACGCCATCTGGATGAGTCAGTTCCTGGACTGCTTCTCAGAGGATGAGATTCTGAGCATTCTTACCCGTGCATCCCAAACAATGGACAGGGATACACGTCTGTATATCATGGAGACCTTCTGGGACCGTCAGAGATTTGAGCCCGCGGCTCTCTGTCTCACCATGACGAGCCTCTACTTCACGGCCATAGCCAACGGCAACAGCAAGATGTACCACTCAGAGTGCATGGAGCGCCTGGTTGAGAAGGCCGGCATGAAGGTAGAGACTATCCATGACGGACTGGGACAGGGTCACAGCATCATGGTATGCGTACTTAAATGATTATCAAACAAGAAAATAATATGGACAGAAAAGAGATTGAGGAGAAAGTCAAGAATTTCATGATCGAGGATCTTGAGATTGATGAGGAGAAGATCTGCCCTGACGCACTGCTCAAGAAGGATCTGGGTATTGACAGCCTGGACTTTATTGACATCGTTGTGATTGTTGAGAAGACATTCGGGGTTAAGATCAAGAGTGAGGAGATGGCTGGAGTAAAGACCTTCAGCGCGTTCTGTGACTATCTGGAAAGCAAACTTGGCTGAGAAGAGGGTTAAACCCAAGGAGTGGAAGGGAAGGACTGACGGACTGCCATGGATGATCCGTTCTCTGGTGACCATCATGAAGGTGGTTGACAGGCACGTCATCTATTGTTTCATGGCGTTGGTGGTACCGTTCTACATGCTGTTCAACCATAAGGGCTACGTTGCCATTTACAGGTTCTTCAGGGAAAGGTTCGGCTACGGTCCGATAAAGTCATTCCTATACGTCTATGCCAACCATTACCGTTTCGGACAGGTCATTGTTGACCGGTACGCATCGTTCGCAGGCAAGAAAATCAAGCTTGAGATTGAAGGCAACGAGAGATTCATGGAATTAGCCGGCGGCGAACGGGGTTTTGTGCAACTGAGCACACATGCAGGCAACTATGAGATGGTAGGATATGCTCTCACATCGACTGCAAAGAAGATAAACGGCCTGTTTTACGCAGGTGAGAGCAAGGTGATGATGGATTTCAGACGTAGAATTCTTACTCAGCACAATGTGGCACTGATTGAGGTGGACGGTTCCATGTCACACATCTTCAGCATGAATGCGGCTTTGGACCGCGGTGAGATTGTGAGCATGACAGGTGACCGCCTGTTCGGATCGGCCAAAGCCATCAAGTGCATGTTCCTGGGTAAGGAGGCCAGTTTCCCGATGGGACCTTTTGCCCTGGCAGTGCAGAAGGAAGTGCCAATGCTGGCAGTCTTCTCTATGCGCAGTCACGGTCGCTACAAGGTCTATGTGAAAGAGATAAATAGGGATGAATCACTCCCCGTAAGGGCCCAGATGACCGATTTGGCACATAAATACGCTGCTGAACTGGAGAATATGGTGAGGATGTATCCTGCACAGTGGTTCAACTACTATGATTTTTGGAAGGACTGATGAATGAACTTGAAAAAGTAGACGTCCATACGCTGCTGCCACAGCAGGAGCCGTTTGTGATGGTAGACCGCCTGGTTCACTATGACCCGGTCAGGACTGTCACGACGCTGGAGGTCAGGCCTGACAACATATTCGCCGATGAAGGACATCTGTCGGTGGCCGGTCTGAATGAGAACATTGCCCAAACGTGCGCCGCCAGGATGGGATACATCAGTTACATGTCCGGCCAGAAGGTCAGGATTGGCGTGATAGGTGCCATAACCAATTTCAGCGTGGTACGTACTCCGTTGGTAGGTGAGGTGCTTACAACGACTATAGACGTGGTACAGGAGGTGTTCAATGTGACTCTGGTCCATGCTTCCGTACAGATAGGGGACGAGGTGATTGCTGAGACAGACTTAAAGATTGCGCTTCAGGATTGATACATTAGAGACTGATATGAAAGAACTTAAAGCTACCGTACCGTTGAAAATCCGCTTCAGTGAGGTGGACTCTATGAACATTGTATGGCACGGATCATACGTGATGTACTTTGAGGATGCCCGCGAGGCGTTCGGAAAGAAGTACGGGATAGCCTATCTGGATATATTCGGCAACGGTTATTATGCTCCGCTGGTGGACCTGTCATTCAAGTACAAGAGTCCTATCACATACGGTATGAAGCCGGAGATAACCATCACCTACAAGCCGACCGATGCAGCCAAGATCGTGTTCGATTACGAGATTACCAATACCGAGAACGGTGAGGTGCTTGCCACCGGCCATTCAGTGCAGGTGTTCATGGACCTGAACTACCAGTTGGTATGGGTCAATCCCGATTTCTATGAGGAGTGGAAGAAGAAATGGCTAGAGTAATCAGGTGCATAGCGGAAAACGTGGTGTCGCCGTTGGGAACAACCGCACGTTCCAACTACGACAACGTCAGGGCAGGTAAGTCCGGACTGGCACGTTATGAGTCTATGGGCAACATAACCACACCCTTTGTGCTGTCACGCGTGGACCGTCAGGTCATTGACTCGCTCTGCGCGGAACTGGGCATTCTGGGCAATTACACCTTCTTTGAGAAGTTCCTGCTGTGTTCATCGGCCCAAGCCGTAAGGGATGCCGGTATCGACGCCTCATCAGACAGGGTGCTTTTCATTGTATCAACTACCAAAGGCAATGTCTCACTTCTGGGACAGCCTGAGGAGGGTATAGCCGATGAGCGTGTGTTGCTGGCCAAGGCAGCCGCTCAGGTAACACGTTATTACGGTAACCCGAACAAGCCGATAGTGGTCTGCAACGCCTGCATATCGGGCGTATGTGCCCAGATAGAGGCCATGCGTGCCCTGCGCAGCGGACGTTACGACTATGCCGTAGTGATTGGGGCCGATGAGCAGTCACCCTTCATCATATCGGGATTCCTGTCGTTCAAGGCTATATCCGATGAGCCCTGCCGTCCGTTCGACAAGGAGCGCAAGGGTCTGAACCTGGGCGAATGTGCCGCAACGGTAGTGTTGGAGGCATCGGACAAAAAGAAACGAGGTTGGGAACTTGTATGCGGCGCCATACGCAATGACGCCAACCATATATCGGGACCGTCACGTACGGGCGAGGGCAGTTATCTGTGTCTTATGGAGGTGCTTAAGGAGTGCAACCGCCAGGAACTGGCTTTTGTGAATGTACACGGCACGGCAACCGCTTATAATGACGAGATGGAGTCGATAGCCCTGTTCCGCGCAGGCCTGATAGACGTGCCGGTAACGGGTCTTAAGTGCTATTACGGACATACGATGGGTGCCGCGGGCATAATGGAGAGCATTCTTTCCATGTATGCGGCTTGTGACAATACGGTGCTTGCCACACGCGGTTACCGGGAGCAGGGAACTACCTATCCGGTAAACGTGAGTAGCGGGAACAGAGAGTGCAAGGGCAGCGAGTTCATAAAACTGCTGTCAGGATTCGGCGGAAGCAATGCCGCCCTGTTATACAGATTTGAGGAGTAGGTATGGAGAGGAGAGGACTTGAATATGTGGTGCTGAACCAGGGTAATGCCCAACTTACGGAATTGTACCGCTCTCAGATAGGTGATTGGCCCAAATTCTTCAAGATGGACACCTTGAGTAAGGCGGGCTTTGTGGCTACTGAATTGCTGCTCAAGAAATTAGGTGAGCGTAGATGTGGCAGCGAAGAGTTTATCCAGAGCCGTGCCATCGTGCTATTCGGCTCTACCGCGTCTCTTTGCGCCGACCGGAATTATCAGGAAACCATTCAGAATAAGGATGACTATTATCCCAGTCCGGCGCTATTCGTATATACCTTGCCCAACATCGTAACCGGCGAGATTGCCATACGCAACCATTGGCGCGGAGAGAGCTCATTCTACGTTCTGGTGGCTCCTGACGCCGCTCAGATGGCATTCCACCTGGCATGCGCATTCCAGGACAGCGTGACTGAAAGTATACTTGCAGGGTGGGTGGACAGTAGGAATAATGACGATTTCCAGGTGTTCATGACATTGATCCGCAAGGAGGATGCGGCCGATACCGATTGGCTGGCAGGACAATTACAACTGATTATTAATGATTTAAACAAATAAGATTATGGAAGAGTTGATTCTTAAACTGAAGCAGGAGATTATTGAGGTGCTTAACCTTGAGGACATCAAGCCCGAGGATATTGACAACGATGCCCCTCTGTTTGGTGAAGGTCTTGGCCTTGATTCTATTGATGCTCTGGAACTTATCGTTCTCATGGAGAAGAACTACGGCATCAAGCTGCAGGATCCTGCCAAGGGTAAAGAGATATTCAAGTCCATCAACGTGATGGCTGACTACATTCAGAAAAACCGCACCAGATAATGTCTCAGAGATCAGTGCTGATAACCGGCTGCGGCATAGTCAGTGCCATAGGCCAGGATTGCGGACAGGTGCTTGATTCGCTGCTCCAGGTACGTACCGGAGTGGGGCCTCTCAAGTATCTCAAGACTGAACATACGGAGTTTCCGGTAGGTGAGGTCAAGCTGTCCGATGAGGAGATGGAGCGTCTTATGGGTATTGCTCCCGGTACTCCCACAACACGTACGGCACTGATGGGAATGATTGCCCTGCATGAGGCTCTTGGTGAGGCTAAACTGAGCCGTGAGGAGCTTAAGGAGTGCGGTTTTGTGAACGGAACCACCGTAGGCGGCATGGACAAGAGTGAGCAGTACTACCTGGATTTCATTGAGAATGACAGCCGTAACGCTTACATAAACACCCACGACTGCGGTTCCTGCTCCGAGATGATTGCCGACAGGTTCGGCGGCTTCAAGATGATTACAACCATATCCACAGCATGCTCATCGGCCGCAAACGCCATTGAGATGGCTGCCGATATGATTCGTCTGGGTGAGGCCGATATCGTCGTAGCAGGAGGTTCTGAGTGTATAACCAAGTTCCATCTGAACGGTTTCAACTCACTTATGATACTGGATCACAACCAGTGCCGTCCGTTTGACGCTGAGCGTGCAGGACTGAATCTGGGTGAGGGTGCAGCCTTTGTAGTGCTTGAGGAGGCCGGTCATGCGGCTGCCAGAAATGCCAAGGCACTGGCACGTCTGTCGGGTTACGGCAATGCCTGCGACGCCTTCCACCAGACCGCTTCATCTCCTGATGGAGAAGGGGCATATCTTGCTATGAGCAAGGCACTTAAGGAGGCTGGGTTAAAGCCGTCAGACATCGATTACGTGAACGCTCACGGCACCGGAACTCCCAATAACGATGAGAGTGAGAGCCAGGCAATGAAACGTCTGTTCGGCGACAGTATGCCGCCTGTGTCATCGACCAAATCAATGACTGGCCATACCACTAGCGCATCGGGCGCAATAGAGACGGTTATCTGTATCCTGGCACTCAGGAACGGTTTCCTGCCCGTGAACTATGCCTTTGAGCATCCTATGGAGAACGGTATTGTGCCCAACATGGATCTGCACAGGGGTTGCAGGCTGCGTCATGTGCTCTGCAACTCGTTCGGATTCGGCGGGAATGATTCATCATTGGTAATTTCGGCAGTAGAATGATTATGGAAGGTAAGTCAATCAAAATTCTGTCTGCCAAGCAGATATCTATCCAGAACCCTCTCTCGGAGGAGTGGATGGAGAGCCCTCTGAGTTACTCTGAGGATTACGTACGCGCCGTGGATCCTGACTTCAAACAGTTCATATCGGCCGGTGACGCCCGCCGTATGGGTAAACTGCTCAAGCGTGCGCTTGCAACATCGCTGTCAGCATTGCAGGAGGGTGGTATAGAGAACCCCGACGCAATCATTACCGGTACGGGATTCGGCAGCATTGAGAATACGGAACTCTTCCTGGACGCACTGGTACGTGAGGGTGAGCAGCTGCTCAAACCCACACAGTTCATGCAGTCCACACACAATACGGCATCATCGCTGATAGGAATACACACACATTGCCACGGATACAACTCAACATACTCACAGAAGGGATTCTCATTTGACAGCGCCCTCTACGATGCATGGATGCAGTTCCGCATAGGCAGGATAGCATCGGCCCTGGTGGGCAGCCATGATGAGATGTCGCCTGTATTCTCGGGTTTTGTCCGCAAGGCCGGACATGTGGGTGAGGGTGAGATATGCAGCGAGGCTGCGGTATCGGTACTCATGGCAGAGAGCGGTGACAACGCATACTGCACCCTTGAGGGTGTACGTCTGCTGGATAACCCCTCAGACGATACCATAAGGCAGATATTGGCCGATATGACCGCGGGCGGAATTGACGCCGTCATGACGGGCATGAGCGGCAACAGCGTAAACGATTCATGGTACGGATTCCTGGATAAGATGCTTCCGGGTGTTCCGCAACTCAGATACAAGCCCCTGTTCGGGGTGAACTTCTCATCATCGGCCACAGGATTCTATGCTGCGGCATGCTGCCTTAAGAAGGGTAGTGTACCGTCAGTGCTTTCAGTATCAGGCAAGACTGTATCTTGCGGCAAGGGTATTCTGCTGGTCAATGTGGTAGAGGGACGTCATTATTCATTCGTATTGTTGAAACCGGTATGTGGAAGATAATACCATTTTCGCTATTGCAGAGCCTGCTTCTGGCTACAGGACAGCTTATGATGAAGCTTGCCCTTAACCATATGAGCCCGTATCAGGGCTTCTGGCGCTTTATAGGCAAGGAACTCACCAACTGGTGGTGGCTGGGTTGCGGACTCTCCATGGGAGGCGCTACGGTCCTGTGGTTCTACATTATGAAGAACTTCCCGCTTAGCGTGGCATATCCCCTGAGTTGCCTGAGCTTTGTGTTCGGCATGCTGGGCGCTATGGCTTTCCTGGGTGAGCAGATTCCGCTTAGCCGCTGGATTGGCATCGGCCTCATACTGGTAGGAGCGGCATTGATAAGCAGATGATATGAAGAGGATATTTGTCATAGTAACCGGTCTTATTCTGCTTGTAGCAGTGAGTGTAAGTGCTTTAACTTATACTGCGCAACAGACTGAGGATGAGATGATTGAGAGCATTGTTCAGGCAAGTTCAGACATCATCTCCATGAAGTGTGACATTGCCCAGACAAGGCGTGTCCCGCTTATGGACGAGCCTCAGAAATCATCCGGTACCATGATCTATTTCAAGCCATCAAGGTTCTGCCTGAACTATACCGAACCTTTTGAATGGAAACTCAAGGTTGACGGTGACAATATCATGACAGGTTCCGATGACAGTGCCATGAACGGTGATGCCGGAAGGCTTTACAAGGGGCTGTCGGGCATGATTCTGGGCTGTATGTCGGGCGATATGCTCAAGGATAAACGCACGTTCAAGGTTACGGTGACCGATGTAGGAGGCGAGTGGAAGGCTCTGCTCATACCCGTACGCCGTGACATGAAGAAGATGTTCTGCCAGATAGAGCTGGGGTTTGACCCCAAGACACGTCTGCTGCGCAGGCTACAGATGGATGATGCGGGCGGAGGAAGTACCGAGATTCTGATAACCAATGTAAAACTGAACGGAGATTATGAAGCTGAATGGTGATTTATACAGGATAGAGTCCCGTATGGAGGGCTTGCCGGAGGGACAGTCAGGGTTCAACATAGTACTGAATCCTGACAATCTTATTTATAAGGCACACTTTCCCGGACAGCCTGTCACACCCGGTGTCTGCATACTTCAGATGGTAAGCGAGTTACTTTCAGTACAAGAGGGTAAACAATTGTATATCAAGAGCATAAAGAATGCAAAATTCACCCGGATGATGTCACCTGTAACTGATGGCTGTGTATCGGTCCTGTTCAAATCAGTTACACCCGAGGAGGGCGGAATCAGAGCCCAGGGCATGGTGACCCGCCGGGATGACATAGAAACATTGTTCCTTAAGTTTTCAATATTCCTTGTAGATGAGTCCTTGTGAAATGTACATAAGATACTGCGTAATAATACCCACATACAACAACAGCGGTACGGTGGCCGATGTGGTTGAACGTGCCCTCAAGGTGTGCCCTGACGTGATTGTAGTGAATGACGGCAGCACCGATAACACATCGGCCGTACTCTGCGGTCTGGATGTGATTACGCTCAGCCATGAGCATAACATGGGTAAGGGTGAGGCACTCAAGACAGGCCTTTATTATGCAGGCGACAACGGTTTTACGCATGCCATTACGATAGATTCTGACGGACAGCACTTCCCGGAGGATATTCCGGCCATGATACAGGCCTCAAAGGAGCATCCCGACCGTCTGATTGTGGGCTGCCGCAATCTTACAAGTGAGAATATGCCGCGCAAGAGCACCTTTGCAAACCGTTTCTCGAACTTCTGGTTCCGTCTGCAGACAGCCCAGAAACTGGCCGATACCCAGTCGGGATTCCGCATCTATCCGCTTGAGGCACTGCACGGTATGCGTCTGGTTACATCCAAATATGAGGCAGAACTGGAGATGCTGGTGTTTGCCGCATGGAACGGAGTGACCGTTCAGGGGGTGCCGGTACGCGTATGGTATGCTCCTGACGGGGAACGCGTATCGCATTTCCGTCCCTTCCAGGACTTCTTCAGAATTACGGTTCTAAACACATTTCTCTGCTTCGGTGCGCTGTTATACGCGCTTCCGGCGGCACTGATAAGACGGATTAAAGGCAATAGGCATGGCTGATTTCTTTCTCCGCATATACGACCGGCTGAAATGCCGCAAGGGCCTGGCTGCACTGATTGTGGTGCTCATAATAGCCCTCTGCACATTGTCACTGTGCCGGTTGCACTATGAGGAGGATATTGCCGGATTCCTGCCGATAGACCGTTCTGACAGCCGTCAGACGGAGTTCATGGAGACGGTTTCCAGACAGAACAGCATAGCCGTCATATTCCGTGCTGCAGAGGGTACGGCCGATGATGAGATCATCAGCGCCATGGATCTGTTTGAGGATCTGTGGTTTGAGTATGACACCCTCGAGATGGTTCCTGACCTGAGCGCCCAGGCCGATGAGTCCGTAGCGCTGGAACTGATAGAGTTCGTACAGGAGCATTACGCCAGTTTCCTTACCGAGGCCGATTACCATCGCATGGATTCGCTGCTCTCACAGCCCGATTACGTAAGACACAGTCTTGAGGCCGATAAACGCTCGCTGCAGATGCTCACGGGCAGTTTTACGGCAACCACCATCCCGTATGATCCGCTGGGACTCTTCAGCAACGTTCTGGCCGGACTGGCCGATATAGGCAGTGAGGGAGGGTACCGCATAGAGGACGGACATATACTGCACCGCACCGAGCCTGCAGGCCTTCTGCTCTTTGAATCACCGTTCGGTGAGAGCGAATCGGGCCGTAACTCTCAGCTGGTGGAGCTGATAGACAAGACGGGTGCGGAGGTATCGGCCCGGACAGGTATCACGGTGTCGGCCGTAGGTTCACCGGTTATAGCAGTGACGAATGCGGAGAGGATCAAGAAAGACAGCATACTTGCCGTGGGATTGGCCATAATCGGTATCCTGGCGGTGCTGTGGTTCTCATTCAGGCGTCTGGATTATATCCTGTGGATAGCTGCTACGTTGGTTTTCGGCGCGCTGTTCTCATTGGGACTGATAGGCTGCATCAAGGATTCCATATCGGTAATAGTGATAGGAATGGGTTCGGTCATAGTGGGAATTGCTGCAAACTATCCGCTTCATTTCCTTCATTCACTGCGTGATACGGCCGATAACCGACAGTCGTTGGCCGAGATGGTAGTGCCGCTGCTGGTGGGTAACATCACCACGGTGAGTGCGTTCCTCTGCCTGCTGTTCCTCAAGGCGCAGGCCATGCATGACCTGGCACTGTTCGGTTCATTCATGCTGGCAGGTACCATCATCTTCTCGCTGATATTCCTGCCTGTATTCGCCAAGGCCGGCGGAAAGGCAGTCAAAGAGGATGTTAAGGTCGAGCAGAAGCCTATAACAGGCAGCAGCCGTCTGTGCCGCATAGTATCGCCCGCAGTCATACTGATTACCGTTGCCATGCTGATATGGGGCGGCAGCAGCAAGTTCGATACCGAGCTGAACCATATCAACTACATGACCGCTCAGCAGAAGGAGGATCTGCAGTTCATTTCGGGCAGTGTAGGGGATGCCGGTGCTGACCGTCTGTCGGTACTGGCTGGAAAACTCGCCCCTGAAGCCCAAAAGGAGGCCGTAGGAGAGCGTTGGACTCAATTCTGGAACAATCACCCGCAGACTATAGCAGAACTCCGTGAGGAGGCTGAAAAGCAGGGATTCATTGAGAACGCATTTGCCCCGTTCCTGGAGTCGGTAAGCACGGAGCCCGAGATTGTATCGGCCCAGGATGTCACTCCGGTCAATATGAGCGAGGTTATGGCATCGCTGGTCAAGTCACTCTCGGATGATTTCAATACCGTGCTGTTCATGTGCGGATTCATTGTATTTGCGTTCCTCTGGATATCGTTCGGCAAGCTGGAACTGGCCCTGATATCGTTCCTGCCGCTGACTGTGGGCTGGATATGGATTCTGAGCATAATGAACATGCTGGGCATCCAGTTCAACATTGTGAGCATAATACTGGCCACATTCATATTCGGTCAGGGTGATGACTATACGATCTTTATCACCGAGGGGCTGCTGCGTGAGTACAAGACGGGCGTGAGGACTGTCGATGAGCGCCGTAAGAGCGTTATCATATCGGCCGTACTCATGTTCATAGGCATCGGCACACTCATATTTGCCAAGCATCCGGCCATGCGCTCACTTGCCGAAATCACCATACTGGGTATGTTCGTGGTGGTTGTCATGGCCCATTTCCTGCCTGAGTGGCTGTTCCGCTGGATGACCATGAAGAACGGCAGGAACCGAGTAATGCCGGTTACCATAATGCGTCTGCTGCGCAGCGCGTGGGCTTTCAGTGTCCTTCTTATCTCAGTGATCATATGCACTCCCGTAGTCATGATAATCTTCCTGGGACGTAAGAGGGAGTGGAAGGACCGTTTCCTGCACAATCTGCTCTACAGGTTCGCCAACTTTGTGATACGCCGTGTGCCTGCGGTCAAGTTCACGCTCGATAACAGCGTGGGCGAGACCTTCAGCAAGCCGGCCGTGATAATAAGCAACCACCAGTCACATCTGGACCTGATGTGTCTTATGATGCTCACGCCCAAGATGATTGTGGTTACCAATGACTGGGTTTGGCGCAATCCCATCTACGGCGCGCTGATACGCCGTGCAGAGTTCGTGCCGGCCGCCAACGGTATTGAGGAGTATATGCCGCAGTTCCGCAGTCTTGTGGAGCGCGGCTATTCAGTACTTGTGTTCCCCGAGGGTACACGTTCGGCCGATTGCTCCATCCTGCGTTTCCATAAGGGAGCGTTCCATCTGGCCCAGGAACTCAGTCTGGATATTCTGCCCGTATGTCTGAACGGAGTGGGCTACGCCCTGCCCAAGGAGGAGTTCATGCTGCGTCCCGGACATATCACCGTAACCATAGGCAAACGTGTCAGCCCCGATGACATGAGTTGGGGGGCCGATGCAAGAGAACGTACCAAGGCATTCCACAAGTTCTATCAGGAGTGGTATGCCGATTTGTGCAACAAACTTGAGAGCTGACTATGGAGGTGGTGATTATAGGTGCAGGAATGGGCGGAATGTTCTGTGGAGCACTCCTGGCCAGGCGTGGCGTCAATGTTACCGTGCTTGAGAAGAATGGTACGATAGGTGGCGGATTACAGACATTCGTACGTGGCGGAGAGACATATGAAACTGGAATGCACGTAGCTGGAGGTTTCAACGAAGGTGGCATTCTGAATAGCCTGTGCCGCTATTTGGACATTATGGACAGGCTCCACATACGCCACGCAGACATGATGCTGAGCGTCACTTACGCCGACAGCGGCCGCACTTATGACCTGCCTGCCGGACGCGAGGCTTTCATTGACTATCTCACGGGTAAGTTCCCGCATCAGAAGGATAACATACGCCGTTACGTCGATGCAGTATTCCGCGTATCACATGAGGAGAAACTCTTCTATCTGGAGAGCATGAGCGGTGTGAATGACCACTCAGACGAGTTCTTCATGCCGGCCGATGCCTTCATCGCCAAATACATCACCGATCCCGAACTGCGTGCCGTTCTGGCAGCAGTCAATCCTCTGTATTCAGGTGTGCCGGGGCACTCTCCGGCATATATCCACATAATGATATCGGCCCTGTTCATGGAGAACCCGTGCTGGTTTGAGGGCGGCTCGGGGCAGTTGGCAGAGGCTCTTAAGGGCGTCATTGAGGCTGCAGGCGGCCGTGTGCTGACACACTGCGAGGTGGCATCGGTCCGCGTTCAGGACCTGAATGTGGAGTGTGTGGTTGACAAGGAAGGCCGTGAGTACCGCGGCGACTGGTATATATCCGATATCCATCCCGCATCGCTGTTCCCGCTTATTGAGGGCAAGGCGTTCACGCAGGGCTACCGTAACCGTATTGAGAGCATTCCTGATACGGCATCGGCCTTCAAGGTATTTCTGAAACTCAAGCCGGGAAAGGTACGTTTCCCGGGCCATCCTGTATCTGTTGTGGACAGTATGGAGAATGCCTGGAAGATGGCCGAGTATGAGAGCACAGCGTGGCCTCACGGCGTAAACTGTTTCTTCGGTGAGGGCAGGGACGGCTTTGCGTCACACCTTACGGCATACTGCCTGATGGACTTTGATGAGGTCCGGGAGTGGGAGAATACCCGCACGGGACACCGCGGAGAGGCTTATGAGGCATGGAAGAGGGAGCGAACGGAGAGGGTTCTGGATCTGGTGGAGAAACGTTTCCCGGGAATTAGGGCGTGTGCTGATGATATCTTTGCATCATCACCGCTCACATTCCGCGACTGGCTGGGTACACGCCGGGCGGGCGCATACGGCCTTTTCAAGGACAGCACAGACTTTGCCACATCACTTATTCCCATCCGGACCAAGGTAAAAAACCTGGTTCTTACAGGACAAAATGTCAATATGCACGGAATTGGTGGGGTTCCGATGACAGCAATTGAAACCATTCAAACTATATTTGCAGATGAATCCGTTCTGAACGGCATAAAAAGAGAATTATCAAACAAGTAATTATAAAAGGACCTAATGAACACTTTCAAGCTCAAGCTTATTTATCCTAAATGGCAGAAATTGAAAGGTCAGACTACTTTCAATCTTCCTCCTCACGGCCCTGTGGCATTTGCCGCAACATTGCCTGAGTGGGTTGATGTGTCATTTACCGATGAGAACGTCGAGGCCATTGATTTTGATGAGGAGTGTGACGGCGTAGCGCTCTCCATGATGCTCAGCACTCAGGTCAAGCGCGGCTGGGAGATTGCCGATGAGTATCACAAGCGAGGCAAGCTGGTTACAGCCGGCGGTATCTCCACCATGCTTCATGCCGAGGAGATGGTCAATCATGTTGACAGCGTATTTCTGGGAGAGGCCGAGGGCCGTTCCGAGCAGATGATGATTGACTGGGTGAACGGTGACCTGAAGAAGATATACAACTACATGGGCAATATGCCGCCCATCGAGTCCGTAGGCCCGTGTCGCCGTGATCTCTACAAGCGTGAACTTTACAATCATAAGGGTGTGCAGATGGTGGACCTGTTCCACGCCAGCCGCGGATGCCGTTTCAGCTGCTATCCCTGTGCCGTATCATATCTGGGCGGCCGTAAGTTCCGTCCGCGTCCCATCGACAAGGTGGTCGAGGATATGGCTGCAATTGATAACAACCGCCTCTTTATAGTAGACAATTCACTTGCCCAGAACAAGGAGTGGGAGAAGGAGCTCTTTACCGCCATCGCCCCGCTCAAGAAGAAATGGATAAGCCATACCATCGAGGATGATCCGGAGGTGCTGGATCTGGCTGCCAAGGCCGGCGCATGGTATGTATACCAGGCCGTTTATGATACATCGGACTACATAAAGGAGCGTGTAAAGCGTTACCACGACTACGGTATAGGCGTTGAGGGTACAATCCTGCTGGGACTGGACAACCAGACCGAGGATGACATAAAGCGTCTGATCGATTTCCTGGGTGAGATTGACCTGGATCTGGCCGAGTTCACCGTTATGACACCGTTCCCGCATACAAAGGGTTATGATGACCTGCTGCGCCAGGGACGTATCTTTGACTTTGACTGGAACCATTACAACGCCGGACAGGTGGTGTTCCAGCCCAAACATATGAGCCCGGAGCGCCTTCAGGAGCTCTATGACTATGCATGGAAGAGTTTCTATGCCGATGAGAGCCAGGAGCAGAAGATGTTCCGCCTGTTCTGCAATGTGGCTCTGCGTGAGATGGAAGAGGGCACATACCGCCCGCGTGACCGCCGGCTTGCCAACAAGTCATTCGGTCGTGATGTTGACAGAAGTGTAAGAAATGTAAATCTATGAAAGTATCACCGGATTATTACGACGAGATATTTGATTTCAAGGGGGAGTGGGATATGCCCTCATCATGCGGCCTGAAGATACGTGAATCAGAAGGCAAGCAGTACGTTATAGTGACTGAACTCTACCAGGACAATCCCGGTACATCGGTTACATACGCCGGTAAGAAACTGGCCGATCAGATATGTGAGGCCAAGGGTCTGAATCCGGCCGATATCGTATACGTGGAGTGCAATCCCAACACTAACTCCAAGCTTTCCTTTTACGATGAGGAGTATTTTGAGGTGAATTTTGACGCTGATCCTCAGCACAAGTACCGTCAGCTTGACAGGGAAGAATTACTCAAACTGCTGGGTAAGTAATGCTGACAAGCCTTCTGTTCACAATACTGGTAGCCATCACCCCGAGCAGTAAGACAATTACTCCCTGGGCTGATCTGGAACGGCATGCCGATGAGGTTAAGGTTACCCCATATATGGCCGATGACAGCCGCAATGCACCGACGGTCATAGTATGTCCGGGTGGCAGCTACCATTGGCTGGATGTCAAGGGTGAGGGTATCGAGGTGGCCGAATGGCTCCGTGACAATGGTGTAAACGCCGTGCTGCTTCAGTACCGTACCGCAGGAGTGGGTTCCTGCATATGGCATTACCGTTTCCTGTTCCGTGGCCGCAGGCACCCGGATATGATATGTGATATCCAAAGGACAATCCGTTATGTACGTGAGAACGCAGACAGTCTGGGCATTGACCCTCAGCGCGTGGGCGTGATAGGGTTCTCGGCCGGAGGACATCTGGCCATGTCATCGGCCTGTTTCAGTGATACGGATTATACGAATCTTCCAGAAGGCCCGTCGCAGGTGTCTCTCAGACCCGATTTTGTGGGTGCCATCTATCCCGTGGTCACCATGAACGGCGAATATGCCCACAGGCGTTCCCGCCGCGGACTGCTGGGAGAGTGGGGCATTTACAACAGCGAGAAAAGGGATGCTATGTCAATTGAGATGAACATCCCCGCTGACTGTCCTCCGGTTTTTTTGATAAATTGCAAGGACGATCCTGTTGTAGATTGGCATAATTCAGTAATTTTGGACAAAGCTCTGTCCGATGCCGGTGTCAGTCACAAGTATATACAGTACGAGACAGGCAAGCACGGGTTCGGAGTAAGTGACGTTTACGGCACTCCCGAAAGCCGTAAGTGGAGGGAAGAATTTTTAAAATGGCTAAATGAGTTGTATGAATGACATAGAGTTTTCATCGCCTGAACAGATCAAACTGTTTCAGGAGGATTTGCTGCACAAACATCTGGTTTATCTCAAGAAGAACTCGCCCTATTACAGAAGGGTGTTTGACAGTTACGGGATAGACATAAAAAAGATTGTGCATCTGGAGGACCTTACCCGAATCCCGTTTACCGAGAAGAAGGACCTTCAGCTCTACAATGATGATTTCTGCTGCGTACCCAAGAACAAGATCATAGACTACATAACCACGTCAGGTACACTTGGTGATCCGGTGCTGTTCGGTTGTACCGAGAAGGACCTGCAGCGTCTGGCCTACAATGAGAAGAAGTCATTCGAGTGTGCAGGATTGACTCCGGACAGCGTGGTGCAGCTTATGACCACCCTTGACAAGCGTTTCATGGCCGGTATGGCATACTTCCTGGGACTCCGTGAGATGGGTGCTGGCGTGATTCGCGTCGGTAACGGTATTCCGGAACTTCAGTGGGATACCATCCGCCGTTTCCATCCCGATGCCATCATGTGCGTTCCCTCATTCATACTTAAGCTGATTGATTATGCCGAGGCTCACGATATAGATTACCGCTCAAGCAGCATCCGCCGTATCATCGGCATCGGAGAGGGATTGCGTGACCAGAACTTCCAGCTCAACCTGCTGGGCGGTCAGATTCACGAGAAATGGCCCGAGGTTCAGTTGTACGCTACATACTCATCGACCGAGATGGGTGCAACATTCAGCGAGTGCGAATACGGCATGGGCGGTCATGTGCATCCGGAACTCATTATCGTGGAGATAATAGGTGAGGACGGAATGCCTGTAGCCGACGGTCAGCCCGGTGAGGTTGTAGTCACCACACTTGGCGTTGAGGGTATGCCTCTGCTGCGTTTCCGCACGGGTGATATTGCCTGCAAGCATGTGGAGCAGTGCCGTTGTGGCCGATGGTCATACCGCCTGTCGCCACTGTTGGGCCGCAAGAACAACATGATCAAACTCAAGGGTACCACACTCTATCCGCCTGCCATCAACGACGTTCTGGACAATACCGATTACGTTGAGAATTACGTGGTGATTGTACGCAACAGCAAGGCAGGAACCGATGATGTGCTGGTTAAGATAGGCCTCAAGCATGATCCGGGATTTGATGTCGTAAAGGAACTCAAGGACAGTTTCCGTTCACGCATCCGTGTAGCTCCTGAGATTGAGGTATGCCCGGTTGAGGAGATACAGAAGATAAACTATCCGCCTACAGGCCGGAAACCGGTCAAGTTCATTGATCAAAGAAAGTGACCATTATGACTGACGACAGCAAGTTTGATGATATCCGTCCGTACCGCGACGAGGAGATCCCGGCAGCGATGCAGCGCATAGCCTCCAACAACTCTTTTCCGTTGGTGGCCAAGTTCGTATTCCCGGAACTGACGGTAGAGGAGGCAGCTGAGAGGGTTCGCGGTTACAGGAACACATATGACTTCCAGCATGGCGCCATGGTTCCTATGAACCGGCAGGTCATAGAAGGCACTATCACGGAATTCACTCTTGGCGGGGCCGAGAAGCTGGATACTTCAAAGAGGTATCTCTATGTGAGCAACCACAGGGACATTGTCCTGGACTCCTGTATTCTTATGTATGCGCTGAATCTGGAGGGGCATGATACCGGTGAGATAACATTCGGATCAAACCTGATGCAGGGTGAACTGGTTGTTGACATAGGCAAGAGCAACAAGATGTTCCGCGTGGACCGCGGCCGTAATCCCCGTGAGCTTTACAGCACATCGGTCCATCTGTCAGAATATATCCGTTACGCAGTTACTGAGAAGAAGCAGTCCGTATGGATTGCACAGCGCAACGGACGTACCAAGGACGGCATTGACCGCACCGATCAGGGCGTTATCAAGATGTTCGGCATGAGCGGCCCCAAGGACCGTGTAGATGCTTTGGATGAACTGAATATCGTACCCGTATCGGTCTCATACGAATGGGAGTCATGCGATATACTCAAAGCGCTGGAGCTCTTTGAGAGCCGTAACGGTGAACCTTATATCAAGAAACCGGGCGAGGACCTGAACAGCATCCTTACCGGAATCATGCAGAACAAGGGCAGGGTACACTTCCAGATCTGCGATCCTATAAGACGTGATGAGCTGGAGGCCCTGAGTGACGTTCCCAATGTCCAGTTCCATCGTGAGGTGGCTCAGATTCTGGACAAGCGCATTTGCAGTAACTACCGCCTGTTCCCGAACGCCTACATAGCACATGACCTGCGCTACGGCAACAGCAAGTATACAGACCGCTACACCAAGGAGCAGTATGACGCCTTTACAGCCCATATGGCGGAACTTGACAAATACAGCACAGATCCTGTACTTGCTGACATCTTCCTGGGCATTTACGCAAATCCGATAGATAACCAATAATATAGAATATGAAGACCAGATCCTTTGTCGTTATGGCCGTGGCCGCATTGTCTTTGATTGTTACAGGTTGCGGTAAGAAAAACCTTAAGGTTTGTATCTTTCCCGGCGATTACCCGGATCCTACCATCCTCCGCGACGGTAATGATTACTACATGACCCATTCCAACTTCACCTACTATCCCGGTCTGCTTATCTGGCACTCTACAGACCTGCTTCACTGGGAACCCATAGCACGTGCGGTACAGGGTCATGACTATTCAATATACGCCCCTGACCTTTGCAAGGTGAACGGCAAATACTACATCTATTATCCCACCAGCAGCGGTGAGAACTTTGTAGTTACGGCCGATAAGATGGAAGGCCCGTGGAGCGAGCCCGTAAAACTTATGGTTAGCGGCATCGACCCCGGACATGCCATGGATGAGCAGGGCAACCGATACCTCTATACCAATGACGGTCACGTAGCACCTCTGTCAGCCGACGGGCTTTCGATCATCGGCCCCAACCAGAAGGTTTACGATCCCTGGCAGTATCCCGAGGAGTGGGAGACCGAGGGCATGTGGCTTGAGTCACCCAAGATTCTCAAGCGCGGAGAGTATTATTATCTGGTCAGCGCCGAAGGCGGCACTGCAGGACCTCCTACAAGCCATATGTGCGTAGTTGCTCGCAGTAAATCAGTAACCGGACCATGGGAGAATAGCCCCTTCAATCCGCTGGTACACACCTATTCGGCAGACGAGCAGTGGTGTTCAAAGGGTCACGGAACCCTGATTGATGACCCCGAGGGTAACTGGTACATCGTATATCACGCATACCGTAACGGATTCCATACACTGGGCCGCAGCACCATCATTGAGAGCGTAAGTTGGACAAGGGACGGTTGGCCCGTGCTTACCAATGAGAACGGAGCAGAGTGGAAGAACGGCGGCCTGCAGGACTACGACTATCTGCGTCACTACGAGAATCCGCTCATGTGGGCCAAGTGGGAACCCGGCTTTGACGGCGGCACTCTGATGACCACCACAGCAGTTGATGAGAAGTATGAGATAACCGCTCACTTCAAGATCGGTGCCGACAGCCGTGCCGGACTCTACCTCTTCTATAATGAGGACGCCAACATCGGCGCAGTAGACAGCATCCCGGATCTTTACGTAAGGATCCTGAATGACCGCAACAAAGCCACAGTCTGGAAGAGCGCCGACGGCGAGAACTGGCAGGTATACTACCGTGAAGCAGCCGTAGGCACATATCACCACAATTACTACAAAGGCTTCTTTGCCCTCCGTCCCGCATACTTTCTGGATGGTGATGCCAAACTTGAATCCTTTGATTACAAACCATTGTAGTCAAAGAGTTCCCTTTTTGCCAAAGTGTCCCACAACTACCTGCGTGAGAACGTATTCTCGCCAGGGTAGGTGTGGGACACCTGTTCATTATGCGGCCATGTCCCACAGCGAACTTGGGTACAGTGCTTGTAGCGGGGTTTGTTGTGGGACACTTTGGCGAAACATCACATAGTTATTTGTTCACTCAAGATAAAAATGCATGATTACGAAGTGGTATCATAAATAGAAACTGTATATTTGCCATGACGGGCTTTGATATGGAGTCCTAATACCATTTTGTTATACCATTTTGAATAAACATGTTATATGGAGTACATAATATACTGTGACGAATCAGTTAACGATGGCATTTTATATACTGATTTCTTTGGAGGAGTCCTTGTCAGTAATACAGATTATGATGTTATAAAAGATGCACTAAATGCTAAGAAACTCGAACTTAACTTACATGGTGAGATAAAGTGGGTTAAGGTCACTGGGAACTATCTGGATAAATACAAACAAATGATAGACTTGTTCTTTTCTTATATCAAAGAAAACAAGTTAAAGGTTCGTATTATGTTTCGTGATACATCTCAGATTCCGTCAAATCTCAATCCCGAACAAGTTCATAACAGGTATTCTCTCTTGTATTATCAGTTTGTAAAGCATGCTTTTGGGTTGACATATCACGATGCTCCACAAGACGAATCTGTTTACTTACGTCTGTATTTTGATGAGATACCATATCCCATTGATCAACGAGATGCATTCAAATCACACATTTTTTCTTTGCAACGTAATTCTCGTTTCCGTAAAGCCAAGATAAAGATTAGGATGGATGATGTGGTTGAAATCAACTCTGGAAAACACTCCATCCAGCAATGTATGGACATTGTACTTGGCTCCATATCATTTATTTTAAACAAGAAGAACTTGATTGTTCCTGAAGGAAAGACGTCAAGAGGTCACAGAACAATAGCTAAAGAGCAATTGTTCTTTCACATCCTGAAAAGAATTCAAGAGTCAAATGGAGTTGAAATATTTGATATAAGCGAAACCACTCCAATAAAGATACCAAATGATTATTGGACAATGCCATACAGACATTGGAAATTCACGACAAAAGAATTTAGGAACAAGTAGGGGGATAAAAAGAAAAAAGCCCCACTTAAGCTACATAAACCGCCTTAGTGGAACTAAGGCCTTCGCTTCCGAGTAGGACCTTTTCTGCTGCAAATGTATTTACTTTTTTATTAGAAACCAACAATATAGGGAAAAATGTGTAGGACTGAATATTGACTTGCATTACGAATACTAATGGCACGACGACTTTTCTGTTCAGTAATCCATCAAGAAGTTGTGTGAGTTTGTAGCCTAACAACTAGTATTGTTTATATTTGTAGAACTCTACAAGGGTTCTTGTAAAATAAATGGCTAAGTTGACGACAGAAGAGTTCATAAAGAAAGCAAAAGCTGTTCACGGGGATAGATATGACTATTCCAAGGTGGAGTATGTCAACAACCAAACCAAAGTTTGCATAATATGCAAAGAGCATGGTGATTTTTGGCAAGTTCCTTATGCGCATTTGAATGGACATGGGTGTTCAAAATGTGCCTATAAAGTTGTCAGGAAGAGACATATATATAGCCAGGAAGAAATAATTGGAAAAATACGTTCTCTTTTTGGTGAACGTTATAGTTTTGAAAAGGTTGTATATAAGGCCATGAAGGTCCCCATCATCCTTGTTTGTCATGAAAAAGATGAAAATGGTGTTGAACATGGCGAGTTTACTATGCGGCCTGTTAATATCTTTTCTAGTCATCAAGAGTGTCCAAAATGTTCTCAGGAGAGAAGAATTAGACTCCAACGCAAACCTGTGGAAACGTTTATTGAGGAGGCAAAGAAAGTTCATGGGGATTTATATGAATATCATAAAGTAGAATACATAAATACAAACTCAAAAGTATGTATTGTATGTAAAATACATGGCGAATTTTGGCAGACTCCTTCCAATCATTTAAGCGGCAAGGGTTGTCCTTATTGTTCAGGGAATGTTAAGAAATGGAACAAAGAAACTTGCGAACTAGAAGCACATAAGTATGAGTATTTCTTTGATTTTAGAACCAAGAGCCCTGGAGCTTGCAATATTGCTAAACGTAATGGTTGGCTTAATGACTATAAATGGCTGAAGAAATTACCGCCCAGACCGAACGATTACGACAAAAACACTAAGTACATCTATGCATATGAGTTTGTCAAGCAAAATGCAGTATATGTGGGATTGACGAACAGTATGATAAAAAGGGATTGGCAACATCGCAAAAATCAGAAATCTTCAGTTAATAGGTTTGCCTTAAATAATCATATCGAAATTCCCATTCCCAAGAAGTTAGAAGAAGCCGTTCCTATTCATGAGAGTGGAAAGAGAGAAAGATATTGGGTGAACTATTTTAAAGAACAAGGATGGATTATTCTGAATAGAGCAAAAACAGGTGAACGGGAAAGTTCTATTGGTATCTATTATCCCATTAAATGGAATAAAAAAGCAATTAGGGAAAAGGCGAAGGAGTGTGATTATAACTTGAGGTTGTTTGCTGCACAATACCCTGGCGCATATGAGGCCATTCAATCCCGTTATAAAGGATTATTAAATGAATTATTCCCTGATAGAATGATTCACACTCATCATACTGTTGAAGACGCACTTCTTGTGGTAAGAAATGGCAATTATAAGAATCGAAGTAATTTAAGATTTGATTGCATCTGGGCATATAGAATTCTATTTGAGAATAATTTATTAGACGACGTATTTGGAAAGCCAAAGGAATATACAAAAGAAGAGGCTTTAATGGAGGCCGATGATTATAAATCCATAGAACAGATTAGGAGAAAAAATCATGCTTTATGGAACTATCTTAGATTAAACGATCTATTTAGGGAAGCAAAGCCAACTGATGGTATGTTCCGTAGAGTTAAAACTGTAGAAGAGGCATGGGAGTTGTCTAAGTATTATGAGAGCATAACAGAATTAAGTAACCATGCAAAAGTTGCATATAGACTCCTAAAAGAGAATGGGTTATTAGAAAAACGATATCCAGATTCCATTAAGTTTATTGACCGAAAAAAAGAAATTGCTTTTTATAATTATGAGAGGTGTAAGCAGATATATAAACAATGTGCTTTTGTTGCAGAAGTGAAAAAACGCTATTCAAAAGTATATAGAATTGCGAAAGAACAAGGCTGGCATGAAGAGTTGAAGACCTGTTGTTATGGTAGTACTCATAAATGGACAAAAACTACATGTGAAGCGATTGTAAGCAGGTATTATTATCTCAAAGATTTAGTTCAGAACGAGCCAAATGTATATAATGTAATTAAGAATAATCATTGGGATGATTTATTGAAACAATTGAAGAGAGTTCGTAATACGCCATGCCAATATACCATAGAAGAAATTAGGGAAATATGTGAACCATATAAGAGTTTATTGGAACTAAGCAGAGCAAGAAAAGATATAGAAAACTATTGTAGGAGGAAAGGTATAGATTTGTATGAGTTGAATGGTTGGAAAAATCTCCGTAATCGTAAAGTGTGTCAAATTCATGATGGTATAGAAATAGCAACATTCTCTTCTATTTCAGAAGCAGCAAGAGCAATTGATGTACCTAAGAATCGTATGTGGGAACATGTGCAAAGAGAAGAACCATACAAAGGATTTGTTTGGAAATATAAGGATGATTGATTGTGCTTCCATTTGTCCGGCGGTGCCAAACAGAATAATAATGCTAAAATTGTTGAAAACTTATACATGGTATTAGTGAGGTTTGCAGGAAAAGCTGTACCTTTGCAGCATGTTAAGAAAAAGAGGAAATATAAGTTGCTCGCCAAAGCATAAGCAGACCGGTGGGGATAATGTTTCCAAGAGAAATATTTTTTAGAAGGAGGAATTGTTTTTTACAGTTTCTCCTTTTTTTTACCGCAAGGTTGAGAAGAGTTTAACAACAATAATAGAGAGAATGACAGTATCATTGATTTTGGCCGACGGCACCTGCTTCAAGGGTGAATCATTCGGCTATGAACATCCCGTAAGCGGTGAGTTGGTATTCAATACCGCTATGGCAGGTTATCCTGAGATCCTGACTGAGCCTGCATCACGCGGTCAGTTGATTGTAATGACCTATCCGGTCATTGGTAACTATGGTATACAGCCCATGACTCCCGATGAGTTCGGACTGCCCACCAATGCAGAGAGTGCAAGCGCACAGGCACGCGCCCTGATAGTAAGTGAGGTCAGTGATTTCTACAGTCACTGGAACGCCAAGGAGTCACTCGGCGAGTGGATGAAGCGCAATAAGATTGTAGGTGTAATGGGTGTCGATACCCGTGAGCTGACCAAGCACATCCGCAACCACGGCAGCATGACCGCCAAGATCCTGTTTGACGGCCAGAAGAAACCTGAAGAGTATGCATACACAAATATGCTTCCGGAGGTATCGGTCGAGAAGCCTGTTACCTATAACGAGGGTGCTTCAAAGAAGGTGGTACTGGTAGACTGCGGTGTCAAGGCCGGAGTTGTACGCTGCCTTATCAATGAGGATCTTGAGGTTGTACGTGTTCCATGGAACTATGACTACAGCAAGATTGAGATGGACGGCCTGGTTATCTCAGACGGTCCCGGTAACCCCAGTTACTGCAGTGAGGTTGTAACACGCCTGCAGAAGTTCATGGGGGGGAACGACACCCCGATACTGGGTATCGGTATGGGATGCCTGCTGCTGGGTCTTGCCGGCGGTATGGATACATACAAGCTCAAGTTCGGTCACCACACTCAGAACCAGCCGGTACAGCTGGTTGGAACAGACCGCTGCTACATCACCACACAGAACCACAACTACGCCATCCGTGAGGATTCAGTAGTAGGTCAGTGGAAGGTATACCTCAAGAACCTGAACGATGATTCAGTAGAGGGCATCTACAACACACGCAAGCCCTGGGTAGGCGTGATGTTCCACTCAGAGAGCGATCAGGTAAATACTGACGCCATGTTTATTTACGATGATTTTGTTTCAAAACTCTAACACCCCGCTACTATGGCATTGAAGAAATACAAGAAAGTGCTGCTCCTGGGATCAGGTGCACTCAAGATAGGTGAGGCCGGCGAATTCGATTACTCAGGTTCACAGGCCCTCAAGGCTCTTAAGGAGGAGAACATTGAGACTATCCTCATTAATCCTAACATCGCTACAGTACAGACCAGTGAGGGTGTAGCTGACAGAGTTTATTTCTACCCTGTAACTCCGTTCTTTGTAGAGAAGGTAATTGCTAAGGAGCGTCCCGATGCAATCCTGCTTGCATTCGGTGGCCAGACCGCTCTGAACTGCGGTGTTGCCCTGGAGCAGAACGGTGTTCTGGATAAATATAAGGTAAAGGTTCTGGGTACTCAGGTTAAGGCCATCATGGACACTGAGGACCGTGACCTCTTTATCAAGCGCCTTGATGAGATAGGCGTACAGACCATCAAGAGCCACGCCGTAGAGACTATGGACGATGCACGCGCCGCTGCACGTGAACTTGGCTACCCGGTAATCATCCGTTCTGCATACGCTCTGGGCGGTCTGGGTTCAGGTTTCTGCGACAATGAGGAGGAACTGAACAAGCTGGCCGAGAAGTCATTCTCATTCTCACCGCAGATCCTGGTTGAGAAGAGCCTCAAGGGCTGGAAGGAGATTGAGTTCGAGTGCGTGAACGATAAGAGCGGCAACTCAATCATCGTCTGCTCAATGGAGAACTTTGACCCGCTGGGCATCCATACCGGTGAGAGTATCGTAGTTGCTCCTACACAGACCCTGACACACCACGAGGTGCAGAAGCTTGAGGAGCTGACCATCCGCATTGCACGTCACATCGGTATAGTAGGTGAGTGCAACATCCAGTTCGCCTTTGACCCGCAGAGTGAGGAGTACCGCGTAATCGAGGTTAACGCCCGTCTGAGCCGCTCATCGGCCCTGGCATCAAAGGCTACAGGTTATCCTCTGGCTTTCGTTGCCTGCAAGCTGGGTCTGGGTTACAACCTCTATGAACTTAAGAACTCTATCACAAAGGATACAACTGATTTCTTTGAGCCGTCTGTTGACTATGTAGTCTGCAAGATTCCTCGTTGGGACCTCTCCAAGTTCCACGGTGTTGACCGCGAGATCGGCTCTTCAATGAAGTCAGTAGGTGAGGTTATGTCTATCGGCCGCAGCTTTGAGGAGGTTATCCAGAAGGGTATCCGTATGATCGGTCAGGGCATGCACGGATTCGTAGAGAACAAGAGCATCAAGTTCGATGATCTGGACAAGGCACTCAAGGAGCCTACCGATAAGCGTCTGTTCGCTATCAGCCAGGCATTCAGCGAGGGTTACACCATTGACCGCATCTGGGAGCTCACCAAGATTGACAAGTGGTTCCTGAACCGTCTGAAGGGTATTGTAGACCTGTCAAAGCAGCTTCACAAGTGCAAGGGTCTGGATGCTCTTAGCGAGGATATGCTGCGCAAGGCCAAGAAGATTGGTTACTCAGACTTCCAGATTGCACGTGCAATCGGCCTTGAGAAGAGCATGGGCTCACAGGCCGGTCTGCTGGCTGTACGTAACAAGCGTAAGAGCCTGGGCATTGTACCTTTCGTAAAGCAGATCGATACACTGGGAGGTGAGTATCAGGCAAAGGAGAACTACCTCTACATGACATACAACGGCTGCGCACATGACATACCGTTCTTTGATGACAAGAAGTCAATCATCGTTATCGGTTCAGGCGCATACCGCATAGGTTCATCAGTTGAGTTTGACTGGTGCGGCGTTCAGGCTCTGAACACCGTCCGCAAGGAGGGTTACCGCAACATCGTAATCAACTGCAACCCTGAGACAGTAAGTACTGACTACGACGTTACAGACCGTCTGTTCTTTGATGAGCTGACATTTGAGCGTGTAATGGATATCATCGAGCTGGAGAATCCCTATGGTGTGATTGTATCAACCGGCGGACAGATTCCCAACAACCTGGCCATGAAGCTGGATGCAATGAATGTACCTATCCTGGGTACAAGCGCCAAGGACATTGACAATGCCGAGGACCGTGAGAAGTTCTCTGCAATGCTTGACCGCATCGGCGTTGACCAGCCTGAGTGGAGCGAGCTTACCTCTATGAAGGAGATAGGCAAGTTCATCGACAAGGTTGGATTCCCCGTATTGGTTCGTCCTTCATACGTGCTCTCAGGTGCTGCCATGAACGTCTGCAGTAACCAGGAGGAGTTGGAGCGTTTCCTGCAGCTTGCCGCTGAGGTATCAAAGGAGCACCCGGTTGTAGTAAGCCGCTTCATTGAGAACGCCAAGGAGGTTGAGATGGATGCAGTTGCCAAGGACGGTGAGATCATTGCTTACGCCATCAGTGAGCACATTGAGTTTGCCGGCGTACACTCAGGTGACGCTACCATCCAGTTCCCGCCCCAAAAGCTCTACGTTGAGACTGTAAAGCGTATCAAGCGCATCAGCCGTCAGATTGCAAAGGAACTCCACATAAGCGGACCTTTCAATATCCAGTATCTGGCTCGTGAGAACGATATCAAGGTAATTGAGTGTAACCTGCGTGCTTCACGTTCATTCCCGTTCGTAAGCAAGGTGCTCAAGATCAACCTTATTGAGATAGCAACCAAGATCATGCTCGGCATACCTGTAGAGGCACCTGAGAAGAGCCTGTTCGATATCGACTACGTTGGTATCAAGGCTTCACAGTTCTCATTCAACCGTCTGCAGAAGGCTGACCCCGTACTCGGTGTCGATATGGCATCAACCGGTGAGGTAGGCTGCCTTGGTGATGACCAGCGCTACGCTATCCTGGAGTCAATGCTCTCAGTAGGCTACCGCATCCCCAAGAAGAACGTACTGCTGTCAACCGGTACCGCAAAGCAGAAAGCCGCTATGCTGGATGCTGCCAAGATGCTGGTTTCAAAGGGTTACAACCTGTACGCTACCGGCGGTACTTCAAAGTACCTCGAGGAGAACGGCATTGCCAACACACGCGTATACTGGCCCAGCGATGAGGGTCAGCAGCCTCAGGCTCTTGACATGCTGCACAACAAGCAGATCGACATGGTAGTGAACATACCTAAGGACCTGACTCAGCATGAGCTCACAAACGGATACAAGATCCGTCGTGCTGCAATTGACCTGAACATCCCGCTGATCACCAATGCCCGCTTGGCCAGCTCATTCATCAATGCCTTCTGCACAGTGGACATCGATGACATACCAATCAAGAGTTGGGACAGCTTCAAGTAAGAAAAAAGCCTCGCGGAAATCGCGAGGCTTTTTTTATTTCTTCCATTTGAGGATTATTCCGGATTGGGGTGGAACCGTGAATCGGATGGGGGAGTCGGGATGGATGTTTGCCTTGAAAGACTGGCCTGTGAGCAGTTCCTTGACTGCCGCTCCGTCCTTTTGAGTGAGTTCCATGTAGTCAAACGCGTGCTGCGGGATATTGACCGTGGTATTGAGCGGCTGGTCGCTGAAGTTGGTTGCCACCAGGATGGCGTCCTTGCCGTCGGCACGCAGGAATGCGTACTGCTTATGGGGATTGAATGACTCTGACAGCGGATTCACGTACATCAGGTCAAAGAACTTGCCGTCACGTACTGCGTGTTCCTTATTGCAGATGCAGAGCAGAGTGGAGTAGAAGGCCCGGAGTTCACGCTCACTGTTAGTGAGTCTGGCATCGTCCCACTTGCCGTCATTATAGAGGCGTGTAAGGGTATCAGGAGCCCAGTAATCAAAGATTGTGGTACGTCCGTCAAGTCCGCTGAATCCCTCCTGGTCCATACCCGGTTCTCCAACCTCCTGGCCTGCATATACCATGACAGGACAGGTGTCCATAAGGGCCGATACAATCATGGCAGGACGTCCCTTTTGTGCCGATCCACCGAAGAATCGGGATGCTATACGCTGCTCGTCATGGTTCTCCATGAAGTGGAGCATGCTCTGGCCGTTGCCGCCGTTCTGCTGCCAGCAGCGGGTAATGGCGGTGGCCGATTCACGGCCCTCGACTACAGCGCGCAACGTGTCGTAAAGACCCACCTTGTCATATATATAGTCAAAGTGGCCTATGTTGATGTAATCCCAGTAGGATCCGGGGTTGTAGATTTCAGCGATGAAAACTGTCTTTTTGTGCGCTTTCTTGACTCTTGAGACAGCCCAGTCCCAGAACTGGACGGGTACCATCTCGGCCATGTCGCAACGGAAAGCATCGACACCCTTGGCGGCCCAGAAAAGCAGTATGTCAAGCATCTTTTTCCAGGTGTCGGGAACTGGGTCGAAACAGCGCTGTCCGCCGGCCATGTAATCTACTCCGTAATTCAGTTTTACGGTTTCATACCAATCTGAATATGTGGGAGTTGCGCTGAACTTGTCGTTGCCTGTGGCACGTGCCGGGAACTCCTTGTAATCGCCCCAGTCGGGTTCGCCTGCAAGGGCCTGTCCGGGCAGGTAATAATAGTTGTTCTGAGAGCTGAACGCAAGTTCATTATTATCGGTTTCACCGAGGTCTTTTATGCCTTTGGGTTTGGCAATGGAACGGTACTCGCGGGCCACATGGTTGGGTACGAAATCCATGATGAATTTCATGCCGGCTGCGTGAACGCGGTCTACCAGTGCCTGGAACTCGGCCATGCGGTCCGGAACGGAGAGTGCAAGGTCGGGATCTATGTCGTAATAGTCACGTATGGCATAGGGTGAGCCGGCGCGGCCTTTTACTGTTCCCGGATGTGACTCGGGGATGCCGTATTTGCGATAGCTTGTGCATGAGGCGTGGGCTATCAGACCGGTGAACCATATATGAGTAACTCCCATCGCCTTGATATTCTCAAGGACGGTGGGAGTATAGTATTCAAGTTTGCCTGAACCGTTGGTGCTGATGTCACCTCTAGGGACATTCCTGCCTCCGCTGTTGCAGCCGACGCGTGTGAATATCTGGTAGATGACAGCCTTTTCCATAGGTTTTAGCCTCTGATTCTCTTGATGAGTCCGGTCAGGACTGCACCGGGACCGCACTCAGTAAACTCCTCGGCGCCGTCAGCAATCATGTTGAGGACGCTCTGAGTCCAGCGTACGGGTGAGTTGAGCTGGGTTACCAGGTTGGCCTTGATTTCCTCGGGGTTGGTGTGAGGCTTGGCGTCAACGTTCTGGTAGATGGGGCATACCGGGTTGTTAAACTGTGTGTTGCTGATAGCCTCGGCAAGCTCATCCTTGGCGGGAGTCATAAGGGGTGAGTGGAATGCACCGCCTACAACCAGCGGAAGGGCACGCTTTGCGCCGGCCTCGGTCATGAGGGGGCATGCAGCGGCGATAGCCTCTTTTGAACCTGAGATAACAACCTGTCCGGGGCTGTTGTAGTTTGCGGGAACAACAACCATGCCCTTGGCGTTCAGGTCAGCGCAGATGGCCTCGATCTTGTCATCGGCCAGACCGATGATGGCAGCCATTGTGCCGGGTACCTTCTCGCAGCATTTCTGCATGGCGTTAGCACGCTGTGAAACCAGTTTCAGACCGCTCTCGAATGAGAGTGCGCCGCAGGCTACAAGTGCTGAAAACTCGCCCAGAGAGTGTCCTGCAACCATATCAGGCTTGAAATCCGCGCCGTGTGACTTGGCTACTGCAACTGAATGGATGAACACTGCGGGCTGTGTTATATCTGTGCGGCGCAGATCTTCATCAGAGCCGCTGAACATGATGTCTGAAATCTTGAATCCGAGGATTGAATCGGCCTCTGCAAACAACTCTTTTGCCCAGTCAAACTGGTCATACAGGTCTTTACCCATGCCCGAGAACTGGGCACCCTGTCCGGGAAATACGTATGCTTTCATACTTTAAATTATTTTTTTTTAATTATCTTTGCGCGACTTTTCCAAACGATTGAAAAATGCACACAAAGGGGTTGTGAGTGCAAAAGTAGTCATCATTCCCATTGTTCAAGAACGGATTGTTGACATTTTTATGCCCCGCTACACAATTATTGCTTTTTGTGCGCGTTATTATTTAAACTAGAAACTCAGAATGTTGAACTATAAACTTCAAAGCTACGGTAGCATGTACCGTATGGAGCATTCAGATGCTATGGGTTCTTTCCAGCTTGGACTGAAAAGACTTTTTGATATCGTCTTTTCAGTGTTAGGTTTGGTGCTCTTTTCTCCGCTTATCCTGATTTTTTCGGCGATCCTGTTTTATGACAAGGGTCCGGTTTTCTTCAAACAGAAGAGAGTGGGCTACAAGGGAAAGCCTTTCATGATCTACAAGTTCCGCACAATGCGTACCGATGCAGAATCAGACGGCATTCCCCGTCTCGAGAATGAACGTAACAGATATCTGACCCCGTTCGGCGGCTTCCTGCGCGCACACCATCTTGATGAGCTCCCGCAGCTTTGGAATGTACTCAAAGGCGACATGTCGTTTGTCGGCCCCCGTCCTGAGCGTCAGTTCTTCATAGACCAGATTAACCGTGAGACCGATGACTACCGCTACATCTATCTGATGCGTCCGGGAGTTACTTCATACGCAACCTTATTCAACGGTTACACAGATACTATGGACAAGATGCTCAAGCGTCTTGAATATGATCTGGATTATCTCGACAACCGCAATATCTTCACTGACCTGGGAATCATCGCAAGGACTTTCTTCTCAGTATTCAGTGGCAAGAAATTCTGATTTTCATTTAGTTACTACCATTTTTTTATGAGAAAGTATCTTGTTTTGTCATTGTTCCTGTTCACCGGTTTGACAGCGTTTGCCCAAATGTCGGAGGATAAGATAATCCAGTATGTACAGGAACAGCAGGCCAAGGGAGTTTCACAGGAACAGATAGTATATGATCTGAACAGGAGGGGCGTTACCGTCCAGCAACTCCAGCGGATGCGTGAAAAATATGAAAAGCAACAGGCCACTGGCGTGTTAGGAAATACAATGCCGGCTCAGGGCTCCTCAACATCCCGTTCAAGAACGGGGCAGGGGGAGTCTTTCAATTTATTGACACCTGCCGATCAGCCGGGTTACAGCGGTGGTGTGGTCAAGGACAACAAGACTATGGAGCAGGAGAGACTTCAGAATTTGTACAATGAGTCAATGTTCCTCTTTGTCGATTCAATTTATCTGCTCAAACAGTCTCTGCTGCCCGCCAAGAAGGAGATATACGGCCATGACATATTCAAGAGCCAGAACCTGACTTTTGAGCCGAGTGCCAATCTGGCTACTCCTCAGAACTATCGTCTGGGTCCCGGTGATGAAGTCATCATAGATATCTGGGGCGCATCACAGAGCACCATCCAGGAGATTATTTCACCCGATGGAAACATTATGGTCCAGGATCTGGGTCCTGTATATCTTAACGGAAAGACAGTCCAGGAGGCCGATGCTTATATTAAGAAGGTATTCAGCCAGATCTATTCGGGACTTGACGGAGACAACTCGAATTCAAGCATCAAACTCTCACTCGGCCAGAACCGTTCAGTGCTGGTCAATGTGATGGGTGACGTAGAGAATCCCGGTACATACCAGGTTTCATCATTCGCCACAGTATTCAATGCCATTTACATGGCCGGCGGCGTGAATGACCTGGGTTCTCTCAGAGATATCAAGCTTTACCGTGAGAATGAGGAGGTTGCTACCGTAGACATGTATGACTACATACGTAACGGACGCGTTCAGGATGACATACGTCTGAACGATAACGATGTTGTCATTGTTTCTCCCCATTCACTGCTTGTAAACATTGACGGACGTATACGCCGTCCGATGTATTATGAGATGACCGATAAGGAGTCACTCTCCGACCTTATCAATTATGCCGGCGGACTTGAATCGGACGCATACAAGAAGGACGTCAGGGTTATCCGTATGGGTGAGTTCCAGCGTCAGATCTTTACCGTAACCAAGGAACAGCAGTCAAGCTTCAAGCTGGCTGACGGTGACTCTGTATATGTTGATTCGATACAGGTTTCATTTGCCAATATGGCCGAGGTTCGCGGTGCAGTTTACCGTCCCGGCAAGTTCCAGATAGACGGTGACATAACCACTGTCAAGGGTCTGGTTGAGGCTGCAGGCGGTCTTAAGGAGGATGCTTTCCCCGCAAGAGCGCTGTTGAGCCGTACCAATCCCGACAAGACACTTACCAACCTGGCCATTGATATCAAGGGCCTTATGGAAGGAACCGCACAGGATGAGGCATTGCGTAACCATGATGTCCTGTTCATACCCAGTCTGTTTGATGTTGGTGAGGTCAAGACATTCAGCGTATACGGTGAGGTCCTGTTCCCCGGTGACTACCGTTATGCCGACAACACCAGCATTGAGGATCTGATCCTGCAGGCCGGCGGTCTTAAGGAGGATGCGTCACTCACCAAGGTCGACGTTGTACGCCGTAACCGTGACAAGCAGGCTGTAGAGAAGACCCAGTCACTTGCAGAGACCTTCTCATTCAGCATCAATGAAGACCTCTCCATACAGGACAATGATTTCCGTCTGGAGCCTTATGATGAGGTATATATCCGCCGCAGCCCTGGTTATTCAGTTAACCGCCGTGTGATTGTGGAGGGTGAGGTTACATTCCCCGGTTATTACTCTCTTGCCACCAATAATGAGCGTCTGAGTGACATCATGGAGAGAGTGGGCCAGTTCAGCTCTGAGGCATATCCCGAGGGAGCCCGTCTGGAACGTAAGATGACCGATGATGAGAGAGCCCGTATGCATGATATAGCCGAGATCCTTGCCGGTAATGACTCCATTGCCCTGGCCAAGGCTGTACAGAAACTTGAGAATATGGAAACCTTTGACGTGGGTATCAATCTTAAGGAGGCTGTAGAGAAGCCGGGCGGTGCCGCAGATATCGTTCTGCGTGACGGTGACCGTATCATCGTTCCTGTATTTACCAATACCGTAAAGATCAACGGTGAGGTGATGTTCTCAAATACAACACCTTTCGTGAAGGGCAAGAACCTTAAGTACTACATAGAGAAGGCCGGCGGTTACTCACAGAGAGCCAAGAAGAGCAAGGCCTACGTGGTTTATATGAACGGATCTGTGGCCAAGGCCAAGAAGCGTTCCAGCAAACTTGTTCAGCCGGGTTGCGAGATTGTCGTTCCTGCACGTCAGCAGCGTGACGGACTTACTGCAACCGAGATTCTCAGCTTAGGCTCGACATCGGCATCATTGGCAACAGTGGTACTGGCACTCATGAACCTTTTGAAGTAACGGCAATGGAAAAAGAAAAGAAACCGGTTATCAAGGAACAGGACCTTCTGGAGCTGTTGTCAACACTCGTTGCAAACAAACGCTTTATCATAAGGTTCACGCTGATATTCTTTGCATTTGGAATCCTGCTTACTTTCACATCGGTAAAGAAGTATACCGTTGAGGTTATGGTGGCTCCCGAGTCATCAGAAAGCAGTTCTCTGGCTGGTAATCTTGGATCACTTGCATCAATGGTCGGAATAGACCTGAGCTCGTCATCCGGTGACGCCATCTATCCTTTGCTTTATCCGGATATCGTAAACTCTCTGCCGTTCCTCTCATCCATGATGAATGTCAGGGTTACTACTGAGGAGGGAATTGATACGACCTATTCATACTACCAGGCTGAACTTCAGAAAAAGTTCTGGTTCGGTGAGATACTCAAGGCACCTAAGAAACTGGTAGGAGTTGTTGCCAAGTTATTCAAGAAGAAACAGCCCGAAACTGATCCCTATGTTTTCGATCCTTACCGTCTGTCAGAGAAGCAGCTTGTCCAGATAGAGGCATTGATGGGTAACATTACGGTTTTTGTGGATAAGAAGACTGAAGTGATTACTCTTTCCTTTACTGATCCGAATCCTGAAATCGCAGCTGTAATGGCAGAGAGAATGGAAACTGAACTGGAGAGGATCGTAACGGAGTATCGTACCAAGAAGGCTCTCAAGGACTGCCAGTACATGGAGAAACTCTATAATGAGTCAAAGATTGAGTACGAGAAGGCACAGACTGAATATGCCGAGTTCGTGGATCATAACCGCAATGTGACTTTGGAGCGTGTCCTGATTGAGAGACAGCGTCTTGAGGCAGAGAAGGATCTCAAGAACACCCTTTATTCTCAGTGGGCTCAGCAGCTGCTGCTGTCTCAGGCAAAACTGCAGCAGCATACTCCGGTATTCACAACCCTGAAACCGGCCGCCGTTCCGGCATTACCCTCTTCATTGAGACGTCTGTATATGCTGGCTCTGTATGGCATCCTGGGCTTTGGCATAGCCGTATGTTGGGTTCTTTTAAAGAAACCTGTCCGTTCTGTCATAAACAAGATCAGGCAATCTGACAAGTGATTTATATAATCCTTCTTATATTCCTGGCAATTCCGGTTGTCAAATACGACATACTGGCTAAGAAAGGAGGGGAGAATCTGTGGTTCTATTCCTCCCTTGTATTTTTGATACTGGTTGCCGGATTAAGGTACAGGGTAGGAGGAGATACGCTTGTCTACATGGTTGAGTTCAACGCCTATCCCAAGCTGGATGAGCTCAAGTATTTTGATTTTGAAACTGCACGCTTCAATCCTTTGTGGTATATCTTGAATGCCATATGCCGTACCATCTGTGACAGCTTTACTTTCTTCCAGTTTGTGCATGCCATCATCCTGAACGGTACCTTCTTCTGGTTCTTCAGGAAATACTGCCCCCGCTACTTCTTCTCGGCAATTCTGGTCTGGTTCGTGGGTTACTGGTGCTATCTGAGCATGGAGATTCTCAGGGAATCGCTCACTATATGCATGCTGCTATGGGCAACAGACTGGCTGCTGGAGAGGAAATATGTCAAATTCTATCTCATGTGCGTGCTGGGCCTGTTCATGCATTATTCCGCAATAGTAATGTTCATACTCCCGTTGGCACTTGTTTTCTTCAAAACTCCCAACTGGAAACTTCAATTGCTGTTATTGGGAGTAATTGTGGTATTTACCCTGATCATAAACCTTCCGATGGTAGTCTTGAATCTGGTTTCATTCAATGAGAACATAGAAGCCATAGTGGATTTCTATTTTGAGGAGGGCAAGAGGAATATCAACGGTATCCTGGTAGCGTTTATAGGCTACCTGCCCGTACTTGGAGTAATCTGGCTCAGAGAACAGAACAGACTTAAGGAGGATGAATTCGATTTTATGCCTATAGTATCCTGCATGTTCATTTTCACAGGATTATCCTTCTACATAGGTACCGCCGAGAGATTCCTCTACTATCTGGTGCCCTATTTTGTGGTTTGTCTGGTAAATACGGTCTATGACCTTATAGCAGAGCATGATTGGCGTCACAGGCATGTCTCTGCAGTCGTAACGGCTTGTGTGGTGTTGCTGCTGTCGACAAGTTATATGGATTATTATTTCAGGGACAGATCGGACGTATATCCGAATACAAGGTCATACTCCATATTTGTTCCGTATTATTCCGTCTTTAACCCGACGGTGGACAACAAGAGGGAGTCATACGTGGAGAACCTGCGTGATTTTGCCATCATGTTCTAAGAATGAAAGTGTTCAATAATCAAAATAACGGCAATGTAAAGAAGGTGGCGGGTAATTTCATGTACCTGTCAGTCTTGAACGCACTCAACATCATTCTGCCTCTGATAACCCTGCCATATCTGATGCGTACCGTAGGAAAAGGTAATTACGGTATCTACAGCTATGTGTACATGATACTTCAGTATGTCATCACTTTCTCCACATACGGTTTCAATTTCTCGGCAACAAAGCAGATTTCCCAATGCCGCGATGACAGGGAGAAGGTAAATGTCATATACAACTCGGTCATTATCTCCAAAATAATGATAGGCATGGCACTTGTCGCGCTGCTTTTCCTGTTCTCCAGGTTCGTTTTCAGGGATGAGCAGGCACCGCTTATGTTCGTCTTCGGTCTTGGCATGGTTGTAGGTGATATCCTTACTCCATTATGGCTCTTCCAGGGTATGGAGAAGATGAAATACATGACACTGGTCAATGCATCGTCCAAGATACTGTTCACCATACTGGTATTCGTCGTAATACGTAAGGCCGATGACTATTACCTGCTTGTACTGCTTAACTCCGCCGGCTATCTGCTGGCCGGAATAATCAGCCTGTTCCTGGCATCAAAACAGTTCGGAATGCGTTTCAGGAGTGTCTCTTTCCAGGATATCAAGTATCAGTTCAAGGAGGGTGGCGCAGTGTTCGGCTCAACATTCGGCATGTATCTTTACCGTAATGCCAACGTGATAATCCTCAAGCAGTTCGTACCGAATGAGGTGGTGGGCGTATATTCCGCTGCCGAGAAGGTTATCAAGGGATTCCAGTCTATCGTTCAGCCTGCAGCTCAGGCGCTTTTCCCGCATCTGAGTCTCAGATTCAAGGACAAGTCAGATGCTGAGAACCTCAGGTCGCTCAAGAAGATTGCGTTCCCGTTCGCCGGAGCGGTGCTTATCATTGCATTGGGTGTCTATCTGTTCGCGCCGTGGATATCGGACATACTCTGCGGCGGAGTTGAATTCCGTGCATGTGTACCTATCATCAGGATAATGACACCGGTAATCCTTTTCGGTGAGATAAACTATCTGATAGGCATAGTAGGTCTTATAAACCTGAACCGTCAGAAGCAGTTCCTGCGTTCAGTCGTGATTACAGGACTGTTCAGCGTATGTTTTATCCTTATCTTTGCCGGCAGATTCGGCGCACAGGCCGCAGGTACTTCAATGTCCCTGTCTGAACTGTTGTTGAGCATACTGTGTCTGCTTGCCCTTATGTCAATCAAAAGAAAGAAATGACCGCAATCATCATATTGAACTGGAACGGAGCCGATGACACTCTCATGTGTCTGGATTCACTGTCACGCGTTGACGGCAGCTTCTTTGCGGTGATTGTAGACAACGGATCGACTGATGATTCCATCGGCCGAATCAAAGAGTATATAGCCTCTTCACCGATGGATATTACCCTTCTGGAGATGAACGCCAACCTGGGGTTTGCCAGAGGAAACAACAAGGGTATTGCTTATGCTGCAAAACGCAATCCGGACAGCTATCTGCTGCTCAACAATGACACGGAGGTTATGCCGGATTTTCTTACAAAACTGGTTGACTTTCAGGCTGATAACCCTCAATATCGCATCCTGACTCCCAGGATCAACTTCTATTACAGAAAGAACGTAATCTGGAACTGCGGCGGTAAACTGCAGTGCGGTTTCAGACGCTATCTTTTTGCCGGGGCCGATGAGAGTAAGGCATTAGGAAAACGCTTTTATCCCATATCATTTGTGACGGGCTGCGCACTCTTCTTTATGCCGGATGTTCTGAACGCCGACGGCAGCCTGTTTACAGAGAAGTTCTTCTTTGGAGAGGAGGATTTTGATTTCTCAATCAGGATGAAGCGGGGTAAGAAGAGAATGGCATGCGTAACGGATGCGCTGATCTATCATAAGGTGGGTGCAGCAAATGCCAGTCACAATATACCCGGAAAGATATATCTCCATCTCCTGAACAGATATATTGATATCCGCCTGCAGTATGGAAAGCTGTTCGTAATGCTGTGGCGTCTTGCCAACAAACCTCTCTCATTCCGTCATCTTAAAAGGGAATACGGTTCAGCCTCTGAGGCGTTATCCAAACTCAGACAGCTTGAAAGGGAAAGCAGCCAGAAGGATGGGGTGACTGAGGAGGATTTCCGCAAACTGGTTGTTCAAGGCAATTATTTCGATGAAGCAAATTCTTAAATACATAAGGATCATTTTATCGTACATATACGGACTGCTGTTGTGTGCGGTATATTCCCTGCTGCCCAAACGAAGGCTTGTGTGCAGGGAACAGGGCCCCCGTGTAATTGTCTCATTGACCAGTTACGGCAGACGTGTGTCAAGCACATTGAAATATCCCGTATACTCCATGCTTCTGCAAAGCCGTCGTCCTGACAGGATAGTTGTCTGGCTTGACAACGTATGTTTCTCAGAATCCTGCCTGCCGGCATCAGTGAAACGTCTTGAAAAGTATGGTGTTGAGATAAGATTCTGTGAGGACCTTAAGTCATATAAGAAACTTGTTCCTGCACTTAAGGCATATCCGGATGACATCATCATAACAATAGATGATGACATCATCTACGAGCGTAACACGCTGAAGTGCCTGCTGGATAAGCATAATGAATATCCGGATGACATAATCTGTACGATGGCCCATATCCCTACATTCGGTGCAGACGGCCTGAAGCCGTACAATGACTGGAAACTGAATGTATGTTACAGTGAAGAGGAGCTGATCTTCCCGCTCGGCGGCTCCGGAACCCTCTATCCGCCTCATTCACTCTATAAGGATGTGACCGATGCTTCCCTGTTCATGAAACTGGCTCCGCAGGCCGATGACATCTGGTTCTGGGTTATGGCTCTCAAGAACGGCAGCAGGATCAGAATGTCCGGCCTGAACCGTATGTACAGGCAGATAGACCTTATGTATCAGCAGACCCACAGGAACTCCTCGCTGAAGGATTCCAACCTGGGTGAGAACCGTAATGACTTGCAGATAAAGGCCGTTCTGGCCCATTACGATATCGCATCGGACCGAAACTCTCTTCTGGCTCTGCGTTCCCACGTCTGAGCAGACAGTTTTTTTGACATTTAATACAAGTGTTATTGGTGAAACGCACAATTAAGTGTATTTTTGCCGGACGCTTTATGGCACTTGTATGACAGAAGGTCTGGTCTCAATTATAACCACAATATATCAGTCAGGCGATTTTATTGCAAAGGCAATAGAATCGGTCATCGCTCAGACATACACCGACTGGGAGATGATAATTACTGATGATTGCTCTACCGATGACGGACCCTCTATCGTTGAGCGCTACGCAGCTCAGGACCCCCGCATCAAGCTTTTCAGACTCTCTGAGAACGGCGGACCGGGTGCCGCCCGCAACAATTCCATTCAGAACGCTCAAGGCCAGTACATAGCTTTTCTTGACAGTGACGATACATGGATGCCCGATAAACTGGAGCTCCAGATTGCACTGATGAAGGAGAAGGGCTGCGGCGTGGTCTATTCCAGCTATCTGACATGTGATGTGGATGACAATATCACCGGAATGGTCAAGTGCAAATCCACGATCCGTTACTGGCGTATGGTCTGTGACAATGCGATAGGATTCCTGACTATGATGTTTGACCGTAAGGTTACCGGTGATGCCATGCTTTCCACTATCCGCAAAAGGCAGGATTGGGGGCTGAACATTGAACTGCTGCACCGTTGCCGCATAGCATACGGTATCAAGAAGCCGTTGGCGGTATACAGGGTAAGACGAGGATCCGTATCACGCGACAAGTTAGCTCTGGTGAAATATAATGTGGCCATATATCAGAATATCCTTCATTATTCCCGCATTAGGGCGATATTGACATTCATCTTTGTTTTCATGCCGTTCTATATAGGCAAGAAGGTGCTGAACTTTATCAGTACGCTGTTTACAAAGAAGGAGTAAAAAAGCGGCCAAATTGAGGCCTTGACTCTTAACCTGAGCCTGTTTTTTATCTATATATTGTGATAGAATTAACCTTTAATAAATAACCAAATGAAGAAAGTATTATTTGCAGTAGCTCTGGCCCTCGTAGCAGCAGGTGTCAGTGCACAGGAGCCTGATTTCCGTATGCCTATGGGCGGCGGTTTCGGTGGTTTTGGCGGCGGCTTCGGCGGCTTTGGCGGCTTTGGCGGTGGCCAGCAGGTTGACGTAAAATTTGACGAGTATGTAGCTGCTCCCGAGGGCTTTGACCAGGAGCGTGAGGGTATCAAGAAGGGTACTGTTAAGCTTATTGAGTACAAGTCTGAGTCAGTAGGTACAATCCGTAAGGCCAACGTATATCTTCCCGCCAGCTATGACGGCAAGAAGAAGTTCGGTGTTCTCTATCTTCTCCACGGTATCGGTGGTGACGAGTGGGAATGGATGAATGACGGTGGTGTACCCAATATCATCATGGATAACCTCTATGCTGACGGTAAGGTGGCCGATATGATCGTTGTTATGCCTAACGGCCGTGCCGCTGAGAACGACTCACGTGAGGGTGGTATGGGTTCAGCCGCTGCTTTCGGCGTATTTGACAAGGACCTTCTGGGTAGCCTTATCCCTTACATTGAGAGCAACTTCAGCGTATATACCGACAAGGATCACCGTGCAATCGCCGGTCTGTCAATGGGTGGCGGCCAGTCTCTGAACTTCGGTCTTGCCAACATGGACAAGTTCGCTTACATCGGAGGTTTCTCATCAGCTCCCAACACCATGCGTGCTGCTCAGCTCATTCCTGATGTTGAGAAGGTTAAGAAGGAGAACAAGCTTCTCTGGATGGTATGCGGTGGTGCTGACGGCCTGATTGGCAACAGCACTCAGCTCAAGGCTTTCTGCGATGAGAACGGAATCCCCTGCACACTCATCAACTATCCTGACGAGGGTCACAACTTCACTGTTTGGAAGTACGGTCTCTACAATTTTGCCCAGCTGATCTTCAAATAATCAGATTACATTCTGAGCATCTTTAAGAAGTCACGTTCCGTTCGGAGCGTGGCTTCTTCTTTTCCCTTTACTGTCTGGGTCTCGGGGAACAGAAGCATGGTTGAGAAATCGGTCTCGGGCATGTGGATACGCTCGTAGAGGTGACGGAATGAACGTCCGGCGTGGCTCTCGCTCTCACGGGGACCTACTATCATGAGCAGGTGGTCTGTCTTAAGACCGCTGATTACCCAGTGCATATCGGCCGTCTCACTGACCTCATTGTATGATACTCGTCCGCTTGAGAAACTGAGTCCGGTACCGCGTACGGCTGATATAGGCTGATCCTTGCCGTAGAACTCGGTGGCGCATCCTATTGCCATGGTGATGCGGTAGATGCTCTCCATACACTTTTCAAATGCGTCATCCTGGATAACAGGTCCGGGAACCAGCACCACGATACGCCTGATGGTGTTGATGGGTGTTACAAAACGCTGCAGAACTATCTGGCCATGGAATCCGTCATTAAGCGGACTGATGATGTTGTCCAGGTAGGGCAGGTTGATGCTGTGACGCAGCGGCAGTCCCATGAGCATACGGTCTGCAGCGAACTCATTGGATGCGTGAAGTATGCTGTCTATGATGTTGTTGCCAAGACGGTTGTGCGCAATGAAGGGGACATCGGCCGATGCCGCTATCCTGGATGCCTCCTCAAGTCGGCCCTTGCCGTCCTGCAAGTATTTGGGCGCATGCTCACCGTTTATGGTTACATAGAGGCCTACAAGTTCCTGGCTGTTCTTGTCATACAGCGTAATGGCTGTATCCATCAGGGCCTGCAGGGTGTTGGAACCTGTAAGCATGACCATCAGACGTGACTCCGATTGTGACTCCGACTGTTCGTTCTGGTGCAGTGCATCGGCCGCATTCTCAGTTATGATATTGCTCAAGATGCATGAGGACAGCACAATAAGCACGGTGGCGCTGAGAGTGGTGTTGTCCATCAGGCCTCCGTCATAAGCACCCATTGCTATGGCCAGGGCACCGGCGGCATGTGATGCGCTCAGTCCGAATATCACACGGCGGTCATCGGCCGTAAAACCGTTCGCGTTCTGGGTGATGAGGGCGGCAAACCACTTGCCGAATGTTCCTATGAAAAACAGAACCGCAAACGCAGTCAGGAACAGCCAGTTGCCGGTCATTCCGGTCAGGTCAATCATCAGTCCGGTGTTGAGCAGGAACATGGGGACGAACAGGGTGTTGCCCACAAAATCCAGGCGGTTCATCAGAGGTGATGACTTGGGTATGTAACGGTTCAGAACGATTCCTGCCAGGAATGCGCCAACGATCGAATCCAGTCCTATGAGCTGTGAAAGGCCGCAGCTGAGTGCCAGCAGTATCATCACGAACAGGAAGTGCGAGAAACTGTTGGTGACGCGATGGAAGAAATCGCGCGCCATGCGGGGGTAGATCAGTATGACGGCTATGATATAGACTGTGATCTTGAGTATGAACCAGAGCGGATTGAAATCGGCGTCACCGGCGGTTGACATCATTACCGCATATATGACCAGAGCCAGCAGTATTGCAACCAATGCGCCTGCGACAGATATGGTTACGCTCTTGCGGCGGGCCAGTCCGTATCGGCTTATGATAGGATATGAAATCAGGGTATGTGATCCCATCAGACATGCCAGTATGGCCGATGTACGTGAAGGGAGTTTCAACAGCCATGAACATGCCAGATAACAGAGAACCCATGGAACGGCAAAGGTCAGAATACCGAAAATGACACCCCAGACCTTGTTGCGTTTCATCTCCTCCAGGTCAATTCCCAGGCCGGCAAAGAACATGATGAACAACAGTCCCATGCGGCTGAAAAACTGGATCTCAGGTGTGATGTTGAGTATGTTCAACAGTCCCGGTCCGATGAGCACGCCCGTAATGATAAGACCTGCTATCTGTGGGAATCTGAGCCGTTTACAGAGTATAGGCACAAACAAAACCAGCGTCAGGACCACAAAACAGATCCAGATGCTGTCAGTCATGGGAAACAGTTGTTGATAACTCATTTTTGGTTATTACGCTACGAAGATAATTATAATTCCCTGATTTTGTAATTTCGCGTTATAAAAGAATTACCTATGATAGATTACCATAAGGAACTGAATCCGAGCCAGTGTGACGCCGTACTTTATACCGAGGGCGACTCAATGGTCATAGCCGGTGCCGGTTCCGGAAAAACACGAGTTCTCACGTACAAGATAGCCCATCTGCTTGAGGAGGGCGTTGATCCGTGGGCCATACTTGCCCTTACCTTTACCAACAAGGCGGCGGGTGAGATGAAGCAGCGAATAGCAGCGCGAGTGGGAGAGAACCGCGCCCGTTACCTCTGGATGGGTACGTTCCACAGTATATTCAGCAGGATACTTCGGTCTGAGGCTGCGCTTATCGGTTATTCATCCAACTTTACCATCTATGACCAGCAGGACAGCCAGAACCTGATCAAATCCATTGTCAAGGAGATGCAACTGGATGACAAGACCTATAAGGCCAGCGTGGTCCAGAACCGTATCAGCAATGCAAAGAACCGCCTGATAACGGCATCGGGCTACGTTCAGAATGCCGATATCTACAAGCATGACCAGTTCAAGCGCATTCCTATGGTGGGCAAGATATACGAGCGCTATGAGCAGCGCTGCCGCCAGAGTGACGCCATGGATTTTGATGACCTGCTGCTTAATACGTTCATTCTGTTCCGTGACAATCCGGATGTGTTGGAGCGCTACGGAACATCGTTCAAATACATTCTGGTTGATGAGTATCAGGATACCAACTACGCCCAGCACTGCATTGTATGGCAACTTACCCGTAACGGTGCCAAGGTATGCGTGGTCGGTGATGATGCCCAGAGCATCTATTCGTTCCGCGGAGCCAACCTGGACAACATGCTCAAGTTCTCCAAGCTCTATCCGGATTCAAAACTGTTCAAGTTGGAGCAGAACTACCGCTCCACACAGACAATTGTGGAGGCGGCAGGTACACTTATCAGCAAGAACCACGCCCAGATTCCCAAGAAAGTCTTCTCAGAGAACGAGGAGGGTGACAAGATAAAGGTGTTGTGTGCCCATTCAGACCTTGAGGAGAGCGAGATGGTGGCAAACCGCATGCTTGATCTGCATACCTTCAAGGACACCCCATGGCGTGAAATGGCCATACTTTACCGTACCAACGCCCAGTCACGTTCGCTTGAAGAGGCCCTGCGCAAGCGCGGATTACCTTACAAAATATACGGCGGCCTGTCATTCTACCAGCGCAAGGAGATCAAGGACGTGATAGCCTATTTCCGCATGAGCGTCAACCCCAATGACGAGGAGGCGTTCAAGCGCATCATCAACTATCCTGCACGCGGAATAGGTCAGACCACCGTAGGCAAGATACTCTCCGTAGCTATGGAGAGCGGAGTGAGCCTGTGGACCGTCATCTGCAATCCCGCTGATTACAATCTGGATGTGAATTCCGGCACCGCGGCCAAGTTATCGGCCTTTAAGACCATGCTGGAGAGTTTTATGGCCGATGCCTCCAGTGTTGACGCGCAGCAGCTCTCAGAGCGGATAGTCAATGAAACCGGCATCATGCGTGAACTCCAGGCCGATACCACCGTCGAGGGCATCGGCCGTAAGGATAATGTAGAGGAACTGCTTGCCAATATCGCCCAGTTCTGCCAGGACCGCAAGGAGGAGGGCAATGAGCGTTGTTTCATGACCGATTATCTGAGCGAGGTGTCACTTATGACCGATCAGGATAACGAGACCGATGAGGACCTGGAGAAGGTCACTCTCATGACCGTACACGCCGCAAAGGGTCTGGAGTTTGACGCCGTATTCATCGTGGGACTTGAAGAGAACCTTTTCCCCAGCGACATGAGTGGTGACAGCGAGCGTGAGATAGAGGAGGAGCGCCGCCTCTTCTATGTAGCAATGACTCGCGCCAGAAAATACCTGACATTGCTTTTTGCTACCACGCGTTTCAAATACGGCAGTGTGGATTTCTGCACTCCCAGTAGGTTCCTAAAAGATATTGATCCTAAGTATCTTAGTGCACCTGGCGGGAATCTGGGGACAGTCCCCTTTGGTTCCGGGGAGAATTCTCATTTCAGTAGGCCTAAGTTGGAACCAAAAGGGACAGTCCCCGGCACACAATTCAGGCCAAAGACTGTATTTGAGGCCAAGCCGGACCGCAAACCATGGCAACAAGGCAAGTTCCAAAAGGTAACGGAGAATATGCTAAAGGATACCGCGCCCGCCCAGGCATCGGCCCTAAAGGTGGGTAGCGTGATTGAGCACGAGCGGTTTGGTATTGGAAGCGTACTGGAAGTTGAGGGCTCCGGCGGTGATACCAAAGCGCGAATCAAGTTTCTCAATGTTGGCGAGAAAACCCTCCTCCTCAAATTCGCGCGCTACAAGCTCCTCAAGTGACCGTTCGGTCACTTTTGTGCTAATATGCAACGCTATTGCAACGCTTCAAATTTGTATTGTTAAGGACCTGTCGATACTTTTGTCCAACAAATACAGCCGGTAATATGAAATTCAGGACCTTCAGAATCTGCATCCGCAAAGGATGGTACTATATTATATGCAGTGTATCGTTTCTGTTGCTGTCTGCGATCTCCAGTACGGCAAAAGCTTCAGTTGTCCCCGTCAGTTCCATACAAACAAATACAGGTGATACAATACCTGATAAGAAGTCTTATGCGGAAACTGACACTATTAAACAATCAGATACCTTGTCGGTGCATGATTTGATGAAAGAAGACACAGTTACTAATGCCATGGTTGATAGATACGTTTTTCCAATAGAAGATTTTGTTTCATTGACTGATAGCGATGTGGAAGAATTTCCCTGCGCATATGGTCCTCCTTCAGTCATCTATAAATACAGACCCATAAAGAGATTCATCGAATGGATTAAATACAGAATAAGTATAAGGACTGTATCACAAGAGTGACGTATTAATACTATCTAGCCGTTTATACAGCAAACAATAAATGAAATTGCGATATGAAAAGACTGTCTCCTTTGTTTTTAAGCGTGATATCCATATCACTACTGAATACTCCTAGTAAGGCCCAAACAGATCTCAATGGTCATGAATACGTTGATTTGGGGCTCAGCGTAAAATGGGCTACTTGTAATATCGGGGCCGAAAAGCCCTATGAGTCCGGAACCTACTATGCATGGGGAGAAACTGAAACCAAGACTATTTATGGAGATGGGAATTATGCCCTCTTAGATTGTATAATAATGTTTGATGGGGATGATGATTCCTGGACCGATGTCTATTACGATAGATATGATCAAAAAGATGGTAAGGTTAATTTGGAACCGGATGATGATGTCGCCCATGTCAAATGGGGAGGTAGTTGGCGTATGCCGACCAAAGATGAATGTCAGGAATTGATAGACAACTGCACTTGCACATGGGATACAATTAATGGTGTGTATGGATTCCTGGTTACAAGCAACAAGGCCGGATATGAGGGCCAATCCATATTTCTCCCGGCAACCGGTTATTATGTCTACCCGTTTTATTCAGATGACAATCCGATATTCCGAAAAGGCGAAGTAGTTCAGCTATATACATCAACTAAAGATAGCGAGGATGATGAACAGGCGTATGTGATTGCAGGTTCCCGTGATAATGAATATGATATAATCACCCCCTATATCGGCCTTGTAGGCCGACACACAGCACAATATATTCGCCCTATATGCCCATAATCCATCTCACCCCACACAGATAGAACCGTCCCTTTTGTGTGTTACCACTTTGGGCTGACGGGACGGATTGGGAGACCGACCGGACGCTCTGCTGCTCCGTATACGCTGATTCTGTCAGGAATGAAAGAGAGCGTGCAGGCATAGAATGCCTCTATAAGCGTACTGGACCAGTATGTTCCTTTTGCTTTGTTATCCTCAATTCCAAAGTTTACAAGTTCACTTGTTTCTGGAATGAATATGTAACGGCGTTTGTAGCCTTTCTTCTTACTCTTGACTTTGTAGCCGTGTACACCTTTCTTGGTTGTCCATGTCCAGGTGCAGTTGTTCTCATCGGCCAACTCTTCAATCTCTGCTATTGTAGGATACCGCCAGTTGCCACCCCACTTTACATTTGCCACATCATCGGCCTTTAAAAGAGACGTTATATTATCAACGGTTCCGTGATTCTTTTTTGTATTGTACTTGGATAACTTTACATCATACACAGTATCTCCCTCAGTACGGAAACGGTATGACGACCAGTTATAGACTTCCTTAGGTTCCAATTCACCCCAGGCATAATAATCTCCGGATTCTTGAGGTGCCGAGGCACCCACATTCATTGTCGCCCACTTGACACTCAGGCCCAGGTCAACGTACTCATGACCATTCTCATACCCTATACGGCGCAGACTGCCGCAGGAGGTGATAGCGCAAGCAAGGATAACTGCAAAAAGGATTCTTGATATTCTCATAATCAAAGCATAAGTTCAGCAAATATATAGAAAAAATGACACAGGGAGATTGTTACCTTTGTGCCATTTTTCTACTTACTTGAACTTGCACTTGTATTCCTTGTGGAATGTCTTTGAGGTGTAGGTGGCTACAATGCCTGCGCCGCCCTTTACATTGTGTATTATGGTTACAGGTTCTGAAAGGAATGACAGATCATCGGCATCCCTGTAATCATTTACTGATTTGTGATAATAGTAGTAGGTATCGGAGAGAACGTACAGCTTGACGGTTACCTCATAAATGACCTCATCTTTAATCTTGTCTGCGACAGAGAAGGGGGCAGTCCCATATACGTATCCTTCCTCAGATGAGGTTAAGATGTATTCCAACGTATCGGGCGTTTCCATCATGATGTTGAAACTGAACTTGTTTCCGTCCTTTATGTAAAGGTCATCAAACATGAATTCCTTCTTGCCCCATTCAAACTGGCTGTCAGACTCGGTATCTTCCAAGAGCGCGGTGGCCTCATCGGCCTGTCCCAACAGTATCTTGGTCTCAGCCGGGATATTGAAATGCAGAGCCTGTTTAATGGTGTCATAATCACCTATCCAGTCGGTGTATTTGTAGTAGATGAGGGAGGGCTCGATGGACAGCATGTAGAAATCCCTTTCGTTGTCAATACCCTGAATCTCTATTTCGGTAACCCAAACGGAGTCAACTTCAGAGCCGTCAAAGATTGAATAGGGATCATCAAACAGTTCTGACATGGTCGGGGTGGGAACATACTCCTTGCGGTAGTCAGTGAACAGGCAGTTCTGTGCATTGGGGACGGTGTCGGTGGCACGTATTGTTCCGTACTCGGGATGGGATGCGCGTATTGATAATATATCACCGTCCTTGATTATTCTGCCGTCTGAAAAACCATGAATACTGTCTACATAAGCAGCCGGGCGTGTTACGCCGTTAATGTCAACATCGATTGTGACATCATCTTTCAGGGTAGTACCGGTGTAATGTGAGTCCAGGAAGAATGCACTGTGACTAACTCTGAACACGGGTATATTGCCGGATTTGGTAATGCTGTTTACTACAAGCATACGCTCGCTGTCCGGACCTGTGTACTCAATGTCCTTGGTGCATGCTGCGCAGATTATGACTGCGGCTGCCAATATGATGGTGCCAAACTGTTTCATAACTTTAGAATGATATTGCGTAACTGATAGTGGGAAGGATGGGGAACAGGGTGAGCTGACGCAGTTTGCGATCCTCTACTATCTGGTTCCCGTCATAATAGCTCTCAGAGTAAACGTATACAAGGAACGGGTTGCGACGGTTGTATGCGTTATAAACGCTCAGATTGAGTGTGCGGCTTACCCTCTCACTGAATTTGCGATGCCAGTTGAAACTCAGGTCCAGTCTGTGTGTGGGATTGAGACGGAAATTGTTTCGGTTGTCATAATAGCCGATAGTGGTGGTGTAGGGGTACAACTCATCCTCATCATTGGCAAGGGGTGCCGAAGTATAGTACTGGGTATATATTGTACCGCAGTTTCCGGTCTCAAAGAGCCATGTTGCAGACATATCGAACTTCTCGCTGAACTTATAGTTGCAGGTTATATCCAGCTTGTGACGGCGGTCATACTTGGCGTCAAATACACGTCCGCCGTTCAGAACCATGCCGTGACGGTCAAACCTACGCTGTGACTTGTTCCAGGTGTAAGCTATCCATCCGTTAAGTCTGCCTACGGAACGCTGTGCCATGAACTCGATACCGTAGCTCCAGCCTTCTCCCAGGGCAATCTTGTTCTGCCAGTCTGTATCACCGCTCAGGTAGGTCGAGCCCTCCTTGTACTCCAGCAGGTTGTTCATATGCTTGTAATAGCCCTCAAGGGTGAAATCGGCCAGTCCCTCAATGCTGTAGGCGGCTCCCAATGCCCACTGGTGAGAATGCTCCGGTTCGATCTTATCGGTTACAGGTACCCAAAGGTCTGTGGGCAGGCTTATCACATTATTTGAGAGCAGGTGTACATACTGGGTCATGTAAGCATAGCCGGTCTTGATTGAAAGGTCATCGGTTATGAGGAAACGGGCGCTAAGTCTGGGCTCCAGAGAGTTGTAGTAGCGGCCGTTTACGCTGAATCCCGCATATCCGGCGCCCAAATTGAATCTGATGATATCGGTCAGTTCAATGTCATCCTCGGCATAGACCTGGTACTCATGCGCAATGACATCCTTTGAACCGTATGACTGGTTGAAGTTGTCATTCTTGATGGAGTCGTTGTCCATGGTCTGTGTGCTGTTCATGCTCAGGCTCATGACATCGGGCGTAAACTTGTGGTGAGTGTAACTGCCGCCGAACCTGATCTCCTGCTTGGCCGATGGTGACCAGTGGAAATCAGTGCGGAAAGAGGCGTCATAGATACCTGATTTCATCTTGATTGCAGTGGTGGCATCGGTCCTGTTGACCTTGTCTTTCTCATTGATGGTGATGCCCATCCTGTGGCGGTACTGGGTGTAGTTGGCGCTTACGTCCATAAAGAGCTTGGGGTTGACCACATGGTTCCAGCGAATGGCTGATACGGTGTTGCCCCAGCGCCAGTCAAGCTTGGTCTTGGATTTGTACTGGCCGCCTGAACTCTTGTAATTGAAGTAGATGTCATCATCGCCGCTGTACCAGCTTACATACAGACGGTCACGGTCGCTGAACTTGTGGTTCAGCTTCACGTTCAGGTCATAGAAGTAGTAACCCATGCTGTAGTCCTCATCGTAGCCGGCAAAATCAAATTGCTTGTTCAACCATATGGCAGAGTTCAGCATGATGTCCGAGTAGGTACGGCGGGCTGATATGTTGAATGATGTCTTACCTTTTATAATAGGACCCTCCAGATTGATCTTTGATGATATGAGTCCGATGGAAGCGTTTCCGTGATACTTCTCCATGTCACCGTCCTTCATGCGGATATCTACGACCGATGACAGGCGGCCGTAGTAGTGGGCGGGGAAACTGCCCTTGTAGAGGGTTACGTTCTTGATGGCATCGGGATTGAATACCGAGAACATACCGAACATGTGGTTCACGTTATATACAGGCACACCGTCCAGAAGCAGAAGGTTCTCATCAGGATTACCGCCGCGTACATAGAGACCTGCGGTTGCCTCGGTACCGGCCTGTACGCCGGGCAACAGCTGAAGGGCCTTGAGAACATCGGTCTCACCGAACATGGCGGGAACGGCCTTGATCTGCTCGATGGGAATATCCACGGCACTCATCTGTGAGCCGCGTACGCCCAGGATCTCACGGTTACCGTAGATGGTAACCTCGTTAAGTTCGTCAATTGTGGGAACTCCTACGTTAATTATGGTATCGCGGCTCAGTGTGAACGGAACGACTACGGGCTTGTAGCCTACGTACCCTGTACGGATCTCTACGGGACCGTCGGGTAGGGTGATGGAGTAGAATCCGTACTCATTGGTGGTTGTTCCGCGACCGCTCTTGAGGTCAAGGATTGTGGCACCGATCAGTGTCTCTTTGCTAGCCTTATCGGTGATGTAGCCACTGATTGTGTGCTTGTTTTGGGCTTGCAAACAAAGTACTGACATTAAAGCCAGTAGGAATGTTGTAGTTCTTTTCATTCGATATTCAACAAAAAAAGCAACCTGTTCTTAGAAAGACAAGCTGCTTAGTAATTCATAATTTGGAGCGGCAAACGAGACTCGAACTCGCGACCCCGACCTTGGCAAGGTCGTGCTCTACCAACTGAGCTATTGCCGCATTTACTTCGTAAATACGCGATTGACTTTCGCGCCTCGGCAAAGATAAGTAAACTTCTCTTTGCTCTCGGCTTGTCGTCAATTGCCGCAAAAATTGTGAAGAGAATGAGACTCGAACTCACACGACATAACTGTCACTACCCCCTCAAAGTAGCGCGTCTACCAATTCCGCCATCTCTCCAGAGAAGTGCCCAGAACAGGACTCGAACCTGCACACCTCGCGGCACACGCACCTGAAACGTGCGCGTCTACCAATTCCGCCACCTGGGCATTTCTAAATAAATCAAAGATCTACTTTTGAGCGGCAAACGAGACTCGAACTCGCGACCCCGACCTTGGCAAGGTCGTGCTCTACCAACTGAGCTATTGCCGCATTTCCTTCGAAAAGCGGTGCAAAGGTAAGAGTTTTGGGTTTATCTGCCAAAAGCAAATGCAACTTTTTTATCCGCTATTTGCACTTTTTTATTTTGCCATCAAGGCGTCAATATGCTTTTGCGCCGTACCACACACCTCTTGGGCGTTCATAGTAAGGCATTTGCGGTTTTCTACCACGATATTGCCGTTCACTATGACAGTATCCACATCTGATGCGTGAGCGCTGTAAACAAGCTCTGAAATGAGGTTGGTATGCGGATAAAGATGCGCTTTTTCAATATCAACGAGCAGTATATCGGCCAAAGCGCCGTCTGCCAGAACACCCAGTTCGCCTTCGCGTCCGATGGCCTTGGCACCGTTGACAGTAGCCATCTGCAGGGCAGTGTATGCCGGTATTGCGCAGGGATCAAGAGTGCTTACCTTCTGCAGGAGTGAAGCTGTGCGCATCTCTTCCCACATGTCAAGGTCATTGTTTGATGAAGCACCGTCAGTACCTAATGATACATTTATGCCGGCATCAAGCATCTTCTTTACAGGAGCAATGCCCGATGCAAGTTTCATATTGCTCTGGGGATTGTGGGCAACTGATACTCCGTTTTTTGCCAGGATCTCAATATCGTGGTCAGACATCACTACGCAGTGTGCTGCAAGAGTTTTGGTGGTAAACAGACCCGCTTTCTCAAAATACTCGGTAGGACTCATTCCGTACTGAGCCATGCTGTTATTCTGCTCAGTCTGAGTCTCGGCCAGATGAACGTGGCTTCCTACACCAAGTTCCTTGGACAGGCTTATGGAGCGCTGCAGGTGTTCGCCCGAAAGGGTATAGATGGCGTGCGGGCCCATCCACATTGAAACCAGACGGCTTGATGAGAACCTTTTCTGAACCTGCTTCCAGTCATTCTCAAAATGATCCATTCTGAAATCCATGGGGCAAGGGCTTACCAGTGCGCGTATGCCTGCAGTTTCAGCGGCCTCAGCCACGGCCTCCTCATACGGGTACATATCTACAAAGGTGGTGGTACCTCCCATGAGCATCTCCAGAATGCCCAGTCTGGCACCGTCAAAAACCTCCTGATAACCCATCTTTCCTTCAATGGGCCAGATGTGCTGCTCAAGCCATTCCATCAGAGGAACATCATCAGATATACCTCGCAGGAGCGCCATTGCAACATGAGTGTGGGTATTTATCAGTCCGGGCATAACAATCTTACCGGTGGCGTCAATCTGTCTTGCATCGGGATGGCTGGCGACGAAATTCAAAGCGTCTTTACGGTCAGAACTGACAAAAGAGATCTTCTCTCCTTCAATTCCGACGTATCCCTTGAAATACAGATTATCGCCCTCAGAGGTCGTCATGGGCAGTATTTTGCCGTCATTAATGAGAATGTTCATAGCAGTTTTCAATTGTTTGTGCAAATTTAGTAAATAGCTTTCAAGAGCCCCATTTTTTGTTTAAAAACGTTCAAAAGGCCATTTTTACATTTTTAAACACTTGTCTAAAGTCATGAATAATTTTAGTCAGAATATGCAAGTCCACCTATTTTCCAACATTGCCGGATGAAAAAGTATTTTATCTTTGGTACGGAAATCAAACCCAAGCCAAATGAAACTTACCGCAATAAAATGGACTATTATCGCAACAGCGGCAATGCTGTTATCCTCATGTGCTAAAGAGGATAGCGTCATTGTTGTATCATATGATCAGCAGACCAAGACCATATTTAATATATCTGTTGCCAGCAATACCAAGAGCAAGTCTCTGCCCATGAATACAAAGTCAAATGTGGCAGATGATGTAATCGGCACCAAGATTGTGTATGATTACAGTGCTCAGACTAATTATGCCTACCTGGATTCCAAGATCGCTTTCGGTCTGGTAGGTGTTGACAATGAGAAAAAGGATTTTATTGTTGACAATTGTCCGGTTTATGAGACTGAAGGAGTCAGAACCGCTAATCTGATTACATCCAGTCTTTCAAGCGGCTCAATGAAGGTGAGCGCTTATTATCCCCATGTCAGTAGCGTGAGTTATCACAAAGATGGCTCATACGCCATATCTTTCACACCCAATGATATTAAGAAGGGCCCGTTGGCCTCAAATGCTGTTGACATGAGATGTGATCAGAGTTTCGAGATGGTCAATCTTCAGTTCCATCACATCTCAAACAGTATTGGTTTTAAAGTTTGCGACATTTCCAGTGATGAGCAGCTAAAGGGACTTATGCATGTCCGTAAGGTGGTGCTCCACGGAATGCCTACAGAAGGTTTGTTTGTAGTTGACGGCCAGGACAGCCGTTGGGTTCCGAATGCCAAGCATCAGGACATCGTATTCTATGAGGGTTGTGAACCCGTTAAATGCGGTGCAGAGAATGCTGACTTTATTGCAACAGACAAACTCTCCTCTGATAGGAAGGATTGCAACCACCTTTACGTAATTCCTGAGGAGCTGAAGGACGGAAAGCATTATGTTGAGGTGATCTTTGACGTTGATCCGTTTGAATATGACGGAACATGGTATCGTGGTGCAAAGGGACAGTCCCAGATTATTCAGTTGTCCGGTGTTCTTCCGGAAGACAATATGGAACTGGGACTCCAATACACCTTTGTACTTGGCTTGAACATTTACACTGTCTACAGACCTATAGAATTTACCGCATCGGTTGATGATTGGGAGGTTAAGTTCAATGGCCGTGTACTGGATTATGACAATGAATGATAAACAATAGTGCGAGACTGATAATAGATTGAAGGACTGAAAAGAAAAGGAGGAAACTAATATGAGAAAAATTTGGAGTTATGTACAGGGACTCAGGTTCATGTACTGGAAGAGGAGGATAGAAGGAAACTGGTATTTCTCAGATGTGGTATATTATCGTGATGCCAAGAGAATCCAGAAGAACACTACTGTCAACAAGCGTAAGTGGAATTTGGTCATCAGTCCCAACTCTTACGTGATGTACGGTGATGCTCCGTTGACTGTAGCCAATATGGTTACAATGGAGGGACATTATTCACTGAGACCTGACGGCAGCCTGACATTCTGTGAGGAACGTGATGGAGGGGAAACCCTCATCAAAAAGGCTCGTATCTGCAAGTTGAGTGACAAGGAACTCGTTTACAGCTTTGACCGTGACCAGTTTGAGAATCTCAACTACATGAATGAGCAGAAACAGACAGAAAAGGCAGATAAAGTCTACTACTCTTTCTTCAGACTATAAATAATTAGGTTGATGGATCCAATTGGGATTCTGTTTTAGCTAAGAAAGAAAAACGCGCCCCGACTGGGGCGCGTTCTGTTTTTGATAGGGTGTGAATGAACTTACTTGATGTTCTTGCGCTCAATCATCCAACCGGCCATCTTGCTGACACCGGGCTCATTGCCGGTGAACATTGTGCCGGCCTCCTTGTCATTCTTGAGCCACCATTTGAGCCATGCGCCTGCAACCTTTGCGTAGTCACCGCCGTTGGGCTGCATGTAAGTACCGCCGTGGCCGATGCCGTCAAGGCTTACGAGGCATGCGGGCATTGAACCTGCCATACGCTTGAAGTCATCATTACCGTTCTCCCATGCGATATCGGTTGAACCGCCCAGGATCCAGATAACTGATTTCTGCTTCATCTTGGCAAGGCTGGCCTTGTCCTCACTCTCATCGGTGCCGAAGAAACCGCTGTTCATGACCAGGATGGTCTTGATACGTGCCTCATCTGACATGTGGAGAGCCTGCAGACCGCCGCATGACATACCTGCTGCTGCAATATTCTCTACATCAAGCTTGCCGTAGTAGGGGCTGTTCTTGTCGGAGTTCTGAGCGATAGCCCATTCAAGAGCCTGCTTCAGGCCTTCGGGGTCACCCATGGACATTCCGCCGCCCATACCGCCGGGCATTCCACCGCCCATACGGGGCATACCGCCGCCTTGAGGACCACCCTGACCGGGAGCACCCTGGGGACGCTGGCCGCCCATGCCGCCCATAGGAGGCATTCCACCACCAGGCATACCGCCACCGGGGAATCCGCCGCCCTGACCCATACGGGGTACATCACCGGTCTGACCGGGACGCGGAGCCTCCTGCTGCTGATAGTTGCTGGGGCCGATAGCTACGATAAGGAATCCCTGTGAAGCAACTTCGTTAAGGAAATTGACATGGCCGCTGGGTGAGTTTGCGCAACCTCCGTTACCCCATACTACAATGGGAAGCGGGTTTTTCTTGTCAAACTTGCTCAGATCCTGCGGACGGAAAATGGTGTGGGTTGTAAGAGTGGCCTCTTCCATCATGATGGCTTTGTAGGGGCCTGAACCTCCGTCTTCAACGATTCTTGAATTCTGTGCCTGCATAGGTATTGCAACCAAAGCCATTACGGCAGCTGCTGCAAAAAACAAATCCTTTTTCATATAATTGATAGTTAGTAAATGTGGTTTTTGTGGACCAAATGTAACTCATTTTTTTAATATAATATCTATATTCGCGAATTGTTTGACCAACTACAAATACTAATGGAAGAGGATAAAAAACCGGTTGAACTGCCGGAAAACGCGTATCGCGAACTAAAACAAGGAGAGTCTTACGAACCGATAATGAAACCCGACAAGGTCTATCCCGAGGCCAATCTCTGGTCAGTGGGATGGGGTCTTCTGATGGCTGTACTATTCTCTGCAGCAGCTGCTTATCTTGGTCTTAAGGTGGGTCAGGTGTTCGAGGCTGCAATACCAATTGCAATCATTGCCGTAGGTGTGTCATCAGTCGCCAAGCGCAAGGGCGCACTCGGAGAGAACGTCATCATACAGTCCATCGGTGCATGCTCGGGTGTGATTGTAGCAGGTGCAATCTTTACTCTTCCTGCTCTTTACATACTTCAGGCCAAGTATCCTGACATGACCGTGAACTTTATGCAGGTATTCATCAGCTCACTGCTGGGCGGTGTTCTGGGAATCCTGTTCCTGATACCTTTCCGCAAGTACTTTGTAAAGGATATGCACGGAAAGTATCCTTTCCCCGAGGCTACTGCAACCACACAGGTGCTTATCTCAGGTGAGAAGGGTGCCGGACAGGCCAAGCCTCTGGTGGTATCTGGTATCATAGGCGGTATCTATGATTTCATAGTTTCTACATTCGGACTTTGGACCGAGAACTTCACCACAAGGGTTTGTGCGTGGGGATCGGCCCTGGCAACAAAGGCAAAGCTGGTGTTCAGCATCAATACAGGTGCGGCAGTGCTTGGTCTGGGTTACATTGTAGGTCTTAAGTACGCATGCATAATAGCCGCAGGATCAGCAGTGGTATGGTTCATTATCGTTCCCATACTGCCTATGCTTGGTGATGCTTTCCTGCAGTCACTCAATCCTGCCGTTACTGATGCAGTTGCAGGCATGGAGCCTGAGCAGATATTCTCAAGCTATGCACGCCACATCGGCATTGGCGGTATTGCAATGGCCGGTATTCTGGGTATTATCAAGTCATGGCCCGTTATCAAGGGTGCAGTAAGCCTTGCAGGACGTGAACTCAAAGGCGGCAAGGGTGCTACCGATGTACAGGTTGAGCGCACTCAGCGTGACCTGCCCATGAAGATAGTTATAATAGGTATTATAGTAGCACTGGTTGCAGTGTTTGCATTCTTCTATTTCGGTGTGATGGATTTCAACCTGATGCATGCCGTTGTAGGTATCCTGGTTGTGGGAATAATTGCTTTCCTGTTCACCACCGTCGCAGCCAATGCCATTGCCATTGTAGGTACCAACCCCGTATCAGGCATGACTCTGATGACTCTTATCCTTGCATCCGTAATAATGGTTGCAGTCGGTCTTAAGGGCACTGCCGGAATCGTATCGGCCCTGATTATGGGAGGCGTGGTTTGTACTGCGCTTTCAATGGCCGGCGGTTTCATCACTGACCTCAAGATCGGTTACTGGCTGGGTTCTACTCCTGCAGTTCAGCAGGGTTGGAAGTTCCTGGGTACTCTGGTATCGGCCCTGACTGTTGGCGGCGTGCTCATTATCCTAAACAAGACCTACGGTTTTGTAGGTGATAACGCTCTGGTTGCTCCTCAGGCCAACGCCATGGCTGCTGTGATTGACCCGCTCATGTCGGGCACAGGTGCTCCCTGGTGGCTCTACGCAACAGGTGCTGTGATTGCCCTGATACTGAACTTCTTCAAGATTCCGGCTCTGGCATTTGCTCTGGGTATGTTCATACCGTTCCAGCTCAATATTCCTTTGGTGGTAGGCGGATTCATCAACTGGTATGTAAGCAGCCGTTCAATCGATCCCGCGGTCAACACATCACGCGTAGAACACGGAACACTTCTGGCTTCCGGTTTCATTGCCGGTGGCGCACTGATGGGCGTTGTAAGCGCAGCCCTGAGATTTGCGGGACTGGATCTGTTTATGGCCGATTCATGGACCGGCTCTCACATGGCTGAGTGGCTGTCACTCATAATGTACTCAGTACTGATATGGTACTTTGTACGCAGCGTTATGAAACGTAAGAATTAAAACAGGGACCACGCGTAAACGGCGTATGCCAACAGGAAAAGGATGCCTGCGGTTCTGCCCAGGCGTCCTTTCTTTTTTCTCATCGTGGTGAAGATGATGATGAATACAGAGAATCCCAACATCCAGATGAAATCACTCATGTAGTCTGAGAACTCCAATGATATGGGCTTGATTGATGTTGAAACGCCCAATACGCAGAGTATGTTGAAGATATTTGAGCCGATGACATTGCCTATGGAGATATCCATCTGCTTCTTTACGGCCGCTGCAATTGATGCTGCCAGTTCAGGCAGGCTGGTGCCAAGGGCTACGATTGTAAGGCCTATTACCTTGTCGCTTACGCCCATTGCGCTTGCCAGGGTGGTGGCGCCGTCCACAAGGATATCGGCTCCGAATGCAAGCATGACGCATGAGAGTGCAATCAGTCCGACAGCTGCAAGTATGGTCATGGGCTTGCCCTCCTGGTCATCGATATCGGCCTCCTGATGCTGTGTGCGGCCTTTGCGGATGGAGATGGTCGTAAACAGTATAAGGCAGATAAAGAGTGTCAGACCTTCTATTCTGGAGATGCCTGAATGCAGTGAAAAAACCAGCAGGAGCAGTGATGCCACAATCATTATAGAGCCGTGACGGACAACCTTGCTGTTATCGGTCTCAATAGGGCATATCAGAGCTGTAATACCCAGGATAAGGCCGATGTTTGCAATGTTTGAACCTATTACGTTTCCCATGGCAATACCGGCGCTTCCTTTTATGGCCGATATCGTGCTCACCAGAAGTTCCGGGGCCGATGTCCCGAAAGCCACAATGGTCATACCGATTACGAGCGGAGAAATGCGGAAACGGCGTGCCAGTGCAACGCCTCCTTCAACCAGCCAGTCTCCGCCAAAGAAGAGCAGGACGAATCCTGCAAGCAATTTGATAACTGCCCAAATAGTTTCTGTCAAAATCATGCCGCAAAATTAGTATAAATAAGTGTGAAATTTAATCCGTTTGGATACAAAAGGTCACTTTTAAGGATAAGAAAGTATACTGAAAAACATTAACTTTGCATTCCGTAAAATTGACGATATGAAAGCAGTTTCAGGGCATGTAGCCCAAATAATCGGTCCTGTAGTTGACGTGGCGTTTGAGTCAGGTGAAGACCTGCCTTCAATCCATGACGCTCTGGAAATAACCCGTGATAACGGCCGTAAGCTCATTATAGAGGTTCAGCAGCACATAGGCGAGAACATGGTACGTTGCGTTGCAATGGACCTGACAACCGGTCTGCGCCGCGGAATGGGCCGCGGAATGGAAGTGCGTGTTACCGGCAGCCCTATAACAATGCCTGTGGGCAAACAGATCAAGGGACGTATGATGAACGTTACCGGTGAGCCTATTGACGACCTCAAGCCTCTGGACAAGGAGGGCGCGTTCCCCATACACCGTCAGCCGCCTAAGTTTGAGGAACTCTCAACGGTCGAGGAGGTGCTGTTTACCGGTATCAAGGTGATTGATCTGCTGGAGCCCTACTGCAAGGGCGGTAAGATCGGTCTGTTCGGAGGTGCCGGTGTAGGTAAGACCGTGCTCATCATGGAGCTCATCAACAATATTGCCAAGAAGAACAACGGTTTCTCAGTCTTTGCCGGAGTGGGAGAGCGTACCCGTGAGGGTAACGACCTGCTGCGTGAGATGATTGAGTCAGGCGTAATCCGCTACGGTGATGCTTTCAAGGAGAGTATGGAAAAGGGCGAGTGGGACCTCTCTAAGGTTGACTATGATGAGGTTGCCAAGTCACAGGCCACGCTTGTGTACGGTCAGATGAATGAGCCTCCAGGGGCACGTTCATCAGTAGCTCTGTCAGGTCTTACCGTTGCCGAGTCATTCCGTGACGGTGCCGGCAGCGACGGCGCATACAGCGATATCCTGTTCTTTATCGATAACATATTCCGTTTTACACAGGCTGGTTCAGAGGTATCGGCTCTTCTGGGACGTATGCCAAGTGCCGTAGGTTATCAGCCTACACTGGCCAGTGAGATGGGTAAGATGCAGGAGCGCATCACATCAACCATACACGGATCAATCACATCGGTACAGGCCGTATATGTACCGGCCGATGACCTTACCGACCCGGCACCTGCCACCACGTTCTCACACCTGGATGCAACCACCGTGCTGAGCCGTAAGATAGCCGAGTTGGGTATCTACCCGGCCGTTGACCCGCTGGATTCTACATCACGTATCCTTGATCCCAATATCGTGGGCAAGGCACACTATGATACCGCACAGCGCGTAAAGCAGATTCTGCAGCGCTACAACGAGCTTCAGGATATCATTTCAATCCTTGGTATGGATGAACTGTCCGATGAGGACAAACTGACCGTTGCACGTGCACGCCGCGTTCAGCGTTTCCTCTCTCAGCCGTTCACCGTTGCCGAGCAGTTTACCGGCGTCAAGGGTACAATGGTAAGCATTGAGGATACCATCAAGGGATTCAACATGATCCTGGACGGTGAGGTGGATGACCTTCCCGAGCAGGTGTTCCTGAATGTGGGTACCATTGAGGAGGCCATTGAGAAGGGTAAGAAACTGCTTGGTGAGGTTTCAAAGTAATACATGATGCTTAAGCTGCGAATCATAACTCCGAGTGAGGCTCTCTTTGAGGGTGAGGTTGAGAACGTGACACTGCCGGGAACCGTAGGCAGTTTCATGGTTCTGGACAGTCATGCTCCGATCATCTCTTCACTTGAAAGCGGAAAGATCGTGGTAAAGACTGCGAACGATACCTGTGAGTATGCGCTAAACAGTGGATTCGTGGAGGTTAAGGATAACAGCATTACAGTTTGTATAGAATGATGAAGAAGTTGATACTGTGGTATTTTGCCGTCCTGTCGGTGCTTTCGGTGGCATCGTCACTTGCACTGCGCATGGTATGGCCGGAGCATTTCCCGGATCTGCTTTTCACCATTCCTCTGTTCTATGCCGTCGTAATGGGCGTTATGCTGATACTTAAGCGCACAATAGAGAAGAAAGGCAGGGACCGCATCGTGTTCTTCATGGCTTACAGGGTTACCAAGATCATGTTGGCACTGGTTTACATCCTGATCTATTTCATGGCTGTCAAATCAGAGATTGTGGTGTTCTCGATAGTGTTCATGTCATTCTATCTGTGCCTGTCGGCTGTTGAGACGGTATTCTTTATGAAAGGAGAGAAAAAGAGTTGAAACGTTTACTTTACATATTGCCGCTGCTGCTTCTGTGTGTACTTCCCGTATGCGCACAGGAGAGTTCTGAGCCTGTTGAAGAAGAGGCCATTGATGTAAAAGGCATCATTTTTGAACACCTCAAGGACTCTTATCACTGGCATATAATAACAATAGGTGAGAAAGAGGTTTCCCTCCATCTGCCTGTCATGCTCTACAGCAAAGTATCCGGCTGGCATTTCTTTTCATCACGCAATCTTGAAGAGGACGGCAGCTATGACGGCTTCCATATTGCACAGGAAGGCGCATTTGCCGGCAAACTGGTAGAGGACATGCCCGACGGAACCTTCCGCAAACCGCTTGACCTGTCACTTACCAAGGTTGCCCTTGGCATCATCATAAACAGTCTTCTGCTATGTGTTATCGTGTTGTGTACGGCACGTTGGTACAAGCATCATGACGAGACCGATAATGCTCCCGGCGGATTTGTGGGACTTATGGAGTTTGTCATAGCCATGATTGTGGATGACGTGATAAAGCCCTCTGTAGGCAAGGAATACAAAAAGTATGCTCCGTTGCTGCTCACGATATTCTTCTTTATCCTTTTGAGCAACCTAATGGGTCTTATTCCGATATTCCCTGCCGGAGCAAACGTGACAGGTAATATTGCGGTAACACTTTTCCTGGCCCTGATTACCTTCTTTACGGTAAATGTCTTTGGCAACCGTGAATACTGGAAGGAGATTCTGTGGCCCGATGTACCCATTTTCCTGAAGATTCCTCCCATACTTCCGGTGATAGAGCTGGTAGGTATATTCACTAAGCCTTTTGCCCTGACCGTACGTCTGTTCGCCAACATGACAGCCGGTCATTCCATCATACTGGCCCTTACATGCATGATATTCATCACGGCCAAGATGGGACCTGCAATAGGTACTCCCATGACAGCGGTTTCACTGCTTTTCATGGTGTTCATGAATATGTTGGAATTGCTTGTGGCATACATTCAGGCATATGTGTTCACGATATTGTCATCAATATTCATAGGACTTGCACATCCTGAGGAACATGAGCATAAGGAGATAGAAAATTAATAATTAACTACTTAAATAACAGTATTATGATGTTAGCAACATTTTTGCAGGCTGCCGCAGGTGCAGCTCTCGGCAATGCCGGTATTGCACTGGGTGCCGCTATCGCAGTTATCGGAGCAGCTATCGGTCTTGGTAAGATCGGTCAGTCAACATTTGAGTCAATCGCACGTCAGCCCCAGGCTGCAGGTGATATCCGTGGTGCTATGATCATTATCGGCGCATTCATGGAGGGTGTGGCTCTTTTCGCAATGATCGTTTGTATCTTAGCTCTGCCCAAATAAATGGATCTGCTCAATCCCGAGGTCGGTACACTGATCTGGATGCTTATTGCTGCCGGAATAGTGTTCTTCATATTGATTAAGTGGGGATTCCCCATGATAACCGATATGGTGGACAAGCGCAATGAGTTCATCGACAAGTCGCTCGAGGCGGCCAAGAAGGCCAATGCGCGTCTTGACGGTATCCAGAAGGAGTGTGATGAGCTTCTTAAGGAGACACGTGCCCAGCAGGCCCGTATCATCAAGGAGGCTACTGACCGGCGTGATGAGATCATTGCAGATGCCGAGAACCGTGCAAAGGAGAGTGGTGAGAAGATCATATCCGATGCACGCGAACAGATCCGTCAGGAGAAGGAGGAGGCTCTGCGCAGCCTTCGCCGTCAGGTGGCGGAACTGTCAGTCCAGGTGGCTGAAAAAGTGGTCCGTAAGCAGCTTGACTCCAGTGATGAGCAGTTGTCTATGATTGACCGCATGATTGATGATGTAAAGAACGGTAAGTAAAAGTGAACACAGGAACCGTATCCGTACGATATGCCAAGGCTCTGCTTGACTATGCAGTGGAGCAGGGTGACGATAAGCAGGTGTATGCCGAGATGCAGACGCTTGCCGGACGGTTGCGTCAGATTCACGCCATACATGACCGAATAAACGACCCCACGGTACCCGACAGTGCCAAGTGCAGTCTTCTGGAGACTGCCGTAACTGACGGTAAGAGCAAGGTGAGCGGTTCAACCGCCGCTTTCTTCAAGCTTGTGGTGGGTGCCGGACGCGGTGACTGCCTGCTCTTTATGTCTGTAAGCTATATGGACCTATACCGCAGGCGCAATGGCATTGTGCCGGTTGAACTTGTTACAGCCACTCAGGTGGGCGATGAACGCCGTGAGAGGCTTAAACAGCTGGTTGAGAACGTTGAGCACGGAAAGGTGGAGTGGACTCACACCGTTGACCCGTCAATTGAGGGCGGATTCGTGCTTATGGTTGACGGATTCCGTATGGACGCAAGCGTGGCTTGGCAGTTGCAGCGAATCCGCAAGGAACTTATTGAAAAGAATAACCGTATCATATAATGGCAAACGGAATAAAGGCAAGTGAGGTATCGGAGGTACTTCTGGAACAACTCAAAGGCATAGACACATCTGCCAAGTTTCAGGAGGTTGGCACCGTGCTCCAGGTGAGTGACGGTGTAGTACGCATCTACGGACTTAAGAATGCCGAGGCCGATGAGCTGATAGAGTTTGACAATGGCATACGTGCCATAGTTATGAATCTTGAGGAGGATAATGTGGGTGCCATCCTGCTTGGTCCTACCGACAAGATCAAAGAGGATATGATTGTACACCGTACCGGTAGAATTGCCTCCATCAATGTGACGGAGAGCATGCTGGGACGTGTTGTTAACCCGCTTGGACAGCCTCTGGACGGACTTCAGGAACTTGAAGGCCCGTTCTTTGAGATGCCTCTGGAGCGTAAGGCCCCGGGCGTAGTGTTCCGTGAGCCCGTGCATCAGCCCCTTCAGACAGGTCTGCGTGCCATCGACGCCATGATTCCCATAGGCCGCGGTCAGCGTGAGCTTATAATCGGCGACCGTCAGACCGGTAAGACCGCCATTGCCATTGATACCATCATCAACCAGCGTAAGAACTATGAGGCAGGTGATCCTGTCTATTGTATATATGTTGCAGTAGGCCAGAAGGGTTCTACCGTAGCAACCATCGTGAACACCCTGCGTCAGCACGGCGCTCTGGATTACACCATCGTGGTTGCCGCTACAGCTGCTGATCCTGCTGCCCTGCAGTACTATGCTCCTCTGGCAGGTGCTGCCATAGGTGAGTATTTCCGTGATACCGGCCGTCATGCACTGGTTGTATATGATGACCTTTCAAAGCAGGCTGTTGCCTACCGTGAGGTATCACTTATCCTGCGCCGTCCTTCAGGTCGTGAGGCATATCCCGGTGATATCTTCTATCTGCACTCACGTCTGCTTGAGCGTGCCGCCAAGATCATCAGCCAGCAGGAGGTTGCCGAGAAGATGAATGACCTGCCCAAGTCACTTGAAGGTCATGTAAAGGGTGGCGGTTCTCTTACCGCTCTGCCTATCATCGAGACACAGGCCGGTGACGTATCGGCCTACATTCCTACCAACGTGATCTCCATCACAGACGGTCAGATATATCTGGAGTCAAGCCTGTTCAACCAGGGATTCCGTCCTGCCATCAACGTAGGTATATCGGTATCACGTGTGGGTGGTAACGCACAGATCAAGTCCATGAAGAAGGTGGCTGGTACACTTAAGATCGATCAGGCCCAGTACCGCGAGCTGGAGGCATTCTCAAAGTTCAGCAGCGATATGGACCAGGTTACCGCCATGGTGCTTGACAAGGGACGTAAGAATAACCGTCTGCTTATCCAGCCGCAGTATTCACCTATGCCTGTAGATGAGCAGATTGCAGTTCTTTACTGCGGTATCCACGGTCTGCTCAAGAACGTTCCGCTGGAGCGCGTAACCGAGTTCCAGGAGCATTTTGTTGAGATTGTACGTGCAAAGTATCAGGAGACTGTACTGGATGTGCTTTCAAAAGGTATAATGAATGATGAGGTGAGCGCTCTGATTGAGGAGGCCGCTAACAAGACAATAACCGAGCTGGGAATCTGATAGGATATGTCACTCAAGGAGATTAAGATACGCCTGGGATCGGTCCGTAATACACGCAAGACCACATCGGCCATGAAGATGGTGTCAAGCGTGAAACTGCGCAAGGCACAGCAGAGCATTCAGTATGCGGTGCCGTACGTGGAGCAGCTGGACCATATCCTGAAGCGTCTTTCCGGCATGCCTGCAGCCCAGAAGGTATCTCCGCTCGTTGTGGAGCGTGAGGTCAAGGAGGTGGCACTGGTATGTTTCTCATCTGATTCCAGCCTTTGCGGAGGGTTTAACGGCAATATCATCAAACACAGCCGCGCCCTTTATGACGAGCTCTATAAGGTAGACAAGACTCCTCTTGTATATACCGTAGGTCAGAAGATAACCGATGCATTCCGTAAGGAGGGCCTTACCATCAATGCCGGTTATGCCGATATGATGGCAAAACGCAGTTATGAAGAGGCTGCATCGTTGGCCGATGACCTTATGGATATGTATCTGAACGGCCATCTGGACAAGATAATACTTACATATACCCATTTCAAGAGCGCGGGATCACAGCGTATTGTCGATGAGGTGCTTCTGCCCGTAAGCGTACCTGCAGGTGAGGCAGAGGAGGAGAGTGACTATATCCTGGAGCCATCGGCCGAGGAGCTGATGAAGGTTCTTCTGCCCAAGGTGATACGCACCAAGGTCTATTGCGCCATGCTGGATTCATACGCCAGCGAGCAGGCTGCACGTGTCATTGCCATGCAGGCTGCCACCGAGAACGCCGACAAACTGATTGGTGAACTGACCCTGCAGTACAACAAGCTTCGTCAGCAGGCTATCACCAATGAGATTCTTGACCTGGCCGGAGGCGCCCAGAACAACTGATTTGAATTATGTCTGAAATGAAGATAGAGAGCCTGGCGCTGCATTATGTGGGCAATCAGGCCAATGAGGAGCCGTTTGTATGCTCCAAGAAGCTGTTCACACTGTCCGAGGATATGAACACTCTGCTCACCGAGTACTTTGTGGGTGCTTTCAAGAGTGAGGAGCGTTTTGTTTTCCATGATGACATGGGACTTGAGAACAACCGTGTATACCGCCTTGTCAGCGATATATTCGATAACCCCGGCATGCTCTATGACTTCTCGGTCGATCTGGCCACACACCTCTATGAGAACTGCCAGCATCCCAAGATCAAGGGCGGTGACTTTATTGTGGCTCACATAACTGGTCTTGGCATGGGACGTGACATCGACGAGGCCATCGGCCTGTTTAAGATAGAGAATAAGGAGACTTTCCTGACTTTTGAGCATGATGAGGAGGGCTTTGACATCACTCCGGTTGACGGTGTGAACCTGCGTCGCATGGATAAGGGCTGCCTTATCATGAATTATGAGCGTGAGAAAGGCTATATGGTTGCTGTGGTTGACAAGACCAATGGTCAGGGCGCAAGTTACTGGGTGGATGATTTCCTGCATCTGAAGGCCCGTGAGGACTCATATTTCCAGACTCAGAACGTCATGGAACTGACCCGTAACTTTGTAGCGCAGGAACTTCCTAAGCAGTTTGACGTGAACCGTGCCGATCAGGCCGACCTTTTGAGCCGCACCATGGGCTTTTTCAAGAATAATCCCAAGTTTGATATGCCGGCATTTGAGCAGCAGGTTATGGCCCAGCCTGAGGTGGTGGGCATGTTTGATGATTACCGCAACCGTTACGAGCAGGAGCGTCAGATACAACTGCAGGACCAGTTTGACGTAAGTGAGGGCGCCGTGAAGAAACAGAACCGCCTCTACAAGAGCGTCATAAAACTGGACAAGAACTTCCACATATACGTGCACGGCAGCCGCCAGCTCATAGAGCAGGGTGAGGACGAGCACGGAAAGTTCTACAAACTCTACTTCAACGAGGAGAGCTAAAAAAAAAACGACGCATTGGAATGCGTCGTTTTTTAATTTCAGTGAAGAGGTTTGATGGTGATGGTGCGCTGGTAGGGCTCGGGCTGGACGCGGTAATCGCGGAATATGCCCTGGCAGGTGCAGCCTACGCCGGAGGTGGCGTAGTCAAGGTTCAGGGTGATATCGCCTCCACGCTGCAGCTGATACTGATAGATGGCCTTGGTCAGGTTATCGGTAGTGCAGTCATATGCGTTGAAGTTGAAGTACTGATCCATTGTGAACTCCAGACCCTTGCCTGAGTTGTCGGTCAGGCGAACCCAGCGGTTATCGGTCCTGAGGCCGTAATCCTGCGGGATGAGGTAGGGCTCAAACATATCATCCACTGTAGTCTTGTATATGCCGATGCGGTATCCGCTCTTACGGTCAGGATATGATGCCTGAGGACCGCGGCCGTACCATTCAACCTTGCTCAGTGACTTGTCCAGACTCATGGTTACGCCGATACGGGGCAGCCAGGAGGCTATCTTGCCACCGGGGGTTACCTTGTGACGGACATTGATGGTTCCGTCGGCCTTTATGATCCAGTGCCACTTGTTATCAAAGCTGTTGTCCGTACCGTTGGTCGATATGGAGCGCTCCTGGACATCAACAACCACGTCACTGCCGCTCTTTACAGCCTTGACCGATACGGGAACCAGTTCTCTCTTATCCAGTGAGGCCGAATAGTAATGACCGGCCAGAACTACATCGGCGCCGATGTTTCCGTAACCTGAGACGGGGGGATTGCCGGCGCTGCGGCCGTTCCATCCGTCAATCTCATTGGCTATGGGGGCACGCCATACGTTGAGTGCTATGGGTTCCTTGAGCAGTTCCTTGCCGTCAACGTTCATTGATTCAAGAGCGCCGCTCACGGCGTTGAAACGGTAGGTGAATCCCTGTCCGCTTACAACGATGCCGTTGCTGCCCTGCGTAAGTGTTACATTACCCTTTGCGGCGGGAGCGGCTGGGGCAGGCTTGTTCCATGACTTGAGCTCAAACTGATCCCATGCCACCTCATGACCGGCCTTGGCCCAGATCTCATCCTTCTTAAGTGATGAACTTATCTCCAGACGGTACTCCTTGCCGGGCTCAATACGGGCGGGCTTGTGGAACGGTATTCTTACCATTTTCCTGGTCAGCGGCTCCACATCCAGATTCAGTGTGCCGGATTCTATAACCTGGTCATCGGCCATGAGTGCCCATTTTGTGTTGTATATGGAAGCGTTGGTAAAGTGGTTACGGTTCCAGACCTCAACGTTGCCGAATACAAGGTCAACCAGCGTGAATGAGAGCGGCTGTACGGATTTCTTCATCTGCCACATCTCGGGCTGAGGTACACGGTTAGGCCAGATAGAGCCGTAGGTGCGGGCTCCCTGTCCGTATGAGTAGAATGTGCCCTGGTTCTGCTCCTCCTCAAAGTCAAGCCACAGGGCTGCTTTGGCGGGATCAAAGCTGCCGGGAAGAACGGCATCGGCAAATACGCCTACGTTATCGATCATTGCGTCGCAGATGTAGGGGTTGGCATCCTGACCGCATGACTGCTCGTCACGTCCTATGCAGAGTGACAGGGGCAGATTGCGGATACGGCCCGATGCGGCCTGTGATGCAACCTGTGTGCCGTCAATGAATATCTTCATCTCACTGCCGTCATAGACTGCAGTTACGTTGTGCCATTTGTCTTCCCAATCCTCCGGCAGTGGGGCTGACAGGGTCTGACGGCGGCCGTTGTCGATATAGAAGTCAAGTCGCTCCAATCCCTGCTGCTTAAGACCGTACTGGTTGCTGCCCTTGCAGATCAGGTAACCGCCGCTGCGGTTGAACAGGCGCGGATATACATCAAGTGTGAGGGTGAGTTTGTCACCGCTTATCTCAACATTATCGGCCCTGTATACCTGTACCCACTGCTCCTGCTTGTGCAGGTCAAGTGCCTTACCGGTTGGTCCTTGCTCAAGTGTGGCACGGCCCATGATATGGGCGGGAGTATTATAAGGTGACTGGTCCTTGAGCAGTCTTACGGGCTCCTCCAGTCCGGGGCTTACAAAATCCCAGATGGCACCGCCCATCAGTTTGGGGTAGGAGTAGATAACGCGCCAGTAGTCATCCATACGACCGCCGCCGTTTCCGGCTACTGAGAGGTACTCATCCATGAATGAGGGACGCATGTCGCGCATGTCACGGCCGTAGCGGCTCTCATGCTCCTCGGGTGAGGGATAACGTGGGCCGATGATATCCTCGGCAGGATGAACCGCAGCATTGCCGCCGTACATCCAGTAGCGGGTGGGGTCATATTTCTTACCCTCGGCAACAACCTCATTGATGTCGCTGCCTTCACCGCTCTCATTTCCGGCGCTCCAGAACAGGACGCTGGCATGGTTGCGGTCACGCAGTACCAACTGGCGCACGCGCTCGCGGTACATCTCTATGAACTCAGGCATATTGCTGACATACTCAGTGGCATGAGCCTCGTCACCGGTCTCATCGATGATATAGAGTCCGTATTCATCGGCCAGGTCAAGATACTCGTTTACAGGAGGATAGTGTGATGTGCGCACACCGTTAAAGTTGAACTGCTTTAATATCTCCATGTCGCGGCGTATGGTGGCCTCGTCCATTGCGTGACCCAGCAACGGGTGCTGCATGTGTGAGTTCTGGGCGTTTACCTTGAGCGGCTGGCCGTTCAGGTAGAACACTGCGTCACGGATCTCGGTCTTCTTGAATCCTATGCGCTTTACGATATGATCTACAGCCTCTCCGTCGGGGCCGATGAGGTCCATCGTGAGGTCATAGAGTTCAGGGGTCTCGGCTGTCCATTTC
>CADBXO010000002.1 GCA_902798685.1 uncultured Bacteroidales bacterium
CTTGTCAAACTGCTCCAGATCCTCAATGCGGAACTTGTCATTACGAACTACTGTCACACTTGCTCCGAGCTCCTTGAGCAGGTGGCTCAGATTGTATGTGAATGAGTCATAATTGTCTATTATTACGGTCTTTATCATAACTTCTCTGCCATTTGGATAGCCTTGCGCAGGGCGCCCAGCTTGTTGTTAACCTCCTGTAATTCATACTCTACGTCGCTCTTGGCAACTATGCCGCCTCCGGCCTGGAACCACAGCTCACCGTTACGGCTCACAAAGGTGCGGATGGTGATGGCCTGGTTCAAATCACCGTTAAAGCCTATAAAGCCGATGCATCCGCCGTAGGCACCGCGGTTGTGCGGCTCATACTCGCTGATAAGCTGCATGGCACGTACCTTGGGGGCGCCGCTGAGTGTACCGGCCGGGAAAGTGTCGATGAATGCCTTTACAGGGTCGGCATTATCGTCCAACTCTCCCGATACCCGGCTCACCAGGTGAATTACATGGCTGTAGTATTGCATATCCTTGTAGAAGTCTATGTGCACGTTATGGCAGTTGCGGCTCAGGTCGTTACGGGCCAGATCAACCAGCATCACGTGCTCGGCGTTCTCCTTAGGATCATTCTTCAGGTAAAGTGCGTTCTCACGGTCCTGCTCGGCGTTTCCGGTACGCTTGGTGGTACCTGCAATCGGGTCGATGTATGCCTGACGGCCTGCTATGCGGCAGTGAGTCTCAGGGCTTGAACCGAATATGCGGAATCCGCCAAAGTCAAAGTAGAACAGGTACGGACTGGGATTGATGCTTCTCAAGGCACGGTACAGCTGGAAGTCATCACCGGTGTATGACTGCTTGAAACGTCTTGAGAGCACAATCTGGAATACGTCACCGCGCTTGCAGTGAGCAATGCCGCGGCGTATGTTCTCGCGGTGTTCATCATCGGTCAGGGTGCTGGTGCAGTCACCTACGGCACGGAATCCGAATGTGCGGAATGTATGTGAACTGAGGCTGTGCTCAAACTTGTCAAGTGAGCTCTTCTCGCCTTCGCCCAACAACTCAATGAGAGTCAGTTCATTGCTGTAATGGTCAAATACGGCGATGCTCTTGAACAGGGTGTATTGCATATCGGCCGCATCGTTCTCCTTCTGGGTCTCGTCCTTGATGTTTATGTTCTCAAAGTAGCGTACGGCGTTGAATGTGGTGAATCCGTACAGACCGCAGTAGTTGCTGCCGTCACCCTCTATGCTGAAATGGCCAAGGAATTCATTTATGAGTCTGGCAGCGTCATAATCGGCACTGATGGCGTGCTCCTGCGTGGTTCCGTCGGGCAGCAGCATGGTGCCTACTCCATGGGCAATGCTGACAGTGGCAATGGGATTGATGGCAATGAATGACTTGGAATTCTCTACTCCGTGGTAATCAGAGCTTTCCATGAGTACGCTCTGTGAGTAGAGGTCACGTACATTGAGATATGCCGTAACGGGAGTAAGCAGGTCACCTGCCACTTTACGGCTGGCTGTAAGGTATTTAAATTGCTTCATAATCTATTTCGTCTTTATGTTTAAGGTATGTTGTAAGGTCTTTGTCACCGCGGCCGCTTACGGTAAGCACAACCACATCGTCTTTCTTGAACTTCATTTTAGGCAGCATAGCCAGCGCGTGGCTGCTTTCCAGAGCCGGGATGATACCTTCCAGCCTTGTCAGCTCAAAAGCGGCCTGGAGGGCCTCATTATCGTTCACAGCCATTACCTGTGCGCGTCCGGTCTTGTAGAGGTTGCAGTGGATAGGTCCTGTACCGGGATAATCCAGTCCGGCCGATATTGAATAAGGCTCGATAATCTGGCCGTCGGGGGTCTGCATCACCATGATACGGCTTCCGTGAAGGATTCCGGGAGTTCCTATCTCCATCGAAGCGGCAGTCTGCGGGGTCTCAAGACCCATACCGCCAGCCTCTCCAAGAACAATCTTAACTCTCTCATCATCAATATAATGATATATGGTTCCCGCAGCGTTGCTGCCACCGCCTACGCAGGCCATCAGATAGTCGGGATAGTCACGTCCCTCCTTCTCCATCAGTTGCTCCTTGATTTCGGCCGATATCACACTCTGCAGACGGGCCACCATATCGGGATAAGGATGAGGACCTACGGTACTTCCAATGATATAGAATGTATCGGCAGGATGACAGCACCAGTCGCGTATGGCCTCGTTTGTGGCGTCCTTAAGGGTCTTGTTACCGCTGTGAACCGGCATAACCTCGGCACCGAGCATACGCATGCGCTCCACGTTCACTGCCTGACGCTCTACGTCAAGCGCGCCCATATAAACCCTGCAGGGCATATTCATAAGGGCACATACGGTTGCAGTGGCCACTCCGTGCTGTCCTGCACCGGTCTCGGCAATGATACGGGTCTTGCCCATACGCTTGGCCAGCAGAATCTGACCGATGGAGTTGTTGATCTTGTGGGCACCGGTGTGGTTCAGGTCTTCACGCTTAAGATAGAGCTTGCAGCCGTATTTGGCGCTCATGCGTGATGCGTAATAAAGAGGACTGGGACGGCCTACGTAGTCACGCAGCAGAGCGTGGTATTCTTTTTTGAACTCCTCACTCTCAATGATGGGCAGGTAACTCTCCTTAAGTGTCTCAACTGTCTTATAGAGTATCTCGGGGATGTAAGCACCTCCGAACTCTCCGTAGTAACCGTTGCTGTCAATCTGATAAGTATTCATATTGTTTGTTTTGATTATTTGCATGAAAAAAGGCCCTTCGTGAGTACCGAAGAGCCTTTGTATTTATGATTCATTTATGGATATATGGCTTCTACCTCACGATTTTATGTATCCTGAGTTCTGCCACCACCAAAATGAAAGATGCATTGTCATTTTTATGCTGTTTTGCTTGATTTGTGCTGCAAAGGTATGCAAAAGGAAAATACAAAATGCTCTTTTTTGTTACTTTTTTTAGTCCGATAGTAACAACGGATTCAAAATTTCTGACAAACCGTCAGCCGTTCCGGGATAGACTATTCCTTTCATTCCCAATGCAATAGCAGCATTCACATTGTCCTTGCGGTCGTCAATAAATACGCACTCATCAGCTTTGAGATTATACTTGGAAAGAAGCAGTTGGAATATCTCGGGCTCGGGTTTTGCCAGTTTTACGGAACTTGAAACTACGTAGTTGTCTATGCTGGCTAGGGTTTTGAAACGGCGGCGGGCTTCGACAAATGTCTCGGCAGGCCAGTTTGTGAGGCCATAGACCCCTACTCCTTTGGCTTTCAGGTCCTGGATTATCTCAAGCATACCCGGTATCTCGCCGTTGCACATCTCGAACCAACGGTCACGGAACATCGCTACGGCATCGGCATACTGCGGATATTCGGCCTGGAGCTCGGCTACGCACTTGTCCATATCCTCGCCACGGTCCATGCGGGTGAACCATTCACGGTTGCAGACGTTATCGGTAAAGAACCTGCATTTCTCCTCATCACCGCCAAAAACAGGCAGGAAGAGATATGCGGGATCCCAGTCAACAAGGACGTTCCCGTAGTCGAATATTACGTTTTTAATCATTTGATTGAATGTTATTTATGGTATCAATTTGCAAGCTATCAGGGACTGACAGTCCCACCATCTTCATGTAGTCACCCACAGCCTTGAGATACTCCGGCATATCATCCGGAGCAATGGGATCAACAGCAGGCAGATCCATGCGCAACGGGTCAATGGCGGTGCCGTTCTTGAATACGCGGTAATCCAGATGGGGACCGGTTGCCGTACCTGTCATGCCTACATAACCTATCAACTGGCCCTGCGATACGTGAGTGCCTACTGCTATACCCTTGGCAAAACCCTTAAGGTGCATATACTCTGTGGTATACGTGGAGTTATGCTTTATCTTAATGTAGTTGCCGCCGCCCTTGTTGTCCCAGGCACGGGCTGTAACCACGCCGTCACCTACTGAATATACCGGTGTGCCTGACGGAGCAGCGTAATCAACGCCGTGATGGGCGCGTACAATCTTCTTGATGGGATGCAGGCGTGCATTCGAGAACTTTGAACTGATACGAGTATAACTCAGAGGCGCTTTCAGGAAGGCACGCCTAAGGCTGGTACCCTTCTCGTCAAAATACTCGCCGCGCTCATTGTGATATGTGTATCGGAAAGCGTAATGATCAGTTCCTGAAGTTATGAAATTGGCTGCCAGGATATTGCCTGTGGCCACACGTACGCTGTCCGCATACATCTCCTGGTAGTATACTGAGAACGAGTCACGCTTCTGGATTCCAAAGAAATCTATGGTCCACGAATAGATATCGGCCAACATTCCGGCCAGGTCGGGGGCAGCCCCCTGCTCTATCATGGCGTTCCAGAGCGAAGTCTCGATGCTTCCGCTGATGTAGTTCAGCACAGTATCGACATCTATTGATGCGGTGTAGCTATAAATGCTGTCACTGAGTGAATAGACTGCGTAATCGGTCTTGTTTATGTCATATACAAAGAACCTTGCAGTGGCAATTGAATCCCGGTCACGCAGAATGTGATACGGCTTGCCGGACTGCATCTTGCGTACGCTCCATGTCTCCTGTGAGGCTCTTTCCAGATGGTAGATGGTCTGTGACGACACATCATAGCGGTACAGAATGGTGGAAAGCAGCTCGTTACGGCCTATGACGCCGTCAACGATATCGAGACTGTCAATGTTTATTCCCCAGCGGTATACCGGCTCAGGTGCAAAGTATTCAGCCTCGGGTTCAGGTTCAGATACAACGGTGCTCTCTTTGCAGGATACTACAAACAGTACAAAGATAAGAATGAACAAACTCAGCAGTCTCTTCATCCCTCAATACCTGCAAATCCGTTCTGAATTTCCTTATGGAGAGCGTCGCTAACCGGAACAAGCGGCAGACGCATCACGTTTTCAAGAATACCGCGGTCAGACATCAGAGCCTTTACGCCGCAGGGGCTGCCCTCCTTGAACAGGAGTCCGTACAGGGGTGCCAGCTGCTTCTGAATCTGCTCAGCCTCAGCATATTTGCCCTGCATGGTAAGGTGAACCAGTTCACTGAAACGCTTGGGAACGGCATTTCCTATAACAGAGATGACGCCGGCGGCACCGTTACGGATTGCCTCCATGGCCAGACTATCATCACCTATGATAACGCGGAAGCCCTCGGGAGCACCTGCAATGATCTCCTTGACCTGATCCATATTGCCCGATGCCTCCTTGATACCGATCACGTTCTTGAACTCACGTGCTATACGCAGAGTTGTCTGAGCGGTCATGTTCACGCCGGTACGTCCCGGTACATTATAGAGTATGATAGGTTTGGCCGATGCCTTGGCGATCTCGGCAAAATGGCGGTAGATACCCTCCTGTGAGGGTTTGTTATAGAAAGGAACGGCGCTCAGAATGGCATCGATGCCGTCCAGCTGATAATTCTTGATCTGCTCCACAACGGCTGCTGTGCAGTTGCTGCTGCAACCAACCATCATGGGAATACGGCCCTTGACCTGCTTTATGACGAACTTTACAACCTCCAGGCGCTCGCTCTCTGAAAGCGTCGGGGTCTCAGCAGTTGTTCCGAGTACGCACAGGTGGTCTACGCCGCCTGCAATCAGGTTTTCCACGATCCTTGCAAGACTCTCAAAGTCTATCTGGCCGTCTGTTTTGAAGGGCGTTACCATCGCAACGCCAAGTCCCTTAAAAGGGTAAGAGTAATTCATTGGTTACTATTGAAGGTTTTTCATTAATCATTTCCAGAAACTCATTCTCACTGACCAGCCTTACGCCCAGTTCCTGAGCCTTTTCGCGTTTGGCGGGTCCCATATTGTCACCGGCCAGCACAAATGATGTCTTGGCCGATATGCTGCCGGAGTTCTTGCCTCCGTGACGCTCAATGAGCGCCTTGTACTCATCGCGTGAGTGGTAGTTGAACACACCGCTTATCACGATGATCTTGTCTTTCAGCAAGTCACTTCCTCCCTCCTGCTCCTCCTGAGCCAGTTCCATCTGCAGGCCGAACCCCTTGAGTCGGTTCACCAGCGCACGGCTGCGCTCATCGGCAAAGAATGTCACAATGCTCTGTGCAATCTTGACACCGATCTCATTCACTGCAGTAAGCTGCTCCATTGTAGCGTTCTCCAGGGCCTCCATCGATTTGAATGCGCGTGCCAGTATCTTGGCAACCGTCTCACCGACAAATCGTATGCCTATGGCAAACAGAACCCTCTCAAACGGAACCTTCTTGGAATCCTCGATGCCGTGTACAATACTTACGCCCGATTTCTCTCCCAATCCCTCCAGACGGCAGATATCCATAGCCTTAAGTGTATACAGGTCAGCGATATCCTTTATCAGACCTGCCTGGTAGAACAGGTCGATGGTCTCGGTTCCAAGACCGTCTATATTCATGGCCTTACGGCTCACAAAGTGCTCTATACGTCCCTTTATCTGAGGCGGACAGCTGATTGCGTTCGGGCAGTAGTACGCAGCCTCACCCTCGTAACGGATCAGTTTGGTACCGCATTCAGGGCATACATCGGCGAACTTTACGGGATCACCCATCAGAAGTGAACGTGAATCCAGATCCACTCCTGTAATCTTGGGAATGATCTCACCGCCCTTCTCCACATAAACCATGTCGCCTACATGCAGGTCAAGCCCCTTTATGATGTCGGCGTTATGCAGTGTGGCACGCTTCACAATGGTTCCTGACAACTGTACGGGGTCCAGATTGGCCACCGGAGTAACTGCACCGGTACGTCCCACCTGATACGATACGCTGTTCAGACGGGTGAGTTGACGCTCAGCCTGGAACTTGTATGCTATTGCCCAACGGGGTGATTTTGCCTTGAATCCAAGGTTACGCTGCTGACGCAGTGAGTTAACCTTGAGCACGATGCCATCGGTTGCAACCGGAAGGTTCTTACGCTCTGTGTCCCAATAGTTTATGTAATCAAGCACCTCCTCAATAGTGGTGCATTTCTTCATGTGGTCCGATACCTTGAAGCCCCATTTCTGCGCCTCCATCATGTTCTCGTAATGGCCGTCACAAGGCAGTTGCTCGCCCAGCAGATAATAGAGATATGAATCCAGCTGACGGCGTGACACCTCCTGCGGATTCTGCAGTTTCAGGGTACCAGAAGCGGCGTTACGCGGGTTTGCAAACAGAGGCTCCTCCTGGCGTTCACGCTCGGCGTTGAGACGTTCAAATGATGTCCAGGGCATCAGAACTTCACCACGGATCTCGAAATTACGCGGATAGCTGCCCTTCTGGAGCACCAACGGTACTGACTTGATAGTGCGCACGTTATCGGTCACGATATCGCCCTTGACGCCGTCTCCGCGCGTCACAGCCTGTACCAGTTTGCCGTCCTCATATATCAGCGATATGGACAGTCCGTCATACTTGAGCTCGCAGCATATCTCGAACGGCTCATTGAGTAATCCGCTCACACGCTGGAAGAAGTCACGCACCTCCTGCTCGTTGTACGTATTGTCCAGCGAAAGCATGGGATAACGGTGCTCGGCCTGCTCAAAGCCCTTGCTCAGGTCGCTTCCTACACGCTGTGTGGGTGAATTGGGATCGTAAAGTTCAGGGTGCCTGTCCTCAAGGTCAATTAGCTCATGCATAAGCTGATCGAACTCGATATCGGATATCACGGGAGCGTTCTGCACATAGTACAGGTTGTTGTATTTATGCAACAACTCACGCAACTCGATTATCCGTTCGGTTTCGCTCATTTTGAGGGGTTCTTTGAAAGTACCGTTTTCAGACCGCGAATTTACGCATAATTTTGTAATTTTGCAGCCGTAAATGCTACATAAATATGCGTATTGATATATTAACTGTATTTCCTGACATGCTTGAGGGTTTCTTCAACTGCTCAATGATGGCACGTGCCCAAAAGGCAGGTCTTGCCGAGATCCATCTGCACGATATCAGGGACTACACCACCGATAAACACCACAAGACCGATGACTACCCTTTTGGAGGCTGCGCCGGCCTTGTAATGAAGATAGAGCCCATTGACCGCCTCATAACCGACCTCAAGTCACAGCGCGACTACGATGAAGTTATATACACTTCACCCGACGGCGAGCAGTTCAACCAGAAAACCGCCAATAGCCTGTCTCTTCTCAACAACGTGATTATCCTGTGCGGTCACTACAAAGGCATCGATTACCGCATTCGTGAGCATCTCATTACCCGCGAGATAAGCATCGGCGACTATGTACTTACCGGCGGAGAACTTGCCGCTGCCGTAATGACAGACAGCATAGTACGCCTTATTCCCGGTGTATTGTCCGATGAGCAATCGGCCCTGTCAGACTGCTTCCAGGACAACCTGCTGGCCCCACCCGTCTATACCCGCCCCGCCGAGTATAAAGGCTGGCGTGTGCCCGATGTACTGCTTTCAGGCAATCAGGCACTCATAGACGACTGGGAATTCCAGCAATCCATGGAGCGCACCAAACGCCTGCGTCCCGACCTGTTGAAGTAATGAAACTCCGTCTCCGTCAGTTCCTGGATTATGACGATACCTACTCCCTGAAAGGTATCGCAATGCTGATGATCATCATCGGCCATGCCTTCAACGGCTATCCCGGGACCGATACGGGATACTTCTATCCGGCATGGCTGGACTGCCTACATATGGAACTCTGGGCTGCAATGGGAGTATCAATTTTCTTCTTCCTGTCCGGTTACGGCATGTTTCTGGCTCTTGACAAACGTCAGGGCTCCATTGACATGAAGTATGTCCTGTCAAAGGTCAGAAAACTGTTTGTCCCCCTGCTGGTCTATTGGTGCGTGGAAATCGTGACACTGCTCATATTCAACCGCCAGGAACTTACCACGCACATTTTCAGGGAAATAATCACGTTCTCCATGCATCCTGACATTGAGAACTGGTTCTTCAAGGTGATCGTTCCCACATACGTGATCATGTTCGGCCTCTTTATGACCAAAATACCGAACAATGTCAGAGTGATACTGCTGTTTGCGCTCTCTCTGACCTACATGCTGGTATTCAGGAAAGCCGGATTCGGTCTGTGGTGGTACAACACAATACTAGCCCTACCCCTTGGAGCCCTGGTGGCTTACCGCAGGGAACTGTTTGAAAAGATACATCCGGTCATTGTCTGCCTGATATGCGCAGCGGTCATGGCATCAATCTATCTGTTCCACTTCAACTCCATAGTATTCAATGCCATAGCCCCGTTCCTGTTCATATACCTGATACGGCTGGTCAATATAAACAACAAGCTGCTGACCTTTATAGGAGTCAACAGCTTCCTGTTCTATTTCATTGAATGTCCTGTGCTGGACGAGATCGTACAGTTCTCTTACTCAAACTTCCCGCTCTACTGCCTCCTGGCAGTCTGCGTCACATATCTGATCGTAAAGATAATCAGACTTGCAGTGCTCCGATAATCTCCTGCACTGAACTGAATCCGTGACGCTCCAGATAATCGGCTATTCCGTCAACCACTTTCTCAGATATTGAAGGATCAATAAAGTTGGCTGTACCTATCTGTATGGCCGATGCACCCGCAAGCAGGAACTCAATTGCATCAGTTGCCGAGCAGATGCCTCCAAGTCCTATTACAGGTATCTTCACAGCCTTTGCAGTCTGCCATACCATACGCAGTGCAACGGGCTTTACGGCTGGTCCGCTCATACCGCCTGTAACGGTTGAGAGTATCGGACGGCGCTTCTCGGCATCGATTGCCATTCCCAGCATGGTGTTGATGAGCGATACGCTATCGGCGCCTGCACCCTCTACGGCACGGGCTATCTCAGTGATATCGGTCACATTGGGTGACAGTTTCACTATCAGAGTCTTGTCATATGCCTTACGTACGGCGCTTACGACCTGGGCGGCGCTCTCGGGATTGACTCCGAACGCCATACCGCCCTGCTTTACGTTGGGGCAAGATATATTGAGCTCTATGGCAGGTATGTCATCAAGTGTATTGATGATGCTTGCTGTCTGAACGTAATCATCTATGCATGAGCCAGATACGTTCACGATGATAGCTGTTCCTATCTTCTGGACCTCAGGGTAGATATGGTCCACAAAATAGTCTACACCCTTGTTCTGCAGTCCTACGGCATTGAGCATGCCTGAAGGAGTCTCGGCCATGCGCGGATAAGGATTACCCTGACGCGGTGCGAGTGTGGTACCCTTGACTATAATGGCGCCCAGACGGCTTATGTCCATAAAGTCAGCATATTCAGTGCCGTACCCGAATGTGCCTGATGCGGTCATTACGGGGTTCTTTAGCTCAAGTGAGCCTATTTTTGTATTTAGTTGAACCATTTCAGTCTTTCTATTTCAAAAACCGGACCCTCTTTACATACACACACGTTGCCCTGATCGGCCGTATCCTCTACACAGCACAGACAGGCGCCTATTCCGCAGGCCATACGATGCTCCAGCGATACCTCACAGGCTATCTCATGTTCCTTGGCCCAGAGTGCCACTGCTTTCAGCATAGGTGTGGGGCCGCATGCATAAATCCTGTCAAAATGCTCACTGTCAAGCAGAAGGCTGTGATTGGTTACAAAACCTTTCTCACCGGCCGATCCGTCCTCGGTTGTCATGAACAGGTCACCGTACTTCATGAACTCCTCCTTACGCAGGATAAGAGACTCTGTACGTCCTCCAAACAGGAATACGGGGCGGATTCCGTGCTCGGCAAACTCCTGTCCAAGGAACAGAAGCGGTGCCACACCTACTCCTCCGCCTATGAGCAGAGGCTTGGCCACATGGGTGCTGCGGTAACTGAAACCGTTACCGAGCGGCAGCAGGACATTTACCTTCTCTCCCGCCTTGATATCTGCAAGTGAGCGGGTTCCTTCACCTACAATCTGGATCAGGAACTCTATAAGATTTTTATTACGATCAATGGAATGAATTGAAATAGGTCTGCGAAGCATAACCTTGGCTGACGGCACCTGGAGTTCAGCAAACTGTCCTGCAACCATCTCCGGAAGTTCTCCCGGATACTGCAGTGTCAGAAGCGTTGCTGCGGGGCCTATCATACGGTTGTCGGCTACAGTCAGATCCAACTGGAATTTCTTCATTATATAGCACTTATTTACGCCGCGAAGGTAATAAAAAAGGTGCAACCCCGAAAGGCTGCACCCTGGTTAGTTATAGGTTATTCTTAATTAGTATTCCTGAACATTCTTGAAGTCTCTCCACTCCAGAGTCCTTCTGTATCTCATAATCTGACCTCTGGGGACATAGAGCTTGGCACTTGCCTTAACCTCATCATCAAATACTGTGGGGCTGCAGTGAGGCGGCCACATACCGTGAGAGTTCACAAGCATCAGTTTGGGGCAGTTCTTGAAGGCATCCACACCCAAGATTCTGGTGTTGCCGCCCAACTCAACCTCCTCAAGTGATGTGCAGTTCTTGAATGAGTTGTCACTGATAGCGGTTACAAAGTTACCGACGGTGATCTTCTTAAGGAATGCGTTGTCCATGAAGGCCTCTGTGCATATTATAGAGACATCCTCTGAGATAACGTATTCTGCAGTCTCCTTCTTGGCCGGATACTTGATAAGCATCCTGTTGTCCTTGCTGAAAAGAATGCCGTCAACATCCTTGTAAGACTGATTGTTCTCATTTACAGTGAATTTCCGGATGCCTGAGCAGCCCTTGAAGGCGTCATTTACAATGCGAAGAACGCTGTAGGGAATGTCAACTGATGTCACTTCGGTGCATCCGTAGAAGGCATTCTGGTCAATTTCCATTACGCGGAACGTAAAGTCATTATCCTCACCGGTAGTAATGAAAGAAGGAATGCTAATATCGCCCTTGTATGAGCTGGGGCCGTCATCAAAGTTCTTACGGCCGTTAGTTCTGTCCCATGTAAGGGTTACATTTCCAAAGTTGTCCAGAATCTTATAACACAAGGTGGTGCCGTTGTTGTAATTGACCGTAATGATCTGGTCCTCAACCTTAGCGTCGAGCTGTTTTACCAGCAATGTCTGCCACACCTCCTTCTGATTCGTCTTTGATACTTCCTTGCTGCTACGGCAACCGGCCAGTACAAATGCTGTGATAGCTAAAACAAATAGATACTTCCTCATAGCTGTAATGTGTTTGTCCTTGTATCAGCAAATATAAACATCAAATTAAAAAAAATCAAAAAATCCGTATTATTTTTTTAAATCCGATGAAAATTTTTGATACGTGCCGTCGGCAAAGAACACTACAACCTCTTTTATCCTTTTATCCTTACTGGAAAAATCGCCCTCTGCAATGGGCTCAACATCCTTATTATTACGTCTTTTGCGCTGTTTGGGAGGGTTTTCTTCCCCTCTGAGATTTGAATTTTCGGAAGAAATCCGTACATCGTCCTTAAAAAACAGACTCTCCATACCCGGCAGAAGGGGATAATCATCCTTGACAGGCTCATTCTGCTGAAGCTGAGGTATGGCCGATCCCTTTCCGTTCAGGAGCCATTCCAGCTCAACATCAGGGAAACTGGCATGAATAGCCATTATTATCTTAAGGCTGGGCTCATTCCTGCCGCTCAGTATATGCTGAAGCGTTGCACGCTGCACCCCAATGGCATTTGCAAACTGCGTTGGATTCAGATTCAACAGTTGCATCAATTCTTCAAGTCTCTCTCTCATAAGAAATGTGTCATTTTTTGTATCCGTTACAAATGTATCAATGAATTTTTATATCTGCAATAGAAAATTTGTATCAAACATTTGTATGCAACATTTGTAAACATCAAACATCTGTCAACTGCCAGACTAGGATTTGCATATATCCATGCCCTGGCAAGGGAACCAAGTTGGAATTTACTTTTGATAATCAGTATAAAGTGCTGAATATCTACTATGTATCACAACGCACAATGCTGCATGACAGCCAATTTTGCAGTTTTGTATAAACAAATCCAAAACCCTACTCCATCAGTTTAGGTGTGGCCACATATACCTTCTCATTATCAGTATGTTATACTACGCATATCAATTCGTATAGATTTTTGCATAGTGATTGTGCCAGGAGATGACTCCGGCATGGACTGCAGATACCGCCTCTGTGATCATGACAGTTTATGACGAAATATTCGGCCTATACAAATGGAAAATGCGGCCGATTTTGTACAAATGTAATGGTTAATAAAAATTAAAGGCCATCTTTTGGATGACCTTCAATATGCTTGTTGCGCGAGATTTCAAAATTTGAAACAAATCTGCACAGTTGCCCGAAAAATTGAAATTTTGGAATTTTAGTGAAGTATGATGTAAAGGAGCTCTTTTAGCAGACCCTCCCCTGTATTTCCGGTTGCATCCACACCTTTTGACTTTCCGTCATATCTGCGGATGGCGTTAATGATCTGCATTGTCTGTGTTGCAGTGTAGTTACGCATACCGGTTGTGTAGTCCCTCACCCCCCAGGTGCTCTTAAGATCCAACTGCTCTGCAATACCGCTGTCACTCTTGTCAGGAGCGTAAAATGCCAGCATAAGGTTGGCAAAGTACGGAAATATTGCAGCTGTAACCAGTTGTATGGGGTATGTTTTGGGGTTGCTTTCGTAATATGCGGCAATCTTGTTGGCCTTCTGGATGTTCTTATTGATTATAGCGTCGCGGAATTCAAAGATATTATAGTCCTTGCTTATTCCCACATGCTCCTCAATGAACTCGGGAGTAATCTCCTTAACGCCCTCAGGCAGCGCTGTAATCAGCTTTTCCAGCTCTCCGTTCATACGGCAAAGGTCTGCGCCGACTGATTCACTCATCATTGAAACGCTCTTGGATGACATCTTGAGCCCATGTTCATTAAGGAATTCCTCAACGAACTGAGGCAGATCCTCATCCTTGACCTTCTTGGATTCAAACAGCAATCCGGCCTTCTCTATCACAGCAACAATCTTCTTGCGCTTGTCCAGAGAGCCGTTCTTATGGCAGAATACCAGCACTGTGCTCATCTGAGGCTGCTGCAGGTATGCGCCAAGTATGTCCGATGCACTGCCGCCTGACTCGGAATCCTTCTTCATCAGATGCTGTGCCTCCTTTACAATGATTACCTGGCGGTCAGATCCCATTGGATATGCCCTGGCACGCTGAATAACCTCATTCATAGAGGTCTCATTGCCGTAAAGGACCAACTGGTTGAAATCCCTGGCCTCCTCAGGCAGAGCATGCTCCCTGATGTAATCTGCTATGGAATCAATGAAGAAAGCCTCTTCACCCATAAGATAATATACCGGCTTGTATTTACCCTTCTCCAGTTCCTTCAGAACCTGACGATACGCAGTTCCCGCTGTTGCCATTTCAAATCCAAATTATTAACTTCGCTGTGATTAGACAAAGATATGACAGACAATTTGAATTTGCCACCATTTGAGCCAAAAATATCCGAACAGGGTGGAAAAACCTCCGTTTGGGACCCCGTTCGCAAGCTCTGGACGCCCCTCACCCCCGAGGAACACGTCCGTCAGGCCTTTGTCGCATACTTGGTTAACTACAAGAACTATCCGATATCCCACATAGCCAATGAGCAGGCCATATCGCTCAACTCCATGTCCCGCCGCTGCGATTCAGTAGTCTACGACAAATCAGGAACCCCAAAAGTCATAGTAGAATACAAAAGACCCAATGTAACCATCACCCAGAAGGTCTTCGACCAAATAGCCCGCTACAACCTAGTCCTCCACGTAGACTATCTGATAGTCAGCAACGGACTCAAACATTACTGTGTCCGCATGGACTACAACGCAGGTAAATACACATTTCTCCAAGACATTCCCCAATACGCAGAACTCTAGCAAGGTGACAAAGGGGACGGTTCCGTTTGGCTTGCATACAAATAACAAAAATCCCATCTGAGCATATTGTAGCTCAGATGGGATTGTTTTTTAGCGTGCCAAACGGAACCGTCCCCTTTGTCACTCTTCCTCGGCAGCAGCCTTACGAGTGCGACGCTTGGGAGCCTCTACCTTCTTTACCTCTTCCTTAACGCCTGCCAGCTCGGGATCGATCATGATACGGCCGCAATACTCGCAAACGATGATTTTCTTACGCATGCGGATATCAAGCTGACGCTGGGGCGGAATCTTGTTGAAGCAACCGCCGCATGACTCACGCTGTACATAAACGATACCAAGACCGTTGCGTGTGTTGTTGCGGATACGCTTGAATGACTGGAGCAGACGGGGCTCGATGTTGAGCTCGAGATTCTTGCACTTCTCGCGCAGTCTCTCCTCCTCCTGGCGGTTCTCCTCGATGATCTCCTGGAGCTCAGACTTCTTAACCTCAAGATCCTGCTGCTTCTCTGCAACCAGAGCCTTGTTGTTCTCAATCTCCTCCTTCTTGGCGTTGATAGCCTGTGTGAACTCACGGATACGCTTCTCAGCAAGCTCAACCTCAAGGTTCTTGAACTCGATTTCCTTGTTCAGTGAATCAAACTCACGGTTGTTGCTTACGTGATCCTGCTGCTCCTGATACTTGGCGATCTGAGATCTTGAAACCTCAATGGTGTTCTTGTTCTCGGTAACGCCCTTGCTCATTTCAACAACATCCTGGCTGGCCTTCTCGATACGGGTGGTCAGACCGGCAATCTCATCCTCAAGGTCCTGAACCTCAAGAGGAAGTTCACCACGGAGTGTCTTGATCTTGTCAATCTCGGTCAGCATTGACTGAAGCTGGAACAGAGACTGGAGTTTCTCTTCTACAGAGTACTCTGACGGGTCTTTCTTAATGTCTTTTGTTGCCATAGTTATATGTAATAATTTATCGGATTCGTCTTGTTTGCGGTTTTAAGCACCCTCAGCTTGGGGAATGATTCCTTTAGTATATCGGCAATCAGGTCAACCGTGAACTGCTCACTCTCAAAGTGACCGGTCTCAATCAGCTTGATAACGCCGTCATAGCCAAAGAAACGGTGATAACCGATCTCACCGGTCATGAATGCATCGGCCCCCTGCTCCACTGCCTTTTCTATCAGGAACGCACCTGAACCGCCGCATACGGCCATCTTGCGTATCTTGCGGCCAAGATCACCATTGTGACGGATGCATGCCACGCCGAACTTATCCTTGATACGTGCTAACAGCTTCTCCTCAGTCATGGAATCCTTAAAGCGGCCGATGATACCGGCGCCGTTACCGTCAGCATGCTCATCAAGCGGCTTGACATCGGTCAGACCCAGGATGTTTGCTATACGCATATTGACGCCCTTAGAGGCATTGTCAAGGTTGGTATGGCTGGCGTAAACGGTAATTCCCACTCTGACGGCACTCATTACGATGCTTCCGATGTTGTCATCGGTCAGTTTCTTAATGGGACGGAAAAGCAGCGGATGGTGTGAAATGATCAGGTTGCATCCGTTGTTGATGGCCTCGTCAACAACCTGACGGGTCACGTCCAGACACAATAAAACCCCTGAAACTTCGGTCTCTGTAGTTCCAACCTGCAAGCCTGAATTATCGTAATCATCCTGCAGTGGCAGAGGCGCGAATCTCTCAAGGGCATCAATTATTTCCCTGATGTTCATCACCTTTTGCTAAGTGTGGTGCAAAGATACAACTTTTTTTATATCAAACCAAGTATAACTTTGTAGCTGTGAACTTCATCGGGATCACCCAGCTCCTTGCCCGGAGTGTCGGACAGTTTTACGCAGCGGTATACGTGCTGACGGGGGTTCACCTGGAAAGTCTTGAGTTTCATCACGATGTTGAGCGGATCTACCGTGCCTACATCGTTGGTAAGGTTGGTGCCGATACCGAAAGATACCTTGATTCGGCCCTCAAAGTACTTCTGGATGGCCAGAGCACGGTCAAAGTCAAGGGCGTCGCTGAATACGATTGACTTTGTCATGGGGTCAATGTGGTATGATTCGTACTTGGCTATGATCTTGTCACCGAACTCGAACGGATCACCGCTGTCGTGGCGTACGCCGTCGTACAGCTTGGCCATATCGAGTGAGAAGTTACGCAGGAATACGCGGGTTGTAAAGCAGTCAGGCAGCATTGTACCCATGTTTCCGCCGAATATCTCGGCCCAGTGGCGCATAACGTAGTAGTTTGCCTCCTTGGGACCCATGAATGCAGCCGTTGCCATCATCAGTTCATGTGCCATGGTGCCGATAGGCTTCAGGTCAGGGCGTATTGACTGGTATTTCATTGCGAAATATACGGTCGATGAGCCGATGAAGTACTTTGCGTTACGTGTCAGATACTCGGTTACATGATCCTCAACCTCGCGTGAGTAGCGGCGACGCATACCAAAGTTGGCAAACCTGAGCTTGTTCTCATTTGATATGGCCACCTTCTTCTCAAGTTGGCTGTCTATGTATGCCCAATCCGGTTCAGTCTTCTCGTAGATCTTGTAATAAACCTCCGATACAGTACTCAGAATGGGGATTTCATACAGTGTGACCTTGTAAATCAGGTCCTTGGCCTCAATGTGCAAGTGGCCCTCCTCATCAAGCGAGATATCGATGATATCGGCATTGAATCGGAATCCTTTGAGCCACTCGAAATAGCACTGAGGTATGAAATAGATATTGGAGAGGCACCAGTTGAACTCCTCATCGGTCAGGGCCAGGGTCTCCAGTTTCTTGAACTCCTGACGCAAAAGATTCACGAACTCCTGTGTGAACTTCATGCCGTTACGGTCATTGAAACTGAACGTGCCTATACCCTCGGGAGTGGTCCGTTGGTAGTAGTATGACATGGAGAATTTGTAGAGGTCATTCTCCAGCACACTTCTTACTATAGTGCTCTCCATAAATGCTTTATTTATAAATCTTTATATTGTTCTCGTTCATGTAGGTAACCAGGGGCTCGTTGCTCTCGATCGACGCTACGCCCTCCAGGTAAACTGAGAGTTCAAAACCTACCTCCTTGCTCAGACGAACCAGATTCTTAAGTGTCTCAAGAACGCAGTACTCGGCAGCGATACCGCATACTACAACCTTGTCACCCTTTACAAAGAGATCCTGGTCATCGGCCTTAGTATTCTCAAACTGACCGTACTCCTCCTTGTCCTGAGCCTGGCCCTTGGGAAGGAAACGTACATTGTCAATGTTCAGATTGTCCAGAATGCCGTCAGGAAGTGCTGCACCAACGGTATAGCGTACGCAGTGCTGCGGCCAGATACCGCCGTTGGCCTTGAATGAGCAGTGATTCCATGGGTGCCAGTCAAGAGTGAAATAGACTCTGTCAAATGCGGTGAGCTTGGACTTGATGGGCTCAACAACGCGGGTACCGTCGGTTGCAGGAAGATTTCCGTCAATGAAATCCTTCTGGAGGTCAACCACTACCATAATGTTTGCGGGTTCACGGTCTGTCATTTCTTTCTGTGTTTTGTTTTCTGTGCAAGCTACCATAGCCATTACCATGGCTGCAGCTGCAAAAATCTTTAATGCTTTCATTTCAATAACAAATAACAAATCATTTCAAGGCGCAAAGGTAGCGGTTTTTTTTGACGTAGTCAAAAGTACCCCTATCTTTGACTCATTCCCTCATAGAATTTCTCCTGCAGCTGCTTGGCGACGGCGTTGTCGGGATTCAGTTTCAGGGCCTTCTCATAGTTGCGCATCACCTCCAGATAGTACTTCTGTCCGTTCTTGGCGGGATCCTGTACTATGCGGACCATGTAGAAAAATCCTTTCATCGTGCATACGTCAGACTCATCGGCCCCGTCCAGTTCCTCCATCTTCTTGATTGCCTGGTCTGCCTCGGCCATCAGGTTCTCGGTCTGCTCATCGTGAGGGTTGGAAACCGCAAAGTTCAGACTCTGCAGCGCTGTGTAATACTTGGGTGCAAGGCTGTCAGGATACATGGCATCGATGCGTTTAAGCTCTGCAACACAATTGGTTACAGCCTCTGCTGTAGGTTCCTGGACCTTGCCCATTGACCTGCCTATCAGGGCCATCATCTGGTTCTGGGCATTGCACACACTGATAACTGCCATAAATACAATGGCTAACACGCTTTTTTTAGAAATTAGAGATGTCATAAGCTTTATTGTTTTTAAGTGAAATAAATATTCCGAAGTAGATGAAACTGTCGCGGCTTGAGATAACCTGTGATCCGTCCGGATCAATGCGGTACACGTTCTTTCGGCCTGTAATGTTATTTACTGATCCATAGATGATTACCTTGGGATGAGCCAGGTAGGTCACGTTGGCATCAATGCTGCTGTAGAACGGCGTCTGACCGGCTTTGTACTGACGTCCGCTTGCATATGACTCTGCCATACCGACTACGAACTTGCCGAACGCGTATTTCGCTGACAATCGCAGGTTATGCTTTGAGGCATATTCCGGGGTTCTGGGAGCATCATAATCCAGATAAAGTCGCTCAGAGTTATTGTATGAATATGAGGCACTTAAGGTCAGATTGTCCAACAGGGAGCAGTCCTCGGCAAAGATGTCCAGACCGCTGCTATTTCCATAACCGTTTGAGGTATAGACGCCACCTTCCAGCAGAGGCAGGTTATGGTAGCGCTTGTAGTACGGTTCAACCTTGATCAGTCTCTGACCGTTGCTGTACTGGAAACTCAGTATCGCATGGTCTGCAGTAGTCTGGCGCAGTCCCTCACCGCTCCTTGCAATGTAGTCATCTTCAGCGCATTGGCTGTATCGGCCCAGCATTACAGATGCCTGGAAAAAATCACCGGGGAAACAGCTCAGGGTAGCTCTTGGCATGAGCATCCACTGCCTGCTGTAGCTCACGTACTCATCCCTGAGTGAAGCCGTCAGGAACACACGCGGAAAGAGTCTTACCTGAGCATCCAGATACGCTGCAGCTGTGTTATAGTCAAGATCATAACCGTCATTGTTATAACGCTTTACGCTGTTTCTGATGTAGTCCTCCATTCCGGCCGAAAGCTTCAGGGCCGATGTAAAACTCCTGCGTACCCCACCCTTAAGATGAACCTCATTGCGGATGTTATGATACCTGTCACCCTGCACCAGAGCGCCGTCAACATCATTCTGAACCCATGATTCAGCCACACCGGCAAACAGGGAATAACCGGATTTAAGTGAAGTATTTAGTGTGACATTGGCAAACAGGTTATGCTCGTTCATCTGCAGGTTCCTGCCGCCGGTCATAAAGCCGACATTGGTCAGATCATAGCCCGCATAGCTCTTCAGAGTGCTTCTGGATGAGATTTCAGCCTTATACTGGGCCTCACCTGACAGCTTTCCGTAAGGACGTGTCCATTCGTTTCGGTCCGGGAACAGCTTGTTGTAGAGCTCCAGTCCGGTATAATCGGCATTGAATGAGAGGCTGCTCCTGTCAAACGCCTTGGTGCCGCCCAGGTTCCAGTCCACCAGTGATGCACTTACGCCCAGTTTATCGGCCGTAGCGGCATCGGTGGTCTCCATGGGCAGGACCGATGAGAGCGCCTGTCCGTACTCGCCGCTGTATCCGCCCAGCGAGAAGCTCATTCCCTTGAACAGGAACGGTGAGAAACGCCCCCTGTTTGTCTGTCCCTCAACATTCGTACTATAGGGAACCAGCACGTGCATTCCGTTTATAAAGGTCTGGCACTCATTGCTCTCGCCTCCTCTAACGTACAGCTTGCCGTTCTCAGACACCTTCTGGGTACCCGGCAGCATCTGCAGCGCGGCAACCAGGTCACCGCATGAATTGGCCGACATAACCACATCCAGGGCGTCCAGAGACTTGAACTGGTCCATTTTGCCGATCCTGAACGAACTGGCCGATATGCACACCTCATCAATGGAAAGCGGCTTCTCGCGCAGCGTGATCTCTACATACGCAAGTTCTGAGGCATCGGCCGTAACCTTATACTCGTCATAACCCAGGAAAGAAGCACACAGGGTAACCTCACCCTCCTCATCGGTCTTGAATGAGAACATACCGTCGGTATCGGTCATACCTCCGTCTATAGTTCCTACTATATAGACATTAACACCCGGGAGCGGCTCGTACTCGTCGCTTACCCTTCCCTTAATCTCTGTCTGTGCCATTGCGAAACTTACGCTCATGAGCACCAGAATCAAATGCAGCAATCGTTTTTCCATGCCGCAAAAATGATAATAGGGAAAATGCCCTCCAAATTCTGCTGACAGACAGCTAGAATTGAGGACGAATAACTAGGAGCCCTGACGAACGGAGATCCCCGAATGACGAAATACTAAGCTATAAATGACTTGAGTTTACCCACAAAAGAGCGTGATACGGGCACTGTGGCAAGCCCTCCGCCCAGTTCCATGGTATAGCCGTTGGAGTTTCCGTAAGCTTTGGTGATGCTGTTAAGATTCACCACGAACGAGCGGTGGCACTGGAAGATATTGTCATATTCACTAAGGTCATTCAAAACCGCCGAAAGTGAGGTCTGCAGCTCATCCTTGCGCAGTTTGCCCTCCTTGAGATAACCCACAACCACGTTGTTCTTCTGAGCCTCAATGTAAAGCAGGTCATTGATGGGCAGCGTAACGTCATTTCCGCGCACTCGGGTATCGTGAATGGTCACCTCAATGCCCGTCTGCTTATCGGTAGTCTTGTCCAGAAGGTCATTCAGACGGCCTCTCAGATAGCGCTGATAAGACATGAACGTGGACAGGACCGATATGAAAATGCCTATTATGAACGTCCAGTAAACGAATGTAAGGCAGAGATCAAGCCTCAAAGGATAATGGAACACACAGGTAAAGAGCAGGAAATTGCAAAGGCCGATGAACAGCACCTGACCCAGTATGCTCACAATCTCATGCCATATCCGCCACGTCTGCACCCGTTTCTTGATAGGTTTTGCCACCAGATACCCGTAAACCAGACAGCACAGGAACGTAACACCGCCAAAAAGCAGAGAAACAAGCAATATGCTGCCCTGATAGAGACTCAGTCCGAACGGCTGCAGCAGATAGAGGATAAGGAATACTATGAAACAGTATATCAGGCAATCTTTTATCCAGTTGCCATCCCTTTGGAAAGGATATTTGCGAGTTAGAATAGACATGAATTCTGCAAACCTGTACTTTGCAAAAATAGCAATAAAGGCCCAGTTATGTGGCTAAAAGTATTATTTTTGTGGGAACAACGTCAACAATATGAATAAATCAGTAATTGTGGCTGCAGCAGCAGCGCTTTTGTTTATGTCGTGCAGTGAAAACAGAGTAAACCCTTTCTTTGAGGAGAGTAAGTTACCTTATGGTGCAGTAGAGTTTGATAAAATCCAGTCAACTGATTATATGCCCGCCTTTGAGGAGGGATTCCGTCAGTTCAAGGCCAATATCGACCAGATAGCCGCCTGTGCCGATGCACCCACGTTTGAGAACACCATTGAGCCTCTGGAGTTGGCCGATGACCTGCTGTCAAGAGTAAGCAGCGTCTTCTACAACCTTATGGAGACCGATGCCGATGACATCATGAAAGAGACCGAGGAGAAGGTCATCCCCATGGAGACCGAGGCCAATTCATATCTTTACATGAATGAGGCTATCTTTAATAGAATCAAGACATTATACGACGCACAGGATAAGATCGGCCTTACAGTTGAACAGCAGGAAGTACTCAAGAAATACTACCGCCGTTTCGTAAAGGGCGGTGCCCTGCTCGATGACAAGGCAAAAGAGCGTTTCGTAGAGATTCAGAACCGCTTGGGTGAGCTCCGCATCAAGTTTGCCAAGAACAACCTTGACGAGAGCAACGCCTACGTGCTTAACGTAACTGATATCAAGCGTCTTGAGGGACTCAGTCAGGACCAGCTGGAGGCTGCAGCCGCCCGTGCCAAGGAGAAAGGCCTGCAGGGATGGGCATTCAACGTACAGAAGCCCTGCTGGATACCTTTCCTGCAGACATGTAAGGACCGTGACCTGCGCGAGCAGATGTACAAGGCCTACTACAGCCGCGGCAACAACAATAACGAGTTTGACAACAAGGAGATAGTCAAGGAGACGCTCACCCTGCGTCTGGAACTTGCCAATCTGCTTGGATACAAGACCTTTGCTGACATGCAGCTCGAGGACCGCATGGCCAAGACTCCCCAGGCTGCCTATGACCTGCTCATGGAGATCTGGAAATACGCTCTCCCGCAGGCCAAGCGCGAGCGTGACGAGATGCAGAAAATCATTGATGCTGAGGGCGGTAAATTCAAGCTGGAGGCATGGGACTGGTGGTACTACGCTGAGAAGCTGCGCAAGCAGAAGTATGACCTGGACGAGTCACAGTTAACCCCCTACTTCAGCCTCGACAACGTACGCAAGGGCTCATTCATGGTAGCAGAGACCCTGTTCGGCATCAAGTTCAAGAAGGTAGACAACCTGCCCGTTTACCATCCCACAGTCGAGACCTGGGAGTGTCTGGATGCCGACGGCAGCCACCTGGCATACTTCTACACCGACTGCTTTGTACGCCCCACCAAGCGTCAGGGAGCCTGGATGACCAACTTCACAGGCGAGTACAACTTTGCAGGTAACAGCCAGCGTCCCACCATCGTAAACGTATGCAACTTCTCAGTTCCTACCGATACACTGCCCTGCCTGCTCTCCATTGACGATGCCCGCACCGTATTCCACGAGTTCGGACACGCCCTGCACGGCATGCTCACACAGTGCCACTACATGACCGTAGCCGGTACCGCAACACCTAATGACTATGTTGAGATGTGCTCACAGATCATGGAGCACTGGGCGATCGAACCCGCCATCCTCAAGCAGTACGCATTCCACTACAAGACCGGCGAGCCTATCCCCGACGCACTGATTGAGAAGATGCAGAACGCCGGCCACTTCAACACCGGATTCGAGACCGTAGAGCTTGTAGGAGCCGCTCTGCTCGATATGGAGTACCACATGCTCACCGATTACAGTAACTTCGATGACCAGAAGTTCGAGGATGAGATATCGGCCAAACTGGGTATGATACCGCAGATTGAATACCGTTACCGCGGCACATTCTTCAACCACATATTCAATAACGACTATTGCGCAGGCTACTACAGCTACCTCTGGGCCGAGGTTCTGGACTGCGATGCATTCCAGTGCTTCAAGGAGGAGGGCCTGCTCAACAAGGAGACCGGCAAGCGTTACCGCCAGAACATACTTGAGAAAGGCAGCAGCGATGACCTGATGAAGCTCTACCGTCAGTTCCGTGGCAGCGATCCCAAGCCCGAGGCAATGCTCCGTAACCGTGGACTAATTAACTGATAAAAAAATGACTTTAACCGGAATTCTGTTTCTGATCATTGCGACCGTATGCGCCGCAATGTTCTCTGTTGCGTTCAAGATATTTCATCGCAAGAACATCGATTCACATCAGGCAATATTCTTCAATTACCTGACAGCCTTTGTGATGGGTCTGCTGTTCTCACTTCACGGTGAGGTTGTTGTCAACCCCCTCAAAGCCAGTTGGCTGGTGCCCGTAATCATACTGGGATTCATTTTCATGGCCGGCATGGTTCTGCTCTCTGAGTCCACCCGTCGTGTAGGTGTAGCCATCTCCACAGTATGCAGTCGTGCATCGATGGTAATACCCATCATCGTATCTTATCTGATGATCCAGGGCAGTGACAAGCCCAAATGGCTGCTTATATGCCTGGTTCTGGTTGCCATGACCCTTACCGTATGGACCGGAAAGCAGGAAAGCGGACATAGAATAACCCTGATGGACATCCTGGCACCGCTTTCCGTATTCCTGGCATTCGGCGCCAGCAACTCGTTCCTCAAGGTGCTTCAGCATAAGGTAACTGTGGCCGATACAGCCGCCGGACTCTCACAGCAGGCCATCAACAGCGAGTTGTCGCTGGTTACCGCATCGGTATTCTTTGTGGCCATGGTCATTTGCTCCTACTCATTCTTTACCAAGGACGAGAGCGGCAAGCGTACCCCTATCCAGTTCAAGAACATCCTGGGAGGCGCAGCATTGGGCCTTATCAACTATTTCTGCACCTACACTCTGATGCTGGCCATGAAGACCATTGACTCCTCCCTGCTCTTCCCGCTCCATAACATCGGAATAGTAGCCATAGGAGCACTGGTAGGCATGTGGGCATTCCAGGAAAAGATGAAACCGCACCAAATACTCGGAATGGTACTTGCTGCGGTCTCAATAGCTCTGCTTTGTATTTAATCAAATATCAGCTTTACGCCCAGCTGGAGGTACCAGCAGTTGGAATTTGACTTATCCATATCGAAGGTCTTGGAAACAAGGCCTTCGCTGTTTTTCACCATCGTGAACTGAGGACGGCCCTCTGCATCCAATATGGGTTTTCCCTGATTATCAGTATATGTGGCCAATACCTTGCCGTTGTTGCATGCTGAAGGAGTTCTCATTACGCCCCAGCTGCTGTTCAGCAGGTTACCTACGTTCATGATATCGAGTGAAACCTGAAGTGTCTCGTTGCTGCGCTTGGAACCTATCAAGGCACCTACGTTGAAGTTCTGGGCCAGATGCAGGTCAAAGCGGTTCAGCCAAGGCATACGGGCTGCGTTTGCATCGGCATACTCACCCTTGTGGCTGCTCAGGTACTTGTCCTGGTTAACAAAATCCCAGAAAGCCTGCTGCTGAGCGGCAGCGGTGATTGTACCGTTGTCAACGAACTGAATATCCTCCTTGTTTGCAGGAATCCAGATCAGGTCATTGGTGATGCCGTCACCGTTCATGTCATTGGTATAGGTGTAACTGTATGTTCCGGCAGTGTATCCGGTGTAGAACAGACCTATCTCAGTGCTCATGAACTTATTCTTGGCATATCCCAGACGGTATGTAGCCATTGCTGACAGTTTATCGGGAATTACATAGGCCGACGGACGCAGAACCAGCTCGTTGGGGCTGTTTACGTTCACGTCATTGCTCCATGCAGAGTTCAGGGCCGATCCCTTCATATCCTGTACGGACATTGAAACCTGATGTATGTAAGCAAACTCTGTCTTGAGGCCGTAGATGGGCTCTGCCTTAAGAGTTCCGCCCAGAGACCAGCTGTAACCCTTGTCGGTATTGCTGATAACCATGGCGCCTCCTGACTTTGAAACCTTCGATTGAACAGGAGTTACCGTATTGTAATTCACTCTGTTATCAACGCCAGCAAAACGTCCTGCGGCGTCATCGCTCATCTGGTTGTAGTTCTCTACATAAACGGCATTGATATCCTTGTTGTAGATACCCTCAACTGATACAGCCAGAGGGAATGCCAGGTCATCGGGCTCATAATCGATAGCCAATGAGGTCTTGAATACCTGCGGCAGCTTGAAATCACCTGCAATACCTGTAATTGAGGTGTTGTTAAGCGTGGGATTCGGGTTGGCGGTCATTGAAAGACCCTGCTGCCTGAGATAGTTCTTCAGTGCCTCCTCTGTGTAGAGGAAGTTGTTCTGAAGGCCCTGCTGCATTGCATTTGTGGGGTCCGATGACATCACGGTTCCCTGCAGCATACCGCTGCTGTTGGGTATTGTGGCAAAGAATACCAGAGGAATTCTGCCTGTAAACAGACCTGCGCCGCCGTGTACGGTAAGTGTACGTGCATCGTCCACATCCCAGTTGAATCCTACGCGCGGTGACATCTGTATGTTAGCCTTTGGCCACTTGCCGTTGTCAATTACAGGAGCCTGATAGCCTGCGGGAGCCTGACCGGGAGCATAGAAGTGGTTTGTCCAGTCAAGAGCCTTGAAAGACTCGTTTGTCTGAAGCGGCTCATAGTACTGCATATGATCAGCCCTGAGGCCATAAGTAACAGTAATCTTGTCTGTTATACGTGACTCTGCCTGCAGGAAAGCAGCTGTCTGACCGAATGATGTACGTGATGCGGGGTCATCGATTCCGTCATATGTATAGGTCATGCCGAATGCTGCAGGAACAGCCTGGTTGATGAAATCCTCAAGTGAGTTGTAACGGTAGTAACCCGTACCGTACATGCGGTAGTTGGTTGCACCCTTCTGGTACTGATAGCTCAGACCGGCTGTAATGATGCTGTGAGACAGTGTCCAGCGGATATGGTCACTGATATTATATGTACGTACATAGTTACCGGTGCCGTTTGTGAATGCCTCATAACCTGCGCTCATGAATGCGTCACCGTCCTTGCGGATATCGATATGGGGGAACCATGCTGATTCCGAGCCTCTGAGATTGCTTACGTCCGATACGCTGGCTGAGAACTTGTTGCTCATCTTGCCGCTAAGACGGCTGTTGAGCTCTGCTACGGCTGACCATGCGTTATCATTGATACTGAAGCAGTTATTGCGGAATGCATACGAATTCTTTGATATGCGATCCGATGCGGCTTTGGCACCCACCGTGCTCTTGGCATTTGGAGTGTTCCACTGCCTGTTGCCCGTCCAGTTGTAACGCAGCATCAGGTTGTGGTTGTTGTTGATGTTCCAGTCCAGACGTGCCAGCACCTTGGTGTTTGTCTGGTCACCGTTGGTAAGGTCATAACCGCCTGCATCATAACCGTATGCCTTGAGTGCAGCGGCAAACTGGTCCATATCAGCAGCCGTTACCCGGCTTATCTTAGATGCATCATCACCTACTCCGTCTTGTGAGAGCCTGTACTCGGTTATCGGCCCCGGAGTGGTAACATACTCGGCATTAACAAAATAGAACAGCTTGTCCTTAAGTATCGGACCACCCAGCGTGAATCCTACGGTGGTGTGGCTGCTGCTTACCCTGTCACCCAGGTCAAAGCCGTCAATTTTGTTTCCGCGCAGTTTCTCGTTATGGAAATAGGTGTATGCGGTACCCTTGAAGGTGTTTGTACCTGACTTGGTGATTACATTGATGCCGCCGCCTGTAAAGTTGCTCTGACGTACATCATACGGGGCTATTGCAATCTGCATCTCCTCGACCGCATCAATAGATATAGGTGTGCCGGCGCCGGGCAGATCGGCCGAAAGACCAAAGCTGTTGTTCATCACTGCACCGTCAATTGTGAGCGTGGTAACACGGCCGTCGCGGCCTGCCATGGTGTTCTCAATGCCGCTGTAAGGTGACAGACGTGTGTAGTCAAGCATGCTGCGGTTGACTGAAGGCAGCAGCGACATGCTCTCCCTGTTAACGTTGTAGGTCTGTCCCGTGCGGGTCTCATTGAAATGTGTGCTCTCTCCGCGGATGGTAACGGTGGGAAGGTTCACGTTCTCCTCCTTAAGTACCGCATTGAAGTTGTAATCCTTGCCCAAGGAAAGGATCACATTGTCATAAGCCACATCCTGATAACCTAAGAATGAGATCTTTACCAGATAATTACCAGGCTTAAGACCCGACAGTGAAAAGATACCGAAACGGTTGGTTACAGTACCGTAGAATGCGCCTGTCTCATTGCTGGTAACCAGAATTGAGGCAGCCTGAAGCGGCTCACCCTCCTGGTCTTTCACCGAACCGCTGATAGTTGCGGTAGTGTTCTGGGCCGATGCCTCTGCCCATGCAAACAACAACAGGAACAGGCACGCAAACTTGAAGAGTCTGAATGACAAACTGCCGGCCTTAGCCGAAATACTGAACTCGGATGTCTTGTTCATGCCCTTGGCACAAACAAGTTTTGCAGGCGCAATAACGCCTGACAGGACTGCTTTGTTTTTCATAAATTCTTCTTCCATCCAGACTTTACTGTCGGTACCGTAGTTTCAACGGTTCAACCTTTCGGCTCGCGGACTATACCGCCGGTCGAGGAATTTCACCTCACCCTGAAAAATTACGGCTGCAAATTTCCACTTTCTGAGCGACTCCACAAAGATTTTTGTGCTAAAAAACGTTTCTCTGCACGTTATCAGCACATTTGTAACATAAAACGTTATCTTTGCGGAAAGACATCGAAAAATCATAGATATGGAAAACATCAAAAAAGAAGTTTGCGAACCGGCTACACCCTATACTGTAAATGCCGGTAAAAGAAGTATGTATGTCAAGCCGACAGTACAACACAATCCCTACTCCATTGAAGAATTACATCAAATGATTGCTGAAGGCGAAAAACAGTTCGCATCAGGCCAATGGCAGAACAGCAATGAAATGTTCAAAGAAATAGAAGAGGCTCTAGCCCAAGAAAAACACTAAACAACACTTCTTAATGAGAGTTAGATGGAACAAGCAGTCCAAGGAACAATTACTCCGGACTGCCAGTTACATTCGTCATGAATTCGGTCAGGAAACGATGAACGATTTTTTGACGGAGATGAAGCGTACAAATAAGCTGTTGGCAAAGAACCCCTATTTGGGTTCCATTGAATCACTGTTATCGGACCTACCTATCAAATACAGAAGTATTGTAGTCTGCAAAATCAACAAAATAGTGTATCGTATCGTAGAAAATCACATAGAGGTAACAGCACTCTGGGACACCCGTAGAGAACCCGACAATCAAATAGAGCAAACAATTATAAACCAACCCTATTAACTAACTCCCCATTTGCACAAGGTTTCTGTTTGCAGGAGCAGTACTTGGGGTTTGGGGAGCGTTAGTGGAGAGGCGTTGGGAGGGACCCACGGAGGATCCCGTTAAGAACGGCGCATGTTTGACGAACGTTAGGCCCCGTAGGGGACTATAAGGAGGAGTTCGACGTTTAGGGTCCGGAGGGGTAAAAAGAGAAGCGGCTCAATTATCACGCAGGTGCGTTGGTATTATTTCAAATCGACTTTGAGTTGAAGCTCGTCCAACTGGGACTGGTCCAGAGGACCGGGAGCGTCGAGCATGACGTCGCGACCTGAGTTGTTCTTGGGGAATGCTATGCAGTCGCGGATGCTGTCCAGCTTGGCAAAGATGCTGACAAAACGATCCAGACCGAATGCCAGACCACCGTGAGGAGGTGCACCGAACTTGAAGGCGTTCATCAGGAAGCCGAACTTGGCCTGAGCCTGCTCAGGTGTGAAGCCCAGAATCTTGAATATGGTAGCCTGCAGCTTGCTGTCGTGGATACGGATAGAACCGCCACCAACCTCAATACCGTTGATTACCATATCATATGCATTGGCGCGAACGCTTGCAGGATCAGTATCCAGCAGAGGAACATCCTCGGGCTTGGGGCTTGTGAACGGATGGTGCATAGCCATGAGGCGGTTCTCCTCATCGGACCATTCGTACATGGGGAAGTCAATGACCCAGAGGCACTTGAACTTGTTCTTGTCACGCAGGCCCAGCTCATCGGCCACCTTAAGACGGAGCTCTGAGAGCTGCTTGCGGGTCTTCATGGCGTCATCACCGCTAAGAATCAGGATCAGGTCACCAGCCTCAGCGTTCATGGCAGCCTTAAGCTGCTGCAGAACCTCCTGAGAGTAGAACTTGTCGACCGATGACTTAACGCTGCCGTCAGCCTCAACGCGGGCATAAACCATACCCTTTGCGCCTATCTGCGGACGCTTAACGTACTCAGTAAGAGCGTCAATCTGCTTGCGGGTGTATGTAGCGGCACCCTTTGCGCAGATACCGCCGATGTAAGCGGCACCGTCAAATACGCCGAATCCGTAGCCCTTGAGAACATCCATCAGTTCAACAAAGTGCATGTCAAAGCGGAGGTCGGGTTTGTCTGAGCCGTAGTATTTCATAGCGTCCTGCCAGGTCATACGCTGGAAGGGCTCTGTAAAGTCTATGTTAAGGATGCTCTTGAACAGATGCTTGGCCATGGCCTCAAATATCTGGAGGATATCCTCCTGCTCCACGAATGACATCTCGCAGTCAATCTGGGTGAACTCAGGCTGGCGGTCAGCGCGCAGGTCCTCGTCACGGAAGCACTTGGCAATCTGGAAGTAACGGTCAAAACCTGATACCATAAGCAGCTGCTTGAGGATCTGGGGGCTCTGAGGCAGAGCGTAGAACTGACCGGGGTTCATGCGTGAAGGTACAACGAAGTCACGTGCACCCTCAGGAGTTGAGTTGATAAGGATAGGTGTCTCAACCTCCATGAAGTTCAGATCATCCAGGAACTTACGGATCTCCATAACCATCTTGTGGCGCAGTTCCAGGTTCTTGCGGACACACTGGCGGCGCAGGTCAAGATAGCGGTATTTCATACGCAGGTCATCACCGCCGTCGGTCTCGTCCTCGATTGTGAAAGGAGGCGTATCGGCCGCATTGATGACATTCAGTGTATTAACCAGGATCTCGATGTCACCTGTGGGAATCTTGGAGTTCTTGCTTGAACGCTCGCTTACCTTACCGGTAATCTGGATAACGTATTCGCGTCCCAGACGGTTTGCCTGCTCGCAAAGAGCGGCATCAGTAGCGTCATCAAACACAAGCTGGGTAATGCCGTAGCGGTCACGCAGGTCAACAAAGACCATACCACCCATTTTTCTAACTCTCTGCACCCATCCTGCCAATGTAACGGTCGTGCCGGCATCGGCCAGACGGAGCTCTCCACATGTTTTTGATCTGAACATAAAGTCAATTCCTTAAAAAGACCTGCAAATTTACCTTTTTTGTTTGATAACTGTATATTATTCCCGTTTGAATTGTTCTTTAGAGCAGTCGGATTACAGCATATGTAAAAATTGCTTAACTTCGCCCAAACTAAACTATATTATTAAAGGTATTAACCTAATTAGATTGCTTTATGAAAAAGAAACTTGCCCGTTTTTCGTATGTGCTCGCAACCGTTCTGTTTGTATTCACCGGTTGTAGCCTGTTGGAAGATGAATATGATGAGGATCTGCTGATCGGTTCATGGTCCACAAATACCTGGAGCTACGTTTTCAATGATGATTACACCGGTTCACGCACACAAGCAGGCAGAACCCAGACCTTTACCTGGAGCCTTGACGGCGATGAGCTGGAACTCAAGTTCGATAAATATGAAGAAGGCCAGTCTCAGATCGTAACATTCACCGTCTTCATCGTTGAGGAACTCAATGAGACAAGGATGGAGGTTTACGACAAGGAAGATTCGTCTAAGACAATAATCGTCTTCACTAAGAAGAAATAATGAAACCAAAAGCTAAAAAAGCCCTCAAGATTACCGGAATCACCCTGGGATCACTCATCGGACTGGTCCTGATACTGGTACTGGTAGCATGCTGGTTGGTATTTTCATCATCCAGCTTGACCAAAATTGCAGAGAAGGCCATTGACCGATACTCTCCCGCCCGCGCCAAGATTGATGACGTGGACCTGACTCTTGTGGGTTCATATCCGTTCCTGGGATTCCGTCTGAACGGCCTTGTAGTGTATGATGACATGGAGACCTCTCCGTATGATACGCTAGCAGCCGTTGACGAATTCACGGTGACCGTTGATTTCAAGACCCTCTACAAGGAGAAAAAGATCATCCTTACCAACCTGTTTATCAACGGAATAGCCGCCAACCTCTATACTGCGGCCGACGGCAGCTCCAACCTGGATGTGTTCGGCACTTCCCAGGAGGAAGAAGAGGAACCCAAGGATGATGAGAGCAGCATGGATATCTATGCTGACCTGCAGAAGATATCAATCAAGGACATCAACGCATCCTACAAGGACCTCTCATCAGGCATAGATGCCGGAATCAACCGTCTTGACATTGAACTCAAGGGACTGCTCAACTACGACAGCCTGGATGCCAAAGCCGGTATCAAGCTGGCATCGGTCAACGCAGCCATAAAGACTGATTCTATGGACGTTACGGCATACCTCAAGGACATAGACCTTGACGCCGTTCTCGCCAAGTACAATGAAGATGTCTCTGCAGACCTGACCCTGAACCTCAAGGAGACACAGGCCACCATGGATGACATCAAGGCCAACCTGAACAACCTCAAGCTGGTTCTGAGCAACGCAAGCTGCACCATGGGCAGTGAAGGCCTGGGAGACCTCATGACCGCATTCCGCATCACCGCATCAAACCTCACCTACTCATCCGAGGGCATGATGACCGAGACCGGAAACATAGTCATGAAGGCCGATAAGGCCAGCCTTGCAGGTGACAATGCCAACGTAAGCGGATTCACATTTGATTCCCGTGACATCTCACTCACACTTGAGGATTCCATAGGAACCATCACCAACGCCTCTATAGAAAAGGTTCTGCTAGGTCTGGAAGGCGCCCTCAAGCTTGATTTGAGCGATGTCAACACCAGTCTGGCCATAGACGTTGAAGGAACCAAATATGACCAGGGCGGCGAGGATCCCATGAACGTCATCACCGATGAACTTTCATTCAGGGCCGATGCCACCATCAAGGATGATGACATATCACTGCTGGCCGAGTTCAACACCCCGTCAGTAAGTGTAGAGATGGACAGCGCCCTGTATGTTCCCGGATGGTCATTAGGATTCACCCTGCCTGTTGAGACAAACAGGGACATAACCCGTTTCAACGTCAAGGAGGGCTCCAACATCCGCATTGACGGCCAGCAGATAGCATTCAACGCCAACGGAGCACTCGGCGGCCAGCAGACAGTTGCAGGACGTGCCAGAATCCGCACACCGCGTGACCTTGACATAGACCGTCTCATCTCCATGATTCCGGAGGCATTCGCCGATGCTCTCGAAGGCATTGACGTGCACGGAACCGTAGGACTGGACATCAACGTCAAGGGTGCCCTGGCTGACAACGGACCCGTTCTGGATAACGCATCGGCCAAGATAGGACTCAGAAATCTGGACGCATGCATGAATGATTCGCTCAAGGCCGCATCAGGCAAACTGTCACTTGAGGCAGTCTACCCCAGCCGCGTAGCAGTTGACCGCAAGCGTCAGACCGCCGATGTCAACATAACGGCTACAGACCTCGACCTCTCCATGGTTGACTCCACCACCATCAACGCATCACTTGAAAACCTCAATCTGAGTGCATCGGTGGCCGGACTGGATGAAGACGTGGATAAGATGAATGCTCAGGTAAGCATTAATGTAGGCACTCTTGAGGCCGATATGGACACCATATTCGGAACCCTTAAGAACACCGCCATAGCACTCAACATGGCACCTGCCGATGGCACTATCGCCATGAAGGCCGATGTCGGATTCGACGAGCTTGCAGCCAGCATGGGCAGCACCCTCTCAGCAATGCTGGGTGCCACCAAACTGCAGGCCATGGCACAGTATGACTCCACCAAGACCGAGATACTGAATCAGTGGAATCCTCAGGTCAAGATGATACTCAAAGACGGTCAGGTTGACATGCTGGCCTCTCCCATCTGCCTCAAGACCCTTGACTTTGACTTCTCTCTGGGCCGATTCAACATCAACGAGTGCCGTGCCGAGATTGATGATTCCGATATCCAGCTCTGGGGTGACATCTATAACATAGGTGAATTCATGGACGGTACCGGTCTGCTCACCGGTGAGCTTTCACTTGAGTCTGACCACATGAACCTGAACAGGCTCATGGCACTTACCGGCGATGAAGAGAGCCAGGAGGTTGCCGAGGAGACCGTACAGGAGATTGAAGAGGGCCAGGACACCATCAGCACCGGTCCTATCATGATACCTAAGGGCATTGACCTGACACTCTACACCAACCTGAGCGAGGTTGAATTCAACGATCACACCTTCAACAACGTAGGCGGTGACATCTCAATCAAGGACGGTGTCATGGTATTGCAGGAGCTCGGTTTCTCATCAAAGGCCGCCGAGATGCAGTTGACTGCCATCTATAAGACTCCCAATGTCCAGGACCGCTTCATGGAGCTTGACTTCCATCTGCTGGATATCGAGATTGATGAACTCATCGACATCGTTCCTGCAGTTGACTCAATCATGCCTATGTTGAGAGCATTCTCAGGTAAGGCACAGTTCCACTTTGCCGCCCAGACCTATCTGGAGCCTGATTACGTGACCTACGGACCTCTGTATCCGCAGATGTTCACGCTTATCAGCAATGCTGTGATTGAGGGTGCAAACCTCCAGGTACTTGACTGTGAGATGTTTGACGAGATCAAGCGTAAACTGCTCATGAGCAAGGACGCTAAGCCAATCATAGACAGTCTGGATGTTGAATTGCAGGTACTTGACGGCAAGGTTGACGTCTATCCTACCCGCATCAAGATGGATCGCTACGAGGCAATCCTGAGCGGCCGTCATAACATCGATGCCGGACTCAGCTGCAACTACAACATATCGCTTGTAAAGTGCCCGCTGCCCATCCGTCTGGGTGTGACCATCAGCGGTCCTCTGAACGATATCGCAGAGTTCCCGGTACGCCACGTCAAGGTTGGACGCGCCAAGTATGACAAGTTGTACAGTCCTGAAAAGGGTAAGGCCGAGGAGGCTATCATGCGTCGCAAGAACGCAATCCTGGAAGCCGGCCGGGCCAATGTACGACCGCGGTCATCGGCCAAACATGTAAAACCTGAAGAGTAAAAGAAATCCCCGGATGACCTCCGGGGATTTCTTTTTTATCAATTATCGCTTAAGCACTCAAGCCTTGCAGTGCCTGGGAGATGTTGATCATGAAGTCTCCCATCGTCTCAAGTTCCTGAATCAGATCGAAGTAGTAAACGCCTGCCGTGTAGTCATAGGATTTTACCTCCATGTTCTTGAGGTGCTCCTCACGCAGCGCGTCACGCATATCATTTATGGCATCCTCGGCCTTGTAGGCGTTTGTAATGTCAGTTACGTTGGCTTCGGCCAGGTTGGCGTTCATCACATCATATGCATTCTGCATGGTGTCAAGCATCTCGTTTATACGCTTGCGCATGATGTCGTTGAACACCTTGTTATGGTCGCGCTTACGCTGCAGCAGACGTGAAATGGCCTCACCTGAATCACCCAGAGACTCCATCTCGCCTATTATCTTGAAATAAGCCTTGACCTGCATACGGGCCTGGTCCGATATCTCATTCTGGCTCACCTGGTTAAGGTATGTGGCAATCTCAAACTCAATACGGTCCGTAATCTCCTCATACTTGACAAGCTTTTCGCGGAAATCCTCGAATTTGTCAGTCTCAGACTCCTGAATGGCCTGACGTACATATCCGAATCCCTTTTCGCAAATCTCACCGAAGTGGTTGATCTCCTTGCGGGCCTCGGTTATTGACAGCTCAGCCAGATTGGCGTTACCCTTGCCGATATAAACCAGATGGAATACCTCTTTCTCCTCCTCCTTGTTGGGAACCATCTTCATAACCAGCTTCTCCAGCTGCGGTATGAACCATACCAGGATAAGGGTTGTGATGATGTTGAACAGTGAGTGAACTATTGCAACGCTGTACGGCAGACTGCTTGCCAGGGTTGTCTGAGCCTGCAGGGCCTCACCTGTAAGGTCAGTCTGTGAGAGCAGCGTGAAATCACATGTCAAAGGATTGGGGAATCCCAGAGCCTCAACGATATAGGCGTTCAGGCGCATATAAGGCTGGAACAGCGCAATTACCAGTATTGAACCGAACAGGTTGAATACCAGGTGCGCACGAGCCGTACGCTTTGAACTGATGTTGGTTGATGTTGCAGCCAGGTTTGAAGTGATTGTGGTTCCGATGTTCTCACCCAGGATGAACGCTACGGCATTCGGGAAGGTAATCACACCGCAGGCCAGCAGAAGCATTGTGATACTTGTTGCGGCGGCCGATGACTGCAGGCAGAATGTCATCACAGCACCGATTATAATGAACAGCACTGTGCTCAGCCCCATATCGGTTATAGGAGCAAGAAAATTACGTACACCCTCGCTTGAGAGCAGCGGATAAGATGTATCCTTAAGCATGCTCAGACCCAGGAACAGGAATGCAAATCCTATCAGGAATGAGCCGAAATCCTTGGTTTTCTGTTTCTTGAAGAATGATGACAGTACAAATCCCACGAATATCAGTGGGATGGCAATAGCACCAAGGCTGAAAGATCCGTCCATCGATACGGCAAACAGCCAAGCAGTTACCGTTGTACCGATGTTTGCACCCATGATGACGCCGATTGCACTGCGTAATGTCATAAGACCTGCATTCACAAAGCTTACCAGCATAAGTGTGGTTGCGGTCGATGACTGTACGAGTACGGTCACTAAAAAACCGGTAAAAAGGCATTTACCGGTGTTGGAAGTCATCTTCTCAATAAACGAACGCAGACCCTTGCCTGCAAATCTCTGAAGGCTGCTGCTCATGAGGTTCATTCCGAAAAGGAACAGCGCAAGACAGCCTAACATCTTGAGAATCTGATAGATTGTATCCACTTATATATCTTGTTAATTCCGTTACAAAGATAATATTTTTTCAAAATGATACAATTGGGGCCTGTCCCCTTTTGTATCATTTTATTTCAAGCACCAGGCCGTCGTATGCAAACTGAACGTTCTTGGGGAACTTGGGGTTCATGATTGCATGCATGCCTGCACGGTGGCTCATATGAACGAAATAGGTCTGTTTAGCCCCTATTCTCTCCGCAAACAGCACAGCCTGACGCACGTTCTGGTGCGTGGGATGCTCCTTGGTATGCAGAGCGTTAACTATCAGAGTCTCAGTCCCTTTTATAAGATTGACAGACTCCTCGTCAATCGATTTCATATCAGTTATATAAGTCAGTTTTCCTATTCTGTAGCCCAGTATCGGCAGATTGCCGTGCATCACGCGCAGCGGCAGTATCTCCAGATCACCTACTGTGAACTTCTCAAACGGACGTATCTCACGCAGTTCCATATGGGGAATACGCGGGTTGCTGGTCTTGCAGAAACAGTACGGCATGCTCTGGACGATATGGTCGATTACATTCTTCTCGGCGTATATCGGAATAGTGGTTGTAGTGCAGTAAGGACGGAGGTCATCCAGACCTCCTATATGGTCATAATGCTCATGCGTAACAATCACAGCATCAAGCTGTTCAATACCGGCTCTTAAAGCCTGCTGACGGAAGTCCGGACCGCAGTCAATTATGATTTTCACGGCGTCGGTTTCAATCAGGGCCGATGTGCGCAGACGCTTGTCATGCGGGTCTGTCGACTGGCATGTCTGGCAGTGGCAGCGCATCTCAGGTACGCCTATTGAAGTTCCGGTTCCAAGAAATGTGAGTTTCATATGTAATTCACCTCGGTTGAGAGGGTTATTCCGAATTTCTGTTTCACATCCGCAATGATGGTGTCAGCCAGGCGCTTGACATCGGCCCCGGTGGCCCCACCCTTGTTTACGAGCACCAGTGCCTGCTTGTCATAAACGGCTGCAGGACCCAGTGAGCGGCCTTTCCAGCCCGTTTTCTCAATCAGCCAGCCTGCAGGAACCTTGACACCGCCGGGTGCGGCATATGAGGGTACGTCAGGATAGTTACTCCTTATTATATTGAACTCCTCCTCAGATATCACGGGGTTCATGAAGAAGCTGCCTGCATTGCCCAGAACCTTGGGATCCGGCAGTTTGCTCTCGCGTATGGAAATCACAGCCTGCCTTATGTTGGCCAGTGTGGGACCGCCCAGGCGCTCAACCTCCTGCTCCAGTGCACCGTAGCCCAGTTTCGGCTGAGGAACGGTAGATAGTGCATATATCACGTATGCAACGGCATACTGGCCTTTCAGCTCATTCTTGAAAATGCTCTGACGGTATGCGTAGTTGCACTCGGAGTTGCTGAAATCACGCTCGGTTCCATCGGCCAGGCATATGGTCTGGACAGTGTCTATAACGTCCTTTGCCTCAACGCCGTACGCTCCTATGTTCTGCACTGCGCTTGCTCCCACCTCACCGGGAATGGCCGAGAGGTTCTCAACACCCCAGAAGCCGTTAATGGTGCACCAGGCAACAAAATCATCCCACACTACACCTGCGCCCACCTTTACGTGAACGTGGTCATCAGTTCTTCCTATTATCTCGATTGATGATATCGTAGAATGCAGAACGGTGCCCTTGAAATCACCCATAAACAGCAGATTGCTGCCTCCTCCTATCATCAGAACGGGCTTCTCGATATCGAGCAGGGCGTTTTTGAGTTCATCGGTAGTGGCCCAGTCAATCAGGCTGTTTGCCCTGACATCCATACCGAAAGTATTCCTGTCCGCAAGTGAACAATTGTCTCTTATTGTCATGCTGCAAAAATACTCATTCTAGTTGGTGTTCCACTCATTTTTTGCTAATTTTGCACTCCGAAAAACAGTAACCGCGATGTTAGAGAAGATTGAACAGTTAATCGCTGAGATAAACAATCTCAAGGTGCAGTCAGCCGATGAGCTGGAAGCCCTGAGACTCAAGTACTTAAGCAAGAAAGGCGCCATCAATGACCTTATGGCCGATTTCCGTAACGTGCCTAATGACCAGAAGCGTGAGATCGGACAGAAGCTCAACGAGCTCAAGAACCTGGCCCAGGATAAGATCAACAGCCTTAAGGAGGCATTTGAGGCCAAGAAAGCCGTTGATGAGAAGCCCGACCTGACCCGTACCGCCTATCCCGTAGAACTCGGTACCCGCCACCCGCTGAACATTGTCAAGAATGAGATCATCGAGATATTCTCACGTCTTGGATTCGTTCTGGCCGATGGTCCCGAGGTCGAAGATGACTGGCACGTATTCTCAGCCATGAACTTCGCCGAGGATCACCCCGCACGCGACATGCAGGACACCTTCTTTGTTGAGGCACATCCCGACATCATCCTGCGTACCCACACATCATCCGTACAGAGCCGCGTAATGGAAGTTTCAGAGCCCCCTATCCGCATCATCTGCCCGGGTCGTGTATACCGTAACGAGGCCATCAGCTATCGCGCACACTGTTTCTTCCACCAGGTTGAGGCCCTCTACGTTGACAAGAACGTAAGCTTTACAGACCTCAAGCAGGTACTGCTCTACTTTGCACAGCAGATGTTCGGTCCCGATACCAAGATACGTCTGCGCCCCAGCTACTTCCCCTTCACGGAGCCTTCAGCTGAGATGGATATCAGCTGCAACATCTGCGGCGGTAAGGGCTGCCCCTTCTGCAAGGGTACCGGTTGGGTTGAGATCCTGGGTTGCGGTATGGTACATCCCAACGTACTGGAACTCAACGGCATAAACAGCAAGGAGTACACCGGTTTCGCTCTCGGAATGGGTATAGAGCGTATCACCAACCTCAAATACCAGGTCAAGGACCTGCGCATGTTCTCAGAGAACGACGTCCGCTTCCTCAAGGAGTTTGAGGCAGCAAACTGATAACACTTCCCTATGAAAAAGAGGGAACTATATGATTTATGCAGCCAGAGGCTGGCCAAGGAGTATCCCCATGCCGCCACCGAGCTGCATTTTTCATCTCCCTACCAGCTGCTTGTAGCCGTAATGCTCTCGGCACAGTGCACCGATAAGCGTGTCAATATGGTCACGCCTGCCCTGTTTGAGGCATTCCCCACCGTCCGGGACATGGCAGCAGCCACTCCTGAGCAGATATTCCCCTACGTAAAGAGCGTCTCATATCCCAACGCCAAATCCGAGCATCTGGCCCAGATGGCCCGCATGGTTTGCGACCGTTTTGACGGCCGTATTCCCGACACCATGGAGGATATGGTGACCCTGCCCGGCGTAGGCCGCAAGACCGCCAACGTAATGCTTGCAGTGGCATTCGGAGGCCAGGCAATGCCGGTAGACACCCACGTCTTCCGCGTAAGCCACCGCATCGGCCTTGTACCCAAGCGCTGCACCACACCGTTAAGCGTTGAAAAAGAACTGGTTAAGCACTTTGACAATAACCTTTTGTCCGATGCGCACCACTGGCTTATACTTCATGGCCGGTACGTATGTACCGCTCGTTCACCAAAATGTGCAAATTGCTGCCTTAATGACATATGTTTGCGTGATTTTGATTAATTTTGCGGTCTGTTACGAGTAGGCAATGGAAAAGAAAGACATTTTTGAAAGCATCAGGGATGTAAAAAAGTCCCTGCAGAAAGCCGATAAGTACATCCCCAAGGTTGAGGAGCGCTCTATTGACCGTGCCGAGATAAAGGAGGCGGTCAAGCTGTTCCGCCATGTGGTGTTCGGCAATTTCTTCGGAGCGGTTGACCTCTCCACGTCTTTAAGCCGCCTGTATACCATTCTGTCACATCAGATTGACTATATCAGCCGGATATTCCATGAGTCCACACCTTGTTGTGCCGAAGAAATCGCACAGCAGTTCATAGAGAGCATTCCTGAACTCCGCCGCCTGTTGGGAACCGATGTCAAGGCCATCTTTGACGGTGACCCCGCAGCAGTAAGCCATGAGGAGGTAATCCTGTGCTACCCGTCACTGGTAGCCATGTATCACTACCGTATGGCACACCGCCTGCTTGAGTTGGGAGTACCCATCCTGCCCCGCATAATCACTGAACTTGCACATTCGCTTACCGGCATAGACATCCATCCGGGTGCCCGCATCGGCGAGTATTTCAGCATCGACCACGGTACAGGAGTGGTTATCGGCGAGACTGCAATCATAGGCAACCATGTACAGCTCTATCAGGGAGTTACGCTTGGTGCCAAGAGTTTCAAGTTTGACGAGAACGGCAATCCTATAAACGTACCGCGCCATCCTATCATCGAGGACAACGTGGTAATCTACTCCAACACATCGGTACTTGGCCGCATAACCATCGGCCATGACACCATCATAGGAGGTAACGTATGGCTTACCCAGGACCTGCCGCCCTACTCCAAGTTTTTTCAGAACAGAGAGAAATAATTTAACCATAAACAAACAGAATTATGACAATTGATCAATTCAATTTCGCCGGAAAGAAGACTTTCGTACGCGTAGACTTCAACGTTCCTGTTGATGAGAACTTCAACATCACCGATGATACCCGTATCGTCGCTGCAATGCCCACCCTGAAGAAGATCATCGCCGATGGCGGTCGTCTTATCATCGCTTCACACATGGGTCGTCCCAAGAAGAATCCGGATCCCAAGTACTCACTCAAGTACATCCTGAAGCACGTTTCAGAGTGCCTTGGTGTTGATGTTAAGTTCGCAGAGGACTGCGCTAAGGCTCAGGAGCAGGTTGCTGCTCTTAAGGACGGTGAGGCTCTTCTGCTCGAGAACGTTCGTTTCTACGCTGAGGAGGAAGGCAAGCCCCGTGGCATTGAGAAGGAGGATCCCGCTTACGATGCTGCCAAGAAGGAGCTCAAGGCTGCTCAGAAGGAATTTGCCAAGACTCTCGCTTCATACGCTGACGTTTATGTAAACGACGCATTCGGTACCGCTCACCGCAAGCACGCTACCACAGCTGTTATGGCTGACTTCTTCGATGCTGACCACAAGATGTTCGGCTACCTCATGGAGAAGGAGGTTGTAGCTGTTGAGAAGGTTCTGAACAACTCAGTTAAGCCTGTAACCGCTATCATCGGTGGTTCTAAGGTTTCTTCCAAGATCACAATCATTGAGAACCTGCTGCAGAAGGTTGATAACCTGGTTATCATCGGCGGTATGGCTTACACCTTCGTTCTGGCCAAGGGCGGTAAGGTTGGTAACTCACTCTGCGAGCCCGATCAGGTTGACGTAGCTCTGGCTGTTCTGGCCAAGGCTAAGGAGCTCGGTGTAAACATCGTTCTCCCCGTTGACTGCCTCGCTGCCGACAAGTTCGACAACAACGCCAACACTCAGGTTGTTGACAACAACAACGTACCTGACGGTTGGGAAGGTATGGATATAGGTCCTGCTTCTGCTAAGGCTATGGCTGGTGTAATCGAGTCATCCAAGACCATCCTCTGGAACGGTCCTGCCGGTGTATTCGAGTTCAGCAACTTCCAGGCCGGTACAAAGGCTATCGCTACTGCAGTTGCCAACGCAACTTCAAAGAACGGTGCATTCTCACTCGTTGGTGGCGGTGACTCTGTAAGCGCTGTCAAGCAGTTCGGTTTTGCCGATAAGGTATCATACGTATCAACCGGTGGTGGTGCTCTGCTCGAGGCTATCGAGGGAAAAATCCTCCCGGGTATCGCTGCTATCAAGGGCTAATTCCGAATAAAATTCGTATATTTGAAACCGCAGGGCGTCCGTTCCTGCGGTTTCTTTTATTATGGGTGTTGAAGAGGATATAAAAAAGCGTGCGCAGCATATCAGGGAACTCCTGCTGCAGGCACATCTCAAGGAGGCATTGGAGCAGATCCAGGCCCAGATGTCGGGTGTGGCCGATTGGTCCGCATCGTCCCGTTTTGAGGATATAGACCGCTCCTACAAGTACATGTTGCAGTACTACAGCCAGGGTTCGCCCGATGAGCACCGCAACGAGGTCTACCGCCAGCTGGTTCGCCGTGCCCTCCTGCTCAACGATGATGTACTGCAGGCCCGTCTGCAGCCCGAATCCATGCTCCTCTACTACCAGCACCTGCGTTCCCGTCTGTCCAGAACCGAGAATATTGAAGGTCTGCGCCTGGCTCTGGAATCCTTTGTGGAACTTGGAGATGTTGAATCCCACGAGCGCAACTTAGGCCTGCTGTTCGACCTTATCTGGACCAACGGAGAGTGGACCGTAGAAGATTCAGCATCACTGCTTGAACTCATTGATTCTCCGCTCGTTATGGAAGATGATTCAGCCCTTGCGATAAGCGCTGTGACACTCTCCCTGATGGAGCGTTTCGACCCCCTGAAATGTATTTTCCTCTGCCAGGCAGCCGAGAACCTGAGTACGGCCGTATCGGTCCGCGCACTCACCGGACTGGCCGTTGCACTGGGCGGCTACAAGGAACTCATACCCTATTTCCCCGAGGTAACCAACCGCATAAAACTGCTGCAGGATGTACCCGGCATCACCGAGCGTATGCTCAAGGTCCAGATGTCACTGCTGCTGTGCCGTGAAACCAAGGAGATAGACCGCCGTATGCGTGAGGAATTCATCCCCACAATGCTGCGTAATCCCAAACTGGGGGACCTTATGCGTGAGGAGCTGGAGCGTGACGACGTTAGCCCCGACTGGAACGAGTGGATTGAGAAACCTGAGATCAAGGACAAGCTCATGCAGATGTCCGAACTCCAGATGGAGGGGGCCGATGTCTATATGAGCACCTTCTCAAACCTCAAGAACTATCCCTTCTTCCGCGAGATACACAACTGGTTCCGCGTATTCAGCATGGACCAGCCCGATGTCCGCAAGGCCCTTGGAGACGATGCCCTGGCCTCTACAATCGGCAAATCAATGCTCGCCAGCGGCATATTCTGCAATTCTGACAAGTATTCCATAGCACTCACCTTCTCACAGATACCGCGTGAGCAGCGTGACCTGCTTACAGGACAGATAAATGAGGAGGCCCTTGAGGCCATGGATGAGAAAGCCACAAGCGCATCGCCACAGAATGTCACGGAGACCTTCTCGGCCCGTCAGTACGCCCATGACCTGTACCGTTTCTTCAACCTGTTCAGCCGCCGTCACGAGTTTCACAACCCATTTGACGGCAACCTTAACCTGTTGACTGGCAATCCGGTATCACCTCTTCTCCAAACTGAAGAGTCAGAGCAGGCCATTGCCGCCTGGCTGCTTGGCAAGAACTACTATGAGGAGGCCGTTCAGGCATTCCGTCTGATGGAATCAACCGCACACCCCTATTCGACCGATTACCGTTTCTACCAGCAGATGGGATACGCGCTGCAGCGCACACAGTCATACAAGGAGGCCCTTGATGCATACCATCGCGCCGACCTTATCCAGGCCGACAACAACTGGACTCTTCGCCACTCGGCCCAGTGCCTGCGCATTCTGGGACAGCCCGAAAAGGCCCTTGAACTGCTCCTGCAGGCCGAAAAGAAGAGTGCCGATAACCTATCACTGCAGATACAGATAGGTGACTGTCTGGTTGACCTTAAGCGTTATGACGACGCCCTGACCCGTTTCTTCAAGGTAGATTACCTCAAGCCCGATTATCCCAAGGCATGGAGAGCCATCGGATGGTGCGCCTTCCTGGCCGGCCGTCTGGACCGTTCTGTTGAATATTATGACAAAATCGTGGCAGGCAAACCAACCGGTAATGACTGCCTCAATGCCGGCCATGCATACTTTGTGGACGGTAATATCCAGAGGGCTGTATCGCTCTACCGTCAGAGCCGTAAACTTCTTGGAAATGAGCAGTTTGAGGCTGAATTTGAGAAGGACCGTCCGTTATTGCTTGAAAAAGGCATCTCCGGACAGGACATTCCCCTGCTCCTGGATTTAATTTAACATTTAACTTTTTGCTATTTTTGTAATCTAATAGAAAGGAAAATTTAAATAACCAAATAACCAATTATCTATAAAATGACAGCCAATAGACTTTTCAAAAGTACCATGCTGCTCTTGGCAGGTGCTTTGGTTCTGTCCACGCAGAACGTTTCAGCTGCGAAAAAGGTCCAGGAGGGCCAGGTGAAAGCCTCGCAGCGATTTGTGCATAATTACGGAGGTACCGGTAACCCCTACCTGCCCCTTTGGGAGCATGTACCCGATGGCGAGCCCAAGGTATTTGAGGATCCTGACCGTCCCGGACACTACCGTGCATATATCATCGGCTCACACGATGTAAGCGCAAACCGTTACTGCGGTCCCGATATCCGTATCTGGTCAGCACCTGTAGAGAACCTTAATGAGTGGCGTGATGACGGTCCTGTATTCACATACCAGGCAGCCAACGGCCGTTGGGACGTAATGTACGCTCCTGATCTGGTAGAGGTTATCGAGAAGGATGCCAAGGGTAAGGACAAGAAGGTATATTATCTCTATCCCCACAGCCGTGGTCCCCGTCGTGAGGCAATGGTCTGCAAGGGTGACCGTCCCGACGGCCCCTTCACTCCCCTGAACCTCGGTGAGAATGGAGCAGCCATCGAAGGCAGCTGCATCGGCTTCGACCCCTCTGTATTCATTGAGAAGGTAACTGATCAGAATGATCCCGACTATGCAAAGGGCTTCCGTGCATACGCATTCTGGGGCTTCCAGCACTCAACAGGTGCCCAGCTCGACCAGGAGACCATGTACTCCGTACGTCCCGGCACCGAGCGCGTTGATCCCCTGCTCCCCGCAAGTTCAAGCTACGGCCGCGTACGCGGTCCTCAGGATGCAGCCAGCTATCCTGCTCTTGCCGAGGGTCAGAATCCCGGTGACTTCAACTTCTTTGAGGCATCTTCAATCCGTCAGGTTGGAAACAAATACGTGATGATATTCTCAGGTTACTCAGGTCCTGACTACGGTCTGGGTTCAACCAACTCAGCTCTGCGTTACTGCTACGGCGATTCTCCTCTGGGTCCCTGGAAGAGCGGCGGTGTAGCTGTTGACTCACGCGGTCCTATCCTCAACGAGGACGGCAGCAAGCTCATCACAGCTAACTTTGCACACAACACCCACGGCAGTATCGAGCAGATCAACGGTCAGTGGTACATATTCTATCATCGTCCCCCGAGAGGCAACGGTAACGCCCGTCAGGCTATGGTTGCTCCCGTTAAGATCACATGGGATGAGAAGCCCGTTTCAGAGGGTGGTAAGGTAGTCATCACAGGTTATGATCCCTACGCTCCCGATGAGGTTTGGACAGCCAAGGCTTCAAATGGTGACGAGTACACCGGTGCCGAGGTTACATCCGAGGGATTCAACATCTACGGTCTGCCTCCTTACGCTTACTATTCAGCAGGTTACGCTTGCGTATTCATGAACAAGGAAGGCGGTCAGAACCCCAACTCACTGCAGGACAACTGGGATATCTGGAACAACGAGCAGGTCAGCAACGTTAACGCCGGCGATATCATCGGTTATAAATACTTCGGTCTGGGCGGTCTTAAGAAGGACAGCAAGGGTATCGAGGCTTTTGACGGTACAACTTCAAAGCAGCACTCATCATTCAACGTATGGTTCAAGAGAACTGCCGGTGAGGGCGGTATCAACATCAAGGTTATGATGGACGGTCCCTGGAAGAACGATGTTTGGAACGGTAAGGAGATCGGTAAGATCAAGATCCCCGCTTCATCACCCGTTGACAAGATTGAGAAGTACACCATCGACGTATCTGAGTTCGTTGATGATGTTCAGGGCAAGCACGCCATCTATCTGGTATTCGATGCTGCTGTAGACGGTGCAATCGGTGTATTCTACGGTTGCGGATTCAGCACCAAGACTACATCACTCAAGCGCCCCGTACCTCCCACTCTGAACGTTACCATCGGCGGTAAGGCTATCGAGCTTCCCACAGAGCCCGTTCACTCAAATGACAATAACGGTTACACCGACAACACTCATTATGAGATGGACTACAAGCTGGAGCCCGGTCAGAAGTCAAAGATATCTGTAGAGTGCCTCTGGTCAACAATGCAGTTCTGGGTAGAGCAGATCAAGGGTGATGAAGGCACCGCCACTATCACCGCCGAGTACCTCTTCCCCGGTACACTCAGCAAGCAGACTAAGGTCTATAAGATCAATATCAGCAAATAGTACAATTGGGGTCAGGCCCCAATTGTATCAAAATGAAAATCCCACCCGAGAATTCCAGGTGGGATTTTTTCTTACTCCTTCTTAAGCGTTTCTGCCGGATTGGTACGGGAAGCCTTGATAATTTGCCAGAGAACTGACAGGAAGGCTATCACTGTAGAGATTACAATTGCTGCCGGGAACACCCAACCATAATTCTCAGTCCTGTATGCGAAACGTTCCAGATAAAGACCGGCTGCCCAAACAGCCAAAGGAATACCAATAACACATGCTATTCCAGACAGGATCATAAAACTCTTCACATTGTGCCAGATCTCAATCGTCACATCTGACCCGAACACCTTGCGTATTGCAATCTGCATGGTATTTTCATCGGCAAAGTAGGTACTCATTGCCAGCAGCCCCATAAGGGCAATCAGAATGGAAAGCACGGCAAACAGTTCAACCAATCGCAATGTGCGACGCGCCTGCCCTAACTGCTGTCTGTAAATGTCACGTAAAAAGCCGTGTCTCCAAGGAGAATCGTAGGAGCCGAACTGTTCCATCCTATACTCCTCGTATGCCTTGAGTATCTGGTTCTCATAATCCTTATCTTCACCTATCGTTCCGATAAGCAATCCGTGGCAGAAAAACGTCTCTTCAGGTCTTGTCACAATGACACAGGCATTCTGAACGCCCAAATCACTTGCTGCAGACGATTGGGTCGGAAAATCAGTAACGACACCGCCGATATACTCAGCCATAGCACCGTTAATACCGAACTTACGCGGGAATAACGTTGATGAATCTGACAGGTTTGCAGATCTGTAAGCCCTCTCGCACAGCCATACGGAGTGAATAAGCGGATGATGGAAATTCTCTTGGATCTCTAATCCCAGCAGTTCAAAATAGGTGGAGTCACACGGTATGACACGCACATTGAAGTTGGTGCCGTCATCCAGCTTTATGGACTGTGTCATATTCATAATACCCGGCAGATTTCGGCCGACACCTACCTTGGTAACAAAAGGCAGTTGCTCCACTTTATCTTTGAACAGCTTCATCTGGTCATAGGTAGTCGCAAAATAATCAATGTAATATCGGTTATCGACCTGTGAATGCGTAGGGCGCTCCATCATGTGTTTCATCTGTACCTCCATAACCAGGGCCATAGAAATGAGAAATACCGCCAGAATGTTCTGAGTGACTATAAACACCTTGCTGAACACCATCTTGTTCTTACGGCGCAGCGTGCCTTTTATCACGTCTATCGGCTCATAGCGTGAAGCTGCCCAGGCCGGAACAAGCCCGCAGAACACACCCAGTATCAGAATTGTCAGGATGTACGCTATTATGTACTCTGGAGTGAGCAGAACCTGCAGTCTGACATCCATATCAATTGATATGACCTCTTCTTTTGAACCCAGCAAAGCATTCATTGAAGGTTCCAACAGATAAGCCAACAGCAGGGCTGCAACAAAGCATACGGCAGTAAACGCCACAGACTCAAGGATTATCTTAAACAATATGCCGCCGCGCTCCTCGCCCAGCAATCGGCGGGTTGCAATCTCCTTGGCACGCTTACCGCTGAGTGCAAAACTCAGGTTGATATAATTGAATATGGCCGATAAAAGGAGCAGGAACACAACCAGTGTAAGCAGATATACCAACTGTCTGTTGCCCGTCTTGAACATACCACTGCTGCGGTCAACACCCATCCAGAATATTTCATCCAATCGCCATGTATGCCAATTGTCAGTCTGTTCTCCCCATGATGGTCCGTAATCCTTTCTTACCAGATCCATCACCTTGGCATCGGCCTCCTCACGGGAAACATCGGCTCTGATTCTGTACAATGTGGTATTGTTTCCTACGCTGTTGAAATTCTTGGTCTCATCGCCGATTAATGATGAGAACCCGATATTCATGATAGCATTTGCATGGACAAAGAATGTTCCTTCAAGATCCTGTATTACTCCAACAATCACATAGTCATCGCCTTCAATCTTGAAAGACTGGCCTATAAGTGATGAAACATCTTGTCTATGGGCAATACTTAGCATCTCATTTGCTACCGACTCGCTGATTACAACGCCTTCTTTTGTACAGAAATCACGTGGAGAACCGGCAACCCACTTTAAATATGAGAATATGTCAAAGAACTCCTCATCAACATCCAGTCCGGAAGAGGTTGCTACCGGCACCATTTCTCCACCATATTCTATCAGGGCACATTGTCTCAACGCTATACGGCTCACCTTCTCTACCTCCGGGATATACATCTCCAGTTCCTCTTTATCCCATCGGCCCAATCCTGTCTGCTTATCGGTTCCCAGTGCATAGATACGTTTCCAGTCAGGATTTTCATGAGCCACCTGATACTGCTGCACCACATAACTGCCAATAAGTATTACAAACGCAAGGCTCACAGACAGGCCGACAGCCTCAATTGCGGTGTACAGTTTATTGCGCGACAGGAACTTTATAAAAGATTTCATTTCTTATTCATTTTTAAGTGAAACCACGGGGTTCTCCCATGCAATCTTAAGGCAGTTAAGTACCACTACCACAAGTATGATGGCCAATACCGCTATCGTGCCGCATATGAAATAGAGAGGATTGAGAGTAACCTTCTCGGCAAACTGCTCCAGCCATTTCTGCGCCACAAATACCGTTGCCGCACAAGCCACGGCTGCCATTATCAGTGAGAGTTTCATTATCTCCCAAACAAATGTGCCCAGTATATCACGGGTGGTGGCACCGTTTATCTTGCGTATGGCCATCTCTTTTGAACGGCGCAGGCTCTCATCACGTATAAAGCCGATGAGACCGAGCAATGCGATAAGCAATGAGAATGCCACACCCAGAATCATAGTACTGCTCATCTTCTTGGTATCAGCATATGCAGCACGCATCTCTTGCTCATATGATATGATATCAATGTCACGGCCGTCCAATGCCTTTGAGAGAGCCTCCATGACCTTGGGCAGAGCATCAGGGCTGACCTTGAACATTATATGCGGCATAAAGTAGTCATCATTGCCTATCTCACCGTAGAACAGGGCGTTGGGGCGCGGATCAACACGCTGCAGATTGCCAATCAGGTAGCTCTTGTACACGCCGCAGATGGTGTAAGGGGTCACGCCCATCCCATTGGCCAGTTCAACTGCATGGGCATGGCCGGTAATACATACCTGCTTGCCTATGATACCGTCAGACCAGTCGACAAAATCAGCCATACGTTTAACGAACTTCTCATCAACCACGACCTCACTTGAATCCCTTGGGGCACGTCCCTCGACAAACTTAATCCCCATCAGTCCGTAGAATCCGTCAGAGCACTCATACTGGTCAGCAATATTGAAAAGCTCCTCCTCTGAGCCCGGAAGCAGCACATTATCACCGCTGGAACCCTGGCACGGAATGTTATAGCTGGCAGCCGATGCCTTTACCTCAGGGATGCTGCGGAGCGTCTCAATAGCCCTGGCCTGCGCCTGGGTGTCTCCGTCAAACATGTTGAAATAATAGAGATTCCTGTAATCATAACCGGGATCGCTGTTGCTTATCTTATCGTACTGACGGCCGATAATGACCATCATAATCACAAGGAATACATTGATGAGCACCTGGATACCTAACAGACCGAGTTTCCATCGGCGGGAGTTTTCAGTGTAGTTCTTCAGTGCGGCATATACCGGAATGCGCTGATACAGCTCTGCAGGAACTACAATGGATATAATCAGTACCAACAGTATCACAACAGCTATGGCCACTATGCTCTTGGTAACCAACAGAGTCTGGAATGGTACGCCCAGAAGGTTCTCGATAATGTTTCTGCCTGCAAATATTATGGCCGCGGCAAGCATCAGAGAGAGTACTATATGCAGCAAAGCCTCACTGGTCAACATTCCGTAGATATTCTTGCTCTCTGCTCCGTAGCACTTCATCACACCCACCTCCTTGGAGCGTTTAACCATTGATGAAATCACAATCAGGATATAGTTGAGCAGGGATATCAGTATTAGCAGCACTGCCACTATGGAGAGCAGGACAACCTGAGACTTGACCTTGGGATCAGACGTATGGATCTTATTGAAAGGTCTGAGGAAATAGGTCATCTTGGAGTCCTCTGAATCTATCTCCTCTATAGGCTGGTGTGCCTCCTGCATCTTGCGTATGGCATCCTTCAGGCCATTCGGGTCTACACCCTCGGCCAGCTTGACAAAACCTTTGTAACGGTCATTACCTAACCAGTTTTCCGTACTCCACGGATAATAGGTTTCCATAGACAACAGTATATCAAAGCTAAAGCTTCCGTTATCAGGGAAATCCTCATACACGCCCTCTATGGTTCCAGGCATCTCCGGCTTGTCCTCATTGTAAATCTGTTTTCCTATGACCGATGAATAATCGCCGGCAGTGGTGGCAAGTTTATCGGCAAAACTGCGGCTGACCATAACAGTACCCCACTTGCTAAGCGCCTTTACCGGATCACCGGCCAAAATGGGGCGGTCAAACACCTTGAAGAAACATGTATCTGCCAGAACCAGTTCTGCCGTAAGTTTGTTGCCATTCTCATCAAGGTATGTGTTACCATTGAAAAAGAAAGTAACTCTGGTACCCGCTTCAACACCGGGAACTTCATCCATGAAACCTACTGCAACGCCACCGCTCACCTGACCGTACTCCGTTTCGTCGCCATTCATGGTGAACCATGTATGGATAGTATAGACCCGGTCAATGTCCTTGTAGAAACTGTCGTAGCTGAGTTCAAAGCACACCTTGGCAATTAGCACGATGCCGACTGCCAAACCTACGCCCAGTGACAGGACCTTGATAAGTAAACTGTTTTTGCGTCTCATAATCAGAGCTCGTTCTTAACGTCAGAAACAATCTGACCGTCAAAGAGGTCAATGGTACGCTGAGCCATAGCGGCATCCTTCTGTGAGTGGGTAACCATAACGATTGTGGTACCCTCGGCATTCAGTTCACGCAGCAGGTTCATCACCTCGCGGCCGTTCTTTGAGTCCAGGTTACCTGTAGGCTCATCGGCCAGGATCAGTTTGGGATTTGCCACAACGGCGCGGGCAATGGCCACACGCTGCTGCTGACCGCCTGAGAGCTGCTGCGGATAGTGACCTGCACGGTGGCTTATGCTCATGCGTTTCATAATGTCCGTCACACGGCGTTTCCTCTCGGCTGAATTGATGTTCAGAAACTTGAGCGGCAGTTCTATATTATCATAAACATTCAGTTCATCAATCAGGTTGAAGCTCTGGAACACAAATCCTATGTTGCCCTTGCGGAAACGTGTTCGCTCCTTCTCCTTGAGACTTGCCACCTCTGTACCCAGCAGCTCGTATGAACCCGACGTGGGATTGTCAAGCAGTCCAAGTATATTCATAAGAGTGGATTTACCGCAACCTGAGGGACCCATGATTGCTACGAATTCACCATCCTTGATTTCAAAAGTTACGCCATTGAGAGCGGTTGTTTCAATTTCCTCCATGCGGAAGACTTTGCTGAGATTAGTTACCTTGATCATTTTGTATTGTTTTTTATTGATTTTCAATTTATTGAATCAGAACATAAGTACATCGCTGTCACCGAATGTATCATATCCGGAGGTGATGACCTTCTCACCGGGTTCCAGGCCCTCAAGCACCTCATAGTACTGTGGATTCTGGCGACCTAAGCGGATCTCACGCTTAACTGCCATGGTACCCTCCTTGTTTACTACGTATACCCACTTGCCGCCGGTCTTCTGATAGAACGAACCGCGCGGTATGATGACAGCCTCCTCCGGCTGGCCAAGCTGCAGGTTCAGATAGTAGGTCTGTCCGGCACGGATGTTATCGGGTTGCTCACCCTCAAACTTGAAATCGGCCTTGAACTTACCCTCACGGACCTCGGGATAGACCTTGCGGATTGAGGTTGAATATTTTTCGCCCTGACGCTCAAATGTTGCTTCCAGACCCGCTACGACGCGGTCAATGTAATGTTCATCTATCTGAGCCTCAACTTTATATGTGCCTACTGAGTTTATCTGACCTATCTTGGTGCCGCTGGTTATTGACTGGCCAAGGACTACATCAAGCAGGCCAAGTTCGCCGTCAATGGGTGCCTTTACTATCAGATTGCTCTTGCGCTTACGGATCATCTGCATATTGAGTACCATATTGTCAAGGCTCTCCTCCATGCGGTCAAGCTGGGTACCTCTGTAAAGACTGTCCTGCTTGGAACGCTCACGGATAAGCTCATACTTCTGCTGGGCCAGACGGTAATCCTCCTCTGCCTTAAGGTAATCCTCACGGGCTATCAGCTTTTCCTCATAAAGGGATTTCTGCTGCTCATAGGCACGCTTAAGCCTGTCCACCTGAATTCCATATTCAAGCACACTCTGGTTTACGTCCAGTTTCTGCTGTTCCATCTGTATCTGAGTATTACGCAGAATATTCTCCTTCTCGGCTAGCTCTGCCTCGGAGTTCAGGATCTGCATATCCAGATTGTCATTGCTCAGGATAAGGATTGCATCACCGGCCTTGACCTCCGAACCCTCTTCAATCAGTATCTCCTGCACAATGCCTCCCTCCTGCGGACTCAGTTGGATGGTAGTCATGGGCTGAACGCGACCGCTTATGCGGATATAGTCATTGAACTCACCTTTCTGAGCCTCCGATATCATCAGCGTTTCCCTGTCAACTCTGAGCGTCTTGTCATTGGGACGGGCAATCAGATAGATCACAAATGCCACAAACAGTGCTACTGCCCAGTAAGGCAGTGCCTTCTTTGTAAACACTCTCTTGAATCCCTTCTGCTGTTCTATTATTCTATCCATAGTGGTAATTGTTTTCCTGAATTATAACTGGTCAATGTAATCTGTTCCTCTGTAATATCTCAAAACGCTCTGTTTGATGACAAGCTTGAAGAGCGAGTTCATAAGGTCTGCATTTGCCTTTAACAGGCTGCCGTTTATGGTACTGAACTCAAGCGGTGACACAAGTCCCTGCTCCAGTTTCTTCATATTGAGCCTGTAAGCCTCCTGCTGAATCTGAGCCTTATGTTCAGCCTGCAGATATGCTGCCCAGGCACCCTCACAGTCCTGCTCTGCACGGCGGAATTCCTGAATGACCTCACGTCCCTTCTGTTCCTTCTGGGCCGATGCAATCACGCGGGCATTACGCTTGCGTGCAATGGTGGAGTGCTTTTTCAGACCTTCAAACAGAGGAATGGAGAGCGTCATCTCTACATATTCACCTGCATTGTTGCGGAACTGGGCATTGAACGGATCTGTCTGTACTCCGTCCATATTGAAATAGCTTGTGTTCCAGCCTGCATAGACAGAGAGCTTGGGGAGCAGCTGCCAGCGGGCAGTGCTGAGTTCCCTCTCACTGTTGAGTTCATTGAGTGAAGCGATCCTGAAATCACGGTTGCCCTCAAGGATTGAGCTGTAATCATCTGCACTGCTATCAATATCCATTTCCGGCTCCGGGAGTTCAGAATCTATTACAAGTTCCTTATCCTCGGGCCAGAACATAAGGTCAGAGAGTATGGCTAACTGGTTGAGGTAAGCATTCCTGGTATCGGTCAGTCCGTACCGGCAGTCTGCCAGATCGGCCTCGGCCTGAATGACATCGGCATAACCCTTCTGTCCCAGTTCCTCCTGTTTGCGGATCTTGGCAAGCGATGCCTCGGCTGCAGCAACCTGCTCCTCATAGACATCGGCCAGACGCTTGTAATAAACCGTATTGTAATAGGCCTCCATAACTGCCAGGCAGATCTCTGACTCAGCCTGCTTTTCACGTGACTCCGATATCTCAAGGCTTGTCTTTGAGATGCGTACGTTATTGACGGCATTGAAACCGTCAAACAGGTTAATGCCGGCGCTTATTCCATAATTGTTATGAAAAGATGTCTGATTGAAATAGGTATTCGTCTGAGGATCGATGTTACGTCCAAAATTGTAGTAGGCGTAAGTATTTGCAGTAATGGACGGCATGAATGCTGCAAGCACCGCATCACGGCGTGCTATACGTGCATCAGCGGTTTCTGCATTCCGGATAAGGACCTTTGTGGAGTTTGATACTGCAAACTCCATGCAATCCTTAAGACTCATTGTCTGTCCCCAAAGAACCCCGGAACCGCAGGCCGCCAAACCAATTGTTAAACCTAATATCCTAAAAATCCTCATTGTCATTTTACAGTCTGTTTTGATTACACATATTATTGTGCAATCAGCGTGCCAAACTTGTAAAATGCTGATAATTAAGAAAGTAAGATTTGGGAGGAGTGTAAAGAAGTGTAAAGCTTTACACTTTTCTGTAAAGCCTTTACACTATCTGAATGTAAGGCAGAAAACAGTTTCGGTAGAGTCGCTGCGGGTAAGCTCGATAGTGCCGTTGTGGTTGCGCATGATCTGTCGCGAGATACTCAGACCTATGCCGCTGCCCTGAGCCTTGGTGGTAAAGAACGGCACGAATATCTGCTCCTGGCTCTCAGGTGATATAGGTTCGCCGTCATTTGAAACAAGCAGTATAACCTCATCATCCTGTCCCATCCTGCCGGTAATGGTAATGTGGTGTGCCCCAGCCTGAACGGCATTCTTGACAAGGTTTATGAGAATTTGGGAAACCTGTCCCTCATCAACATAGACCATAAGGTCGGGCTCATCGGCCCTATATGAACAGACGGCTCCGGCATCAGAAACCATCTGACTGTTGAGTGAGAACACCTTGTTTATAAGTTCCTCAACCATGATGGCCTTCTTGACAGGGCGCGCCACTCCGCTTAGCTGGCGGTAAGTCTCTACAAACTTAATTAGGTTCTTTGATGAGTCCGATATGGTTTCAAGGCCGGCCTTGACATCAAGCTCACTGTGCCCGTTCTCATCCATGGACTTGGAGAGCGTATCACTGAGCGATGCCACCGGCGATACCGTATTCATGATCTCATGCGTAAGCACGCGTATCAGCTTGGTCCAGGAATCCTGCTCATGCTGCTGCCGCTGCTGCTCAAAAATGGTGCGTATACGGTTCAGAGTGCGGTTAAAGCGGTTCTTGTCACGGAAACTGAAGTTGAGTTCACCATCCTCAAGAGCATCCATCATATATGCCACCTTACGTCGGTCACCGCGCCGTGTGAGCACACAGGCTGTCACAGCTGTTACAACAACTGCGGCAAGGACAATCAGTATGACGGAGCCTATGGTCATCAGAGTCCGTACTTTTTAAGTTTGGCGTAGAACGTTGGACGGCTCACGCCCATCATCTTGGCGGCGGCCGATATGTTACCGCGGCAACGGGTCATTGCCTCACGCACCATGCGTTCCTCATCATACCCGTCGGGCAGAGACTCCTTGAGCGTGCCGGTGAGTGACTGTGAAACCTCAAAGCCTATGTCATCACGGCTCAGGCTGGTACCGTCCGAAAGGATAACGGCTTTCTCAATGCAGTTCTGAAGCTCACGGATATTACCGCTCCAGGTATGGTTGAGCAATGCTGTCTCTGCCTGTGGGTCTATACCCTCAAGCGGACGGTGATATTTCTCAGCAAATGTTCTGAGGAACCTGAGTGCCAGCGGGATAATATCCTCACGGCGCTCTCTCAGGGGCGGTAATTCAATATGTACGGTGTTGATACGGTAGTACAGATCCTCACGGAAACGGCCTTCACGTACCAGCTTGCCCAGATCTGTATTGGTTGCACAGATAAGTCGGATATCTACAGGTATGGAACCCGTATCACCCACCCTTACTATGCTGCGGTTCTGTATGGCACGCAGCAGTTTGGCCTGCAGATGCAGCGGAATGTTGCCTATCTCATCCAGGAACAGCGTTCCGCCGTCGGCCTGCTCGAATTTGCCCTGATGGTCTGAATGGGCATCGGTAAATGATCCCTTTACATGACCGAAGAGTTCACTCTCAAAAAGGGTCTCGGTAATGGCTCCGGCATCGACCGCAACCATGGGTTTACCGTTTCTAAGGCTTGCAGAATGTATTTCACGGGCCAGCACATCCTTACCGGTTCCGTTCTCACCTGTAATAAGAACAGTGGCATCAGTGGGAGCAATCTTTTCAAGCTGACGCTTTATCTCAAGCATACGGGCAGACTCGCCCCAGTACATTCCCGTTGAAACAGGTGCAACAGGCTTTGTTGTCTTGCGGCCTTTGTCAAGAGCAGCCTTAAGCACTTCTACAAGTTTATCATTCTCCCAGGGTTTTACAATGAAATCAAAAGCGCCGCGTTTCATGCCCTCAACGGCCAGCTGAACATCGGCATAAGCAGTAAAGAGCACTACCTCAATCTGCGGAGCAACCTTCTTTATCTCATTTATCCAATAAAGGCCCTCGTTTCCGGTATTGATGTCGGTGTTGAAGTTCATGTCAAGCAGAATGACATCAGGGCGGAATGTGCCGATGGCACTGATCAACTGTACAGGTGACGGTATACTCCTTATCTCATCAAAATAAAGCGGAAGCAGCATCTCCAATGCCTTCCGAATCCCGGCATTGTCATCCACCACTAATATTTTCCCCCTCTTAATTCCCATAAGCCTTCTCTTAACACCGCAAAAATAAAAAGAATCTTCTGTATCAGAAAACCGCAGCGCAAGAACCTCCGGACCCGTGCCATAGCGAACGGAGTGAGCGTGTTTACGGAGTAAACTAAAAAAAGGTTGGTTGGCCGAGCGGGTCCGGGGGTTCGAATCCCTCTTCTTCCGCATAAAAAAAACAGGCTCCCTATTGGAAACCTGTTTGCGGAAGAAGAGGGATTCGAACCCCCGGACCCGTGAAGGTCAACGGTTTTCAAGACCGCCGCATTCGACCACTCTGCCATCCTTCCTTAAAGCGGTGCAAAGGTGGAGATTTTTTTTGGAAACAGCAAGCACTCTCCCACTTTTTTGATTACTTTGCAGAAAAAATAACCCAATATTTATAACATGGACAAGAATAAGGTTACGGAGTTCCTTAAACATCGGGTGCTGGAGAGATTTGCCTTGGGGGCCGATGCGGCATCGCAGGAGGAGGTTAATTCCAATATCCATAAGGGAATAATGATTCGGGGCACAAACCTTTGGGTCCTGATATTCGCTATATTCATCGCATCTCTGGGTCTTAACACCAACTCAACGGCCGTAATCATCGGCGCCATGCTCATATCCCCGCTTATGGGACCTATCATCGGCATGGGTTATTCCATGGGTGTGTATGATTTCAACCTGCTCAAGGAATCTCTGCGTAACTTCCTGTTTATGATTGTGGTAAGCCTTATCACATCGGCTGTATTCTTTACGCTTCCGCTCATCACTTCAACCCAGAGCGAGTTGCTGGCACGTACGCAGCCTACCACATACGACATACTGATTGCGCTCTTCGGCGGTCTGGCCGGCATGGTTGCACAGACACGTAAGGACCGCACCGGTACCGTTATTCCGGGTGTGGCCATTGCAACCGCCCTTATGCCCCCACTCTGCACGGTTGGCTACGGACTGGCTACATTCCAGTTCCGCTTTATGCTGGGTGCGCTGTATCTCTTTACCATCAACTCCATCTTCATTGCGCTGGCATCGTTCATAGTTACCCGTGTAATGAAATTCAAGATGATAGGTGAACTGGAGCCTGATAAACTCAAGAAACTCAAGCGCGCCATGGTTGCGGTTATCATCATTGTTACCCTGCCCAGCGTGCTGATAGCCATCTCCATCATACAGAGGTCATCGTTTGAGAACAACTACCGCAATTTCGTAGATGAGGCATTCAAATATGACAACACATTCGTTGTTGAGTCAACATATGAGTACAATGCCAACCCGCGCAAGCAGTCCGTGATTGAGGTTCGTCTGTTCGGTGAGCCGCTATCGGACAACGTAATCAACAACATACGCGGCCAGATGTCAAGCGTCTATCACTTGCCCAAGGTTGACCTGGTAGTGCGCCAGTCCAACCAGGAGGACGGCGGAATAGCCATCACGGCCCTGCAGAGCAACTACACGCAGATGCTCAACGAGAAAAACCTGCAGATATCACGACTCCAGGAGCAGCTCTCATCCATACGTACGGCCGATACACTTGCCGTGAGCAGCATGACACGTGAGCTTGGCATATTCGTGCCCGATATCACTGACATGTCCATGCAGCGCCATATTTCATACGATATAAACGGCGCCGCAACAGATACCACGTACATCTGCATACTCTCGTTCCCCGAAGGATCGGAGCCGGATATCGACCTCATAAAGCACTGGCTCACAAACCGTACCGGTGCAAGCAACATTCAGATTCTTATAAAGTAAGATGATATATCCTGACAATTTCGAACATAAAACCGGTTTTGATGAGATAAGGCAGATGCTGGCTGACCGCTGTATTTGCCCTCTCGGCGTGCAACTCGTTCAAGAGATGCAGTTCCAGACCGATTTTGCACCCATTGAGAAAGCCCTCGACCAGACAATGGAGTTCGTCAGGATACTCACCGAGGGCAAATCATTCCCTGATCAGAACTACCATGACCTGCGCGAGGCCCTGGCCCGCATCAAAGTGGTAGGCACCATGCTTGACGAGGCCGAGCTTTTAAGCCTGTGGCGCTCTCTGGAGACCATCAGCGGCATAGTCGAGTTCCTCTCCAAGGAGGACAACCAGGGTCTCTACCCCAACCTTACCGAGCTGGCCCAGAGCGTAGCCGTATTCCCCACCATCACACAGGGAATTGCCCGCATACTCACCAAGTTCGGCAAGCTCAAGGACAACGCCAGCCCGGAGCTCTACCGCATCCGCATGGACCTTACCAACACATCGTACAGCATATCACGTATCCTGAACAGCATTCTTCGCCAGGCACAAAGTGACGGTCTGGTCGACAAGGATGCCGCTCCCACCATGCGTGACGGCCGATTGGTGCTCCCCGTAGCCCCCGGACTCAAACGCAAGATACGCGGTATTGTACATGACGAGTCTGCATCGGGCAAGACCGTATTCATCGAACCCGAGGAGGTGGTCGAAGCCAACAACCGCATTCGCGAACTCGAGGCCGATGAACGCCGCGAGGTAACCCGCATCCTGATAGCATTTACAGACAGCATACGCCCCGAGATACCCTCAATCCTTGAGTCGTACGCCTTTATGGCACAGATAGACTTTATCCGCGCCAAGGCCCGCCTGACACTGGATTTTGACGCCTGCAAGCCCATTATGGAGCACAAGACAGTAGTCGATTGGGTACAGGCCGTGCATCCGCTGCTCAAGCTGTCGCTGGCCAAGCACGACAAGAGCGTCGTTCCGCTGGACATCGACCTGGATTCCAAGAACAGCATTCTGTTGATATCGGGCCCCAATGCCGGCGGTAAGTCAGTCTGCCTCAAGACAGTAGGCCTGCTGCAGTACATGCTTCAGTGCGGAATTCCCGTGCCCATGCGCCCCAACAGCCATGCAGGCATATTCAAGAGCATCTTCATTGACATAGGTGACGAGCAGAGCATAGATGACGACCTGTCAACCTACTCCAGCCACCTGCTCAACATGAAAAACATGATAAAGTATGCCGATAACCGCAGCCTGATACTCATTGACGAGTTCGGAAGCGGTACCGAGCCTAACATAGGCGGCGCAATTGCCGAATCCGTGCTGATGCGCTTTAACCGTAACCGCGTTTTCGGCATCATAACCACGCACTATCAGAACCTCAAGCATTATGCTGACGGCAACGAGGGCATCCGCAACGGAGCCATGCTCTATGACCGCCACCTGATGCAACCCCTTTATATTCTGCAGATTGGCAACCCCGGCAGCTCATTCGCCGTTGAGATAGCCCGTAAGATAGGTCTGCCCGAGGATGTCATTGAGGACGCCACGCAGATTGTAGGCCGCGATTACGTCAACGCCGACAAATATCTGCAGGACATAGTCCGTGACAAGCGTTACTGGGAAAACAAGCGCCAGAACGTGCATCAGCTTGAAAAACAGCTGGATCAGCAGATTGAGCAGCACCGTCAGGAGCTTGAATCACTGCAGAAAGAGCGCAAATCAATCATACGCGAGGCCAAGGAGAAGGCCGATCAGCTTATCCAGGACTCCAACGCCATGATTGAGAACACCATACGTACCATCAAAGAGGCCCAGGCCGATAAGGAACTCACCCGTCTGGCACGCCAGGAACTCACCGAGTTCAAGGAGGCCATTGATGACCGCCAGGCTAACAGCGAGGACGAGCTCAAGATACAGCGCAAGATGGAGCGCATCCGTCAGAGCCAGGAGCGCCGCCAGCAGCGCAAACTTGACAAATTCAAGGAGCGCAGCCGCGAGCAGGCCCCCTCTACCCCCGCTGACAAACCTCTGAACATACCTGCGTCAACATCCAAGCGTACATTCAAGGTCGGTGACACAGTCCGCCTTAACGGTCAGACACAGGTCGGTGAGGTAATATCGGTCAACAAGAATGATATCACGGTCGCTTTCGGCCAGATAACCAGCATAGTAAAGGCTAACCGTCTGGAGCCTGCACAGCCCGTCAAGGTTCAGGAGGTACGCACCGCCACATATGTGAGCAAGCAGACCCACGATGACATCTACAACCGCAAACTGGCCTTCAAGCCCGATATCGACGTACGCGGAATGCGCGGTGACGAGGCCATCCAGACCGTAATGCACTTCATTGATGACGCCACGCTCATTGGAATGAGCCGCGTGCGCATCCTCCACGGCACAGGCAACGGAATCCTCCGCAACCTGATCCGTCAATACCTCCACACCGTTCCCGCCGTCAAGGATTACCATGACGAGCACATCCAGTTCGGCGGCCACGGCATCACAGTTGTAGATATAGCTTAAAATGAAAAAAATCGGCCCGCACGTATCAGCATCTGGCGGCGTTTTCAACGCTCCCATCAACGCCATGGCAGTAGGCGCAACAGCCTTCGCCTTGTTCACAAAGAACCAGCGCCAATGGTTTAGCACACCTCTACAACAAACTGAAATAGAGAAATTTAAGGCCGAAGTATTAAAGTCCGGAATTGAAGCAAAATACATCCTTCCTCACGACAGTTACCTGATCAATCTGGGCAGTCCCGATGCCGAAGGACTGGAGAAATCACGTGCCTCATTTCTGGATGAAATGCAGCGTTGCGAGCAGCTTGGACTGACCATGCTGAACTTCCATCCCGGCAGCCATTTGAAGCAGATCACTCCCGAGGAATGCATGGATCGTATAGCCGAAAGCATCAACATCACTCTGGAAAAGACCAAAGGTGTAACTGCAGTAATAGAAAACACCGCAGGACAAGGCTCAAACATAGGTTTCGCCTTCTGGCAGATAAAGCGCATCATCGACGGAGTAACCGATAAATCCCGCGTAGGAGTCTGCATAGACACCTGCCACACCTACACAGCCGGCTATGACCTCAAAAACGCCTACGAAAGCGTCTGGGAAGAGTTTGACAACGAAATAGGCTTCAACTACCTCCGTGCCATTCATCTGAACGACAGCAAAAAGGAACTCGCCACCCGAGTTGACCGCCACGACTCAATAGGAAAAGGCTTCCTAGGTCTGGATTTCTTCAAGAAAATCATGAAGGATCCCAACCTAAACGATATCCCCTTCATCCTCGAAACCCCCGACGAAACCCTCTGGCCCGCCGAAATAGAATTGCTTCACTCGCTAGAATGATACAATTGGGGTCAGGCCCCAATTGTACTATTTTTTCTCCTCGGCCTCCAACTGACGGATATACTCAGTGGGACTTACGCCGTAGTACTGCTTGAAGGTAGTTGAGAAGTGGGTTTGTGAGGCGAAACCTACGCTGTAGGCTATTTGCGATACGTTTACGCGCTTCTCCTTAAGCAGCTTCATAGCCTGCTGCATACGGATATTCTGCATGAATCGGGCTGCTGAGAAGCCTGTCAGCTCCTTGAGTTTGCGGTGCAGCTGCGTACGGCTCATACCTACCTCATCAACCATCTGGGTGATATTGAAGTCGCTGTTCGAGATATTGGCGTTCACAATCTCCATGACACGCTTCATGAACTGCTCATCACTTGACTCGAACTGAATCTCAGCCACATTCTCAGACTGCTCCTGCTGACCCGAGTACTTACCCTTAACGATCAGACGGTTGCTGATAAGGTTAGACATAAGTGACTTAAGCTCACTCATATAGAACGGTTTGGGCAGGTAACTGTCGGCACCGGTATCCAGGCCGAGCATACGGTCCTGAAGCTTGTTCTTACCAGAGAGCATGATAACCGGAATGTGACTTACCAGCGAGTTGCCCTTAAGAGCCTTAACCAGCTGAATACCATCCATTTCAGGCATCACGACATCGGTAATAATAAGGTCAGGCATCTGCGATACAGCATACTTGAGACCCTCCTTACCGTTACGCGCGGTAATAATGCGGTAGTTGTGCTTGAGGCTGCCAGACAGATAATCCAGCATTGAATCATCATCATCCACCAGCAGCACCTTGACGTTGCTCTTGATATGGTTCTTATCCTCCGGCTCATCATAATCCAGGCTCGCGCGGTTACGCTCCAGCTGCGGACGTGCAATCTGATCAGTATCCACAATATCCTCAGGAGCAATATGGCTGTTGCCAAGCGGCAGACGGAACGAGAAGACGCTACCGGTCTGACCGTCCTTGCGGTTATCGGCCTTGATGATACCATGGTGCATACGCACAAGCATCTGGCTGTAATTCAGTCCGATACCCATACCCATGGTAACTGATGTCATCTTGTTGTCGGCACGGTAGAAACGCTGGAAAATACGCTCAATGTCATCCTTATCCAGTCCGATACCCGTATCAGAGATCGATATCTCCACATAGTTGTGAAGCGGTCCCTTCTGGCTGTCATCGGTCCCTACCTCAACACTCATCTCAATCTTTCCGCCGTCATTGGTGTATTTGAAGGCGTTTGAGAGCAGGTTCATCATCACCTTGTCAATGCTGTCACGGTCAATCCATACCGTCTGCTCAGCCATTGAATGGTTGAAACTGAAGTCTATATTGCGCTTCTCGGCCGTCTGAGTGTAGAGCTCGAACGGTCCCATAAGGAAGTTAATCAGGTCAGTTTCAGCAAAATGCAGCTGCATCTGACCCTCATCGAACTTACGCATATCCAGCAGCTGGTTGATCAGTGACAGGATTCTGGTAGAGCTCTTATGCATCTGACGCAGGTTTGACTGCACATCAGCCGGGATGGAATTGTTCTGCAGCATATCCTCAAGCGGCGAAATCACCATCGTCATAGGTGCGCAGATCTCATGAGCCACATTGATGAATGACTGGAACTTGGCCTCATCCATCTCTCTCCGACGTTTTCTGCGGCGCGTTCTGAATATAACCAGCAGGAATGCCAGCATCAGCAGGATATACACCATCATCGCAATCGATGAGGCGTACCACGGAGCTTCAATCTTTATAGTGTAAGTCCTTGGTACTGAGATAATATCGTTAAGTCGTGCCCTTACGGAGAGTGTGTATCGGCCATAACCCAGACGAGAGAAACTGAAACGGTTCACGCCGGCAGGGTTGCTCACCCACTCCGTTCCGCCGGGACTCATGGAGTATTCGTATATCAGACTCTGCTCGTCACCATAGTTCAACGAACTGAACTCCAGCGTGAATGAGTTGTCGCGGTAAGCCAGACGGAACTGGTCCGATACGGACAGCGGCTTCTCGGAAATAGGCTTGCCGCCCGACAATGCACCCGATGAAATCAATTCGCCGTTCAGATAGAATCCCGTCAGAACAACCTTATTGACAGTTGATTCGGTGAAAATCCTGTATGGGTAGAAAGCGGTTATGCCGGTATTACTTGCAAAATATGCCCTGTCGTCTCTGCTTGAGAAGGCCGATACGCCATTGAACGCCCTCTCCTCGGTATAGAATCGGCTTACCTCAAAATCATCGGGATTGATGCGGTTCACGCCACCCGGAGTCGAAACCCAGATATAACCCTCACCATCCTTGACCATGCCACGTATATCATTGCTTGACAAGCCCTTGGAGGTATCCAGTATACTGGCCACGCCGTTTGTCATGTTATAGACGATGACGCCCTTGGTGGTACCGAACCAGATAATACCCTCCCTCTCCTCGAGGATGCATGTACAACCCGACGTACCCATGGCCGCCGACAGTTTGTCGTTGTCAATGAACTCACTTCGGTCAATGTCAAAGCAGTCAGCACCATTATCATGACCAATCCAGAGCCTGTTCCAACTGTCCACCATCATGATATGGATCCAGTCATTGTTCAGTGAACCGCCCTTTCGGCTTCTCTTGGCAAACTCCGTATAGACCTCGGTTTTCATATCGGCCGGGTTGAAACGGCTGAAACCGGTACCCAGTTCAGAGTAGTAGATACGTCCCTTGGAGTCCTCGGCAATTGATGAAACATTTGAGAACTCATTGGCAATTACCATCTCAATGCCGCCGTTATGTGTATTCAGCAATGCAAGACCCTGGTTGGGGCAACCAGCCCAGATCCTGTTGCGGCTGTCGCGGAACAGACAACTTATATAAGGAGTATTAGGATTGTTCCAACCGGACATGAGAACCCGACCGGTACTTGACATACAGGTCATACCGTTATTGTTGTAACCAATCCACAGACGGTTCTCGGAATCAAGAACCATAGCCGTAACGGTACCTGATACATCCTCCTGATAATCAGAGAATTTCCAGTACTCAAACTCATTACGGTCCTTAGTCACCAGAATAAGGTCCGACAGGAAACAGCCAATCCATCTGTTACCGGCACGGTCCATATACATGGCACTGACATCAAGCCTCTCCAGGCTGCGGTCCTGCGGTTTCAGTTCATACTGTTCCAGACGTCCGTCATCGGTCAGATACATCATACCTTTGCCTCGCAGGGATATCTTAAGGCCCTCACGGTCCATGAATGAATGGGTTATCTCCCATATTCCACTTTCAGGAGTGATACGTGTCAGACGGCGTCTGAAGGTACTCCACATGTACAGATGATTGTGGGTGGTTATGAATATATCACCGTTATCATTCTTGCATATTCCTGTGACATCACCGTTTATGACATCGGCGCTGAACTCCGTAATCTTGTCATTATGAGGATCATACAGCAGTACACCTGTAGCGGTTCCTATCCAGATTGTTCCGTCGCTGTCCTCAACGAAACATCTGAAAATGGCCTGTGCCGGCGCATAGTTGTTCAGACTTACGATACCGTTAACCTGAACGGGATTTTGCGGATCAACCCAGTAAAGGCCGTCTCCCGGGGCGGCAATCCATATCCGGCCGTCACTCAACTTGGTGATTTGCTGAATGTAAGGCAACCTGTCACCCGGAAAAAGGACAGTATGGAAACTCTTTTCACTTGCTTTCAGATACTGGATACCGCGGTTTGTTCCTATCCATAATGTTCCATCCTCGTCAGTGTAAAGGCTGCGGATGTAGTTACTCATCAGTGACAGCGAATCATTGTTGTCATGGAAGAATTTCTGGAAATTGTAACCGTCATATCGGTTCAGACCGTTCTCCGTACCAATCCAGATGAATCCGGAATTATCCTCACAGATAGCCTGGTAGCGGTTATTGGACAATTGTCCCATTGAGTATCGGTACGTTCTCTGAGCATTTACAGGAAGGAACAGAAGTCCTGCAAGAAGTGCAATTATTGGCTTACGCATTTGAGATAATCGGGCAGTAGTTATGTAATTGTTCCAAAGATATATTTTTATTTGGATATGTTCCAAGATTAAAATCAAGAATGGAACAATTCTTAACGGATGGAACACAAAAAACGCGTACCTTTACCGCATAAACGCAAATACAATTACGAAACAACAACTATGAAACTTAAAGCCTTATTACTGACCGCCGTCATTGCGGTTATCGGATTTGCTCCTGCAAGTGCAGGCAAGCACTGGGTAGCAACATGGGCAACCGCCGAGCAGGTTGTAGAACCTCACAACTGTCCCCCCGCCCCGGGTCTTCAGAACAACTCCATCCGTCAGATAGTCCAGACATCCATCAGCGGCAAGGAGGTAAGAGTAAAATTCTCAAACGAGTTCAGCCAGGGTCCCGTAACCATCAACGCAGCTGAGATTGCCCATGCAGCCACAGCAGGTGCAAGCAGCGATATAGTTGCCGGCACAGAGGTAAGCCTCTCCTTCAACGGAAGCAAGTCTGTAACCATCCAGCCGGGTGAGCTGGTAACATCGGACCCCGTCAAGTTCCCTATGAAGAACCGTGAGAATGTAGCCATCACAATGCATCTGGGCGAGGCTTCGTCAACCAGCGTAACCGGCCATCCCGGTTCACGTACCGATTCATATCTTATTGAAGGTCAGGGCTCTGACTTTACCGGTGCAGTCAAGACCGCTCACTGGTACATCATCAACGCCATTGAGATCAAGGCCGAGAAGAAAGCCCGCGCAATCGTTGTCCTGGGTAACTCCATCACCGATGGACGCGGATCGACCACCAACGAGCAGAACCGCTGGACCGATAACCTGTCACGCCGTCTGCTTGCAAACAAGAAAACCAGCCGTGTATCGGTCCTGAACATGGGCCTGGGCGGCAACTGCATACTCCAGGGCGGCCTTGGACCTACAGGTAAGAGCCGTTACCCGCGTGACCTCTTCCAGCAGGAGGGTGTCAAGTACATCATCCTGTTTGAGGGTGTGAATGACCTGGGCGGACGCGGTGACGCCATCGCAAAGGCAAACCAGATTCAGGAGGTCTACAAGCAGATCATTGCCGAGGCTCACGAGCGCGGAATCAAGGTTTACGGTGCTCCCGTAATGCAGTTCAAGGGTAACAACTACTACAGCGAGAACCATGAGGCCGGCCGTCAGCAGCTCAACCAGTGGATCCGCACCAGCGGTTACTTTGACGGCGTCATCGACTTTGATGCCGCTATGGGCAACCCCGATGATCCCGCACAGCTCAATCCCAAGTACCTCTTTGAGAACGACTACCTGCACCCCAACGCTGAAGGTTACGTTCAGATGGGTGACTGCATCGACCTCAAGCTCTTCGAGAAATAAGCAGGAAAAAGTTTAACTTTTTGCCTTTGTATCGCTATTTAAGTAAAACACTTGAATGACGGTATGAAGGCAAAATTTTTGTGCTCAATAGTATCTGCAGCCCTGTTCTCAGCGGTTGCTTTCGCACAGTTTCCGGGAGGCGGAGGTTTTCCCGGAGGCGGTGGATTCGGTGGCGGATTCCCCGGAAGAGGTTTCCCGGGTGGATTTGGCGGCAGGTTCCCGTTTGATCCTCAGGAGCAGGACGGCCAAATGCCCGGTTTTCCCGGCGGCGGAGGCGGATTCGGCGGCGGATTCGGCATGAACGGCAGTTACAACACATCGACTTTAACTGACAAGGTAGAGTTCACATCATCCAATCTGCCAATAGTGATAATCCAGACCGACAGCCCCACCCTGACCAACCGTGAAAAGACCGGTGGCACAATGAAAATCATTGACAACGGCTCCAAACGCAACAAGGTAACTGATGCGGCCAATGGATATAACGGCAACATCAGGATAAAACTGCGCGGAAACTCATCGCTGTTCTTTGACCAGAAGCGTTTTACGTTTGAAACCGTAACCCCTGAGGGTAAGGCAAACAACGTTGAACTGCTTGGCATGCCGGCCGATAACGACTGGGTGCTGCTGGCCCCCTTCAACGACATATCCATGATGCGTGACCCCTTTGCATTTGACCTCTGGAACGAAATGGGCCACTGGGCACCGCGCAACCGCTATTGCGAGGTGGTCATGAACGGCCATTACATAGGCGTCTACATACTCTGCGAGAAAATAAAACGGGCCGATAACCGCATCAACATCGCAAAACTCAAAAAGACCGATACTGAGGGCCTGGAACTGACAGGCGGCTACATAGTACGCATCGACCCGCCTGATGAAGGCGAGAAATCCTTCCAGTCCGAAGTTCCCGGCCTTATGTCAAACGGCGGCTTTGGAGGTATGGGTGGCTTCGGCGGCGGAATGGGCGGCTTTGGAGGCGGCCGTGCCACAGTAACCTGGAGTTACTTCTACCCCAAGTCCGACAAACTTGCTCCCGAGCAGGAGAAATACATCAGTGATTACATAAAAACCACTGAGAAGGTAATAATGAGCGATAATTTCGCCGATCCCAAGGAGGGCTATGCCAAGTATATAGACGTAGAGTCATTCGTGGATTACATAATCCATACCGAACTGAGCCTGAACGCCGACGGACTCAAGCGCAGCACCTATTTCTATAAAACCAAGCAGAATGAGGACGGCACAGGCGGCAAACTGCATGCAGGAACAGTCTGGGACTATAACCTGGCTTACGGAAACTGCAATTTCGCCAACGGCAACAACGTTGAGGCCTGGATATATGAAGGCGGTGAGACCAACCCCACCCCGGCCATGTTCAAACGCCTCATGGAGGATCCGGCATTCGTAGCAAAGGTTAAGGCCCGTTGGAAAGAACTCCGTAAAGGCGTACTGAGCATCGACAACATCAACAAATACATCGACGAGCATGCCGCTCAGCTGGCCGAGGCCAAGGACCGTCAGTTCGCTCAATACACGAGCCTGCTTGTACCCGAATCAAGAAACCGTAACCAGGGAGGCCGTAACGGCGGATTCGGTGGCGGATTCGGCCCCGGAATGGGAGGATTCGGCGGCGGCATGGGCGGATTCGGAGGCGGTTTCGGAGGCGGTGATGCCGTAGGAATGTTCGCAGCCTACCGTGTATCCAGTTACGATGAGGAAATCACAATCCTCAAGAAGTTCTTCGCAGACCGCATAGCGTTCCTGGACAGGAACTGGAAGTAATTAAACCTTTTGCGCTTTTAAGGGTCAAACAATTGATCCTTTGATTTACTGACGCTATGCGCATTAAGAAATTCCTCTCTTTACTGATAGTCGCAATGCTCTCTATCACTGCTGTGGCACAGCCCGGTGGCGGTGGCGGCGGCTTTGGAGGCGGCGGAGGAATGCGCGGCGGCGGTATGGGAGGCGGCCAGCGTGGCGGCGGTTTCCAGGGCGGCGGAGGACAGCGCGGAGGCGGCGGTTTCCAAGGCGGAGGCGGTGCCCGTGGCGGCTGGGGCGGATTTGCCACCCTCAATGACAGCACCGAGCTTGAAAGATTCAGCGGCAGCCTCACATTCGTTGAGGGCCGAGGCGCAGGCAATGCCATCCGTGAGGATGACCTCAAGCAGCTTCTGGATTCCCTTCAGTTCCAGAGATATGAGACAGCCAACCGTAATTTCATCAAGGGAGACAACAAAGAGAGCGTAGGCGTAATGTGCGGCATTCCCACAGCAATCCTAGCTCTGATAGCCGTAACCCACTACAGTTCCGATGATCCTGAGCTTTCCAGAAAGCTCTACATACTGTCAGGCGCACTGGCTGTACCCACAATTACGTTCTACACGTGGGGCCGGCTTCAGAAACGAAACGCCAAAAAGACTCTGGAGAATATAGCCGATGAATACAACAGCGAGCTCGAATTCAAACGGGCAGCGCGGCTGCTCCAGTTCGAATTCGAGCCCACAGTATTTCTGGACCGACAGAACAGCACCTCCTACGGTGCCACAATCAGCCTCACATTCTGATATATGGTGACTCAGGCATGAAGAGATAACTCTTTATGTAGCCACCGGCATCAATCACAACCTTCTCAAAGACTGTTCCCGGCTCAATAGGACGGATAGTCAAAGTATGCTCACCCTTAGCAGCCTTACCCAACTCCACGCGGTCATCCTTTACGCGTGTAGCCACTGTAGGATAGTAAACTGAGTAGATATTGCGCTGATCCTCGTTCAGACGCTCGTTGAACACAACCTCAATCTCATCGCCACCATCCAGGCTGACCATATAGCGGTGACCCTCAAGACGATAGAATGTCAGAGTTGCGTTAACGGCTATAACGGCCTGCAGATTCTCCACATCCTCGGTCAGATTGAACTTGTATGTCATGCTGGCACCGTCGGTAGGCTGGCTGTAAGGCATCAGAGCCACACCTGACAGCGTACGGCCCATATAAGGAATGGTAGTCCACTTGGCGGAACCTGCATTAACAGGAGCCTGTTCAAAGAAGTGCTCAGCCTCCATTGCAACCACACCGTTCTTCTGAGTGAATACATATCCACCCTCCTTCTCGCCCTTCTCGACGCGGCTGACGCGCGGCTGTGTATCGGCACGGAAATTATCGTTCCAGTTGGTGTAGCCTATGTGCTTCTGGATCATCATGCCGTCCCACTTGCCACCGGCCATCTCCTTGTTGTAGTATGCGCAGAGCTCGGCATCACGCTTAAAGTCACGCTCGCAACGCTCGGCCCAGTAGTTTGCTGCGGGATCGTTGTTGCGGACCAGCTTCTGGTTCATGGCCTGGCTGTAGTACATGTCGTAGATGTTACCCATTGCCTGTACGGGGAACAGGATTATCTGCTGATATGCATCGCGGTACTCGGGCTTAAGGCGCAGGTACTGACGCAGAGCCTCGGCCTCCAGGCGTGCATAATCGTCGCAAACCTGCTCAAACTCACCGGTCTCAAGTGTGTAGTACTGACGTGCGTCGAGCATCTCGGCACTGATTCGGCCGTTGTACTTGCAGCAGAGGTTAAGTATGCGTGCAGCCTCCTGAGCCTCCTCCTCACCAAAGAACTCCAGGCAGAAGTCATAAGTGTGCTCCAGCAGGTTGTCAACGGTGAATGATGTGGGGTTCCAGGCCATATCCAGGAACAGCGTGATAGGATACTCCATAGGCTTAAGGTCACCTACGTTGAGAACCCAGATCTTATCTACACCGTAGTCATAGGTAAGCTGCATCTGCTCCCAGAGGTGCTGTATCGGAGTGATATTGAGCCACTTGGAGTTACGCGGAGCACCTACATAGTCAACGTGGTAGTACATACCCCAGCCTCCCTTGCGCTTACGTTCCTCAGCATTAGGCAGACGGCGGATATCGCCCCAGTTATCGTCCGATAACAATATGATCACGTCATCAGGCACGCGCAGGCCCTTGTTATAATAGGTCTGAACCTCCTTGTAGAGTGCCCATACCTGCGGACGCTTCTCGGCGGGCTTGCCGGTAACCTCCTTGATTATCTGGCGCTGGTCGGCGAACAGACCCTCCAGCATCTTCATGTTGTCCTCATCGGAACCTCTCAATTCAGCGTCACCGTCACCGCGCATACCGATGGTAATCAGATCCTCGGTATCCTTGGCGCGCTCAACGCCCTCACGGAAGAATCTCTGCAGCTCCTGCTTGTTCACTGTGTAGTCCCACTGACCGCCATATGCCTTGGGATTACGTGCCCACTCCTGATGGTTGCGGGCCATCGGCTCATGATGGCTTGTACCCATAATCACACCCATCTCATTGGCAGTCTTTGAGTTATCGGGATCATCGGCATAGAATGCCCAGTCCCACATTGCGGGCCACATGAAGTTTCCGCGCAGACGCAGGATCAGCTCAAAGCAGCATGCATAGAACTCATGTCCGCCGCGCTGTGTGCCGAATGTATTTGCCACCCAGGTGGTAAGGCACGGAGCCTCATCATTCAGGAAAATGCCGCGGTAGGTAACTGCAGGCTCACCTGCGGTGTATGTACCCTTGGCCAGAGATACGTTATCCTTATGCTCGATTGGAACATCGGCCCAGTAATACCAGGGAGAAACGCCGATCTGCTCAGACAGCTCATAAATACCGTAAATGGCACCGCGCATATCACTTCCTGCAATCACCAGAGCCTCATCGATGCCCTTCAACGGATTGCTTACAACGGTCATGATATACTTCTCACGCTTGCCCTGAAGCTGCTTCTTGTCGATCTTCTTGGCCTTGATAATCTGTGAGATATACTTACTGTCAATGGTACCCACAATCACGGGTTTACCCTGACCCGGCTCATAGATAATCTGAGCCTCCTGCCCTGCTACGGCCTTGAAATCCTTCTGAAGAGCCTTAAGAGCTATCTGAACGCCGCTCTTATCGGCCTCATCGGCCAGAATCTGAACCGGCTTGCCGTTCTCAATGAGCGTAAACCTGTCGGCCGATAACTCATCAAATGAAATTCCCTTGTTGTCAGCTGCAAATGCTGATACGAAACCAAGCGCCAATGCGCCAAGGACCATCAATACTTTTCTCATAAGTTATATTCGGTTGAATTGAATACTGTTACAAAGGCAAAGATAAGAATATTATCTTACCCAGACCACCTTACCCTGATGTATATACAGACGGTTGTCAATCCTGTACCATCCGTCATCCTTATGGAGTGACTGCTGCTGTATGTAAGGAACACCAGTGGGCATGTCATTGTGGAAGTGGAACGATGCAATACCCTCTGTCACAGTCATTTGAGTGACCGGCTTGGACATGAGCACCGTATTGTCGCTATTGGGGTTGAAAAGCTCTGCCGCTGGAGTTGACGTATTGGTCAGACTGTTGTTGAGCCCATACGGATACGCCCAGCCCTTAATGTTGTCATCACTTACAGACTTCTTGTTGTTAGCCGGTATTATAAGATAATTCTGTTCGTTTATGGTATTGGGACGGCCATATATGAACAGATCCTCATCATAATCGACATGGAACACCAGGATACCGCTGCCAGGGAGCGACTCATCCCATCCCACGTTCTGTCTGTTCTCTATCACGTAAAACTCATCGGGCCTTCCTTCATTGCGGATCATATACGCAACCGGCTGCGACGACAGCGCCGGCACACCCGTAACATCCTGCTCCTCAGTAAGTTCAATAGGTGTCAGCCAACCCAGGAATGAGCGCTCAAATGCAGAATAACTGCATGGACGGAAGCCGTTCCCATTGTAATTACCGTAATCCATCAAATCCCAATTGCTTACATAAGACGTTGAGCCATAATAAAAATCCGGAAGACCCAGACAATGGCTGAACTCATGACATAAGGTTCCAAAAGCACCATAATCACCTTTTTTGCTCAGTTCCTGAACAAAGCAATATGAGTCAATTATGTAGCTCCCGTTGCCACTTCTAACAGTTATAGGATTGAAATGGAAATAATCCGGAAAATCGCTGAGCCACCACTGATGAGGCCAGATAGTCATACTGTCACCGCCGTCTGACTGCCCTTTACCGGCAAAAATCATGAGCAGCTGATCCACAAATCCGTCACCGTCCCAGTCATACACGGACCAGTCCTCTACCCTTTCACTCAGGTATTTCACCACTTCCCGAACCAGATAAACGGCGTTGACATCACTGGTGGCGGTACTGTGATAATTCTCACGGTTTCCGGCTACCATATAATACATATCAAAAGTCAGGTCAAACTGACCGTAACTCTGATCATAGAAATAATCATGCACAGAACCGCAGAACGGCCCCTCATTAAAGTTTTTGGCATTCAGAATCTTGTTCCACTGCTCCATAGTCCGGGCGCTGTCTCCCAGAAAAGCCCAGTCGGCAAACTCAACCATAACAACAAGCTGGCGGCGCTTACCTTTGTAGCGATCCTTATTATTTGACCTGTTTGTTGATTTCAGGGCCGATGAACGGTGCGTGGCATGCCTGGACATTTCAGCCTCAGGAAATACCTGACGGCAGTTTCTTCTATGGATTATCTCCTGGCCGATGGCCGGGCACATGAGAATCAATGACAGAACAAACAGGAAAAATCTTCTCATATCATTTGAATAATCTAAGTTCAAACCGGCCTGTAATGGCCATACGGTCATCCTTGACGGCTATTGCGCCAAGTATCTCAGGGATTTCCGATATACTGTCTATCACGGGCTGCAGGTCATCTACGGTCTTGATGCGGTTTGCCATGGCGGTGGCATAACTGTCAGCCAGCAGCACATCCTTGCACACAATCATCACGGCATCCGCACGGCCCAGACTGAGCGACGGACCAACCGTGCCGCTTGATGTGCAGATTCCCAGCGGAAAGTCCGCTGCAGGTATGTGCAGGCCTATTTTCTCAGAGAGCGGTGACTGTCCGGCAAAGACTGAAATGTCCATGTCAGAAGCAACCTTGGCGTATATGTCTCCCCCATTCTCCACAATCACCTCCTTGGTTCCAAGGAAATCGGCAACCCTTTTGGCCACAGCTCCGGCAACGGCGCTCATCGGCCCTATTCCGGTCTTGTGGCTTACGCGCGACATCTCTTTCAGTATGTCCGGAGCCTCCAGACCTGCGTCATAAGGGGTCAGAGCGGCTTTGTAGGCAGGATCCATCAGCAGATAAGCATCCATAGAGCGGCGCAGTTCCACCAGCATGGCGTATGTATCGGCCTCCATAGACGCAGAATAGGAGCCGCGGTCGACCCCTATCCATAAATCAGATTCAAGGAACTTTACACAGAACCAGCGTCTCTCATCATTTGAGAAACGGCTTCGGTAACTGCGTTCCCTGTACTCCATCAATCTGCAAATTCTATATGGAAAAGCTTTAAAGGACAAGCAGTTATGCAAAGCTTGCACACAACGCACTTGTCTGGCTGAAAGCGCAGTTTCCAATCGGGTGCACCAATTGAAAGGGCGCCTGAGGGACAGGCCGATGTACATGCGCCGCAACTTACGCACTTGGAGTCGTCATAGCTGATCTTCTTCTCCAGCGGGCTTACGTCAACACCGCTTTTCTGCATGAAATCAATAGCCTGTGCAATATGTTCGGAGTCCGAATCCAGTTCCAGAACCAGCTTTCCGCGACGTCCGCCGTCAATGTCAGCCTTGATGATGCTGACCATAATATCGAACTTCTTAATCAGCTCATAGATAAGCGGGCGGCTGGCCTCGCCATCGGGGAATGATATAACTACTTTCTTTGTCATAATTAGCTGATTTATAGGTTCAAATCCTTAAGTCCCTGAAGTGACGTTCCCGTGGGCATCGGCCTTACAGGAGCGGTCAGGTCAAACTGTCCCTTCTCAATCCAATCCTTCAGGATGGCGGCTATCTTACGTGCCTTGCTCAGACTTGAAAGAGGTGCTGTATGGATCTTCTTGCCCATGAACTCAATCTCACCTGAACGCAACTGCTCGTAGTTGACCTTACCAATCAGGTCACCCTTGCAGCCGTAATCCTCAATGAAGGTATCGATCTGGCTGTTACGTATGCTTACGCGGTGAGCCAGGTCCTCATCCAGCAGCGGAATAGGCACACCCACTCCAACGTACATCGTAACGCCGTATTTCTCAAAATATGCGCCGCGCAGGAACTCGCTGGACATCTCACGCATCTCACCCATCAGGGCCAGGGTACGTGCATTGCCCATCGGCACACCATATTCATTCAAAGGCTTGCTGCAGTTGAACTGAGTGCCGTTCCATACCACGTAACCCTGGGTTCCGCAAAGGAAAATGCGGGTTCCCAGACCGATGGTGCGGCATTCGGGGTCATTCAGCAGCGGTGAGAGCTCACCTGCCGAGCTGTATGACGCGTTCTTCATGTGAGGCAGCAGAGTGCCCATGTAAGTATACAGAGTGCGGTCTGTGGAGTTCACAGCCACATTATAGTTCTGATATGCGTTACGGGGATTCATCAGAATGGCCTCGTTGATGGTCTTAAGGCTTATCTGAGTCTTTATGTGCTTGCGCGGATAGCAGTCAGTACCCTTACCCCAAGCCTCCAGAGTCAGCTCCTTACCGTCAATAAGCTCCTGAATGATGTGTGCGCCGCCGTAAGTGGGATTCTGCGGATTGCAGTCAGTAGCACCCACAAAAGTATCCACAGCAGCCAGACCGCCGCTTACAGGCACACCGTTTATCTCAATCCTCTCCATACGGATAGGCGGATTGGCGTGACCGAAGTTCAGGAACGCACCGCTCGAGCACATAGCGCCGAAAGTAGCGGTAGTAACCACATCAACCTTCTCAAGAATCTCCTTGGGGGACATCGTCTTGGCCATCTCTGACACCTCCTCGGCCGTCAGAACCACCGCCTTACCCTTCCGGATCTTCTCATTAATCTCCTCGTAACTCTTTGTCATTTCAACAATTTCTAAAACGATTGCAAAGATAGCAAATTGACACAATAGGGACGGTTCCTTCCGTGTCAATTTCGCCACAAAATAGCATGACTTAACCACATTTAAAAAAAACGACACAGAAGGAACCGTCCCTAATATGTACTTTTGCAGCCTAATTAAAAAATAGCATATGTGGCGTAAATTCTGCGGATGGATATTGAGAGTCTGGGGATGGGAGACGAGCCCGTTTTTGCCCCCTGAACCCAAGTGCATACTTCTGGGCGTTCCCCATACATCAATGCTAGACTTTGTAGTGGCATACCTGTTCTACGTTTCAATAGGCGGCAAGACCTTCTGCATGGTCAAGAGCAGCCTCTTCTTCCCGCCCCTGGGCTGGATCCTGAGAGCCATCGGCGGCATCCCCGTAGACCGCAAGCATCCCGGATCAGTAGTCCGCTCCGTCCTCAAGGAGATGGAAAAGACAGACCTGATGCACCTGGCAATTGCCCCCGAAGGCACCCGCAAGCCTATCTCAAGATGGAAAACCGGCTACCACTTCATTGCCAAAGCCGCCAACATTCCCGTTTACCTGTGCTACTTTGACTGGGGCCGCAAAAAAATAGCCGTAGACCGCAAAGTAGAACTTACTGACGATGCCAACGCCGATACCCGTCGCATCCAGGAGATATACGAAAGCATGAACCTTAAGGGACGTCATCCACAAAATTACCTTACCAGATAAAAACCTTACAAGATAAATGAGACACAGATTTACAACCCTTGCAGATCTGCTTGAATACACCGCCACCGTGAACCATGACCGTCTGGCATCGGACTTTGTAGATGGAGGCTGCAGTTACACATTCTCACAGTTCCGTGACAAGGCCGATCAACTCTCAGGCCTTCTGGGCACATTCGGCCTCAATCCCGCCGACAAGGTTGCCATCCTGTCCGAGAACATGCCCAACTGGGCCGTTGCCTTCTTCTCAATAACCGCTCACGGACGCATCGCAGTGCCCATGCTGCCGGATTTATCGGCCAATGAAGTGGAGAATATACTTGTTCACTCCGAGTCAAAGGCCATATTCGTAAGCCGAAAGCAACTACCCAAAATCAGTCGGGAGTCATACGACCGCCTGAATCTGATAATCGACATAAGCACCTTTGACCTTATCAAGGCTGAGGACGAAAGTTATACCTGCGACGGACGCAGCAAAGTGCCCGACGCCACCGATATAGCCGCCATCATATACACATCGGGCACCACAGGAAACGCAAAAGGCGTGATGCTGAGCCACCGCAACTTCTGCCACAACGTGCTCGAGGCGTGGTACGCGCACAAGGTCTATCGCCGCAAGGACGTGTTCCTGTCCATCCTGCCGCTGGCGCACACGTACGAGATGAGTATAGGCATGCTCTATCCGCTCTCCACCGGATGCCCCGTCTATTACATCCAGAAGCCCCCCACTCCCACAATCCTGAGTCAGGCGCTGCTCAAGATACGCCCCACCACAATCCTGTCGGTGCCGCTTATCATCGAGAAGGTAATCCGAGGCAAGATATTCCCCACCATAGCCGGCAGCAAGTACCTGCGCTACATGAAAAAACACTTCCCGCACATACTCTACTATCTGGTGGGCCGTAAAGTCAAGCAGCAGTTTGGCGGCCGTGTAAGGTTCTTCGGTGTTGGCGGCTCTAAGCTGGACCGCGAGGTCGAGGAGTTCCTGCGCCACATAAAGTTCCCATATGCAATAGGCTACGGCCTTACCGAGACCGCCCCGCTCATATGCGACGCCGGCCCCAAGCGCACACATCTTGGCACCACCGGAACGTCATCATTCGAGGTTCAGGTCCGTTTGGCCGATGTCAACCCCGAGAACGGCCAGGGAGAACTGCAGGTAAAGGGCCCCAACGTAATGCTGGGATACTACAAGGACTACGCCCGCACCCGCGCCGTGATGACCGATGACGGCTGGATGCGCACCGGCGATATCGCCACCGTCGATAAGAAAGGCCGATACTCCATCCTGGGCCGATCAGGCAACGTAATCATCGGCGCATCGGGCGAAAACATCTACCCCGAGGAGATTGAGAGCGTAATCAATAAGATATCGGACGTAAACGAATCGCTCGTGATAAGCCGCTCAGGACAGCTTGTAGCGCTGGTTCAGTTCAACGACGGCGCCATAGACTGGAACCTGGAGGGCCAGGAAAAGTTCCTGGAAGCAATTGAGAAACGCAAAAAGGAGGTGATGGAATTCGTGAACTCCAAGGTGAGCCAGTTCCTCAAGATCCGTGACGTGGAGGTGATGAAAGAACCCTTCAACAAGACCGCCACCCACAAGATCCGCCGCTTCCTCTACCAAGACAAAAACAAAAAATGATACAATTGGGGTCAGGCCCCAATTGTACTATTTTGCTAAAAATGAAGATATATGATGAGAAAGATCAAGAACCCCTGGGTAGGTACTGAAGGTTACAACTGCTTTGTTTGTAGCCCCGACAACCCCATCGGCCTGCACCTGTCGTTCTACGAGGATGGTGATTACATAGTAACCAAGTTCAAGCCTACACATGATTACGAGAGCTGGCAGAACACGCTCCACGGCGGAATCCAGGCCCTCCTGATCGATGAGACCGCCGGCTGGGTAGTCTGCCGCAAACTGCAGACCAACGGCGTCACCTCAAAGATGGACATGCAGTACCTCAAACCCGTCAGCACCCTGTTGGACGAAATCACCGTCCGCGCCAAAATCACCAAAATGATGCGCAACGTAGCCTTCATCGAGGCCGAACTCATGGATGCCGATGAGACCGTCCTGACCCGTGCAGACTTAGTCTACTTCTGCACACCTCAGTTCAAACTCAAACCCGGCGATTTCCCCGGCTGCGAACTGGAATGATACCATTGGGGACGGTTCCGTTTGGTACCGTTTTGCTAAATTTGCGAAAAAACTGAAAGATGATCAAGAAACAAGTCCACACATACACGGTCAAGAGTTTTGAGTGCGATCGTAATGACACTCTGAGATTGCTCACTTTGCTTAATTTGTTTCAGGATATTGCCGATGACAGCGCCAACGAGATTGGCATCGGCTACGATTATCTGCGTACTGTCGGCAAGGCTTGGGTGCTGATTGCCATGAATGTGGAGATAGACCGCATGCCGCACCTGCAGGAGGAGATTACGCTAAAGAGCTGGCCTTCAGATTTTTCGGCACTTTATACAGAGCGTGAATTTGAGGTGTGGAGCGCTGACGGACAGCGTATTATCCGTGCCTGCAGCCAGTGGATTGTGATTGATTTCGAGTCACGCCGCCCTGTACATCTTAAGGAATGGCTGCCCGAATACGAGCCCATTCATGAGAAGGTTATTATTGACGGCCGATTCCCGAAACTGCCGGTAGCCGAGCGCGATGATTACACTGAGCAGTTCCTGGTACGTTATGATGATATAGACCGTAACAATCACGTTAACAACGCAATATACCCACTTTGGGCAAGTGAAAGTCTACAGCCCGAATATCGCATAGAACACCTTCCGGCACGCCTGGAAATCAACTTCCGCAAAGAAGGTCTCTTTGGTGAGAAGATCAAGGTGCACACGCAAATGGACGGCGACACCTCCCTCCACAGCATCCAGTCCCTCAGCGACAACCGCGAGCTGGCCCGAATCCGCTTCACCTGGCGCTGACAAATCCGCCAAAGTGTCCCACGGTCATCGGCCCCAGAGCACTCTCTGAGCGCGGCGCGTGTGGGACACCCCTCCGAAATAAGCTAGTGTCCCACGCTAACCATAGCGAGAATACGTTCTCTCGCGGGTTGGCGTGGGACACTTTGGCGAGCAAAAGCGGGATTAGCGAATCTCCAGTTCGAGCTTGGCGATGATCTCGCCGGCGTTGCGGGCCAGGAGCAGCTCGATCTTGCCGGGCTCGAGAACCCAGTCGTGCTTGGATTCGTCCCAGTACTTGAGATCCTCTACGGGAATGATCAGACCCTCGTTGAGGCTCAGTCCTGCGGGAACTTTGAACTTTCCGAATGCCTTGAGCTCCTTGTAGGGCCACTCAACCTTGGAATCTACGCGGTGAACGTAAACCTGCGGAACATCATACTGGTCATACTTGCCGTTGTTCTTGAGAGTGATGTTGAACATGATCTTGTCACCATCCTTGTAAGCCTTCTGATCGGGAGTCTCGGTAACCAGGCTGAAGTCAGTATACTCAATCTCAGAGTAACCCAGACCGTATCCGAACGGATACATAACCGGCTTCTGCTTGGTATCGAACCAACGGTAACCTACCAGCATATCCTCGCTGTAAAGAGCTGTACCGCGTCCGGTAGCGCCCTTGAGCATTTCCTCGGCCTTGGTGTCCTCCTGAACCAGCGATACGAATACATCCTGGTTGATGGGAGCATCGGTCTGCGGGAAACTGCCGGTAGCGTATGCGGGGCTGTCCTCCAACTTGATGGGATATGAGAAAGGCAGACGTCCGCTGGGTGAAATCTTACCCAACAGAATGTCAGCCAGAGCGTTACCGCCCTCGGTTCCGTTGAACCATGACTGGACGATAGCCGGGCAGCAAGCCTGAACGCGGTTCAGGTCAACCGGAGCGCCTGCAACTGCAATGAACACCACGTTGGGATTAACCTGAGCAACTGCCTCCAGAACAGCCTCCTGATTGTAAGGAAGATCCATGCTGCGACGGTCACTGCCCTCGGTCTCGTGTGTGCGGTTATCACCGCCTATGAACAATACCACGTCGGCATCCTTTGCAACCTTGACAGCCTCCTCCTGCAGTTTCTTGGCAGTTTCATCAGGCTGGGTAGAAGCCGCAGGAACAGCACCACCGCGACGACCGAAACCTCCAAAGCCGCCGCCGAATCCGCCAAAACCGCCGCGAGCCTGTTGTGAAGTATAACCCTGGGCATAAACAATCTTAGCCTTATCGCCAATACGGTTCTTCAAACCAGCCAGAGGAGTAATCTCATACAGAGCCTTAACGCCTGCACCTACACCACCGGTAGCCATAATCTTGTCGGCATTGTCACCGATAACTGCAATTGTCTTAACCTTCTCACGGTCCAGAGGCAGCAGTCCGCCCTCGTTCTTGAGCAGTACAATTGACTGGGTAGCAACCTCATATGCAATCTGAGCCTGCTCAGGCTTACAGGTTATCTCAACATTGGCCTTATCCTCGGGAACGGGGTCGATAACCAGACGTACACGCAGAATCTCACGCACACGCTCATCAATCACCTTCTCCGATACCGCACCTGACTTAACCGAATCCAGCAGAGCCTGACCCAAATACTGCGAGTTAGGCATCTCCACGTTCAGACCGGCATTGACCGAACCCACTGTGCTGTGAGTACCGCCCCAGTCCGATATAACCATACCCTTGAATCCCCAGTCCTTACGCAGGATCTGGTTGAGCAGTTCGTCATTCTCGGCGCACCAGTAACCGTTAATCTTGTTGTAAGCCGACATCACACCGTATGCGTTACCGTCAACCACAGCAGCCTCAAACGGCACCAGATATATCTCACGCATTGCACGCGGACTTACAATCACGTTCACGCTTCCGCGGTTTGTCTCCTGGTTGTTCAGCGCAAAATGCTTCACGCAAACAGCCACACCGTTATCCTGAACACCTTTTGTATATGCTACCGATAACCTTGAACTCAGGAAAGGATCCTCGCTGAGATACTCATATGTACGTCCGCCTGTGGGAATACGCTGAATGTTGATGGCAGGACCCAGAATCATGTCCTTACCGCGCAGACGGGCCTCACGTGCCATTCCGATACCGTACTGATAAGCGCTACCTTCATTCCAGGTAGCAGCCAGGGCCGATCCAGTAGGGAAGAAAGTGGCGGAGTCAGTAGTCAGATGCAGGGAGTTCCATGAATGCGGCTCCATCTCCTCACGGATACCGAACGGGCCATCGGCATAAACCATATCGGCAATACCCTGACTGGGCACACCCTCGGATGTGAACATATGCTTACCGTGAAGCATGGCCACCTTCTCCTCAAGCGTCATCTTCTTGATGATGGCTGAAATCTGTTTCTCATTCTGCATCAGAGGGTCATCATACCCCTTGACATCACGCGACAATGTTGCGTCGCCCTTGCATCCACAAACAGTAACTGCCAGCAGGGCGACCATCAGATAAGACTTTCTCATATATGTTGTAATTTATTAATAGTCAGTAAAATCACTCCATTCCGTCTTGCGGTATTCATCGTTAAGGCCCGATGCGTCATACTTGGGCATGGGGATAAAAACGCTCAATCCGCAATATGAATCGATCTTTATCTCGGACTTTGAACCACGGAAAATATACGGAGTGGAAACCTTGTATTCCACACACCTCTCCAACTGAAGGGTAAATTCCGTCATAAGCTCCTTGCGCGGCTCCAACTCGGACACCACATCCTTAAGGTCAAAGAAGACATGTCTGTTGAATCTGTCAAAACACTGGACATTCCAGACATCCTTCTCACGTATAAGGTCTCCGCTCTCATGCACAATCTTGCGGAAACAACGTGCCAGACTGTCCAGCTCACTGGTTTTGACCATTGAAATGCCGCCCATCTGTTCAATACCGGTCATGTTGTTGTAATAGTTAAAGAACTCTTCACATGCCTTGCGTATGTTTCCGTTAAGGAAATCACGGGTAACAGTATAATACGGGAATCCATAACTCCTTATCTCATAGCAGGATGACACAAAAGTCTCAGCCTTGTTGCGCAATGCAAAAGCCACCTCCACATTACCCATATAGCAGGCATCGAACACTATGAAATCAAACAGATTGTCCGGAATTGCATCGGCCAGTTCATCCAGTTCCATGCATACATACGCCGGATTCTGATCCTTCCGGTTCTCCCATGCAAACGCCTTGGTAAGCATCTCTTCCTCATCAGGTTCGGGCCGATAAGCGGGTCCCCGACGCAAAGGTGCGTAGTTTAGGTTTGAAGCCACGTAATGCAGCATCTTGGTAGGCAGCCAGCCCGTACCGTGTGACCACAGCACCAGTCCGTAATGTTCGGCCTTCCAGTTCTGAGTCATAATATCAATCACCTCACGCAGCACCATAGGATCAGTACTGTCCCTCTCTGGGTACTTGGCGATGGTATCAATCTTGAGGTCGTGTATGTGCAGAAGCGCCGGAGCGACCCCGAGGCGGTCCACATAAACCAGAAGATTGTAGTTGTCCATGCCGTTGCTTATTGAGCTGTTCATGGAGTAGATATTGTCTACAGCGTCACCTGTAAGGTTGTTATCGGCGCCGATGTAAACCAGCACCGTCCTGTTTATCTTCTCCTCTACCTTGTTGTTGAAGATACATGAATCAAGCATCAGGACTGCCGTCATCAACAACAATCCGGAAAGCGCTTTCTTCAATGATAACATCCTCATAACTACTCAGTTGCGCGGTCTATATCTATCAGTCTGAAGGAACTGTTGAAACTCAGTTCGTCACCGTTGTCAAGCAGCAGCTCATACAGTTTGCTGTCATGCTCATAACGGCGTATCTCCCTGCCGGGAAACTCCTGAGCCATGAATTCCTTTATCCTGGCGGGAATCAGGATCTCAGGCACAGCCCCCTTGGTGCACTCACATTCAGTCAGAGTACCGTCCTTTGAGAACTGCAGCTTGTCGCCTCCCGTCATCTTTACCTCATACTGGATAAGACTGGCCCTGCGTTCCATCTTCACCTTCTTGACCTTGACATCGGGATATGCCTTCTCCACAACCTTCTGAGCCTTCTCAGGAATCTTCTCGAACGCAATCTCCCGCTCCTCGGCCGCCATCGGCAGCACGAGCATCAACGCCAGGAATGTACACAGGAACCTTCTCATATCTCTCTTATTTTAACGGACAGAGCTTACCACCGCCGGTCTTGTACTCCTTGCCTCCCAACGGGGCATTGGCCGGATCAGACGGATCATAATAGATGGTATGTTTGCCCTTGAGCTGTTTGAGACCCTTCTCAAGCGGCTGTTCAAATGTAATCGATGTAATGTGTGACTCACCTCTGACAGTCCAAGTCGAACCTGCGTTCATCTGAACATGAACCTTGGCGCAACGATTCTCAACCTTGTTGACCTTACTGTTCAGTTTTGCACCCTTGTTCAGCACAATGTTCAGCGAACTGATGCTGTCCACGAACACCTCGCCTGACAGCGACTGCTTGTTTACCGTCAACGTAGCGTGACCGCCGTTGGAGCCCTTCACGCCCCACTCATCGGACTTGACCTGCATCAGATCACTGCTTTTGCAGCTGAAACTGTTGCCCTGAACCGTAATATTGGCGTCATTGTTGTTGGTGACCATGAATATCGGCCCCTCACCTACTGAAATCGAGTTCCTGGTAAGGTTCAGCACGCTGTGTACGTCACTGTTGTCAGTGGTGCTGTAAAGCAGGAATCCTGCCACGCCACCGGCCTTAAGCTGATTCTTGGTCAGGTCCAGCATACCGTCCTCAACACTGCCCACAGTCCATTTGGCCGATGACATCCTGCACTTGACAGCAGTCATCAGACCGCTCGAAAAGAACAGAGGCGATCCCTGACCGCCATTCTCGCCCATGGCAGCCGTAACGTCCAGCTTGCCGCCGTCAAGCGCGTAAAATGACGGGCTCTGATGGTCAAACGTATTAACGTGAGTCTCATCCACAACGATCTCAGCGCCGTGAATGGAGCTTATGCCGACCGATGCAAGCCTGTTGGTTGAAACGGTTCCCTGAGTAATGGTTATTCTGGTGCCCTCGCCGCTCGCAGTGATTCCGTCGGCCTGAGGAGCATGTGATGTGACGTCACACCTCTCCACACGCACGCGGCTGCCGGCATCGGCCAATAATGCTGAATTCACACCGGTCTTGCGGCGGTCACTGTCAACGATTCCGCCCGATGTCTTGTTTATGCGCAGTTCCGTAAGAATCAAATCCACGCCATTAGTAGCGTATATCACGCTGTAGCCCTGCTCAATAGCCTCCAGTGACGTATGGGAACGGTTCTCAAACTTCTCCTTCTCACCGTCCACATACCACGCGGCCATGGGCTTCCTATTCTGCCCCCATACAAATACCGGAAGCAGGCAAACACAAAACAGGACTTTCAATCTCATATCATTAGGTTCTTTTAATTCGGTAAAGGTAGTATTATTTTGTAACTTCGCACCCAATATATTCAAAAAAGTATGAACCACAGAATCATCAGGTGTATCCTCTGCGCTACACTTCTAACCGCTTGTAACATGCATCAGAACCCGTTACTTACAGAATCACCGCTTCCGTACGGTGCCCCTCAGTTCGACAAGATCCAGAACAGTGACTACCTGCCCGCCTTTGAGGAGGCATTCCGCCAGGGCAAGCAGGAGATTGACGCCATCGTGGCCAACCCCGACGCCCCCACCTTCCAGAACACCATCGAGGCTCTGGAATACGCCGGAAGCATGGTCAACAAGGTAGGCGCCATCTTCTATAACCTGTTGGAGGCCGATGCCACCGACGAGCTCCAGGAGATAGCCGAGAAGGTATCACCCATGACCACCGAGTACTCCATGTACATCAGCCTGAACGAGGAGCTCTTCCAGCGCATCAAAACCGTTTATAATCAGCGCGAAAGCCTTGGTCTGGAACCTGATCAGATGAAGCTTGTCGAGGACACCTACAAGTCATTCGAGCGCAGCGGTGCCAACCTGAGCCCCGAGGACAAGAAGAAATACAGCGAGATCAGCGAGCGCCTCTCCCTGCTCTCACTCCAGTATCAGAAGAACCAGCTGGCATCAACCAACAATTTCCAGATGGTATTGACCGATGAGGCCGACCTTGCCGGACTTCCCGGTTACATCAGGGATATGGCCGCACAGGCAGCCAAGGACAAGGAAGTTGAAGGCTGGCTGTTTGACCTCTCTGCACCCAGTTACGGAGGATTCATGAAGTTCAGTGACCGCCGTGACCTGCGTGAGAAAATGTACCGCGCCTACAACCGCCGCGCTTACGGTGATGAGTGGGACAACACCGAGACCATCCGCCAGATCGTCGATCTGCGCTACCAGGAGGCCTCTCTGCTGGGTTACAAGGACTACGCAGACTACAAGACTGAATTAAGAATGGTCAAGAACGGCGATGCTGTCTGGAACTTCATCGAGAAGCTTCGCGCCCCCGCCCTGCCCAAGGCAAAGGAGGAGGTTGCCGAACTCAACAAATACGCCAAGTCAATAGGTTTTGACGGTGACCAGATCCGCCCGTGGGACTTCAGTTACTACGCTGAGAAACTGCGCGTTGCAAAGTACAATGTGACCGATGAGGAACTCAAGCCCTACTTCCGTCTTGAGGACTGCATCGACGCCATCTTCAGCCTCGCTAACCGCCTTTACGGCATCACCTTCCAGCCCGCAAACGTTCCGGTTTATCACCCCGACGTAAAGGTATATGAGGTACGTGACGCCGACGGCTCATTCCTGGCACTCTTCTACGCCGATTTCTTCCCCCGCGCAACCAAGCGCAGCGGTGCCTGGATGACCTCATTCCGCGAACTCAGGGTTAAGGACGGAGTTGAGGAGCGCCCCTTCATCAGCCTGGTAACCAACTTTACAAAACCCACGGCCGATACACCCTCACTCATTACACATGACGAGTTCACCACCATGCTCCATGAGTTCGGACACTCACTGCACGGCATTCTGGCCAAGGGCCGCTATCCCTCAATGACCGGCACCAGCGTAGATCACGACTTCGTAGAGCTGCCCTCACAGATAATGGAGAACTGGGGCTATGAGAAGGAGTATCTGACCACCTTCGCAAAGCACTACCAGACCGGCGATGCCCTGCCCGACTCACTTATCAACAAGATCAAGGCCTCCAAGAACTACCTGAGCGCCTACTATCACATGCGTCAGCTGCAGTTCGGTATCCTGGATATGAACTACCACACCCGCACCACTCCCATTGAAGGCGATATCATCAAGTTTGAAAAGGACGCACTCCTCTCAACTGATGTACTCCCCTCAGTACCCGAGTGCATAATCTCCACCTCATTCAGCCACATCTTTGCAGGCGGTTACGCAGCAGGATATTATAGCTACAAATGGGCAGAGGTACTCGCTGCCGACGGTTTCAGCCTCTTCGAGGAGAAGGGAATCTTCGACAAGGAAACCGCCCGCAAGTTCCGTCATCTGCTTGAGCAGGGCGGTAGCGTAGAAGCCGCGAAACTCTATAGAGAATTCCGCGGCCACGACCCAGAGCCCGAGGCTCTGTTAAGACAACTGGAGATTATAAATTAATCTTCAGAGATTTGAGTTCTGATAGATTTGAATTGCTGCCTACAAGCACTTCGTACTGACCAGGCAGGACATTCATCATATTGAGATTGGGATCGAACCACTCGAACTGTTCAGGAGTGAGTTCGATCTCAATTTTTTGTGTCTTTCCGGCGCCGATGTTCACGCGTTTGAAAGCACGCAGGGCATGTGACGGACCCTCGGTGTCACCCGGACGACGTACGTAAACCTGAACAACCTCATCACCGTCCATCTTGCCGTTGTTCTTGACCTTGAGTGATACAATGTAGTTCTCACCGGACTTCTTTATCTTGATGCCCTTGTATGTGAACTTGCTGTAGCTCAGACCGTAACCGAACGGATAGAGCGGCTTCTCGGTCATATAACGGTATGTGCGGCCCTTCATTGAGTAATCCTCAAAATCAGGCAGCTGGTCAGTTGACTTGTAGAATGTAACGGGCAGACGACCACCGGGATTGTACTCACCGTAAAGGACTGACTTGACGGCATTACCGCCCTCCTCGCCCGGATACCATGCCTGCAGGATAGCGTCGCAGGCGGGCTCAACCTCGGTCAGACCCATTGCAGAACCTGAGAAGTTCACAAATACAACCTTCAGTCCGGCAGCCTTGAGAGCCTTTACCAGCTCAGTCTGAGCGGTAGGCAGCTCAATCTTTGTGCGATCACCGCCACGGAAACCGTCCACGCTTACAGGCATCTCCTCACCCTCCAGTGAAGGTGAAATACCGCCAGCAAATATCACAACGTCAGCACCTGCACATTCTGCAACAGTCTTGTCAACGCTTACCTCAACCTCATAACCAAGGTCGAATGAGAGTGAAGCCTCACCACGGCGGCATGAGTAGTTGATTGTAATCTCGTAATCCTGACCTGCCTTTGCATCCAGAGTGTAGACCTTGCGGGCCTCGGTGCCGTTACGGCCCATAGCCACGCGGCGGCCGTCAACGCTGATTGAAGCCTGGCCCTGGTTCTGCATGAAGAATGCCACCTGACCGTCCTCATCGGCATGGAAAGTCGATGTATAAACTGCTGCAAAGTCCTCCAGGTTTACGTTGGGGGCAAATACTGTAGCACCGCCGGTAGAGAATCTCAGAGGAGTAGCGTTGTGACGCAGAACATCGGGCTCACCCTCACCGCGTGCGTTGTTCCAGTATTTTGCGTCAAAACCCTGCTGACCGCTGGCCTTGCACTGGCTGAACAGGCTTACCAGAGCCATTGAGTTCGATGCGTAGTCACATCCGCGCAGGTACTTGACATCGGCCCCGGTGTTCCGGAGTGCCTCCAGAAGGGTTATTGTGCGTGACGGAGTGCCGTTGTAGTTACCCCACTGCATCACTGAATCGTTGGCGTTGGGACCCATTACAACCACCTTCTGGCCATTGTTCAGAGGCAGCAGGCCGTTGTTCTTGAGCAGAACCATGCTCTCCTGAGCCATCTTCAGAGCCAGAGCCCTGTGCTCCTTGCTGTCAACGGTGCTGTACGGGATTTTGGTCCACTCAACCAGAGCGGGATCATCCATCTCACCCAGCTCGAAACGGGCTGTGAGCAGGCGTGTAAGTGACAAATCAATATCAGATTCCTTGATCAGACCGTCCTTGACAGCCTGAGGCAGGTTTGCGTATGAACTTCCGCACTCCAGGTCAGTTCCGGTCAGAACGGCCTTTGAAGTGGCGTGCTTGGCATCGGGCTCAGTGTTGTGATGACCCTCGGTAAAGAAGTCGTTGATGGCCCAGCAGTCCGATACCACTATGCCCTTGTAGCCCCACTCGTTGCGCAGGATCTGCTGCAGCAGGCGGCTGCTTCCGCAGCAAGGCTCGTCCTCGTAGCGGTTGTAGGCACACATAACTTCCTTGACATCAGCCTCCTGAACCAGCGCCTTGAATGCGGGCAAGTAAGTCTCTCTTAAATCACGTGCGGCAATATTCTCAGCGTTGTATACGTGACGGTTCCACTCCGGGCCGCTGTGCACCGCAAAGTGCTTGGCGCAGGCGTGCAGTTTGTCGTACTTGGCATCGGCCGGGCCCTGAAGTCCGTTTACAACCGATACACCCATCCTGGATGTCAGGTACGGATCCTCGCCGTAGGTCTCCTGGCCGCGTCCCCAGCGCGGATCACGGAATATGTTTACGTTCGGGGTCCAGAATGTCAGACCCTGATAGCGGCGCAGACCGCCGTTCTCACCGAATTCGGCTGATTTGGCACGGGCCTCGTCACTAACTGCGGTAAATACGTCCAGCAGCAGCGCATCATCAAATGATGCTGCCATACCGATGGCCTGAGGGAATACGGTAGCCAGACCGGCACGGCCTACTCCGTGCAGAGCCTCGTTCCACCAGTCATACGCCTTGATTCCGAACTCCGGAATTGCGGGCGATCCGTTCTGCATCAATGCTGCTTTCTGCTCGAGCGTTAATCGGCCCACAAGGTCCTTGGCGCGCTCCTGAGCAGGTAAATCACTGTTTTTGTAAGGTTGGGCATTAACTGCCATAGTTGCTGCAAATGCGCACAGCAACGCAAAGGATATTTTGTTCATTAATCGCAAATATTGACTTTCGCACAAAGATAAAAAAAAGAACCCCGAAATCGGGGTCCTTAATTCTCAATTTTCAATTCTCAATTCTCAATTGACTTAGAAGCCGCCACCAAAGCCGCCGCCGAAGCCGCCGCCACCCATGCCGCCGCCAAAGCCGCCGCCACCGAAGTCACCGCCGCCCATGCCGCCGCCGAAGCCACCCATGCCGGCACCACCTCCAAAGTTCATCTGCATCTCCTCTACCTTATAATCGGCCGGGAGTTCGAACAGTGAAGGATCAACCTCAGTCTCCTCGAGTTTCTCAACGGTCTGGCCCATTGTGCCGTAATCGGTAATGGTCTCGGACTTCATTGTCAGGTTCTTGTAGATCCAAAGAGTCATCTGGGTCTGATAGCCCTGATTGCTCTGGGTTACAGAGTACATCTTGCACATTACGCCTGCAACTTCCTCCTCGCCTAACTCCTTGATCTTATTCTTCTTGATTGTCTTAGCATCCAGGTTTTCCCAGTCGAACATAGGAGTGGTCTGGGCACCCATGCCCATGCCGCCCATCATACCCATGCCCATGCCACGGCCACCGCCGCCCTGACCGCCACGACGTCCGCCGAATGACGGCATCTTGGTAGCAGACTTCTCAGCGTCGTTGATCTGGTAGTTGTCCTCGCCGATGGCAAGTGAACGTGTTGTACCAGCCTCACCGCGGGTTGTAACGGTTACGGTCTTCTTGCCGTAGTCATCAAAATAGATCTTGGTTACCATTGTGCTGGGGTCAAAGTTCATCTGACGCTGACCGCCCTGACCGCCACGACCGCCCTGAGGAGCACCCTGGGGACGCTGACCGCCGCCGAACTGGCCGCCGCCCATACCGCCGCCAAAGCCTGCACCGCCGCCGAAACCGGCGCCGCCGCCCATGCCCTGGAACTGACCCATATTGTTAGCCATTGTAATAACACCTGATTTAATGCCAAGAACCGGCTCGGATACTTCCTTCTTATCCTTCTTAGCCGCATTGACTGAAAGGCTCACTGCCGCAAGCATCATAGCGGCGATCATAAGTTTTCTCATTTGCAAAGTAGTATTTAAGGTTTATAATTTGATTCTTTCTACTTATATAAGGTTTAATGGCCGATGTTAAATCACTCACTCGATTAATTTGGCCTTGGCCGAACCCACCTTGAACTTGATGTCCATCTGCACGATTTTGCGCGCATTGTCATCGGTTATATAAATGGTAAGAATGTCGCGGAACTTGTTCTTTCCCTTCTCCATGTAAGGCTCCACAAGCTTGAATACCAGGCAGTTATACTTTTTGCCCGATAACTTCACCGTCTCCTTGCCCTGATAAATCAGACACTCGTCCAGAATCTCGGCGGCATCCACCAGACGGAAGTCAATGTGCTGCCCCTCCTTCATGCCCGATGTGTTCATGGCGCGGGCGTAACCCATCACGCTCACCATATCATATACAACGGTGCGGCTGGTCTCGGTCTTCTCCTTTACGCGGCCGTCCATGTAGTTCTTGCGCATCTGCGCACGGCAAACTCCGTCCTGAGCGTACGTGTATCGGGCCGTCTCGGTATAAACGTCACCGCCCTCGTTGCACGATTTGCGGAAATATACCGGGCGCACGTTATCGGCCTCCAGATATGTGGTAAGCGTATCATTCATGCTGAAAATCTTCTCGGCAGCGCTCGTAGTGCGTGCAATCAGATCCATCCGCACCACCTTCTGTCCCTCAAAAGTGGTATTCCTTGTTACGAAACTGGCCTCACCAGCCTTTATAGGACCGATATGGAGAGAATACTTAAGAGTCTCGTTCTTCCAAGTCTGCGCGGCAAACATGTTCACCGTCAGAATCGCAAAAGCCATAAACAAACCAATTCTTTTCATAAGTTCATTTTTTATGGTCTCCATCTTTAAGATTCATTTTCCTTTTCAAAGTTAAAAATAAATAGGCTATCTTTGAGCAAAACAAACTACCTATGTTATTCGATAAAAAGACCTATACAAGCCGCCGAGCCGAACTGAGAGAGAAAGTAGGCAGCGGCCTGATAATCCTTCTGGGCAACAATGGTGCCCCGTGTAACTACCCCGCCAACGGCTACACCTTCCGCCAGGACAGCTCGTTCCTGTACTTCACCGGCCAGGACCGCGACGCATTGGCGCTCGTGATCGATGCCGACAGCGGCAGCGAGTGGCTCCTGGGCGATGACATTGATATTGAGGACATTATCTGGACCGGATTCGTCCCGTCGGTGGCCGATCTGGCAGCGGAGTGCGGTATCGCCAACAGCGCTCCGTTCTCCAAACTGTCCGATATGGTGGCCGATGCCCGCAAACTGGGCCGAAAAATACATTTCCTCCCGCCCTACCGTCACGACCACATGATCCTGCTGTCCGATATGCTCGGAATCCACCCGTTGAAGACCCGCGAGGCTGCATCGGTCCAGCTCATAAAAGCCGTCGTAAGCATGCGCTCCATCAAATCTGCAGCCGAAATTGAGGAGATTGAGCGCGCCATGGCCATAGGTTACCAGATGCACTGCGGCGCCATGAAGGCCTGCAAGCCGGGTGTGACTGAGAAAAGTATCGGCGGTCTTATGGAGGGAATCGCAATGTCACAGGGCGCAAAAGTCTCATTCAGCAGCATAGTCTCCATGCACGGCGAGATATTCCACGGTGATCCGTCACTCAAGAAACTTGAGCCCGGACGCCTGCTGCTTGTAGATGCCGGAGCCGAGACCGTCAACAACTACTGCAGCGACAACACCCGCACCATGCCCATCAGTGGCAAGTTCACCACAAAACAGCGTGAGATATACTCAATCGTTGAGGCCTGCCACGACCTGGTGATTGAGAAAGCTAAACCCGGTATGAAATGGCTGGACATGCATCTGGACGTATGCCGCCTCATGACCGACCGACTCAAGGATCTGGGACTCATGAAGGGCAGTACTGAGGATGCAGTAGCAGCCGGAGCACACGCCATGTTCCTGCAGCACGGTCTGGGCCACATGATGGGAATGGACGTGCACGATATGGAAGGTCTTGGCCAGATTTACGTAGGCTTTGATGATGAAGTCCGCCCCTCAACACAGTTCGGAACCAACTGCCTGCGTTGCGGCCGCCGTCTACAGCCCGGTTTCGTAATGACCGATGAGCCCGGAATCTACTTCATCCCTGCCCTGATTGACAAATGGAAAGCTGAGAAGATGCATATGGACTTCCTCAAATACGACAAGATAGAGCAATACCGCGATTTCGGCGGCATCCGCCTGGAGGACGACATACTCATAACCGATACCGGTTGCCGGGTCTTGGGAAAAGACATAATACCATACCATCCCGACGACGTCGAGTCATTCATGAACTGAATAAAAATGAAAAAAGCGTGAATAATTATCGCGCTTTTTTTATTTCATAAACTGCCATATTCCAATTGCAGAATGGTTGGCAACCTAACAAAATGTCTTCAGAATTTTGTATTTTTTATGAATTTATTTGTGTCTTACAAGACAATTATATACTTTTGGAACTTTGTATACTAGTTCTTAGTATCAAACTGACATAATACGTAAGTAGAAGATACTAGAGCTATATATTTAAATAGGTGTTTAAGCGACTAAACTATTTATCTTTTTATAATAATTACTAAACAAAAAGAGAAAATTTATGAAAAAAAGAGTCATTACTTTGTTGGCAATGATGCTCTGCCTTGTAGGAGAGGTCTTTGCACAAACGAATGTGAATGGTACCGTCATCTCACAGGAGGACGGGGAGCCTATCTTAGGCGCCAGCATCCTCGTTGTGGGCACTGACATAGGTACCGCGACAGACCTCAACGGTAAGTTCTCGCTGACCGTGCCGGCTGGCAGCAGCAAGCTCCGCGTTTCATACGTAGGTATGGAAACCCTTGAGGTTGACGCACAACCCACAATGAACATCGAGCTCAAAACAGAGATCCTCGACGAGGTCATTGTCGTAGCTTACGGTACGGCAAAGAAATCAGCCTTCACAGGTTCTGCTGCTACAGTGAACTCTGATGAGATTTCAAAAAAGATCACAACTAACGTTGCCGATGCCCTCGTAGGTACTGTCAGCGGTCTGCAGCTTCGCGGTTCGTCAGGTGCCCCCGGTAGCGACAACGGTAAGCTTAACATCCGTGGTATCGCATCTCTTTATGCTGACACTGACCCGCTCATCATCGTGGACGGTGCTCCCTACTCAGGTTCTCTGAGCAACATCCCGCCCAGTGATATCAAGTCAGTAAGCGTACTGAAGGATGCCGCATCAGCTGCCCTGTACGGTGCACGTGGTGCTGCCGGTGTCATCATCATCACAACTAAGAAGGGTGAGACCGCCGACGCAGTCATCAACGTAGACGTAAAGGTAGGTGCCAACTCTCGTTCAGTTCCTGATTACGATGTATTCACCAGCGCTGGCGAGTACTACGAGGCATACTACAAGCAACTCTACAACTACAGTTTCTACAGCCAGGGTCAAACTCCCGCAGCTGCACACGCATGGGCCAACCAGACCATGCTAACCCAGTTGGCCTACAACGTATACACTGTACCCGACGGTGAGTATCTCATCGGCACTGACGGTAAGATTAACCCCAACGCTACACTGGGCCGCAGCTATGTATACACTGACCCTGCAACCAATGAGAAGACAGGCTACTACCTCACTCCCGATAACTGGACCGACGCTGCATACCGCAACGCTATGCGTCAGGAGTACACTGTTAGCGCAAGTGCCGGAAATGACAAGTCATCATTCTACATGTCAGCCAGTTACCTTAATGAAGAAGGTATCATTAAGCCCTCAGGCTACGAGCGTTTCACCTCTCGTCTTAAGGCCGATTATCAGGCAAAGAAGTGGTTGAAACTTGGTGCCAACATCGGCTATGTACGTTCTACCACAGAGTCAGCTCCTAACTACGATGAGGAGCAGCTTGGTTCTACCAACGTAATGTACTACTCATCATACATTGCTCCTATCTATCCGCTCTACGTCCGCGGCATTGCCCTTGATGACAACGGCAACCCCACAGGAGATCCCTACATCCGCACTGACGAGTTCGGAAACCAGCAATATGACTATGGTGTTCCTGCATCTAACTATCAGGGCATCAGCCCACGTACATTCCTGGCAACTGGTAACCCCATCGGTGCCAACTATCAGAACGAGGTATACAACATAGGCAACATGTTCAGTGGTGTTTACACCGTTGACGTAACCATTCTGCCGCAGTTGAAGTTCAACTCTACCAACACCCTCAACCTGGGCCAGAACTCATTCTCAGATTATGAGAACCCGTTCTACGGTCCTAAGGTAGGTGTTAACGGACAGATTATTAAGTATCAGACCAATACCTTCCGTCAGAACTACACTCAGACTTTGAACTACAACCAGCAGTTCGGTCTTAGCGAGATCTCAGCTATCCTGGGACATGAGTGGTATAAGACAACCACACGTTACCTCTATGCTGAGCGCACCGGTGGTTTCTCACCCGAAATCCCTGAGCTGAACGCTTTCGCAAAGATGTCAGGTTCTAACAGTTACACAACCGCATACAACGTTGAAGGTTTCTTCGGCACAGCTCAATACAGCTATGACGAGAAGTACTTCCTCTCAGGTTCATATCGTCGCGATGCTACCTCACGCTTCCACAAGGACAACCGTTGGGGTGATTTCTGGAGTGTCGGCGGTGCATGGCTTCTCTCTAAGGAGTCATTCGCTAAGGACCTCGGCCTCAACTGGGACGATCAGATTAAGCTTAAGGCTTCTATCGGCCAGCAGGGTAACGACGGTATCGGAAGCTGGGCTTACATTGACACCTACTCACTGGTTAAGGCCAGCGACACCTCAATGTCCCCCACTTTCTCACGTACAGGTAACAAGGACATCACTTGGGAGACAACAACCAACCTCAACGTAGGTCTTGAGTTCGCCTTCTTTAAGAGCCGCCTGACCGGTAGCATCGACTTCTACAACAAGAAGACTACTGACCTTCTCTTCTGGCTCTCTATTCCTGAGTCAATGGGTGCACGAGGTTACTATGGCAACCTTGGTGACATCAGCAACACAGGTTATGAGGTTACACTCGGCGGTGATGTAATCCGCACCAAGAACCTGAAGTGGAACATCACAGCCAACATTGCTCACAACCAGACCAAGATCCTTAAGCTCCCCGAGGCCAAGATCACTGAGAACGGCGGTTTCGCTGAGACCGGCACCAACATCCAGCTTTGGTATGAGGTTGGAGGTTCTCTCTATACTCCGTTCATGCGCAAGTATGCAGGCGTAAATGCTAATGGTGAGGCCCTCTACTGGGTTGATGAGGACCTGATTAATGCTAACGGCGCTGCCATCACCAGCCGTCCGGGACAGAAGGAGTCATACACAACAACTGACTACGGCAAAGCATCACGCTATAAGTTTGAGTCTCTGCTGCCTAAGTTCAACGGTGGTTTCTCAACAAGCCTCGATTTCTACGGCTTCGATATGTCAGCTTCATTTGAGTATCAGATTGGCGGTACTGTTTATGACTACCACTATCAGGGCCTGATGGGACCTGTATCAAGTACCCCCGATGGAAAGAACTTACACAAGGATGTCCTGAAGTCATGGTCACCCAACAACACCTCTTCAGACATTCCTCGCTTCCAGTACAACGACCAGTACACCAACTCACAGAGCAGCCGTTGGCTGACCGATGCCAGCTACCTGGCCTTCCAGTCATTCACAGTTGGATACACAGTTCCTAGAAGCCTGACCTCAAAGATTAAGCTCGACAACATGCGTTTCTATGTAACCGGTGAGAACCTGGCTCTCTGGAGCGCACGTAAGGGTCTTGACCCGCGTTACTCATTCGAAGGCTCTGCCTACGTGAATGTCTACTCACCCGCCCGCAACATCTCAGGCGGTCTTCACTTAACATTCTAACCCGACAACTTTTAAGGAAGTGTACAGAATATGAAAACTAAATTTATGACATTAGCGGCCATTTTGGCCACCTCGGCACTTACCATAAGCTGCATCGAGGAGATACAACCGCAGAGCAGCACTGTTACCGTTGAACAGGCTGCCAACGCACCTGGTTCATACGACAACTTCGTGAATGCTATTACATCATCACTCTGCGGACAGTTCACATACAGCGCACCGGATACTGACCCCTATGACTTCGGATACCCCTCATTCTTCCTGCAGCGCGACGTTATGGGACAGGATATCGTTCCCGTAGGCGACAACAACTGGTTCTCAACCTGGTATGAGGCATTTACCTACTTAGGCCCCACAAACGGCCGTACTCAGGTTCCATGGACCTACTACTACAAGTGGATCAAGAACTGCAACACCGTCTTACAGATGGCTGGTGAGAATCCCAGTGCAGATATGATAACCGGTGCAGGTATTGCTCACGCAATGCGTGCCATGTTCTACCTGGATCTTGCACGTATGTTCGCCAACAAGACCTACGGTTTGGATCCTCAGGCAGAGACAGTTCCTATCATCACCGAGAATACAAAGGCTTCTGAGGCTACAACCAACGCCCGTGCCACCAATGAGAAGATGTTCCAGTTCATCCTTGAAGACCTTGACAAGGCAGAGGTTGAGTTGGCAAACTATCAGCGCACCGACGTATACACCCCCAACCTGAACGTTGTATACGGACTTAAGGCTCGCGCTTACCTCACCATGGAGAACTGGGCCAAGGCTGAGGAGTATGCCAAGAAGGCCATGGACGGCTTCACCATCATGACTGAGGCTGAGTGGACCAGCCGCGAGACCGGTTTCAACACTCCCAACTCATCTTGGATATTCGGCTTAACCTATAAGAGCGATGATCCCAACATTCTTCTGAACGATGCTGACTCAAGCTGGGGTTCACAGATGATCATTGAGATTACCCAGGTTTCAAAATGCGGATATGCTGCCAACTATGGTGACCCCAACCTCATTGACCGTCACCTCTATGAGACTATCCCCGCTACAGACTTCCGCAAGAAGGTATTCGTTGACTTTGCCATCGATGCCCTTGGCACACAGGCTGATAAGCTTACTGCCCTGCAGGCTTACTCAGACTATCCCGCTGCTGTTTACAATGCAGGTATGTCTTCAAGTTACGCTCATGTAGGTGGTCTGGAGGTTAAGTTCCGTCCCGCCGGTGGTCCTGCCGGTCATGATGACCAGTACATCGGCTTTACCGTAGCAGTTCCCCTTATGCGCGTTGAAGAGATGAAGCTTATCGAGGCTGAGGCTGCCGGTATGCAGGAACTTGCTCGCGGTCAGCAGCTGCTCGAGGCATTTGCAAAGACCCGTGACGCCAGCTACACATATGGCACACACAATGAAGCTTATGGCAACACCTCTACCAGCGCTTTCCAGAACGAGATCTGGTGGCAGCGCCGTGTAGAGCTGTGGGGCGAGGGTTTCGCTACCTTCGACATCAAGCGTCTCAACAAGGGCATTATCCGCAGCTATACTAACAGCAACCACATGGAGAATATGCGCTTCAACACTCAGTCAGCTCCTGACTGGATGAACCTGTGCATCGTGCAGACCGAGACCAACTACAACACCGCCTGCACCAACAACCCCGTTGCCACACGTCCTGATGGCGACTCACCTGAGTTCCAGTGGTAATTTTAATTGTAATGACTTACTATTAAAAACGAGTAAACTATTATGAAGAAATATATTAAAAACCTGATGATACTGACTCTGGGCGCGGTTCTCTATACCGCCTGCACAGATGAGGTCGGTACTGAAATCGGAAACGACGGTGCCCCCTACGTATCAATCTTTAAGTATGTTGCCACACAGCCCAACGATCCCGATACGGACGCTGCAATCCGCGTGGCAGCCAACAACAAAGTTTCTGCCGTTTACTATCTGTCTGAGTTAACAGCCGACAAGAAGGAACGCGGCATGAGCGATGATGCATACGCTGAATATGTAGCTACCAACGGCACACAGTTGGAGCTCCTGACCGATTCTTTCTCAGGCGGTAAGTATGCTGACTTCGTGGCTACGAACATGAAGGGAGAATACACCATCACCGTCGTAGGAGTTGATGGCGCTAAAAAGGCTTCTGCCTCTACTACATTCGTAGGACTTGACTGGGTAACCATAGCAGACGGCACATACTACTTCAGCGCAAAAGCTCAGAGCAGATTTAATCTTGGTGCTAGTGCTACCACATCCCTTCAGTACCTGAGGACAGACCCCACTCGCTATCGCTTCAAGTTCCTGTATGGTGTCGGCAAGTCATTGGAGGCTCGCCTTACCGAGGAGAGAGATGTCGATGAAAATGGAGACAGCATCACCTTTATGCGCGTTGACCCGCAGGCAACTGGAGTAGACTTCGGCGACTACGGCAACATCAACGTACGTGATCTCGGTTATTGGCAGGAGGATGATTCATTTGCCTTCTCCGCCGATTATGGTTGTTACATTACGGACGACCAGAGCTATTGCTGCATGGCTATACAGATGTTTGTCAGTGCCGGTAGCCTCGGTTACGGATGGGACGAGTTTGTGGCTGACTAAAACATAGCACACATACTTCTAAAAAATACTGGCCAGACGGTTTATCCATCTGGCCAGTATTTTTTTTGTGACATTGTCACTTCAGCAAAATCTTCTTGCCGTTGCGGATGATTATGCCCGATGCACGCTCAACAGGAAGGCCCAGAAGGTTGTACATCAGGTCGGACTCATCGGCCCTGATTACGGGAAGCTGAGTAGGCAGATCGCCGGTGTAGTCCAGGACCAATAAGTGAGCATCCATGTACTTGTCAAGGTAGATCATGACCTTGATGCTCTCGCACCTTACGGTGTCGCCCTCCACTGGTACGGCATATTCGGGCACGGTGATGTTGATGGGCTCATCGGTATAGGTCGATGACCATCCCCTTGTGTTCTGCTCTATGCCGAAATGAACAAGCGTGGCACCCGGTCCGCAACGCTCGGCCTTACCTATGGTGGTGTCGTTCTGGGCGATAAAGAACTTGAATTTGTGCTCTCCGGGAGTCAGTTCAAGCGTATCATTGAAATTCACGCTGCTCAGAATGGGATCGCACTGACCCAGAGTCATCGGCCTGCTCTGACCGTCCATTATAAGCGAAACGGTATAGTTGGGGAATTCGGCATCCTCAAAATCCTGCGCCAGAACCTGGATATAACCCATTTCGGGTGAATGCCAGAAATTGACGCCGCACTTGTAATCCAGATTGATCAGGGCCGGCGAACTGATATACTTTCCGTATGAAATCACGTCCTCATGCATCTTGCTGAGCGGTCTGAAATCCTCCAGATAAGGCGCGATTATCGAACCGTCCGGGTAAATAAACCAGAAAGTGTACTGACCGGGCTCAAGCTTGATAAGATCCAGCGGACAATACGACATAGTGCCCTCCCATGGGGGTGCCATACCGAAAGTCTGGTCATAATCAACATCCACGCCGACAACGCGGACCGACTCCGGAATCATCTGCATCTTAACTCTGGTACCGTCCGATGGGTACGCCGAAACCGCCTTCAGATTATCCTGGAACAGGCATTCCGACAACTCGTACCAGCCGTCGCAGTAACCGCCCCAGCCGTAATTGATGTGGAACTTGCCCTCTTTGTAACCGTCAATATTGAACGAGTGGCCCGCAGCCGCATTGTTACCTGACATAATCAGCGGACGCAGCTTCTCCAGCGATGCGATCATGCTGTCCTCGATGCACTTGGCATCCTGGTAAAGTTCATAATCATAGCCGAATACGTTGTCCAACGCGCCACGCTGACAGTAAATCGACGTCATCGTACCATCCACATCAAAATAGGCGTGCTGAGCCAGCGCAATGCCGAACAGGAACGCTGAAAGTTTGGCCGAATCGGTGTTGATCTCGTCAAAATCCGGCTTGAAACTATAGGTGTAATTGTAATAAAGACCCTCGAAATTCTTCTCGTAATCATAGAAATAGTCCGATTTCAGGTCGCTGTAAGCCTGATTCCTACCCTTCAGTTCCAGATCGCTGCAATGGCGGTAATAGTTCAGCACCTGCGCGGTCGCGATTGTGGTGCAACCTACCACCGTCGGCACGCCGTTCACAGTGGGGAAAACCTGGTTGAACGGGGCGCCCTGATTCCACTGGGTAGTGATGAGCGGCTCAACATTTACGGCCGATGCCCTGCCCTGCGCACGCCTGGCCGACTGCTGAACAGGCAGTTCTGCGTAGATTTTTAGTAACTCCTTGAAAGCCGGCGGCAGATTGTTCACGTCCATCGGCCCATCGCCGGATGCAACGACCTGGTTGCCGTGAAGGATCCTCCACCCGTCCTCAACTTCAATACTTACATTTCTGTCCTGATAAACAACTTGTGCCGATAAACAGGCACACAAAAAAAGTCCACAAAGGACTATTGAGAATCTTTTCATTTGGTAAATTACGTTTTTCAGGCTGCAAAGATAGCAAAATAGTACAAAAGGGGCCTGACCCCTTTTGTATCATTTTTTGCAGCAACAGTCCTTCATGGAGCAGCCACAACATGCTGAGCCGCTCTTTGTTTTGCGGATAGATGAGATAACAGCCAGAGTTACAAGCGCTGCTATAACGATGATTGCTATGATTGTCGGGGCGTTCATAGTACAGCCTGAGCGATTAAGTAACCGAACCATGAAACCACCCAGGCAATCACGCACTGGAAGATTACGACGTAGATTGCCCACTTGTCACCAAGTTCGCGGCGAACACTGCTGATTGCAGCAACACACGGCGTGTAAAGCAGGCTGAATATGAGCATCGGCACAGCAGTGATAACGGTCAGCGACTCGGTAACGCCAAGCACCTCCATCGTAGCAACCACGCTCTCCTTAGCCAGGAAACCGCTAACAAACGATGTCACGATGCGCCAATCGCCCAGTCCAAGCGGACGGAACAGAGGCTCCAGAACGCCTGCAACCCAAGCCATCATACTACCCTCGCCGTTCTCCACCATATTGAAGCGGAAATCAAACGTCTGCAGCAGCCAAATCACGATCGTAGCCACGAATATCACCGTGAAGGCCCTCTGAACAAAGTCCTTCGTCTTGTCCCAAAGCAGATGGCTCACGTTCTTGAGGCCCGGCATGCGGTAATTCGGCAGTTCCATCACAAACGGTGCAGCCACGTAATTCTTGCGGAACAATTTGGTCACAAGAGCCACAATCACGCCCACAAGTATCGACAGCAGGTACAGACCGGCCAGAATCAGACCGCCCTTACCCGGGAAAAACGCATTCGTAAAGAAACCGTAAATAGGAATCTTGGCGCTGCAACTCATAAACGGAGTCAGCAGAATCGTCATCTTACGGTCACGGGCCGATGGCAACGTCCTTGTAGCCATCACTGCCGGAACAGAGCAGCCAAAGCCAATCAGAAGCGGCACGATTGAACGTCCCGAGAGACCCAGCTTACGCAGCAACTTATCGGTCACAAAGGCGATACGTGCCATATAACCGCTGTCCTCGATCAGACTCAGGAAGAAGAACAGGATGATGATGATAGGTACAAAGCTCAGCACGCTTCCCACGCCGCCAAAGATACCGTCTTCAACAAGCGAAATGATTGCAGGTGATATATCGGCCTTCTCCATTCCGGACACGCAAACGCCTGCAAGAGCCTGGATTCCCTGATCCAGCCAATCCTGCAGCGGTGCGCCCAAAACATCGATTGAGAGCCAGATTACCAGGCACATCACTATCTGGAAGATTGGAATTGCGGTCCATCGGCCGGTAAGAACGCGGTCTATGCGGCGACTTCTGATATATTCTTTGCTCTTCTGCGGCTTGATAACCGTCTGATTACAAAGCCTTTCTATAAATGAGAAACGCATATCCGCAATGGCGGCCGCGCGGTCCATGCCACGCTCCTCCTCCATCTGCAGGATAATATGTTCCATGGTTTCCTTCTCATTCTGAGTAAGTTGCAGAGCCTCAAGCACTTGGCTGTCGCCTTCCGCCAGTTTGCCGGCTGCGAATCGGCCCGGAATACCGGCCCGCTCGGTGTGATCCTCAACCAGGTGCATTATGCTGTGCAGGCAGCGGTGAACAGCGCCGCCGTGATCATCCTTGGTGCAGAAGTCCGTACGCGCCGGAACCTCCTGATACTCAGCCACATGGATTGCATGTTCCACCAACTCCTTGATACCCTCGCCCTTTGCGGCCGATATCGGAACCACCGGAATACCCAGTATGCGCTCCATCTCGTTCACACGGACCGAACCTCCGTTACCCGTAAGCTCATCCATCATATTGAGAGCCAGCACCATAGGCACGCCCAACTCCATGAGCTGAACCGTCAGATAGAGGTTGCGCTCAATGTTCGTAGCGTCCACGATATTGATGATGCAGTTAGGTTTCTGCTCAATGATGAACTGGCGCGAAACCGTCTCCTCCTGAGTATAGGGCGACAAAGAGTATATTCCGGGAAGGTCAGTTACGAGCGTATCCGGATGACCCTTGATCTGGCCGTCCTTACGGTCCACAGTCACGCCCGGGAAATTTCCCACGTGCTGATTAGAACCCGTCAACTGATTAAATAAGGTAGTCTTGCCGCAGTTCTGCTGACCGGCCAAAGCAAACCTCAACACAGTCCCCTTAGGCAAAGCATTCTCATGAGTAGGATCATGATACTTACCAGCCTCACCCAAACCCGGATGCGAGTTATGCTCGTGCAGCGAAAGATTATAGCCAAAATCGATCTGCTCGATGGGGACAGAAACGGTACAATTGGGGCCTGACCCCTTTTGTACTATTTTTATCTTCGCAGCTTCCTCAAGACGCAGGGACAAGGTATACCCACGAACCAAAAGCTCCATAGGATCGCCCATCGGCGCATATTTCAAGAGCTTAACCTCCACGCCCGGCAGCAGCCCCATATCCAGGAAATGCTGACGCAGCGCACCCTCACCACCAACAGCCGTAACAACGGCACTCTCACCAATCTTAAGTTCGCGTAAAGTCATACCTCGCTAATTTTGCCCGCAAAATTACTTCGAATCACAGAACAAATCAATACTAACAAATGAGTATTCCCCCTATTCCCCTCCCGACCTTAGGGAGCTACAACGCACGTAGAGCTATTTTCATCCCTAAGGTGGGAAGGAAATACGCTATCCCGCGGGCCACCCCCCGACCTTAGGGAGTCAAAACGCAGGTGCAAGCGATTTCATCCCTAACGTCAGCCAAAAATACGCTATCCCGCGGGCCACCCCCACACCTTAGGGAGCCAGAACGCACGTAGAGCCATTTTCATCCCTAACGTCCACGGTAGCAGAACGAAAAAACTCGAACCGAAGTCCGAGTTTTTCCAAAGTATCACTCCCACTCGATTGTGCCGGTTGGTTTCGGAGTGAGGTCGTAGAGAACGCGATTTACTCCCGGAACCTCGGTGATGATGCGCTGGGTGATGTGATGCAGCAGCTTGTAGGGAATCTCCTCAATTGTAGCAGTCATAGCATCGCGGGTGTTGACGGCGCGGATTATAACGGGCCAATCCCATGAACGCTTGTTGTCCTTGACGCCGGTTGACTTGTAATCGGGAACGATGGTAAAGTACTGCCAAACCTTGCCCTCCAAGCCGTTCTTGGCAAACTCCTCACGCAGGATAGCGTCGCTCTCGCGCAGAGCCTCCAGACGGTCACGTGTGATAGCACCTGTGCAGCGGACACCCAGACCCGGGCCCGGGAACGGCTGACGGAATACCATATTATCAGGCAGACCCAGCTCCTTACCTACTACGCGAACCTCATCCTTGAACAGCAGCTTGATAGGCTCAACCAGCTCAAACTGCAGGTCCTCAGGCAGACCGCCTACATTGTGGTGTGACTTAACAGGACCGGACTCAACGATATCGGGATAAATGGTACCCTGAGCCAGGAAAGAAATACCCTCCTGCTTGCGGGCCTCCTCCTCAAATACGCGGATAAACTCAGCGCCAATGATCTTACGCTTCTGCTCAGGATCCTCAACGCCAGCCAGCTTGTCCAGGAAACGGTCAGTAGCATCAACGTAAACCAGATTAGCGTTAAGCTCATCACGGAACACCTTAACCACCTGCTCGGGCTCACCCTTACGCAGCAAACCGTGATTAACGTGAACTGAAACCAGCTGCTTGCCAACTGCCTTGATCAGCAGAGCGGCTACAACTGATGAATCCACACCGCCTGACAGCGCCAGCAGCACCTTCTTGTCACCAATCTGAGCACGGAGCTCCTTAATCTGTTCGTCTATGAACTTCTTGGCCAGAGCCGGAGTCGTGATGCGCTCCATATCGGCCGGACGTACATTACCTTGTGTCATAAAGAATCAATTGCTTTTATAATATAGAATTTCTCGTTTTGTCGCATTCTGGATAGGCTCCGACAAACCCGGACGCCATACCTCCTCAACCCGTGTATTCCAGTTGTGGTAGTCATCATACTGATACTGAGGATAGCTCTCAACCGTCACGCCGGACTCCCCGTGATAATAAACCTTGCGCTCCTTGATGTCGCGGTTCTCATTATAGACGCACTCATAAGAGTCAATTTCATGCTCAGCCTCCTGAGGACCCGTGTACTCATAGGAGACAACCACCATACGCTGCACATTTTCCAGGAAGTCATATGAATAGCTGTTGGTACGCAGCATCTTGACCATACCGTTCTCATAATAGGTGGTGTTGGTCACATTATCGCGGCTGGTCTGAGGCAGAGAGAGCCGGCAGCTGTTATAGTACTGATATGATACGCGCATGGTGTCGCATTTAATCTCAACACGCACCCCATCCAGCACCTTCCACAGGTCAGTAACTATCAGCAGCCTGGTATCATTCTCAAAATTGAAGGTCTTATCCTCATGGAACTCAATACTGTCCTCATACCAACTCTTCTTAGCGGCCGATAAATCCGGCACGATCCAACCCTCCATATCCTCAGCCAGCGGATCCGGATCTGTCCACCCCTTGGCCGAGTAAGCCACCAGCTTGCCCAGGTTGCCATACTCGTAAAGCCACTTGCGTGCAACCTCTCCGGTAACATCGGCCTTCACAGTACAGCGTATGCGATGATTCACCTCATCATAATCATACGTGCGTGTGGTGTCATATCGGTTGGCATTCTTGTCCACAGTCTGATGAACAAGCAGATTTCCCTTCTCGTCGAACTCATAGATTGATGACTCCATACCGTGCCTGTTATCAGATTGCGTAATCTTCTTTACAGTGCCGTGCAGCCCCATCCGTTGAGTGTTGGTACGATGCCAGTACGGCGTATCGAGCCATGCTTCGGCCCCCTTCTGGGTAACCTTGAACGCCAGCACATTAGTTCCGGATTCAACCACGATAGTAGTCTGTCGGGCCGATGTCTCCGTATTCTCAGCTACATGGATAAACAGCGTATCCTTGCCCTTCTTTCCCTCAGTCTTGGAAATGGTGCACCAATCGCCGCCTCTTGAGACATTTGCAGTCCAATCGGCACTGGTATCAAGCACAAGCTGTGTGGAATCAGGCACGCTGCTCATGACACGGATCGTAGTGGAATCCTGAATATAAGTCTTCTCACCCTGATCAATCAAAACGTTCCTGTTAAGTAAATCGCAGCCCGTAAAAAAAGAGAGTCCTATCGTTGTAAATACCAGTGTTGCTGCCAAAAAAGAGTTCCTCATATAAGCGTCAATTAGTTCTTACAAACTTAATAAATAATTATTCAACGGCTATAACTCTTTTATATATTTTTATAACAACAAGATAAGACCAATTTCAACAATAGTTTAACTTTGTGCAGTTTTTTGAAAAACAATAGCCAAACACAATATGAAATACTACATCCTATTCGGCCCTCCCGGGGCAGGTAAAGGCACACAGGCTGGTGCCATATCAGAGAAATACAACCTTAAGCACATCAGCACCGGCGAGATGCTGCGCAGTGAAATAGCCGCCGGCACCGAACTCGGCAAGCAGGCCAAGGAACTCATCGATGCCGGCAACCTGGTACCCGACAGCGTAGTCGAGGGCATGATCGAAAGCACATTCAACAACAATAAGGACGTTGCAGGATTCCTCCTGGACGGCTTCCCCCGCACCCTTGGCCAGGCAGTTGACCTGGACGAGATGCTCTCCCGCCGCGGCGAGAAGGTGAACGCCGTCATCTCCATCATGATCAAGGACGACACCATCAAGGAGCGCATCAAACACCGCGCCGAGATTGAGGGCCGTGCCGATGACGCCAATGAGGAGACCATCAACAACCGCATCAAAACCTACCACAAGCAGACCGAGCCTCTTATCACCTATTATAAGAACGCCGGCAAGTATCAGGAGGTAGACGGCGAGTGTGGCGGCATTGAGGACGTACGCAAGGCAATGTTCCGCGTGTTCAAGGGCATCGACCGCAAGTTCATGGAGCGTCAGGTTGTTCTGGACGATTCACTGCTCGATAAGGTTCAGATGCTGGCTCAGGAGTCACCCCGTCTGCGTATGAACTACGATCTGCGCAACTCTGAGGACGACCAGTCACAGCGAATGCTCAACGTAATGCTGCCCGGCACACACACCACCATCCACAAGCACAACCTCTCAAGCGAGACCGTAATGCTTATGCGTGGCCGCATGGATACCGTTTTCTATAACAATAAGGGAGTCGAGATGCAGCGCATCCATATGGGTGGCGATACCGGCGTCTTCGGCGTCAACATCCCCAAGGGTCAGTGGCACACCTTCGAGGTCTTTGACCTTAGCATCATCTTCATGGCTCAGGATGGGCCGTGGTCGCCACTCTCCAAGGAAAATATGTTATAAAAAAAAGGTCGCAATCAAGCGACCTTTTTTTATGCTAACATTTCCTTGACTTTCGGCCAGTAGCCTTTAGCCAGAACCCAGCCGCAGCCCAAAACGGCACCAAAGAACGTCCAGACTATCAAAGTCTTTGCACGGCTGTTAGAAGGCTTGGAAGGAACCGTAACGGGCTGGATTATTGTCAGCACCGGAGTATCACGCTTAACCTGCAGTTTAGCCTGCTCCAGTTGCTTGGCAAGCTCGGTATAGATTGCGTTTGACGTATTGTACTTTGACTGGATTCGGTCATGCTCAATACGATCCCTGGTAGTGGTGATATTCTGCGTCTTGTCAGTAATCTTAGCCAGTTGCTCCTGATAATTCTCAGTCTCCTTCTTGATCTCATCATAGCGAGCCTGGATATACTCCAGTTCACTCTCTGACTTCTCCACGCGGAAACGGGTAATCTCCTCCTGCAGCAACTGCTGGGCCTTCATTGCCAGTTCAGCTGTCTGAATAGGCTCCGAACCAACAACATTCAGAGTAATATAACCCTCCTTCTTATCAACTGCAAGCGATACACTCTCGCTGACAGTCTTCAGAACCTTAACCTCATCCTTGGTAAGCACAATCGGCTTGGGGGTATCGTCAACACCACCGCCAGGAAGAACAATATCAGGTTTCTCCTTGCGGATTGCGCCAAGTATTACGCCCGGAAGACCGATGGTGTACTTCTTGATTGTACCCATAACGGTAGGCTTGGCAATCTCTGTGGCATATGTGAACATGCTCACAGCAGTGTCAACCTTTGCATAATGCACTGGAGTGTACATGAGTTCCTTACGGAAAGTAACGCTGTTCACAATCTGCGGATAGATAAGCGGTGATAGCTCAGCTCCGCTAGATGATGACCCCAAGTCAATACCTGCAAGTGATGCCAGACTGCTCAGCGACGAACTTGACTTGGAACCCACCTGAGGCACCATTACAGTGCTCACCGAATAGGTACGCTTCATAGTCAGCGCAGCCACGAATCCCAGCACAATGAACGCGCAGGTCCAGATAATGATGGTCTTGCGGCCCTCCCACAACTGCTTTACCAGCGCCATTATGTCTATGCCCTCCTCGTCCTCGAACAGAGGAGCGTTGTTCATATTCTCCTGCATATTACTTAAGTCTGTCTATCAAGATGATAAGTGATATAACCGATGTCAGAGTAGCAACAGACTGGTTCAAAGTATTGCTCCAGTTAATCTTCTCCTTAGGCGTATCCAACTTCTCACGCTTCTCGCGGTCAATGCTTACGGTAACCACACCACCCGGCTGAACATCCGGATAATTGCGGATACCCAGGAAGTATCGTTTGGTACTCTCGGTCTGGTTGTTGGGGTATGTAACAGTCACGCTGTTCTTGTTGGCCACCTTCTGGAAACCGCCCGCATAATGACGTATATACCATGCGGCACTGTGATCGCCGTTATAAACTATAACCTTGTTAGATGCAGAGAAATCGGCCGGAACATACTGTCCCATACGTGTACCAATCTCCCTGATTATCACAATGTTCTCCTGACGTGAAATATTGATTACGTCACCATCCATAAGGATAAGGTCCGAATCCATTTTCTTCTTGTTGTTCTTGGCCTTAGTCAGGTTTACGCCGATATTACCGCGGCCCTCATGGGTACGGAACACACGTGCGTACGGATCGGCATCATCCAGAAGACCGCCGGCCATCTGAATAACCTCCCAAAGTTGGGTCTTGTTGTCATCCAGCAGATAAACGCCCGGATACTTCACGCGACCGTTCAGTTCAACGGTACGGCCGGTAGTGAAATCGGGAGTCATGCGGACAACGATCTGATCAAACGGCTGGAGTTGGAAATCGGACTTGGGATTGTAGTTCTCATCGACCTCAAAGGTTAATACATCGAACGATGACTTGCTGTCCGATACGTTCAGGCGGAACACCTCAACGCGGTCATAAGCGGCGCCGACCTCGAATCCGCCTGCCATTGTGAGCAGGTCATGAACGGTCAGCGAGGGATCGAACGTGGTGCCGAACGGGCTCTTTACGGCACCGTTCACACGCACTTCGCCGGCATTGGTGTATGTGGTGTTATCATAAACGTTCAACTGGTCACCCGGCTGCAACTCCTTGTCAAGGTCATTCTCCAGCGAGATGGTTATGTACTCCATCTTGGCAGGATTCTCCAGATCCTTGCGGAAAATGTAAGCGACGGGATATACATTCGTCTTAAGGCCGCCTGCGTACTCGATAGCCTGACCCACTGTCATACGGTCATTCAGGCCGAACTGACGGCTGAAAGGCTTACGAACCTGACCGTTCACGCTGATGGTGTCAAGGTCGCGGTACTCGGACTGCTCAAGCACCTTGACTACGTCGCGGGCCTGAAGTTCAAAGTCGGGATTGCCGTTGATGCCCGGGAACGGAACCGTGATAATCTCTACGGTCTCATCGGGCTTGGTGCGCTCCACGAACACATAATCGGTCTTGGCTGTATATGTAGGCTTAACCTTATCAATCAATGCCTTAAGGCTGCTGTTGCCCTTCAGGTCATAATTGCCGCCGTAGTAGACAGCACCGTTAATGGCAACGTAATTTTCCATCGGCACATCTGACTGGTGAATCAGAACCGCATCACCGTTGTGCAGGTCAACCTTCTGCTTGCCGCTCATTACATCGGCCAGGTTGAACTCCAGATATTTGCGCTCGCCGTTCTCGTAACGCTCCACCTGAACGTAATCCATGTAAGCGTTGTAAACCAGACCGCCGGCGTACTCAATGAGTTGTTTCAGGCCCTCACCCTTGACCATCTCGTAACGCATCGGGCGGTTAACGGCGCCGCTAATGCTTACAACGTTCTGTGCGATAGGAACAAAGATCACGTCACCGTTCTGGATATCGTACTGAATCTTTGCGTCGGGTTTGGTCATGTAGGTGTAGAGGTCAAGTTTGGTATTTTTGCCTCCGCGTGAGAGCTGAATCTCACGAACAGATCCCATTTCCGAGGGACCGCCTGCAGCAGCCAGCGCGTTGAATACTGAGTTGAGTGCACTGAGTGTGAAACCGCCCTGAACGCCAACCTCACCGTAAATGCTCACCTGAACTGTACGTGCGGTGGTGATTGTAACCGCAATCTGATCCTCACGGAATGAGTAGTGACTGGCCAGCTTTGACTGAATAGCCTTGCGGGCCTGAGCCATAGTCATACCCTTAAGGAATATCTTGCTCGATCCTGCCGGCTGGATTGAACCGTCGGCAGCAATGCGCTGATGAATCTCGGTCTGTGACGAGCCGAATATCGAGATGTGCACCTCATCGCCCTCACCCAGCACATAAGTGTCAGGAGCCTGGGCACCGTCTGTGGTGCGGAACACCTCCATTGCATTGCCGGTGAATATGGAGTGGCCGTAGATTGCTAGTGAATCGGTGGCGGGTTCGTTTTTCTCTTGTATGGCAGCCTCAGCAGCAATCTCATTAACGGTAGACTGTGGAACAGCAGCAGTTATAGGAGCCACTTCAATGGCGGTTGTAGCAGCTGCGTTAGCATCGGCCGCACTCTTCTCAGCCTGCATCTTGTCCAGGATAGTCATAACGCGATCCTGGTAATTCACATATTCCGTAGGAGAAATGTTATCCACATCAATACCCTCCTCCAAGAGTCGGGTCCGAACCTCAGTCTCACTAAGTCCTCTCTTCTGCAACTCGGCCTGAGCCATTGCCATCATCGAAGCGCTTTGTGCAAAAGCCAACATAGGCAACATCGCAAACAAAACAGCCAAAACTTTCTTCATATATCGCATTAATTAATTTCCTGCAAAATTACTAATAAATATTAACACGCGCAAAGTGGAACACATGGAACACTTGGGGTCAGGCCCCAATTGTATCATTTTGCCGAGAACTCCTTGATGCGCTGCTCTTCGCTACGCTTGCAAATCAGGATCTGTCCGCCCTTTTCCGATACGATATAACCATCCAATCCTTGAATCACAACCTTCTTTGCATCTTCAGCATGAACAACGCAATTGCTTGATTCATAGAAATGTACATTACCGACCGATGCATTATTCTGCGCGTCCTTGGTCAGTTTCTCATGCAGAGACTGCCAGTTGCCCAAGTCACTCCACCCAAAGTCCGCCGGATGCGTATAAACCTTCTTATCGGCCGATGCCGGCTCCATCACCGCATAGTCAATCGATATCTTCTCGCACTGAGGGAAGATAGAAATGATACATTTGGGGTCAGGCCCCAATTGTACCATTTTATCCATCTGCTCCGCCAAAATCGGCTTATATTTCCTGATAGAATCAGTAATAGTCTTCACATTCCACACGAAAATACCCGCATTCCACAGGTAATTTCCATCTGCCAGATACTTCTTAGCGGTCTCCAGATCCGGTTTCTCCTTGAACTGCTCCACCAAAATGATACATTTGGGGTCAGGCCCCAATTGTACCGTTTTCACATACCCGTACCCCGTCTCCGGCCTGTTAGGCTTAATGCCGATGGTAACGATGAAGTCGTGGCCCGATGTAAAGTCAAGAGCACCCGATATCACGCGCCTGAACTCCTCAGGATTCATTACAACAGCATCGCTGGGAGTCACAACAACGTTAGCATCCGGATCTTCCTGTTTAATGCTCCAGCAAGCCCAGGCAATGCACGGTGCAGTGTTTCGTGCAGCAGGCTCAGCAAGAATATGGGCCGATGGAATACCAGGAATCTGCTCCTTGACGATATCCACGTAATCCTTGTTGGTCACTACCCAGAAGTTTTCCGATGGGCAAATGCCCTTGAAACGGTCCACTGTCAATTGAATCAGCGACCGTCCACAGCCCAGAATATCAATGAATTGCTTAGGAAACTCAGGAGTGCTTAGGGGCCAGAACCTGCTCCCGATACCTCCCGCCATAATTACAACGTGATTTGCCATTTCAATATTTGTTCTTGTGGAAAAGCCTGTGAATCTTATTCACCACTCCTCCGCTCTGATTATCAATAAAAGCATCCAAAACCTTGCAGGAACCACCCACAGGCCTGATATCATAGTCCGCAACGGCCGCCGGAATCAAGCAACTGTAACCCTCCTTGACCACTACCTCATCACCCGTAGCGCGCACCTTAATCACGCAATCGCCCTTAAGGCACATAGTAATGATAAAACTGTCGTATTTGAGTAGGTTCCGATGAAACTCATGATCCACCTCCGTCACGCGAGCGCTAAAGAATTTTGACTCCATTATCAGGTTCGCACGGTCACTGCGGACAGCATAATCGGTCCGATATTTCCGCTCAACCTTGTAGTTAAGTGCCTGAGCAGCATAGGCAGTATGGAGTTCGCGCGGCTTACCGTCAAGCCCCGGCCTGTTATAGTCAAATATTCTGTAAGTAACGTCCGATGACTGCTGAATCTCAGCCAAAAGAATACCGCTGCAAATGGCATGAACACGCCCCGCCGGAATGTAAAACACATCGCCCGCATGCGCCTCATGGCGCGCCAAAGCCTCAGTGATAGTCCCGTCCTCCACCATTCGCTTGTATTCATCGGCCTGGAGTTTCTTCTTGAAACCGGCATAAATGCAAGCCCCGGGCTCAGCGTCCAGCACATACCACATCTCGCTCTTTCCCAGCTTGTTATGCTCGCGCAGAGCCATCTCGTCGTTAGGGTGAACCTGGATTGACAAATCCTTCCGGGCGTCGATGAATTTGACCAGCAGCGGCATTTTCCCGCCGTTCCGCTTGGCCACAGCCTTGCCCAGAATATCCTCAGGGGCCGATGCCACCACCTCCGGCAGCGTTTTCCCGGCCCAGCAACCATTAGCGACAACGCTCGGCGAGCTTTCCACAGCGCTCACCTCCCAGCTCTCGCCCACATTGTCCTGTTCCGGCAGTCCTTTCCATCGGCACAGCCTATCCCCGCCCCACACCACCGTGTGCAGGTTAGGCTCGAAAAGCAGAGGATAAATTGAATTCATCACGCAAATATACAAAAATGATACAAATGGGGTCAGGCCCCAATTGTACTATTTATGAGCCTGTGGATAACTCCTCGGCTGACACCGGTCACGCGTGATATCTGCGCCACATTCCTGCAAAACCTCAGTAAACTTTTAATTATCTCGTTACGTTCAGCCTTCGCAAGATGTTGAATAGTAGAGACTTCCGCAATTCCAAACTCCGCCTTGATATACTCTCGCACCCGTTCATCGGACACACGTCTACCGGAATCGCTATCAAAATCCAGGATTCTCTGCGTTTTAGGCAGCGGCGTATTGACTAATTCCTCAAGCGCTTCGAACGAAATCTTTGTGTAGACCGATTTCGTCGCGCACATAGGAACATCACAAACCATCTTTGGATCATACTCTCGCCAACTGCTCCACCGATAATCACTAACCTTATTCACCAGCCCTCCGGCAACCGGATTCTGATGAATGTACTGCATCAGAGTCAGAAAATACTCCCAATCATTCACCACCTCGCTCCTGAAACGGCCCTGGAACACATGGCCTACATGTTCGTACTTAAAATTAAAGTAGCCCGCATAAGTGCCTGATATCCACCTTATTGCGGCCGATACCCCGCACTTCTGTTCCCGCACCAAAAGATGCACATGATTAGGCATCAGGCAATAAGCATAGATGATAAGCAAAGGAGGAATTGGCTGTCCGTTCTCATCAACAGGGAACACCAGACGCTCCATAAGACTTAGAAACTTGAGAAAATCTTTCTCGTTCTCGAAAATGTCCTGCCGGTTAACCCCGCGCAGAATAACATGGTAAACGCCAGAATCACTGGCCAATCGCAATCTTCGTGCCATGGTAAAAGCAAAAATTGATTATATCGCAAAGATAGAAAAAAAATGATACAATTGGGGCCTGACCCCTTTTGTATCATTTTTGAATCAACACCAATGAACCAGCAGCGGATTAAGCCGGATCTTACGCGGGCATCCATTGCGTCCTTGAATCTGATAATCGCCCGCAATCCCTTCCGGAAGCAGCTTCTCCAGCCGGGCATTCAAGACCGATGCCTTCTCACTAAAAGAATTGTCCTCAAGGTCAACCAGGCGCGCCACCCTAGCCTTAACATCCTCCTTAAAAGTATTAGGATTAATCGTAGAATAAATCTCCTCCAGCTCTGTCCTAAAACTATCACGTTGCTTCAGCAGAATACCTTCCGGATGCCTTAAAAACAAGACAAACAGTGTCTTAACCAACGGCCTCAACTGAAGTATCGGCCCATCAGGTCCTCCCATTCTAATACTATAATTCTTGTCTATAAACAATTCAACTGGCTCGGGCAGCGATTCCAATCCACATCCAAGATTCTTAAGCCGCTCCTGAACCTTAGTCATAAGCGCCATCAGCTCGGCAGCCTCCATCCCATCAAGCAAATCGCCATAATCAACCTGTGGTTCACTCAGCTTCCCGGGAACTCCAGGAAAAAGCAACTGCCACATCAACTGAACCTCTATGTTTCCACGTATCATCATACCATAAAGGTATGCAAAAAACCTTCACCCTCCAAGCCAAACGCCACTATTTCATAAATAAACATTCTGAAATGCCAAACAATTACAAGCTTGTAATCACTTTTTAATGCCGATTTCCGACAACACCTTTGCCACAATAAAAAATTGAAATGGAAAAGAAGATATCATATTTCACCGAGGAAACAATGAAACACCTGATTCAGAAGAATGCCACCCGGGACCGATGGCTCTTCAGATCGCTAAAAGCCATAATAGCCTGCAAGTTAACGCTGGTATACGGACCATACCACATGATGTCTGATTTGCAATCATTGGCTGCAAGCGGATTTCAGGATACATACGAGCATGCCGAAATACTAGCATCTTTCCTCACCGAGTTGGTCCCTTCACACCCTACAACCCCATCAGAATTGATGGAAACTGTGGATGATTACTGCAATGAAGCAATTGAAAAATATAAGGAATACAAACATCTTCTAGAGTTGCTTGAAGGCGATTGCTTCTATCCCAAAGTGGCAGAGAAATTCTGCAAAAAAGTCTATAAGGCAAGAAAGTATTATACATTCAAAGCTTTCGCAAACCTCAACTATTCCATTTACGCACAGGTTCTGTTGTTGTACCAAATATCAAAAATAGACTACAAAACATTCATTGACCAATTCCAAGAATACAGCCTTTTCAGCCAAAAACGAAAACCCCTTACTCTCTCAGAACTCAAATTGTATATCAAGACAATGAGTAATGTGGTAGATTTATACTTCACCCTACTGGGCAAAACAAAACTATAAGCATGAACCACTGAAAATCACAAGCTCTTTATAACATCCTCAATCTCCCAAATAATTTCTTTTAACGCAGCCTTAAGTGTCTGTCGTTCAAGTTCATCAAAATACTCCGGGGCTTTTCTATTAAGAAAGTGCTCCTTGAACCAGGATAAATCCTCTCCATAATATTCTTTAGCCAGATTACCCCATTTGAGCCATCGGTCCAAACATAGTAAGTAACCCTTCATGGAGATCTCAACATGCATCTCTTCAGGCTTATATTCATGCAGCCTCTCCGGATGTTCTTTTGATTCTTTGATTGAATCCTCCAGTTTCAGAATCTCTTGATTGATCGTTTCTTCTGTAAAACCATAGAAAGTCATATCGTAAAGACAGTTTGCCACAATCCGGCTGGCCGAAAAGGTATCGAGCGTATCTTGGCAAACGACCATTCCCAACCACTCCTTCCATGGACTAAAAGACAACCCCCATCTCTCATCAACACCATCCTTAATTCCTACAACGTCAGGATATAATCGTTTTGGTTCCAAAATATCCGGACTCAATTCAATCTTAATACAGAACCCCGAATCAACAGTATCCATTAAAGACAGTGTTTCAAAAACTATCCTATAACCATCCAGACTCTTTCTACACCAAGGATGATCACTCACTAAAGCTATCGCTACATCTTGCCATTCCACTTGATTAATAAGCTCTTTCAGTATCATAACTCCATATAATTATTCTTGTAATAAATACTCTGCCAGATAAGGCACTGCAAAAATAAGTTCACCTCGTCTTGGTGCTTCAATAACGCCACTTTCCAATAATCGTTTACGGTATGGTTGTAGTGCCGGCCCTCTCTTGCCCATAGCCACCTTCAACTTAGCAGTCGAAACAGTATCTCCATGCTTAGCCATTGTTCTCAAAAAAAACTTATCGTTGTCCGACAGTGGGTTCAAAATCGGTTTAAAAACATTGTTCTCCATATCACCCATGGATGATCTCTCCGCTTTATCCATAATCACAGCGTCTACAGTCCCTCCGTCCGGAGTATATTGAATCAAATAGTAGCCAATCAACTGCATTAGGTAAGGAAAACCGTGAGTAGCCAGTGCAGCCCTATCAAGATACTCATCCGAAATTTTGATGCCAATTCCTTTAAATGCCCTCTCATAATACGCCCTTATCAGATTGGTTGAAATCAGTCCCAGTTCCACTCTGGATGCCCGATTCAAGAAGGTGAGTACTGTGTCATTTAAAACACTTGAAACCGCATGTGGCAACCCTGCCATAGCAATAGCGATATTTTTACCGTCACCAACCAATTCCTGATAAGCCGATGCAACTTCTCTCATGGCGGCAGATGTGCGTACCTCATCAATGAGAATCAATGCCCCCTTGTCCTTCTCAGCAAGTTTGTCACATAGCAAAGACATCTTAGAACGGAAGCCATACTGCCTTTCAGTAACATCAGAGAAAGTGAGACCGAAAGAAAAGCCTAGAGCACCAGCAGCCATACCAGTCAATTGGCGCTTATCATCCTTGAAGAAAGTAGAACCATTCAGTTGAAACTGCTCAATTATAGCTTGTGCCATCCCCTCATGAGCCGTCACACGAGCCACAACATAGCCCAACTTCACCGCCCGATCGCTCAATTCGAGTAACAAAGCCGTCTTACCCATTCCCCTCTGTCCAAGAAACAACGAACAACGATTTCGGCTTCCTATAGGTTCCTGCAATCCCATAATAAATTGCTCAATAACCCTATCACGGCCAATATACTGGTTGGGACGGTTACCAAACGTTGGCTGAAACACGACATGATTAATCTCTCTATCTATCTTATTCATTAAACTTTACTCTCTTTTATTCTTCTTTATTCTCTTTTATTCTTCAATATTCTTTTCATGCTTTCTGCAAATCTATGCGCATGAAACAGTAAATAAAAGCAATTACAAGCTTGTAATCAGTTGCTAGTTTCAACCATTTTTATATTGGATGTGCAATGATACAATTGGGGCCTGACCCCTTTTGTATCATTTTGCTAATTTTGTGACCAATGAATATAGAGCAGCACCCGTTTGAACCGTTTCTGCCTAAAGACGCCAGGATCCTTTTTCTGGGCAGTTTCCCGCCGCAGCCTCACCGCTGGAGCATGCCGTTCTATTACCCCAACTGGATCAACGACTTCTGGCGAATCATGGGGCTGATTCATTTCAACGACAAAGACCACTTCTGCAACATCACAGAAAAACGCTTCAATGAGGCCGATATTCGCAAATTCTGCACCCAAAACGGCCTAGCGTTCTATGACACCGCAACCCAAATCCGCAGACTGAAAGACAACGCCTCCGACGCATTCTTAGAAGTTGTAACACCGACCGATATCCCTGCACTATTGCAACAAATCCCGAATTGCACCACTCTGGTCACAACAGGCCAGAAGGCCACAGAGGTAATCAGCAGCACCTTCAACTGCCCCATTCCACCCATCGGGAGCCACATAGAAATAAAAATAGGCAATCGCCCAATCAACTTCTGGCGAATGCCTTCAACGTCGCGCGCCTACCCGCTACCAATAAACAAAAAAGCCGACGCCTACCGCCAGCTCTTCTAAAATGGAACAATTGGGGTCAGGCCCCAATTGTATCATTTTTCCATCTTGACTTTGGGAAGTTGCCAGTGGTATTTGGTGGCCAGGAGGCGAATTATGATTACTCCGGCTACGCATCCGGTCCGATACACGGCCGGTCCGAAATTGAAATGTTCCAGTAATAAGTATACCAATCCACCCGCAACGCAGGCAAGTGCGTAGATTTCTTTGCGGAAAATGAGCGGCTCCTCGTTGATGAAGATATCGCGTATAACGCCACCGCCAGCACCTGTCATAGCGCCTATTACTATTGCTATGACGGCCGAGCAGCCCATATCAAGGGCCTTAGTCATACCAAGAAGAGTAAAAATAGCAAGTCCGATAGTATCAAAGAGGAAAATTGTACCCGCAATGCGGTCAACCAGCTTGTGGAAAAAGTAGTATAAAACCAACGCACCGGCTACTATATACAGCGACATCAGATCATCAAACCAGAACGGTCGCACACCCAGCATCACATCTCTGATTGTACCGCCGCCAACGGCTGTAACAAAGCCAACAATGAACAGGCCGAACAGGTCAAACTGTTTCGCAGCAGCAAGCCTGATACCGCTTATCGCAAACGCGAACGTACCAATAATCTCAATCCAATACATGCTGCAAAGTTAGCAAATAGTACAATTGGGGTCAGGCCCCAATTGTATCATTTTCTAGAATCTGTTGATTACATCAATGATGTAGGCTACATCCTCTGTTTTGATGGTGGGGCCGATGGGCAGGCTTAGTTCCTGAGCTGCAATCTGCTCCGTAATGGGCAGTTGCAGACCATTATTCCAAGATGCTTTAGCGTAGCACTCCTGTTTGTGGGGAGGTATCGGATAATGGATGAGCGTCTCTACCCCATTCTCTTTCAGATAAGCCTGTAGTTCGTTTCGCTTGGTGCAGAGGACTGGGAACAGATGATAGACGTTCTGAGCATCAGGGAGACGCTTAGGAAGCGTAATCAGAGGATTATTGATACCATCATAATACATCTTGGCAACCTGCTGACGATGCGCATTATCAGCCTCCAGATGCTTGAGTTTTACATCCAGCACCGCAGCCTGAATCTCATCCAGACGGCTGTTTCTGCCAGTATATTTGAATATGTATTTGGCCGATGAGCCATAATTGGCGAGCGCACGTACAGCGGCAGCCAGCTCAGGATCATTCGTGGTAACGGCTCCACCATCGCCCAGCGCACCCAAGTTCTTACCCGGGTAGAAGCTGTGACCAGCAGCATCGCCTATCGAGCCTGTTTTACGCCCGTCATCGCACTTACATCCGTGTGCCTGAGCATTATCCTCAATCAGCTTAAGATTATGCATAGAACAAATCTCTCCTATTCTATCTAAATACGCATTACGCCCGTACAGATGGACAATGCATATCGCGCGAGTCCGTGAAGTAATAGCAGCCTCAATGCGAGCCGGATCAATCTCCAAAGTCTCAATTGAAGGTTCAACCAGCACCGGCTTCAACCCATTCTCAGTAATAGCCAGAATTGTAGCAAAGAACGTATTAGCCGGAACAATAACCTCATCCCCAGCCTGCATCACGCCCAGCTCAATATAAGCCCGGAAAATCCAAATCAAAGCGTCCAGCCCATTGGCGCAGCCAATGCAATACTTAGATCCAATAAAGGAAGCATAATCCCCCTCAAAGCGCTCATTCTCAGCGCCCTGAAGATACCATCCGCTCTCAACCACACGCTTCACGGCCTCCTGAATCTCAGCCCCGTGCAGCCCGGTAACCTCCCTTAAACTCAAAAACGGAATCATACTGCAAATATAGAAAAATGATACAAAAGGGGTCAGGCCCCAATTGTACTATTTTATTTCAGGGCGCCAGAGATGGCGCTGCATATCCACGTGGCCGTTGGGTTTGAATGAAACGCCTTCGGCTTCCAGCAAGGGCCGATGCTGGCTCCATCCAGGCGCTGTGCGACCCTCTATGTTTACCACCCGATGACAAGGTAGCAATTCCGCTCCTGGCGTATATCTGAGCGTTCTGCCGACCATTCTGGAATGGCTTGGCCAACCCGCCAAGGCTGCGACATTTCCGTATGTAGTCACCTTCCCGCGAGGTATTTGGCTAACGATGTTCAGCACTTCTCGCTGAAACACCCTCGCCTCCTCAACTGTCATCCTATCTGGATAATCTTTCATCACTCAAAAAGAGCAAAATGATACAATTGGGGCCTGACCCCAATTGTACCAATTGTACTATTGTTTAGAGTTTGCCCTGCTCGCCTAGGTAGGAATCCTTGAATCCCAAGAAATACAACACACCATCCAGGCCGATGGTGTTGATGCTCTGCTCGGCGGTGGCTACTACTCGGGGTTTTGCATGGAAGGCTATTCCTAAGCCGGCTTCTGAGATCATAGGCAGATCGTTTGCGCCGTCGCCCACTGCGATGGTCTGTGCCAGGTTCACCTTCTCAACCTGAGCAATCAGATGCAGTAGCTCTGCTTTGCGTTGTCCATCAACAATCTCACCAACGTACCGGCCGGTCAATTTACCGTCCTCGCCAATCTCAAGCTCGTTAGCGTACACGTAATCAATGCCATAGCGACGCTGCAGATACTCGCCAAAGAACGTAAATCCACCGCTCAAAATCGCAATCTTGTACCCGCAGGTTTTCAAAACAGACATAAGCCTGTCAACGCCCTCGGTCATCGGAAGATTCTCGGCAATCTCGCGCATCACGCTCACATCCAAACCTTTAAGCAACGCCACACGCCTGGTAAAACTCTCCTTAAAGTCAATCTCACCACGCATAGCGCTCTCAGTAATGGCGCGAACCTGGGCCCCAACGCCGTTGCGCTCAGCCAGTTCGTCAATGCACTCCGTCTGAATAAGCGTGGAATCCATATCGAAGCAGATCAAGCGCCTCATGCGCCTAAACATATCGTCCTTCTGGAACGAGAAATCCATCTCCATCTGCTGCGAAATCTTCATCAGCTCAACATGCATCTTCTGCCTGTCCACCGGCTCGCCGCGCAGTGAAAATTCAATGCAAGCGCGCGTCTGCTTATCCAGCTTTTTAATACTTTTCCGGCCCGTAAGACGCAAAATAGAATCAATATTAAGCCCCTGATCAGCAAGAATTTGAGTAGCAGCCTGAATCTGTCGAGCCTCCAATTGCCGGCCCAAAACAGTAAGTATATACCGGTTCTTACCCTGGTGCCCCACCCAATCCTCGTACTCATCATCACTAATGGGTGAAAAGCCAATATTCACGCCAAGCTCAGTAGCCTTAAACAGCAACTCCTTCATCGCAAGGCCGCTCTTCATCTCGTCCATGCGCATCAGAATGCCCAGCGAAAGCGTGTTATGAATATCAGCCTGGCCGATGTCCAGCACCGTAGCGTCGTACCGCGCCAAAATCCCCATGACCGCAGCCGTCAGTCCCGGCCGATCCTGTCCCGTAATCCTGATTAAAATCTGCTCCTCTTTCATATCAGCAAAGATAGCAAAATGGAACAATTGGGGCCTGACCCCAATTGTATCATTTTAGCACTTGTTCTGCAGCATTCTTAGTGTCAACCTTCTCGATAATCCTCTCTAAAACTCCATCCTCAGAAAAGATGAAAGTGCGGCGCAAAGTACCCAGGACTGTCTTGCCGTACATCTTCTTCTCACCCCAAGCCCCAAATGCCTGAAGCATCTCGGTCGAAGTATCAGCCAGCAACCGGAACGGCAGCTCATACTTAGCGCGGAAACCAGTGTGTGACTTAGCGCTGTCCTTGCTAACCCCCACCACATTATACCCAGCAGCCGTCAGCGCCGCATATTTATCGCGGAACGAGCAAGCCTCGGCAGTACAGCCGGAAGTATTATCCTTCGGATAAAAATAGATAATAGTCTTACGTCCTCGACCAATAAAGTCCGATGAACGAACCACCTGACCATCCTGATCCACCACCTCAAAAGATGGCATCTTATCACCAATTTTTAGCATATCGCTCTTCAATCACACTCCAATCCAAAATCTGCCAGAGAGCCTCCAGCTGAGCCGCACGACGATTCTGATAATCAAGATAATACGCATGCTCCCAGACATCGAAAGTAAGCAACGGCTTCAGCCCCTCAGTAATAGGGTTCTCAGCCCCCGGCTCCTGCGTAATCACCAGCGAGCCATCCTTCTTGGCCGATAACCAAACCCATCCGCTGCCAAACAAGCCCACGCCCTTGGCCACGAACTCAGCCTGAAAAGCCTCCACGCTTCCCCACTGCCCCACAATCTGCGACTTAAGGAATCCATCCTTCAACTCACGTCCGCCCTTGCAGAACTGCGTAAAGTAAAGATTATGATTAAGAATCTGCCCGGCATTATTAAACATGCCGCCGCTCGCCTTACAAACAATCAGCTCCAGCGAATCGGCCTCCATGCCGCTTCCAGGCAGCAATTTATTAAGATTATCCACATACCCCTGCAGATGCTTCCCATGATGGAAACTCAGCGTCTGCGCACTAATCACGGGCTCCAAATCAGCAGCCCCGTACGGCAATGAAATCAGTTCAAACATATCGCTAAAATTTATAGTCCACTACTGCAAATATAGCAAAAATGATACAATTGGGGTCAGGCCCCAATTGTATCATTTTAACTCAGCAAATCATTACAATACTCATCCAATACCGCAATCAAACGCTCCTTATCCGGATTATCATCCCAAACAAACAGCGACAGCACAAGATTATAGCCTTCAGTCTGGCCACAACGATCAATCTTATTCAGTTCCGGTGGAGCATAAGACAAGTACCAAGACTCAAAGAGCCTTTTCCTCACCATTTCACGGCCATCCGATGAATCACACGTAATTAACATAGAATCCAGATGATTCTGGAAAAACTTCACAAGAATAGCACATATGGTATCAGACACATAAGCATCTACCATTCCATCCACCCCGGAATCGAGTCTGTCAAAATTAAAAGTGTAAAGATTGTCAGCAAATGGGAGCTTCAAAAAATAAGCAACGTAAGTAGCTCCCGAAGGTGTTTTAAAATGGTATTGCTCGTCTTCTACCCAATAATCATACGGGCGTAACGAACTCAACATCTCTCTCCTGCTCTATAGTCTTGCTAGGAACACCTTCACGAATACTCCGGATGATAGAATGCTTGTCCTCTATCATCTTGACAAAAATGTTATTATTCTCCTTCTTTTTCATGTTGTATAGTTTTATTTATTGGCAAATATAGTAATTAGCTTCAATAACTACAACATCCAGGTATAATTAGTGTTTTATTTAGGCCGATACCCCTAACACCAGTTTTAATTCCCACATCCAGGCCGATAAGCGACCCAGCTTGTTCATAGTGACACATTTTACTATCTTTGCAGTGTTATGAAAAAAGAACCTTGTTTGCGCTTGGACGAGATCGCCAGTGCCCTCTCCCAAGCCGATCAGGCCAGAATGGCCCCAGAATTGTCCCCAGCGGACAGAGTGATAATGGAACAGGCGTGCGTAACCCTCCGCGAAGCCGAACGCACCGCCATAGTAAACGTCGAAACCGGTCTGGTAGAGCGCTTCACCCAAAACGCCAGCAGCGTAAACCTGCAAGCCAAAAACATCCGCGCCCTAGTGACCAAAATCAACAAAATCCCCAAATCCCTGGACATCACCGAAACCGTGATCAAGGAATGCGTCAAAGTGCTCAAAGCCATCGCCATGTGGTGCACCATGCTCTTCCTCCTGGTCTACATGTCCAGCTGCGCCTCCATGACCAAGGCACAGCTAAAGCGCGTAAACTCCCTGGCCGTAGTCTCCGATTCCTCAATGACCGGCCCAGGCAGCGTCCTAAAACTCCTCGATGAAGTAAGGTTAGAACGAGGCCTAATCTACGCCGCTTCCCTCCAAGGGGCCGATACCCGACTCCAAGAACTAAACGGCCTGGCCGATGCCCAATCCCAGCAAACCCGCCTGGCCGATAAATCCGACGTCTGCATCAACATCCTGGAAAGCTACATCCGCGCCCTAAAATCCGTCAGCAGCGAAACCCGCTGGAAGCAAAACGGAACCGAGTTAAGAGGCATCGGCCGAAACATGGACTCCCTAGCCATAGCCTACAACAAATTAGACTGGGGCACCCTCTACGAACCCGGAATAGCCAAACAAATAGGAAAAACCACCGGCTACCTAGCCGAACAATACGGCAAACGCCGCCAGCGCCACGTAGTAAAGGGCATACTCGAGCACGGAGATACGCTAGTAGATGCCTGCGTAAAAGCCCTCGTGGCAGAGCTTAAGTCAGAAGATTTTAAAGGGCTCATAGCCAACGAGCGAACCGGTCTGGAGAACAACTATAGAGCCTACCTGAATGCAGCAACTCTAACCGGAACCCCGCCCCAGCCCGCCTTCGACCGAATCTACATAGAAAGCCGCCAAAAGATCGACCAAGCCGAGTCCCTCCGCCGCCGCTGCATAACCATGCTCCAATCCTTCAGCCGAGCCCACACCGCCCTCCTAAAAGAAATGGACAACCCCGCCACCTACAGCGAGTTCATGGACGAACTCTACGAACTCAACAAACAAATCCTCGCCCTAAACCAAAAATAGTACAAAAGGGGACAGACCCCTTTTATACTATTTTGATACCATTGGGACGGTTCCGTTTGGTAATATTTTCAAACAATATTTAGCGTATTTCTGTACAAACTACAGCATACTATTAACCTCTATTTTTTTATTTATCACAGTACTCAAAAGATTCATTTTTTAGTTTCTCCTCTATCATGTAGAAAATAGTATTCTGGTAGTCTTGAGTTATTGCAGTCTTAGTCCGGTCTAAATCAACCCGATGTATATCATACATGAATGATGTTCGAGGAAGTGTCATTTTGAAGGAGTTTCTCATCCACTTGTCAATATTACCAACTTTATCCTTTCCCTTAGGAGGAAACACATAGCCATACATTTGTTTTTTGTCTGCAATGGAAAGCTCCAAACCATCATAACGTCGTGAACTCATATACTTGATGCCATCCACATTGCCTCCTTTAAACACGCTTACCTGAAGGATATCCATTATTAGATTTGACACATCATATTGAAATTTATACTTATCGTCATCGGTCACTTTATCACTTACTAACAACGATAAATAAGCAAGTTCAAAATCTTCTTTCTTACTCATAGTTGGCTTAATAGTAAAGTTTAGTACCGTCAGTTTTTTTGTACTTATGAATGCAGCAAAGTTTACTTGCTCAAAATCTTTTCGCCTAACCTCTTCCCATGCACAATATAAACTTTCACCTAAATAAAGACAGGGTATGCCTTCTTGGTTAAAACGATATTTTCCTACCAGTTTTAAACAGTTATCAGGTATCTGAAATAGCTCCATCTTTTTATAAACATGATAAGATTCGGAACCTCTCATCCTATAAAAGAACTTTCCTCCATCCAAATCAATCACATAATTGGTATTTCTAATTGAACCATCATCTTTAAAAAAAAATTTAAAAAAGTCTGACTTACCATTCAGAGAACCGTATCCACAAGCAGAAAGAATGTGCTTATTAATATTATCCACAGATTTCTTTAAATCAATCCGAAGATTTAGTTTCCTATCAGCAGGCTTCAAATGTGATTTGTATGTGACAGCAGAAAACTCAGCTTCATCAACTTTGTCATACTCAGAAAAAAAGTATAGCGAAACATTGTTCAAAAGCGTTTCTAAAGAAACAACATCTTTTACATTATTATCATCTCGATAAAACGCATCTAAACTATCTGATAAATTTTTAAGTGTCATCTGATGTGTTTAAAAAAAAAGAGGACGCCGCCCTTTCGAGCGTCCTCTATAATAGGCATTCGTTTTATGGAATCCTATGTCCGATTGTGTGTGTAGTAGCAACTAAGGGCATCGGGGGTTGTTATTTCTATAGTTAATAAACTTCTGTATTATTAATATGTTGTACTTCTTCAAGCACATCATAGTTTCTCCATCTAACGAACAATTCTTTCTGTTTGTGAGCAAACTTAAGAATTTTTTTCTTATCCAAATCCCGGAACACTTCTAAATACTCTATCTTTCTATCATTTGATATCCAAGGACAGCACAAAGCTTCTATGAAAGTTAAAACAGACTCTGTATCACTTTCACCAGGTCGATTAAGACGTTCTATCCTTTCTGCTATTTGTGAATACAGCACATCCAATAACGATTGATAGCGCTTATCTTCTTTGATAAAATGAATCAATTCAAAAATCGTAAAGAATGTCCAATTATGATTCTCCACGAACTTCCCTATAAGGACATTGGGATGCAATTGAGTAGACGGCATCATACACTTTTGCAAGTCCAACATATTCAAATGCTCCATTAGTATATTCGGATCGTTAGACATGTCCATGTATAGGCGTCTGGTAAGTTCAGTTATCTTTTCGTCTAAAGCCTGAATCATCCTCGGCTCAAATTTGTGCGACCATGTGCCATCATCAAACTTATACTTACCTCTTACGAAACGTTGCAGTTGGCTTATGATTGCTACCGTTTTCACACTAGTGCTCATACGAGAATCACATTGGTAGAGATAAAAGAGAACATCTATTAGATTATCTAGGAATATGGAGAATTCCTTCTCATATCGTTGTTTGATTATCTTTCCTTGATAATTAATATCAGATGTCTTCTCCGCTTCACTGTATTGCTTATACAAATCATTAAACTCGTGGAGCAAGACACTTAAACGTTTCTGCATACAGCCCAATAGATAAGACATAACATCCTTATACTTTAGATTATATGCTCCCATTATGGAACGAACCGAGCGTATGAATACCTTATAATTGAGGGCAGTCGGAGTATCATAAACCCCACGTTGCATTTTTCTAAATCCTTTGAATGTATCAAGCCGATTCTCAAAATAGCAATCAACCAATTCAATAAGAGCTAACTTCCCTGCTGTAATATTCTCTAAGAAAGGGCGGTGTTCGTAAGAATATTGTTTGGAAATATCTTCACTTTCTTTTCTTTTCAATCCATATTTCTTCAAACAAGCATCATAAATGTCATAAAACAAATCTTTTGTCTGCTCAGTGTCGCAAAAGAGAAATCCGTCATCTACGTATCGATAAAAAGCGTAATCCCTAAAATGCGCAAGGCCCATCCCCAACAACTCTCTTTCTATATCACTATCGATTCTTTGAAGAATAATCTCAGCGTAAAGCCTTGAAAACTCGGGTCCTATTACTATTCCTTCCTCAGTACTTAGGTAACTTTTATTAAGATTAAAGAATTCTTCAGCAAAAGTACCTTTACATAGTTCCACATTCTCATTGAACATGGCCTCAGCAAGTGTTTCTGGTTTGATAGAGTCAAAGCAATGTTCTAAATCAGACTTGTACATTCGTGAAAACTTCTTTTCTGCCCGTAGAAACCGATAGTCATCATAAAACTCATTTATATTGTGATAGTGTTTATATGCAAAATAGTGTTTGATGCTCTCTTCAGAATGATAATCTATTGTATCATCTGATAAGAAACGTAAAAATCCCTTTGGTCTTTTCTGACTTGTAGCTACTTTGTACGGGTAACGAAGCGAATAGTGGCTTCTGTTACAAAAGTCAATCAATAAAGTTTTATAACGCTCATAAAACTCCACCATCTGTACTTGATGATAAGGATGAATTACAGTCAGTCGCCGCCCATCTTCGTGGCCATCCTTACTGATATTGTATTGGAAAGCTCTTCTTTTGTCGCCTGGACGCCCACCAATAATTGATAGCATCTCGGCCAAACCATCAGTGTGATTCTTTGTAGCCACCAATTTCCCGTCATCACATACAATACCATAGTACTTCAAGAACCGTGCAAAGAAACGATTTGTGAAGAACAATGGTCGTTCATAGGGTAATACATCCGAGACAAGAACCCTATACTGTGATCGGGAAATATGGATAAGTTTGCTCATAGCGATTTATAATAAAGATTCTGCAACTGTTTCAGCACAATAACATAATCATTCCATCTATACATCCTCCGGTCAAAAAAACCTGTCTTAAAATTTAATTTTGAATTTATCTTATTCTTTATTCGTAGAATATTGTCTTCATAATTATTCCCTTCACCATAGTTAAACAGTTTTCTAGGAGGTGAAAACTTATTAACGTCATTCAAAGCATCCTTCAAATAACAATCCAACATGTCCAATTGTGAATAATCAGTTAGCAACCTATTAGAATAAAACAATCCTGTTTTTACAAAATTTCTGCGACTATCTAAATAGCCATTTCCTGTCAATGCATCTATGCGATGCATAAATTGAATAAGTCCATCTTTATGTTTTTTGCCATTTTCATCCAAGGTTCTATGGTTGGCAACATTCGCATATGCATGGAAAATACAATCTATCGTCTTACAATACCTGCTCACTTTCTCTTCTGTTAATAACAAATTAGTATGACCGGATACATATTTAAATTGGTAACCCAGGTAATTAAAAGAAACTGGAGCATTGTTAATCGTTGGCAGTTGTACTTTTACTATCTTTTCATCTCCTTCATGTATAGAAAGACCTAGTCCTATAGCTATTTCCCGAATAACTTTCAAACAATTATCAGCATCATTTTTTTGGGGAGATACAAGCAAAACTATATCGTCAACATAGCGTTTATAGAAGTAGAGTCCACAAATATTCTTAACTCTTCTATCAAATTCACGCAAATATACTTCAGCCAGTCCGGGTGAAAATGAAAGCCCCCTTGGAATACCCTTTAGTTCCTGGTTATCAGTTATCTTATTATATTCAAAAAAGAACTTTCTTAAATACCGCCTTGAGGTTGTTGAAAGATAATCATCTGATTCTATCATACTTATCAACTTCTGCTGAGGAATAGTTTCATAGAAATGACGAATATCTACCCTAATTAGTATTTTGGGCATGGAATTGTCAAGAAGAACACGTAATTCTTCCACTATATCATCCCTGTTATCTAATCTTAATTGATATTGATTTCTAATTTCCAAGGCAATAAACTTACAGATAAGCATTGATGGCATATCTCCAACTGCATAAGCTTTCTTACATTTAGCTTCAACCTCTCTCAAAGAGACTTTGTGTTTTCCATGAACAATCTGATAATATGCGTTTGCAATTTCTATATTCTTTTTCTCTTCATATTGTTTAGTCTTATCTTCTAATTGCAGCTGGAGTTCTTCACGATCTTTACCTTGTCGTTGACGAATGTCGCATCTGAGATCTTTTATTTCCTGAGACAACGTCTTTATATCACGAGAATAGCAGAACTCCTTCAAGCGCCCCTTACTCTCCTCAATATTCATTATCTTTTGGAAAGTCTCTATACTATAAAACTCTGGTTTCATTATCTTCTATTAGGACTATCGCTGTTATTACTTTACTCGTCTAAAGACCTCTTACAAAGCTACCAAATTCTCCAAATATAACCATCCATTATGATACCATTTTTCATGCTTTTGTAGTTTTCAGGCATACTACGCCCAACTCAGCGTTGAAACACTATTATTTTGAGTTATTTTTTAGTTTTACGCCTACGTGACGGAGTCTTTTTTGTTTCTTTCATATAATTCCCATAAATCTCCACACAGTTGGCAAGAAACTCAGGCTTTTTCAGCTTACGCTTCAACACATCAAGTAAATCCTCCGTGTATTTATGTACGGTTACTTTTCCGTTGTTGATTGCCATGTGCCATTTGGCTTTCCCTTTTATTTGATTAGCATGAATAATTGCCGCTATCTCATAGCGATTTAAGCAGAGTTCTTTTTGGAGATCTGATGTCAGCAAAACATATATATCATTGGGATTGAGGGCTGGTACGGCCTTCAAATCAACCCCTTCCACATCACCCACTAGTTTTAAAGCTGGTGAACCCTCACCATATTTCTCCACGAAGTGGCCCTCTCTTATGAACTTAATCTTACTGATAAGATCCTTATCTATAATAACCCTGCGCTCATTCACCGTCAACTCTCCTTTTAAAACATCAAGCATCTCCACGTTGGCAGGACCAATTGTCGCAATTTTCTGGATATGTGAGATCCAGAGAATCCTCTCCTTCTCTCGTTCTGTATCCAATAGTTTCCTCAATTCCGGGTAACCTATCTCCTTTGTCTCACCACGGTAACGATAATAAATGGCACCTTCACGTAGAATCTGATTCTTTCCACGACAACAAACGACAGGCTTATTCTCTGCCTCCTTTACTGTTAATACTCCAAACGTCTTTCCATCAAATACAACAGAATCCATACTCCATTCTATTGAAGGTGCAAAGTTCTGTCTTATTTGGTTGTCAAGTTCGCGCGGGTCCATGTCTGAAAATTTGGTGTTATTCATACCAATTGGAATGTGAGGTGAATCCTGAACGCCGAAAACAATCTTGCCACCTTTGTTGTTGGCCATCCCTACAAGAGTCTTTATGTACTTTAGGGTTTCATCTCCCCTATGAAAGTTCTCCTTGTATTCCAAATCCGAACTCTCACGTTTCTTAAGATAGCCTCTTTCGTCTATGTCAAATTGAAATAAATCCATACGAAGCAACTTTACTAAATAAATAGAATTATCGACTCAAGTCGAGTCTATCAAAACCTATTTGACATTAGTATCCTTTCAACTAGAGAATAATGAACGTAATCTGTGCTATCATTCTGTTTTTTGCGACTAGTCCCTTTCATATAATAACAGATTATTATTTAGCATTATAACAACTACAAATCTAACAATTATTTCAATATAGAACCCTATTGGATACCAACATAGCGGAGCTAACAGTACCAATGTGTGAAGTCATAATAAATCCTACTCCATTACACTCTTGCTCCCACACAACAATAACTATCAAAAAAACAGGCCGCCAAAGCAGCCTGCTATCCTATATCTAAAAGAAACCAGAATCAAAAACAGTAGTCAAACAGATCCGTCCCCCATGGTCACCAAACAGTACCAAAAAGAACCGTTCCCAATGGTATTTATTCTTTGTTAATACAATGCCCCTCACGGCAATAGATATGCTTCCAGTCCATGATAGTATCATGTGCCTCACCACATTCAGGGCATTCAAATACCTCGGTCTTTTCCTCGCAGTCTAAGCACATACCATTCATCCGGTGATGATTACCTTCATTATGAATATCCAAGTGATCATATATCACAGAGTTTTTTGTTCCACAAGAAGCACAATCGACTCTTCGATAGCCTATTAACGTTTCATATCCACATACATAGCAATAATCATATTCTGGGCTATATGTTCGATTAAAACATCCTATACAAGTCCATACGGGGTCTGTCATTTTTGAAGCATAGCGTTCCATCGCCCTTATATAAGGAGTGTATTTCTTCAACCGTTGATAGAAGTCATAGCTTAGTTTCCTTTGAAGATAATCTGTGGGGGATTCGTCTTTTGTATCCTCTGATAACAAGACTAAAACTACATGAACAATATAATATAGGATATCATCACGCAAATTAAATAAATCATCATCCGAGAATGCACAGGCAAAATGGACAATCTTATTACGATACAATTGGAACCTATCAATTTCATGAAACTCTTTTTTAACAAGACTTGTTAAGTTTTTCTTTTTCAAAAAATTCTTAAGCTTATCAAAGTCTTCAAGCTTAAGAGTTTTGTTTTTATAATGCTTATAAATCTCTTCTTCACTCAGCCTCTTCTGATCCTCCTTTAGTACTCCAGCTATTCCTATCTTGCGAATTATCGTTGCCCTCACAGCGAGTTCAAGTGCAATTTGTAGCTCAGCACAAGTCAGAGTCAGCAACTCATTATCTATTTCCTGGTACTCGCAATCTCGTTCCAAAAGACGCCCCAATGCTTCCTTCAAAAACAAGAAAGAATTATCAGTTACAGCCTTCAACGTTTTGCTTTCAAAATCTGACATAATTCTCCCCTTATTTTTTTGAATAATAAAATTAGACTCTTTGCATCAATGGTTCACAACCAAACAGAAGCGTGCCCAATGGCACTACGATAGTTTAATACAATAATATCCCCGTTACACACCAATATCTGCATATCATAAAACTCCGATAACAACAAAAAAACCGCACTTCCGATAAACGAAAAACCAGCCCTCATAACTCTAGAGTTTTTAAAGTAGCAACCAGTCCAAAGGCACAAAACAAGAATCTCCCCTAAATGAAATAATCACAAATCGGGACAATTCAAAGATCCGTCCCCAACTGTCACCAATAGTAGCCAAACAGAACCGTCCCCAATGTCACCGTCCCCACTAGCACCGTCCCCCACCAACCCCACTCCCACTTCCCCCAAAATCCTAAACCATCCTCACCCCGCCCCATGCCTCAGCCTTCTCCGTCAATTCATCAACTAAAGCCCAAGTAATCTTATTTAAGATTATTACTTCCCATGCTCACTCATCCATAAACTCTTGCGCAATAATCATATGGTGAGTATAGCGCTGTATCGGTACCAAGCGTATCACTGTAATCGGTACCAGTGTGTTGATGTGACCCCAAAAAGTTGGACACCAACAAAGGGGTAAAAATGTATAGACATCATTCGTTTGAGGAGAAGCTAAAATACATGAAGCTTCTCGATGA
>CADBXO010000003.1 GCA_902798685.1 uncultured Bacteroidales bacterium
TCCTGTACTCTGATGCCAATCCCGTTCTTGACCTTATAAACGGTGAGGCTGCTACCACGATAGTCACTGATTATCATCTCTTTGCCCTGAACTACGTGAAGCGTGACGAAGAGTACCATTATGTCTATTCAATACCGCGTCTGCTCCTGACGATGGCCGATGACAGCAAGGTCTCTGTGCCGTTCTATCATGAGCTCAAGCCGCAGTATTCATATACTTACACGCTTTTGATAAACTCGGCATTCGTTACGCTTAATGTGAGCGCCGAGCCTTGGAACGAATATGCCGCCCAGGATGCGGTGATAGGTGGTCCGGTAACGGATACTTTCACTGTAACCACTGCCGGCGACTGGATAGAACAGGACGGTGGAACCGCAACGATATGATGATATTATGAGGAGGATGCTGAATACGATACTGGTCTTTGTCATGCTGCTTGTAACGGCATGCCAAGACCGTATTGATATTCCGCTGGTGCAGGGTGAGGCTTATGTCCGTCTCAATCTTACGGTTGAGCCGGAGGTAAGTTTCACTCCTGTGACCAAAGGAGCATATGTGGCCGATGAAGCCACAGACGAGGATGTCTCAATCCACAACCTCTGGGTGCTGCAGTTTGGAGGCGCATCGGCCGATGCGGCATTGCGTGAGGCCCGTTACATTGAGGATTATGACCCCGATGAGGTCCTGAAACTCATTGCTTCATCGGTCGTAAACAGGATCATCCTGATAGCCAACACATTTGACTCCAACCTGGCTTTTGCCGACTGCGACAATCTGGGTGAGTTCATGGATGCCTTCAAGCCCATAGCCGATGAGGCCGATGCCACCCGTCTGGTTGCAGGCAAGCGCTGCCCCATAATGAGCGCTTACAGGGATATGGTGGTTTCGGAGTCAGGTACTTTGGTCACATTCAACCTGAAGCGTTGCATCTGCAAGGCCAACGTCACCATCATCAACAATACCCTTGAGAACAGCGCTCCGGATGTAACCATCACATCGGTAACCATCTGCTCGGTTCCCAACAAGCTGTTCTTCTACACCAGTTACGACCTGCCCGAAAGGTTCCCTGCTGCAGCCAGTAAGGACCGCATAAACTACACCGATATGGAGTGGACCGACGGCACCGAGGTTGATGCCAAGACCCGCAGTTTCACATTCTACCTGCCGGTAAACAAATGCGGTAGTGTGCCCACGGTTCCCAACCCGACAATGCGCTCGCATTACGCTCCGGCCGGGGCATCGTACCTGCGTGTACTGGGCACTTATACCGATGCATCATCGACGGAGCGTGCCGTAGAATACCGCATCCCTTTGGGTACCAGCGCCGATGACTGCGACCTGCTGCCCGGCGGCAAATACACATATACGCTCACCATCAATGACCCGTCGGACCCTGATGCCGATGGCCGTGTAGCCGAAGATATTCTGGTTGACTATTGCAATACAGAGCGTGCCAACACATATATTATCAATCTGCCCAAGGCTACGGGCGCCTGGAAGAACTTCCGCATTCCCGTATCGCGTGTGTTTGATTTCTGGAATCCGGCATACGGTTATTTCCCGAACGCTGACAATGCCCTGCTTCCGGGATGCAACGGCTGGAAGGTTGATATCCTATGGAGCGAGTTCCTGCTTGAGGAGGATGTCAACTTCAAGTGGGTAAAGCAGACAGGTACAGATTATCAGGACTATTTTGAGTTTGCCGTAAAGGAGGGGGCAGGCGAGGGTAACTTTGTGATTTGCCTGCGCCGTTTCCTGGATGCCGGACAGACTGAACTGAGTGACGTTTGCATGTGGAGCTGGCAGATGTGGGTGACCGACTACAACCCGAATGACGCCATCAATTACATTCCCAATGTGGATGGCAGCGGTAACGAACAGCAGTTCTCATATCCCGTAATCAACGGTGAGGTGCATCGGTACAATTATCCGGCCTGGAGAACCGGACGGTTCCGTAACGGTTTCATTATGGACCGTAACCTGGGTAATATCGCTGCGGCCACGTACGTCAAGACTGCCAAGAAGGGGCACGTTTATTATCAGCACGGACGCAAGGATCCGCTGACTCCGTTAGGCGGGACCGGTACGCAGGCTCATCCTGTATATAATGTGCTTGAGGGTTATACCCCAACCAGAATAAACGTTGCAACGACGGGACTTGCGGATAATATCCCGTATACGGTCAATCATCCCACTACCAAGTTGGGCTGGAGTATAGCCTCTACTGTCTTGTGGCAGAATGACCTAAAATACAGTTTTGGTTACTATTGGGGTGACTTGAAAGCTACCAAGGCAAGTATGAAGAGTATATTTGACCCGTGTCCGCCGGGATGGATTGTGCCTTCATCGGATGTGGTGAATGCCAGCGTAGGTTCATCGGTAACCACGGATATAGTCCTGTCTGACAAGGTTACAGCCATCATACCCGGTGCGGGAATGATTGGAGGATGGAACGGTCCCGAAGAGTATGTGGCATGGGCCGGTCAGCAGTATTGCGCCCTCTATTATTCTAACATGGCTGCTTATGCTAGCCTTAAGGCGGCCGGCTGCGGCGGAACCAATACACTGGCTTTCCCGGTACGTTGTGTAACTGATAATATTGTGGAATGAGATACGCAGGATACATAATCGCTTTGCTGCTTATACTGACTGGTTGCAGCGACAGACTTGAGACAGACCTGACTGTCGCAGGACTTGAGACGAGCGTGCGTCTGGATATCTCGGTCAAGCCGATGCAGTCAACGGCTCCGTCTACCAAAGCCGGTTATATTGACCCGTCTACCCAGGAGAGTACCCAGATAAGGGACCTTTGGGTGCTTCAGTTTGACGGAACCGACGGCAGCGCAAAAATGCTCAAGGCGTGGTACTATCCCGATTATACGCCCTCTACCGATATCAGACTGCTTACGTCGACATCGGCCAATACAATATTGCTGGTGGCAAATACCGGTGATAAGACAGCCGAACTGGGCCGATGCCGCACTCTGGCCGATGCAGTGAATGTGGGCAAGACGGTATTTGACGATACGAGTGCCAACGGCGGATGGACATCGGGCTGGAATATCATTATGAACGGCAAGACCACTGCTGTCATAACAGACGGTATGGCTCCTATAAGCGTATCGCTGGTGCGCAATGCGGTCAGGGTGGACGTTACTGTCAACAATATGACAGAATCTTCCGCCAATCCCGTGACAGTCAATTCGGTTTCAATCTGTACCGGCGTTCAGAAACTGTACTATTACACGGATTATACGCTTCCCGACATCTATCCGACTGAACAGAATGTTGAACCGTACATCTATCCCGCAACAGACTGGACCGATGGTACGGGAACCTCTGACAGCCGTAAATTCACTTTCTATGTGCCGGCCAACAAACGCGGAACGATAACCAACGGAGTTCAGGCCGACAAACCGCGTATGGCACCGTCCAACTCTACATATCTGCTCATATTGGGTCGTGATTCGGAGTCCAGGGAAGTGGCATACCGTTTCTATCTGGGCGCTGATCTGGTGCAGGACTTCAATCTGCTTCCGGGTTACAGGTACTCTTATACCATAAACCTGACAAGCGCCGGAGACTATAGGACCGATGCTCGTGTGGAGAATCTCCATATGCAGGACTTTACCGCTACGCCGCTTGCCAATGCATATATGGTGCAGCCTCCGTTGTTGGAAGGGGTATGGAAATCGGTCCGTGTACCAGTAAGGCGCGTACATGATTTCTGGAACATAACCGATGGCTATGAGAAGGTGAACAACAACGCTCTTGAACCGGGCTGTTTCGGGTGGCAGATGGAGATTATCCGCAGTACCGTCGAGCTTGTCGAGGATGTCAACTTCAAGTGGATAAAACGTACGGGAACAGACTATACTGATTATTTCGAGTTCGCCGTTCCGGCGGGACTGGCAGGCAACTTTGTGCTGGGCGTTCACCGTTTCACGGATGCGGGACAGACGCTGTGGAGCTGGCATTTCTGGGTAACTGATTACAATCCGGATGCAACGCTGAGTCTGCTTACCCCGGAGAGTGATGCCAGCGGTTACGAGGCCCGTTACGCTTATGATGTTGTGGGCGGTCAGGTACACCGCTATAGAGGTGATATATGGAAAAGTCCTAACGGAGCTCTTAAGGATGAGTTCATGATGGACCGCAATCTGGGTGCGACATCGGTTACGGAGCATCATGGACCGGGCTCACTTTATTATCAGTATGGAAGAAAGGATCCGTTCCCGTACTCATCAAAGAACTGGAATGCAGTAGCCAACGGCGTAATCATCTACAACCGTTATAATGACGAGAAATGGATACCGTACAGGACCAATGCCCAACTTGAAGAAGCGGGAGTGACCGATGATTACGTGCGTTATTCGGTATATCATCCGGAGATGCACATCACCATAGCCGGTAGCTGGAGCAAGAGTGATGCTGATTCTGAAGGACGTATCTACAACAACGCGACCAACTGGTATGATACCAAACTGGGTGCTGATTATCTGACGTCAAAGAGTATATTTGACCCCTGCCCGCCTGGTTGGAGACTGCCTCCCGACAACTGTATGGGTACACCGACAGGAACGGTGAGTTCTACGGTAAACATGGTACTCAGTAAAACGTTACCCAACGGAGCCGTGATATACTATCCTTGTCAGGGTTCATACTTTAATGGAATATGGAGTAGTTCTGTCCAATTCTATACGGATATCAAGGATTTCTCCGGACTTTGGGCAAACAGAAGATATTCCGCTGCTAATGGTTATCGGAGTAGTGGCGGTTCCTATGACAAGTGTCGTGCGTTGTCTGTCCGCTGTGTCTCCTACACCGAACCGTAACTGCTATGAGAAGGATTGCATATATACTGATGGTTTTGCTGATGGCCGTAGGCTGCCGCCGTGCGCAGGCTCCCTCTACAGTCAGTGTGCCTAAGGTGTATTACAAGGTGCCTCAGGCTCCGGCAATGCTTTCCGGACAGGAGCAGGTTGATGATTTCTATGCGCGTAACTGGTGGCGGGATTTTGATTTTGCCGATACCGCTCAGGCAACTCTCAGTGATACCGCTTATATGGTGCGTCTGTTTGCCGATTGGGCTACGGTGCTGGAGCGGGTTCCGCGTGAAACCGGTGCTGAGTGCGTGGAGCAGGTGATGGATCGGGCATCGGCCTCTAAAAATACGTTCGATATGTTCGTGATGGCCGCCCGTGAGGTTTTGGCCGATCCTAACTCGCAGTGGCGTGATGATGAACTCTATATGCCCGTGCTGCGTTTGCGTATTGCCAGCCCGTTTACCGATGAGGCTACCCGTGAGCGTTGCCAATACCGTCTGGATATTCTCTCGCAGAACCGCCTGGGCCATAAGGCAAACAATATCCGCTATACGCTTGCCGACGGTTTTGAGGGAACGCTTTACGGCATTAAGGCAGAGTATACGCTTATATTCATCAATAATCCGGGGTGCGAGATGTGCCGTACGGTGAGGGAGGGGATAAGCTCATCGGACCTGCTATCAAGGTATATCGCATCGGGCCGTCTCAAGGTGCTTGCCATATATCCGGATCAGGATCTGGATGAGTGGCTCCATTACCGCAGTGAGATGCCGTCGTCCTGGATAAACGGCTATGACAGGGAGTGCGTTATGCGTACCGATGGCACTTATAACCTTGCTGCAATACCTTCACTGTACCTTCTGGACAAAGACAAGACCGTTCTGGTAAAGGACGCTGTATCAATTCCGCTCATAGAGTCGGCCATTGTTAACAACTAAGAATTTTGGTTAAAGTCCGGCCAAATTGAGATTTTTTTGGCCGCAATAGTTGCAATACGGGTTTTCGGGGGCTTTCTTTGCTGTGTCAACTAAAAGCTTAGTTGTTATGAAAGCATTGACAGAAAAAGAACAGATGGTTATGGGTGTGTTATGGGAACACCGCCATTGCAGCGTCGATGACGTTGTAGGTTTACTGCCTGAGCCCAAGCCAGCCTACAATACAATACTCACGTTCCTGCGTATACTTGAAAAGAAGGAATTCATATCGTATCAGGAAGAGGGACGCAAGCACATCTATTATCCTTTGATAGAGAAGGGGGAGTACACCCGATGGACACTGACCGAGATGAAGGAGAAACTGTTTAACGGCTCTGCCCGATCGATGGTCAATACATTCATTATGGAATCGGGTCTGTCTGATTCCGATGTACGTGAACTTATAGATATGTTGAACGAACTTGAAACCGCAAAGTCATGATTTACCTGGTTGTATCCGCATTTTCACTGGCATTGTTGCTGGTTGCTTACCGTCTGACTCTGAGCCGTACCACATTCCATGGTTTCAACCGCGTTGTGCTGCTCTGTTCACTGGCCCTTGCGGCTGTTGTTCCGTTCATGCATTTCCAGTCGGTAGGCGAGAAGGCTGCCGCACCCATCACGTATATGTTGAATGAGATTATGGTCTATGCCGACGGTTCGATACAGCTCAATCCCGGACAGACCGAACAGGCCGAGAGCGGCATCAGCTGGGCATCGGTCGTTAGTCTGGTTTATCTGGCAGGAGTGATCATTTGCCTGCTCAGGGTTGCCTTTGGCGTACTGAGTTCGGAGATTATCTGCCACCGCCGTTCCAGGACTCTGTCGAACGGTTCACGCCTGGTTATTACAGACCGCAATTATGCACCTTTCAGCTGGCGCAACTACATAGTGATATCCAGAAAGGACTATGAGGCCAATGGAGCGATGATAATTACGCATGAGCAGGCTCATGTAAGACATCATCACTCTTTTGACCTGATGCTTGCCCAACTGTTCTGTGCCTTCCAGTGGTTCAATCCCGCTGCGTGGATGCTCAAGCGCAGCCTGTTGGAAGTCCATGAGTTCGAGGCCGATGCCTCCGTACTTGAGAATGGATTTGATGAGCGCCGATATCAGATTTGTCTTGTCCGGGCAGCACTGCAGGGCAGCTTCGCGACAACCACAAATAATTTTGCAAATTGTTCAACCAAAAAAAGAATTGTTATGATGAATAGACATTCTACAAATCCTTGGGCGCGTTTAAGAGTATTGCTCATGTTGCCGGCAGTGGCACTGTCCGTTATATTGGCATCCGCTTGCAAGCAGGATACAAACAGTGAGATAAATTTGAATACACAGGATGCACCCCCTTCCGATGTCGATTGGGTGGATATTGGAGAATATGAGATTGGGGAGGCCGATACATCCCAGGTGTTTATGGTAGTAGAGGAAGGACCTGAATTCCCGGGCGGCACCATGGCCCTCTTGGAGTATCTGGCCAAGACTATCAAATATCCTCAGAATTGCAGGGATGAGAAAATTCAGGGCCGAGTTCTTGTATCTTTCATAGTTGAGAAGGATGGCTCAATGACCGGTTTTGAAGTAGTAAAGAGTGTTCATCCGGATCTTGATGCCGAGGCATTGAAGGTACTCAAAGCTATGCCTGCATGGAAGCCGGGAACTCAGCACGGAGAAAAGGTACGTGTAAAGTTTACCGTTCCTGTAAACTTCAGATTAAGAGCTGCGGAAACCGAGGAATAATAAATATCACTCTCCCTGTTTGTAATAATACTGTCCCTTCCCTATTGTTTCTTTGCCAAAGTTGATGGCATTCTTGGGACAGCGGTGATAACAACTCATACAATTAGTGCAATGACCGTTCCACTTGGGGCGGTCATTCTCTATTGTGATATTCTGTAGCGGGCAGTTCTTGGCGCATATGCCGCATCCTATACATGAGTCCGATACCGTAAACTTGCGATCGGTTATGAGCAGGCCGTAGAACAGGGGCTTGAGGATATTTGATTTCAGGAATGACGAGCCTCCCTTGAGTTGGTCAAAATTTCCTTGGGCGCGCTGCTGTATCAGTTTGACGGTCTCTTTGAGTTGTGTTTTTGTGCCGTCGATCTTGCGCTGGGCATTGTCATCGGTATCCAGTTTGAAGCCGGGCAGATTGATGTAGGTCTCGGGCATCTGGAACGAGAAGAATGCGTCAAGTGTCAGGCATTGTTTGCTGAGGTCTTTCTTAAGGTGCTTGATTGTGAGGCCTGTCTCATCGCCGCAGGTGCAGGCTGCGAATATGTATGACGGACGTCCTGTGAACTTTGCCTTGCGCAGGAACTCTGATACCAGTTTGGGTACTGACCATGAATATACGGGGAATACTATGCCCAGGATTTCATCGTTTTGGAACTGCAGCGGGGTATTGTTACGGGCAGCCTCCGGGATGAACACCATATTGTCATCGTTGAGTTCACGTGACAGGCTGTCGGCTACAAAGCGGCTGTTGCCGCATCCTGAGTACCAGAGTATCATATTACAAAATCCATTTTAAAGTCATTGTCATCGGTCGGTACTGACGGCAGTTTCTGACAGTCAAAGCAGACTCCGGCCTTGAGTGCGTGGGGCAGCTGGGGCAGCAGGCGGTCGTAGAATCCGCGGCCGCGGCCCATACGGTTGCCCTGAGCATCAAATGCACGACCGGGAACCAGAATCAGGGTGATGGGGCTCAGGTCGTTTACCTGCTCACCATCGGGCTCGGGTATTCCGAACTGCTCTCCCGGGCGGAGCTTTCCGTCATACAACTTTACAATAAGGTCATCGCCCTGTATTGAAGGCAGGTAGAAACGCTTGCCTAAAGCGGTCCATTTCTCTATGAATGCGGGGGTCTGCACCTCATCATCCATTGACCAGTAGGCCAGTATGTCGGTTGCATCCTTAAAAGCCTGATTTTGCTCCAGACGCTCCCAAACGGCTGCAGACTGGGCGGCTTTGCTCTCAGGAGTCATGACCGATACCAGCTTTCTGATATGCTGGCGTGTCTGTTTCTTGTCATCATGCATGGCCTGCATGCTATATTCGCAGCCGCAGTAGCGCTGGTTGTAGAAATCCTGCTCCTTTATTATCTGTGAGCGGCGTTCCTGCAGGCCTCCCTGGCGCCAGTTCTTGTCCCAGAATTTTAGGCCAGGGAACTGGGCGGCTGCCCAATTGCCGGCCTCGACTATCTGGTCGTGGCGTTTCCATCGGCTTGAATCAAGGGTGGATGTAAACAGAGTGAAACCGTGCTCGGACGCATATCGGGCTGCACTCAGAAGGCGCATCTTGAAGCATTCAAGACAGCGGGCACCGCGCTCGGGTTCACCCTCAAGACCTGAAATGCAGCACTGCCAGGCGGCGTGGTCGTAATCGGCATCGACTATTTCAAGACCAAGACTTAAGGCATATCGGGAGCACTCCTGCTTGCGTACCAGGTACTCCTCATAGGGGTATATGTTGGGGTTGCAGTAGTATATGGTGGGCTTGTAACCGTTGGCCAGCATCCACTCGATGATGGCTCCGCTGCATGGGGCACAGCAGGTATGTAGCAGGACCTTTTCCATTACCGGCGGCTCTTTTTGGCGCACTCGGGGCAGATGCCCTTGGCCATGTAGTTTACGGTCTCAACCTGGAAACCGTCAGGATATTTTACTGTCGGTATGGGCAGTTCCTCAAGGCAGAACGTGCGGTGACATACCTCACAGTGGAAATGCACGTGGCGGTCATCGTCCACATCGCCGTGGGCATGGCAGAGTTCGTATCGGACCCCCTCGCAACCGTCATCAATCTGGTGCAGAAGGTGGTGTTCCTTGAACAGGGTCAAGGTGCGGAATATGCCCGACTTGTCAATTGTGTCAATGGCGTCCTCAAGTTCGGACATGGTGACGGGACGGTGGCTGTCGGCCAGCGCCTTAAGTACCAGCAACCTGTTGGCTGTTGGTTTTATTCCGTGCTCAATTAACATTTTTTCCATTGCTCTGCAAAGTTAATAATTATATCTTTGCGGCCTTCAATAATCACTTTGCTATGAATAGACATATCTTTACCTTTTCTGTTTTCCTCCTCATGAGCATGGCCAAAGGCTACGCTGAGGTGGCCGATACCATTGATTATAAGACCGATGAGATTGAGGTTACGGCATCCCGGATCAAGACCCCGCTGCCCAAGGCATCCCGAATTATCGGAATAATGACTCAGGAGCAGATTAACTCTTACGCAGTTCAATCAGTAAACGACATACTTAAATATGCAGTTGGTGTAGATGTACGCCAGCGTGGGCCGATAGGCGCGCAGACCGATGTGGGCGTGCGCGGCGGCAACTTTGAGCAGGTGGCCATCCTGCTGGACGGAATAAACATATGTGACCCGCAGACCGGACACAACTCATTTGACTTCCCGGTGGATATGAGCGACATTGACCATATCGAGGTGCTGGAGGGTCCTGCCGGCAGGGCGTACGGATCTTCATCACTGATGGGTGCCATCAATATCGTGACCAAGACGGCGGCCCGGACATCGGCCCAGGCTCATGCTGAGGCTGGAAGCTGGGGCTACGCTGCTGCCGGCGCAAGGGCCGATGCGGTAAAGAACGGATGGAACAACATGCTGTCTGTGAATTACGGACGCAGCGACGGATACAGCCGCAGCAAGGCGGGCCGTCTGAATGCCGACATGGAGTATAAGAAAGCGTTCTACAAGGGCGGCTACATGGATGACAATATCAAGGTGAACTGGCATGCGGGTGCCAGCATCAAGGACTGGGGCAGCAACACTTTCTATTCGGCCAAGTTCGATGACCAGTTTGAGCATACCGTAAAGACCTATACAGCCCTGCAGGCCGAGAACAGGATAGGGCGCGTGCATATTCACCCCAGCGCATGGTGGAACCATAACGAGGACCGTTTTGAGCTTATCCGCGGCAGTGAGGATATGGTAAAGTTCAACTACCACCGCTCTGATGTTGCCGGTGTGGGCTTTAACAGCTGGTTTGACTGGACGCTGGGCCGTACTGCCATAGGTGCCGAACTCAAGAACGAGAATCTGGTGAGCGGCAACCTGGGTGAGCCCCTGACCGAGCCCAAGCATATTAAGGGTACTGAGCGTGACTATACTCTGGGTCTTAACCGCACCAACATAAGTTTCATTCTGGAGCACGATATCAACCTTAAATGGTTCTCAATGAGTGCCGGAGTGGTGGCAGTGCGCAACTCGTGGAACGGTATGGACATGCGTTTCTATCCCGGCGTGGACATGAGCGTGAAACTGGGTGACAGACTCAAGCTCTTTACCACCTACAACACATCGCTGCGTCTGCCGTCGGTGACTGAACTCTACTACAGCGTGGGCGGATATCAGGCCGACAAGCACCTCAAACCCGAGGAACTGAAGGCCGTTGACCTGGGTCTGAAGTATGCCGATTACCGCGGCGTGCAGGCATCGGCCTCTGTCTATTACAACCGCTGCAGCAATATGATTGACTGGATCATGGACCTGACTCAGCCCGAGGCTCTGCGTCATTGGGAATCGGTCAACTTTACAGAGGTCAACTCTCTTGGTGCTGAACTTACTGCAAACGTTAGCCTTGAGTCGTTGCTGCCCGGCCAGAGCCTGCTCAAGTCAGTTGATTTTGCATACAACTACATCAGTCAGGAGAAGGTTGATGTGCCAAATATCCAGAGCCGTACCACCCTTGAATATCTTAAGCACAAGGCTGTGGCCGGTATCCGTTTCAACCTGCCCCTGAATCTTGAACTGGCTGTTACGGGCCGATACCAGGACCGCGCCGGAACGTTTACCGATACCGATGGCCAGGTGCGTGATTATGAGCCATATAGCGTGATTGATGCAAGGCTGGATTGGAACAAGGGACGCTACAGAGTATATCTGGAGGGCAATAATCTTACCAACAGAAAATACTTTGATTACGGCAGTGTTCCGCAGCCCGGATTGTGGATAATTGGCGGATTGAGTATCGATCTTTTTTAGTAACTTTGCGCCCATTATTTTTAGAACACCATGCAAAAAATCATCATTCTTGATTTTGGTTCACAGACCACCCAACTTATCGGACGCAGAGTGAGAGAGATGGACACCTTCTGCGAGATCCTGCCTTACAACAAATTTCCACAGAATGACCCCGACGTAATAGGCGTGATCCTGAGCGGTTCACCTCTGAGCGTTTATGCCGATGACGCTTTCCGTCCCGACCTTTCGGGCATTATAGGAAAGTATCCCGTGCTGGGTATATGTTACGGAGCACAGTTGCTCAGTTATACCTACGGCGGCAGGGTGGAGCAGGCCGGTACCCGTGAGTACGGTCACGCATCACTGGGTTTCATTGATGACCAGTGCCCTCTGTTCAAGGGTTTCACCAAGAACTCACAGGTCTGGATGAGTCACGGAGATTCAATCACAGCCATCCCTGCCGGATATCATATGACCGCATCAACCGACAGCGTCAAGTATGCTGCATTTGAGTGTACCGAAAAACGCGTATGGGGTGTTCAGTTCCATCCCGAGGTAGTTCATTCGCTGCAGGGTAAGCAACTGCTTGAGAATTTTGTGATTGACATATGCGGCAGCCGCAGGGAGTGGACATCGGACTCATTCATAGATACTACGGTTGCACAGCTCAAGGCTGAACTTGGCAATGACAAGGTAGTGCTGGGACTGAGCGGCGGTGTGGATTCATCGGTTGCTGCAGTTCTTCTCAACAAGGCCATCGGCCAGAACCTTACCTGCATATTCGTAAATCACGGACTGCTGCGTAAGAACGAGTTTACCGATGTTCTGAACGACTATGTCTGCCTGGGACTGAACGTTAAGGGCGTGGATGCATCGGCCAAGTTCTTCAAGGACCTGGAGGGTGTTACCGAGCCTGAGCAGAAACGCAAGATAATAGGCCGCGACTTCATTGAGGTGTTTGATGCCGAGGCTTCAAAGATAACTGATGCCAAATGGCTGGCGCAGGGTACAATCTATCCTGACCGCATTGAGAGTCTGAACATTACCGGTAAGACCATCAAGAGCCATCACAACGTGGGAGGTCTGCCCGAGAAGATGGGACTCAAACTCTGCGAGCCGCTCAAGTGGTTGTTCAAGGATGAGGTTCGTGCCATAGGCCGCCGCCTGGGAATTCCCGAGCATCTTATCGGCCGTCATCCTTTCCCGGGTCCGGGTCTGGCTGTTCGTATAATCGGTGATATCACTCCTGAGAAGGTTGCAGTACTTCAGGAGGCCGATGCAATATTCATAAACGGTCTGCGTGAGTGGAAGCTCTACGACAAGATCTGGCAGGCCGGCGCAATCCTGCTGGCTGACCGCACTGTTGGTGTAATGGGCGATGAGCGTACATTCGACAACGCAGTTGCCCTGCGTGCCGTAACCAGCGTGGACGCCATGACCGCCGATTGGGCTGAACTCCCTTACGAGTTCATGCACTGGGTGAGCAACGAGATCATCAACAAGGTCAAGGGCGTTAACCGCGTCTGCTACGACATCAGCTCAAAACCGCCAGCCACAATAGAGTGGGAGTAATTAAAAAAGTGCCAAAGGGGACGGTTCTCTTTGGCACTTTTTTTGCGATTGATTAATCTCACTCGAAATACTCCATCACTCGGGTGATGGTGCTGGTTGATTCCTGACCCATCCAGCGGGTTATAACGGTCTCGTCACGGGTTACCCAGTTGCCGTACTTATCGTAGGTGTAATTAACCCATGTGTCGGTGAAGGTAGGCGCTGTGTCAGTTCTGGCTGAATACCACTCTTCATTCTTGACTATGTCAAAGTGTGAATCGTAGGTCTTCTTCATCGATTTCGGGGTGAGAGACATGAAAGAGGCAGTTCCTCCAAGATAGAAAGTGTCAACTTCCAGATAACGGGGGTTGTCCAGCATCGTAAATGAGTGAACGTCCCATCCGGTTTCATAGTTGTAGGCAGTCTCCTCCCTGAATACAAAGTCCTTATACATTCCGTTAGGATAGTATGTAATGGTATCTATCTGGAAACGGAGTTTGTTGCTTCTCAGACTTTGAGGATATCCGTCTTTGTACGCGAAGACGTAATCAAATGTGACCTCGTTCAGTTTCTCTTCGTTACCTAAGTCTGTATTGTATGAGTACTCGCATATTACAAGACTGTCGTTCCTGAAAGTATAGGTATACTCGCGGTAAGTAGAAGAGAGGGGCTGTTTTACGACAAACGAAGCTTTGGACAGGTCTTTGCATATTCCGTTTTCGGCATCGGAAATCTGGGGTCCCATCATGAACCACTCGCGTGCCACGTATTTGCCGGTATTCTCATACTCATATTCCCAGTACTCGCAGGGCTTACCGTCTTCGCAGAAAACGTCAAAACACTCTGCCTTGATCAAATGTCCCTGAGCGTCATAAGTATAATGCCATTCAAAATTGCTATCCTCATTTCCGGTGTTGACGTAGTATTGCTTGATGAGACGTCCGTCCCTATCGTACTCATACTCATCGTAAGTGGAATAATTGTCAATGTGCCATTTCTTAACAGGACCACGGAGACCGGCTTTCTGACGGTCTGTACGATCCCAGAAATTGACCGAGTACCAATCGGGGTCAGTCCAGTCAACGGTAACCTGTACGGAATCATTCTTGTTGTTTCCACCGTTGTTCTTACCGTTTGCCGGTTCATCGATGTCAACGGGATCGCAAGCCCAGAGAATACAGAGAGCAGCGCCTACAACAGAGAGAAGTGATAGATGTTTCATGTTGTTTGATTATGATGTTACTGTGTCAAAGGTAGTGATAATTTTTTTGTACATTTGCTCAACCAACCAACAATTCATTGAATATGAGACGTTACCTTTTCCTTTTTGCGCTGTTGGCAGCTCCCGTTGCCGCACAGGAATATGTTGATCTGGACTTACCGTCAGGTACTCTTTGGGCTACATACAATATCGGTGCCTCATTTGTGGGCGACACAACCGCCACATTGTTTAGATGGGCCGATTTGCCCGACGCAACATCAAGAGACTTTGAGGAGAAGGCATTTGCTCTGGGAGAAATCATACAGGGCTCAGCCAATGATCCCGCTACAATAGCATGGGGCGAGGAGTGGTGCACACCTACTCTTGAGCAGTGGCATGAGTTGCTTGAGTACTGCTATACAGCCGGTGCAGATCATACGTCGACAAGCGGTGAGCCTGGACATCCTCAGATAGGTGCTTTGGTCGTGAACCGTATGTATAAAAACAGTCAGGGGGAATATATGTTTCCGGAACCCGGTGATACCACTGTAAAGTCCATAACCTTCACATACTATAAACACGTAAGCGGCAATCCAAGCTATTACGTAGCTGAGTATTGGTCATCGACCCAGAATATGGAATCATGGCCTAGAGCAGAGAGAGTTGATTCCATCTGGTTCTGGACAGAAAATGAATATGATTATTACAACCCAATAGTCATGGGCAGTCCTGCCTGCAAAGAACACGGATACGCCTACTCATTCTCTATCAGGAACAACAATCAGGTCTTTTATCAGGATGTAAGACCCGTATATGAGACTAAAATAATCCGTGCCGTCCGCAAGCAGAAGAAACAGACTGCAGTAAAGCCGGTATGGGCTGAATCTCCGGAAATCAAACCAGTATATAAACTCGGACCTTTCATTATCTATTCCAACGGAAAGAAGGTCCTTAAACGCTAAAAAACTATGAAAAAGATTATTGCCACAAACAACGCACCCGCTGCCATCGGACCTTACTCACAGGCAGTTGAGCTTAACGGAACACTTTTCATCTCAGGTCAGATACCTGTAAATCCCGCAACCGGTGAGATGCCCCAGGGCATTGAGGCCCAGACACGTCAGGTGCTCAAGAATATCGGCGCCATTCTGGAGGCCGACGGCCTTACCTATAACGATGTAGTCAAGACCACCGTCATGATTGCAAGTATGGCCGATTTTGCCGCCATGAACGCAGTATATGCCGAGTTCTTTACACAGGACAAGCCTGCCCGCGTATGCTTCCAGGCAGCCGCTCTCCCCAAGAACGCTCTCGTGGAAATTGAAGCTGTTGCCGGCAAATGATACAAAAGGGGTCAGGCCCCAATTGTACTATTTTCCTATGCAGAAGTGCTGGAAGATGTTGCCCAGGATCTGGTCGGTGGTGATGTCACCGGTAATTGACGACAGGTGATGTATGCACTGGCGGATGTCCTGACTCAGAAAATCGCCCGATATGCGGTCTTTAAGTCCCTGGCGTACACGGCGGATGCACTCCTGTGCCTTGACCAATGATTCGTAGTGACGCATGTTGGTCACAATCACATCCTGCTCGCTTATTTGAGGAATTGCGGCAGCCTTGACAAGAAGGTTGTTCAATGCCTCCATTCCGTATCCGTATTTGGCCGATATCCAAACGTCCGTGTCCGTAGGTGCGGGTAGGGCGGCGGCATCGTCGCACTTGTTGTGAATGCGGATAAGATACTTGCCGTCAGATAGTTCACGGATCTTGCTTTCAGTTTCGTCATCGGCGGGGTGAGCCTCATCGGTCATCCAGAGAATGATGCTGGCCTCGCGGGCCTTGCGGTAGGAGCGCTCGATACCCATTGACTCGACGGTGTCAGTGGTCTGGCGGATGCCCGCGGTATCGATAAAGCGGAACAGCACGCCGTCAATGGTGGTGGTATCCTCGATGCTGTCGCGTGTGGTGCCCTGGATATCGCTTACAAGCGCACGGTCATCATGCAGCAACTGGTTCAGAAGGGTGCTCTTGCCGGTGTTGGTCTGGCCTATTATGGCAACCGGAACTCCGTTGCGTATAGCATCGCCCGTGCTGAACGAGTCTGCCAGGCGGGTAATTATCTGATCTATCTGCTCTGCAAGCTGTTCAAGTTGTGAGCGGTCAGCAAACTCCACATCCTCCTCGCTGAAATCCAGTTCCAGCTCAATCAGAGATGTGAATTGCAGCAACTGGTCACGCAGGTTCCTTAATTCGCGGCTGAATCCGCCCTTCATCTGGTTCATGGCCAGACGGTGTGATGCGGCCGATGTGGATGCAATCAGGTCTGCTACAGCCTCAGCCTGGCTAAGGTCCATCTTGCCGGCCAGGAATGCACGCTGGGTGTATTCGCCGGGTTCGGCCTGGCGGCATCCGGCGTTTATGAGCAGTTGGCAGACTTTCTGCAGAATGTATTGCGATCCGTGGCATGAAATCTCTGTGCTGTCCTGTCCGGTAAACGAACGGGGTGCGCGGAACACGCTTACAAGCACGTCATCGACGGTGGTGCCATCAGGCTCAACTATCTGTCCGTAACTCAAAGAGTAGGGCTCAGCGCTGGCAAGTGGGTGCTTTGAAGCGGAACGGAAAATACTGTCGGTCAGGCGGATGGCATCGGGGCCCGATACACGGACCACTCCCAACGCACCTCCGGCGCGGGTGGCTACAGCGCAGATTGTATCGTCGTTAAGTGTCACTTGAATCAGATGCGTTCGAGTACGCGGATAAGAAGCTCCTTCATGAGGGGCTTGTAGTCTGTATTCATCTCTTTGGCGTAGCGGTTGGCTATTACCATGCATACTGTCATGGCGCGGTGGCCCAACAGTGCTGAGAGGCCTGCTACGGCTGAACTCTCCATCTCAAAGTTGGTGATGCGGTAGCCTTTGTACTCAAAGCTCTCAACCTTGGCGTTCTGCTCGGGGTCGGCCAGCGGGGCACGCAGCACGCGTCCCTGCGGTCCGTAGAATCCGTTGCAGGCTATGGTTACGCCGGGTACCATCCTGTCGTCATCGGCCATAATACGTTTAAGCAGGTCGGGATCAGCATTGGCTACGTAGGGGGCACCCTTCTTGGTGGACCACTCCATGTGGGCTATGAAGGCGCGCTCAAACTCAAGGTCGCAAACCTGGTCACGGCCGGCGTAGAAATTGAGCAGTCCGTCAAAGCCGATGCTCTTGACCGAGCAGAGCCATGTGCCCAGTGGGGTGAAGGGCTGCAGGCCTCCGCAGGTGCCTATGCGTACTATATCGAGTGTGCGGTGCTCAGGTTTCTCAGTGCGGGTTGCATAGTCTATGTTGGCCAGTGTGTCCAACTCGTTGATTACTATGTCAATGTTGTCACAGCCGATGCCTGTGGACTGCACGGTGATGCGCTTGCCATTATATGTACCTGTTGCGGTGCGGAACTCGCGGTTACTTACCGTGCACTCTATGCTGTCAAACAGTTTGGCAATCAGATCCACGCGTCCGGGATCACCTACAAGTATAACCTTATCGGCCAGCTGCTCCGGTTTAAGGTGCAGGTGGAAGCAGGAACCGTCATCGTTTATGATAAGTTCGGATGGTGCAAAGTAGGTACTCATAGGCTTATCGGTTTAGGTAGTTAATCTCGGTGGTGCGGATATCGTTTTCCATCTTTATAACCTGAGTCTCGGTATCAAGGACCTTCTGCTCAAGCTCCAGTATCTGGTTGGTAAGGCGCTGTTTCTCCATACGTGAGCCTTCGGCGTATTCGTCACGCATCCGGTTCAGTCTGGTCAGGTCAGTCTCATACTGATCCTTTAGCTCTGTCCAGCGCTGGAACATGCTTGCTGCATCTGAACACTTGAAGTCGTCCAGTTTATGGTAGGTGGTAACGTCGTCAATGATGTAGTTGAATGAGCCCTGTTCACTCTTCTCGGCCAGTTCATAACGCAGCAGAGTAAGGCGCTGGCGGGCTGAACGTACGGCCATGAGGTCTGTCTGTGACTCGGCTACTGACATGAGTCGTGCGGCGCGGTGTATGGCCAGGGTGTCACCCTCCTCATAGTTGTACTTCTGGTTACGCTCGTTGGGTATGAATACGTAGACGCAGACTGTATCCTTGGGCTGACGGCGGTCTGTTGCGAACCAGCCCAGGTTGTTGTCCTCATCAATTACGTAGAGGTAGTCATTGGCTTCCGAGTTGAAAGGCATGCCTATGTTCTCGGGCTTGAGGTACTTGCCGGTGGCGGTGCTGTAACGTGATACGAATATGTCAAGGCCGCCCATGGATTCGCTGCCTGTGGCTGCGTAATAGATGGTCACGCCGTCGTTCTGCAGGAAGGGGTAGCGCAGGTCGCCGTCGGTTTCAAGTCCGCTCACCTGGGTCTCATCGGTCCAACGGTCAAAACTCTTGTACTTGGTGTAGAATCGGAACTGACCCAGCGCGTTCATACGGCTGTAGAGTATGTTCTGGCCGGTCTCCGGCAGAAATACCTCGCCCTCGCTGTCATCGTCAAAGAAGTCCGATGAGGGGAAGAACTGTCCGGTTGATTCGCCTATGATGTAGGTGCTGAAGAGTTGCTCCTTGCTTACCTGGAAACTGTCGATAAAGCAGACGCGGCTGGTGTTGCGCAGCATGCGGAAAAGCACCTTTAGGCTGTCGGCCGCTCTGGTCAGGCTGTCCTCAAGTGCGGCATCGTGGAGTTCCTTATCGGCCGATATCCCTTTTACGAATGCCTCGTAGTTGGTGATGGCGGGCTGATAATCTTCGCGCTCCTCGTAGTACTGTCCGAGTGCCCGGTAGGCCTTGAATATCTTCTTTGCTGCGGCCTTCTCCAGATAGGGTATGGCTTTGTCCTTCTCGCCGGTCTCCATGCAGCACATTCCGTACCAGTAGTTGCGGCTGGCGTCATCGGGTTTCTGCTTGAGGTACTTGAGCATGATGGGCTTGGCCTTTTCATAGTCCCCTTGTAAGAAATAGTTGCGGCCCTGCTGCAGTGTCTGTGCGTTCGCGAATACGCAAACCAATGCAGATATGATGATTAGTTTGATGCGTTTCATAGGGGTCAAAGTTATATATTTTTTGCTACTTTTGCGCCCGTAATTCAAAATACGGATCAAGATGAGAGGAATTGGGACCGTTTTACTTCTGGTTGTGTCCAACATTTTCATGACTTTTGCATGGTACGGAAACCTTAAGCTTCAGGAGATGAAGATCAGTACTGACTGGCCTCTTATCCTTATTATACTGGCATCCTGGGGCCTTGCTCTGTTTGAGTACTGCTTCATGGTTCCCGCCAACCGCCTGGGGTCCGATATCAACGGCGGCCCGTTCAACCTGGTTCAGCTCAAGGTCATTCAGGAGTGCGTCTCACTCATAGTGTTCTCACTTATACTGGCCTTCTGCTTCAAGACCCAGTCACTCCACTGGAACCACTTAGTCTCGTTCATTTTCCTGGTTATCGCGGTTTTCTTCGCTTTTCTGAAATAAAAAAAGGGCGGCATTTCTGTCGCCCTTTTTTATCGCTTATATCTTTACTTGCTCAGTGACTCGTGCATTGAAGCGGCAGCTTTGCGGCCGTCACCCATAGCCAGGATTACGGTAGCACCTCCGCGGACGATGTCACCACCTGCAAAGATTGTGGGTATTGATGACTGCATGCTCTCGTTTACGGCGATGGTGTTCTTGCGGCCAAGCTCCAGACCCTCGATTGACTTGGGTACGATGGGGTTGGGGGATACACCTACTGCAACGATTACCATATCAACATCGATTGTGATGGTCTCGCCGGTGGGAACCGGGCTGCGGCGACCGCTTGCATCGGGCTCACCAAGCTCCATCTTCTCAAGAACTGCCTGCTTAACGCGACCGTTCTCATCACCGATGTAGCGGATGGGGTTGTGCAGAGTCAGGAACTCAACACCCTCTTCCTTGGCGTGCTTAACCTCCTCAAGACGTGCGGGCATCTCCTCCTCTGAGCGGCGGTATACGATCATGGCGCGCTCAGCACCCAGACGAAGTGCGGTGCGGACAGAGTCCATAGCGGTGTTACCGCCACCAACGATCATCATCTTCTTACCGAAGGTTACGGGGGTATCGGACTCCTTGCTTGCGGCATCCATCAGGTTGACGCGGGTCAGATACTCGTTTGATGACATAATATTGATAAGGTTCTCACCCTCAATGTTCATGAAGTTGGGCAGACCGGCACCTGAGCCTACGAATATGCCCTTGTAGCCCTCAGCCTCAAGCTCGCTAACCTTGATGGTCTTTCCTACGATGCAGTCCTTAACGAACTTGACACCCATCTTCTGGAGGTTCTCGATCTCAACGTCAACGATCTTGTTGGGAAGACGGAACTCAGGAATACCATACTTGAGCACACCGCCAATCTCGTGCAGAGCCTCGAATACGGTTACGTCATAACCGAACTTGGCCATATCACCTGCGAATGACAGTCCTGAAGGACCTGAGCCGATGACTGCGATCTTCTTGCCGTTTGAAGCAGCTACCTCAGGAACTGAGATGTTGCCGCTCTCACGCTCGTAATCAGCAGCAAAGCGCTCCAGATAACCGATGGCAACCGGTTTCTTACCCATCTTGAGGTGGATACACTTGCTCTCGCACTGCTTCTCCTGCGGGCAAACACGGCCGCAGACAGCGGGCAGGGCGCTGGTGTGCTTGAGCACCTTGGCAGCAGCAAGATAGTTGCCGCGCTCGATATTCTTGATGAATGAAGGAATCTCAATGTTTACGGGGCAGCCCTCCATGCAAGAGGGGTTAGCGCAGTCAAGGCAGCGCTTTGCCTCCAGAAGTGCCTGCTCCTCGGTGAGGCCTTGGTTAACCTCCTCCTTGCGGCTGTGACGACGGTAGTCAGGTGCAAGCTCGTTCATTACGCAGCGCTCGATGGCGGTGCGGTCCTTGGGTTTCATGGTAGCACGCAGATCAGCTCTCCACTGTGCGTTGCGGTCGGTCAGAACCTCAATGGGCTCAACCTCAGCCTTAGCCTTGCCACCGCAGCAGCACTCAGCCTTCTGCTCAGCAGGAGCGGCAGCTGCAACTGACTCCTCAAGTTTCTTCATCTCCTCGCGCTCGGTCTCCTTGAAGGCGCCCATACGCTTCATCATGCCGTCCCAGTCAACCTCGTGGCCGTCGAACTCAGGTCCGTCAACGCAGACGAACTTGGTCTTGCCGCCAACGCTTACACGGCAGGCACCGCACATACCGGTACCGTCAACCATGATGGTGTTGAGTGATACGTCAGTTGAGATGTTGTATTTCTGAGTAAGGAGGCAGCAGAACTTCATCATGATGGCGGGGCCGATGGCAAAGCACTTGTCTACCTTCTCACGGTTGATTACCTCTTCCATACCTACGGTTACAACGCCCTTGTTTCCGTATGATCCGTCATCGGTCATGATGATGGTCTCATCTGCGTACTTTCTGACCTCGTCCTCAAGGATGATAAGCTCCTTGGTACGGCCTGCAAGAACTGCGATAACCTTGTTGCCGGCCTCTTTCAAAGCCTTGATGATGGGGAGCATGGGAGCAGTTCCCACGCCACCGCCGGCGCAAAGAACTGTACCGAATTTTTCAATATGTGTGGCCTGGCCAAGAGGACCTACCACGTCAGTGATCATATCGCCGGCCTCCAGCTTGCAGAGACGGTTGGTTGAAAGGCCGATGCGCTGTACGACCAGGGTGATGGTGCCGCGCTTGACATCGGAATCAGCGATTGTAAGCGGTATACGCTCACCTTTCTCTCCAATACGGATGATTACGAAGTGACCTGCCCTGCGTGACTTTGCAATAAGCGGAGCCTCTACTTCAAACTTGAATACATTCTCTGAAAACTGTTCTTTGGATACAATCCTGTTCATATTTTGTCGATTTTCTTTTCAATCGTTTTTTTTAGTCGCGCAAAGTTATCAAATAATGGTTTTTGTATCTATATTTGTGTTATCTAATTTTTAGAAAGGACGGATATTTTGCATTTATTTGCAGAAGTATTGGATGTAAAATAAGTATTTATACAAAAACGATGAGCTATCTGCGTTTTGAAAAGACCTTGATGACCAATCTGGAAGAGACACTTCCCAGGGAGATTCTGCGGACCAACCGTTCAGGTGCATACCACTGCACCACGATAGTTGACTGCAATACCCGCAAGTACCATGGTCTTCTGGTCGTACCTCTGCCCGAACTTGACGATGAGAACCATGTCCTGCTGTCTTCGTTGGATGAAACGGTTATTCAGCACGGTGCCGAGTTCAACCTTGGATTGCATCAGTACTGGGGATACAATTTCAGCCCCAAGGGCCACAAATACATACGTGAATTCAACTGCGACAAGGTGCCTACCACCATCTATCGCGTGGGCGGTGTGCTGCTCAAGAAGGAGAAACTCTTTGAGCATAACGAAAACCGCATACTTATACGATATACGCTCATGGACTGCCACTCTGAGACCACTCTGCGTTTCCAGCCGTTCCTGGCATTCCGCAGCGTGCGCCAGTTCACTCATGAGAACAGCAACGCCAGCCGTGAGTACCGCGAGGTTGAGAACGGCATAGCCACCTCGATGTACCCGGGATACCCCGAGCTGTTCATGCAGTTCAGCAAGAAGGGCGAGTTCGTGTTCCGTCCCGACTGGTACCGCAAGTTCGAGTACTCCAAGGAACTGGAGCGCGGATATGAGTTCAATGAGGACCTTTACGTTCCCGGATATTTTGAGATGCCCATTAAGAAAGGTGAGAGCATTGTCTTCTCGGCCGGCATCAAGGAGGTCAGTACCAAGGGACTCAAGCGTACATTCACAATTGAGGCTAACGAGCGTACCCCGCGTGACAACTTTTATCACTGCCTCAAGAATGCCGCACACCAGTTCCATAACAAGGTGGGCGGTCATCACTATATCCTGGCCGGTTATCCGTGGTTCAAGTGCCGTGCCCGTGACATGTTCGTATCACTGCCGGGTCTGACACTCTCCATCAAGGAGATAGGCGAGTTTGAAAGCGTAATGTTCACTGCAGCCGAGGCAATCCGCAACTTCATCAAGGGTGTTCCCTCCAAACTGCAGATATATGAAATAGAGCACCCCGATGTGCTGCTGTGGGCTGTATGGGCCATCCAGCAGTATGCCAAGGCGACATCGGCCCAGCAGGCATGGGACAAGTACGGCAAGCTGCTTACCGAGATTATGGATTTTCTCAGGCACAACCGCCACTACAACTTCTTCCTGCACAGCAACGGACTGGTTCACATAAACGGCAAGGAGAAAGCCGCCACATGGATGAACTCAACCGCCAACGGCGTTCCTGTAATTCCGCGTACAGGTTATGTGGTAGAGATCAACGCCCTCTGGTACAACGCATTGATGTTCGTGGCCGATCTCAGCAAGCAGTATGGCAAGGCCGATTACGCAAAGCGACTGGAGACGCTGGCTGCAAATACCGGCAAGTCATTCGTAAAGACATTCCTGAACCAGTACGGCTATCTGTATGACTTTGTCGACAAGGATGCACCGGACTGGAGCGTACGTCCCAACCAGATATTCGCAGTGGCTCTGGATTATTCACCGCTGGATCTCAAACAGCAGAAGGCTGTTGTCGATATAGTGACCAAGGAGCTGCTTACCCCCAAGGGTCTGCGTTCACTCAGCCCCAAGAGCATGGGTTACAACCCCAACTACGTGGGTCCGCAGCGTGAGCGTGACTATGCGTACCATCAGGGTACCGCATGGCCCTGGCTGGCAGGATTCTACTTTGAGGCATACCTCAAGGTGTTCAAGATGAGCGGTCTGTCATTCGTGGAGCGTCAGATGATAGGTTATGAGGATGAGATGACATCGCACTGCATCGGCTCACTTCCGGAACTCTTTGACGGCAACCCGCCTTTCAAGGGTCGCGGAGCCGTATCGTTCGCCATGAACGTGGCCGAGATACTGAGAACCATCAAGATGATTAATGAATTTCAATAAAACGACTATATGAAGGTACTGATGTTCGGCTGGGAGTTTCCGCCCCATATCCTTGGAGGATTGGGAACGGCCAGTTTCGGATTGACAAGAGGTCTAGCCAATCAGGGGAACGTGGACATTACGTTCTGCCTGCCCAAGCCATGGGGTGATGAGGACCAGAGCTTCATGAAGATTGTGGGAATGAACACCGTTCCTGTGGTTTGGCGTGATCCCGACAGCAGCGTGCTCAAGCAGCGTTATCCGTGGATGAACTCCGATGACTACTATCATTTCCGCGATCATATCTATGCCGATTTCAGCAATCTCTACACCAATGACCTGGGCTGCATAGAGTTCTCGGGCCGATATCCGGACAACCTTCACGAGGAGATAAACAACTACTCGATTGTGGCAGGCGTAGTAGCCCGCACCGAGCAGTTCGACATAATACACTCTCATGACTGGCTTACCTATCCGGCCGGCATCCATGCCAAGCAGGTGAGCGGCAAGCCTCTGGTAATACACGTTCACGCAACTGATTTTGACCGCAGCCGCGGTAATGTGAACCCCACCGTATATGCCATCGAGAAGAACGGTATGGACTACGCTGACCACATCATGTGCGTGAGTGAACTGACCCGCCAGACCGTCATCAACAAGTACCATCAGGATCCGCGCAAGGTATCGACCATGCACAACGCCGTCGAGCCTCTGCCGCAGGAGATCCAGGATATAGTTCCCCAGAAGAAGCCGCACGAGAAGGTGGTTACCTTCCTGGGCCGAATCACCATGCAGAAGGGTCCCGAGTATTTCGTCGAGGCTGCTGCACTGGTTCTTAAGCGTACCCGTGACATCCGTTTCTGCATGGCCGGAAGCGGTGACATGATGAACGCAATGATTACCCTGGCAGCTGAACGCGGCATTGCCGACCGTTTCCACTTCCCGGGATTCATGAAGGGCAAGCAGGTTTACGAATGCCTCAAGGCAAGTGATGTATATATCATGCCTTCGGTATCGGAACCCTTCGGTATTTCACCTCTTGAGGCAATGCAGTGTGAGGTTCCCACCATCATCTCCAAGCAGTCAGGCTGCGCCGAGATCCTGGACAAGTGCATCAAGGTTGACTACTGGGACATTCACGCCATGGCCGATGCCATATACTCCATCTGCAACTACCCGGCACTCTACGAGTACCTCAAGGTGGAAGGCAAGAAGGAGGTCGATGCAATCACCTGGGACAAGGTGGGAGAGCGTATTCTGGCACGTTACAAGAAACTGCTGGGCATTAAATAACCGGAAAAAAGGAGAAACAAGATATGAAAACAATCTGTCTGTATTTTGAGATTCATCAGATAATCCATCTCAAGAGGTACCGTTTCTTTGACATAGGTACTGATCACTACTATTATGATGATTATGCCAATGAGACTAGCATAACGAACATAGCCGAGAACTCCTATATCCCGGCCCTGAGGACACTGATTGACATGGCCCGCAAGAGCGAGGGTGCCTTCAAGGTGGCTCTCTCACTGTCAGGTGTAGGTCTGGAGCAGCTGGAGCGTTATGCTCCGCAGGTAATTGACCTGCTTCAGGAACTGAATGAGACGGGTTGCGTTGAATTCATAGCCGAGCCTTACTCACACGGTCTGGCATCACTTGCTCCCAACGGCGAGCAGTCATTCCGCGATGAGGTAAAGCGTCAGGTGGAAAAGATCAATCAGCTGTTCGGACAGAAACCCAAGGTGTTCCGCAACTCCAGCCTTATCTATGACGATGAGATAGGAGGTCTGGTGGCCGATATGGGATTCAAGGGAATACTGACCGAGGGTGCCAAGCACATCCTTGGCTGGAAGAGCCCGCACTACCTGTATCACTGCGTTCAAAATCCTAACCTGAAGGTTCTGACACGTGATTACAAGCTGTCCGATGACATAAGCCTGAGATTCTCAAATCCGTCATGGGAGGCATATCCCCTGATGGCCGACAAGTACATTGACTGGATTGCCCAGAGCCCCGAGGAGGATGGCGTATTCAATATCTTCATGGAGCTTTGCGCACTTGGTATTTATCAGCCCCTGAGTTCAAATATTCTTGACTTCATCTATAACCTGCCCAAGGTCGCCAAGAAACGCGGCATAGGCTTCCAGACTCCGTCGGAGGTCATCAAGACCCACAAGTCAGTTTCAGAGATTGAGGTTCCTTATCCCATGTCATGGAATGATGAGGAACGTGATATAAGCTGCTGGCTGGGTAACGTTATGCAGCGTGAGGCATTTGACAAACTCTATTCGATAGGTGAGCGTGTGATCCTGAGTAAGGACAGACATCTGCTTCAGGACTGGGATTATCTGCAGGCCAGCAATAACCTGCGCTTTATGACCACCAAGAACAATGCAGTGTCAATGGATCGCGGTATCTACGAGTCACCGTACGATGCATTCACCAACTACATGAATATTCTGGGTGATTTCCTGCAGAGAGTAAACTGGGCACTGCCTCTGGATATTGACACAGAGGAACTGAACGCATTCCAGACTACTATAAGTAATCAGGATAAGAAGATTCAGTCTCTTGAGAAGCAGATAGCAAGACTCAAATCAAAACTTTGAGCGGATCGTTTTGATCTTGATGGGGGTGTCGCCTCCAATCAGCTTTACCTGGTGCATTGTGATATCCAGGCTATAGCTTATTGCCGAACTTCTGGAATCGATCTTGGCAGAAACAGGAATAAGTACAACCTTGTTCCAGTCAGGGCATGCCTGCTCGTAGGCGGCATAGTCTCCACCGTTCACTGCAATCCAGTCTTCACGGTCGCCGTACATCTTCTCAACCATAGCGGCAATGTTCTCATACGTGTATGTACCGTATTTTGAGGAGTAGCCGGCTACGAATGATTCGGTCTTATCGGCCGTATTGTTCTTAGAGAAGAACTCCTGCATCTTTTCCTTGCGTATAAGGAGCAGCATGGAAGGTACTGACGGCTTGTACTTGCTTGAAGGTGTGACGGCTGTTGAGAGTCTTAACTGGGCGGCGTTGAGTACATAATCGTTATCTCTCATCTGCTCCACCGGAAGTGTTATCTCGGTGAGCACGCCGAACGGAGTGCGTATCCATGTGCAGCTGTTGTCAGCGAGCTGGCCTTCCAGACCGGTCCATTTGAAACTGTTGAGCTGCATAACTTCACTGTTACCCTGGAACTCTGCGATTCTTGAGTCCAATTCGGGCTCGTCATCGTCATTATAGGCTATTTGTTTGAAGTTTATTCCAAGTATTGAGCGATTGATGTATAACATGGTGCCGTCACCCTGTGAGCAACGGATATAGAAACCTTTGCAAACGTTCTCCATGAAAGACTTGGAATCAGCGAAATAGTGTCTTGTGGCAGGATTGAAATATGATTCCAGTATGAACTTGGCAATGGAGTCGGGCAGGGGTATGGTGATGCTCGGATAGTAGCCTGAAAGACTGCGCAGAGAGTCGGAATCCTGCATGTTAAGGCTTGATACCGTTATGCTTGCCAGGGGCTCAGCCTGGATGTCGCAGAAGAGAGACGGGTCTACATCAGGATAGTAGCTTGTTTCAGGGTCTATCATTTTGTTGAGCGGGAACACTTCAATCCTGATGGGATTGGTGGGATCACCGAAGTAGCTTGTGTAGTACAGTGTAAGCTGTGCATAGTAGGGCTTCTGGTCTCCCAACTCGTCAATGAACCACTGGGGGAAGACAAAGTTGCTCACGCCATATACAGAGTCTGCCAGCGGCATGTTCTCCATACAGTTGAGCTGGGTCAGATATCCGGCTTCAATCCTTGAACCGCTTACGGGCTCGGTGAAGCGTCCCAGATTGCACTGAGTGGTCATTATGATAAGTGAATCGGTAGCCTTGATGGTGCGGGATGTTGCGAAACAGGAGTCATTTACTACTGTCATTACATCGCCATCGGGGGTAAGTGAACCGCCCAGGCCGGATGTATCGGCATCACATGAAATAAGAAACAGAACTGCGAGAAGTCCGCATACTGTCGTCTTGAGATTCATAATGGTCTAAATCAGATTTTGTTGTAGAAATCGTTGATGACATCAGCAGCCATGGTGCTGGCGTCACCTTCAAGTACGGGAATGCCTTTCTGCTTGGCGTATGCAGGCAGTGAAGCGTCAACGGCGGGTGCGTTGCAGATAACTCCGTCAGAGAAGTCAATGGCTTTCTTCATTACTGAGTTGAAGTCGATGGGGGTATCAAATGTACCTACATCACCGGGCTGCATATCCTTGTTAGGTATTATCTCAGGGTATCTCTCGCTGAAATTGCGGTTGAATGCCTTCTCATACAGAGAATAAACCACCTTTGAATCGCGGAAAGCGGGCTCTTCACGATAAGCGGTCTTTATGTAGAGAGGAATCAGGGCTGAAAGCCAGCCGTGACAGTGAATGATATCGGGATTCCAGCGGAGCTTCTTAACTGTCTCCAGTACGCCGCGGGCAAAGAAAATGGTACGCTCATCATTATCCTCATATTCCACACCATCCTTGTCAGTTACCTGAAGGCGGTTCTGGAAGAAATCCTCATTATCAATGAAATATACCTGAATGCGGGCCGACTGGAGTGAAGCGACCTTGATAATGAGCGGGTGATCCGTATCATCAATGATCAGGTTCATGCCGGACAGACGGATAACTTCATGCAGCTGATTGCGGCGCTCGTTTATGTTGCCCCACTTGGGCATAAAGGTCCTGATGTCATTACCCAATTCCTGGATGTTTTGAGGCAGCTGCCTGCAATAATCCGCCATTGGAGACTGAGCCACGAAGGGCGAAATCTGATCAGCAATGATGAGAATTTTCTTTTCGCTCATACTAGTTTGGTGAGTTATTAGTATGCAAAGATATAGAAAAAAAACATGATTTTGGCAAGCAGTTTGGCCGAATCTTTTGAAATACCATAATTATTCACTTATTTTGCGGACTTTTTCAAGTGTATTATGATAAAGGTAATAACAACAGTAAAAGATCTTAAAGAGGCCCTGAAATCCTGCCGTGAGCAGGGCAAAAGCATCGGCCTCGTACCTACCATGGGTGCACTGCATGAGGGTCATGCATCACTTGTAAGACGCTCTGTAGCAGAGAATGACGTAACCGTAGTGAGCGATTTCGTCAATCCTACACAGTTCAACGACAAGAATGACCTTAAGAACTATCCCCGTACAATGGAGGCCGATTGCCAGCTGCTTGACAAGGTAGGTGCGCAGTTCGTATTCGCTCCCACTGTTGAGGAGATGTATCCCGAACCCGATACCCGCACATTTGATTTCACTCCGCTCGACAAGGTCATGGAGGGCCCCAACCGCCCCGGACACTTTAACGGTGTGGCTCAGATTGTAAGTAAACTTTTCTATGCTGTGGAGCCTGACCGCGCCTATTTCGGTGAGAAGGATTTCCAGCAGCTGGCCATTATCCGCGAGATGGTACGCCAGCTTGATCTCAAGATTGAGATTGTAGGCTGCCCCATTGTCCGTGAGGAGGACGGAATGGCTCTGAGTTCACGCAACATGCTTCTTAGCAAGGCAGAGCGTAAGCTTGCCGCCAATATATCACGCACTCTCTTTGAGAGCCGTTACTATGCACGCCATCACACACTTGCCTTAACACGCAAGTATGTCATCGACACCATCAACTCCCATGAGGGACTTGAGGTTGAGTATTACGAGATTGTAGACGGCCGCACACTGCAGCCTGTAGACAACTGGGATGCTACTGACTACATAGTAGGCTGCGTTACCGTACACTGCGGTAAGGTACGCCTTATTGATAACATTAAATATAAGGAGTGATGTTACTGACTGTACTCAAATCCAAACTTCACCGCGTTAAGGTGACCGATGCCAATATCAACTACATTGGCAGCATTACTATTGACGGCAACTGGATGGATGCAGCCGGCATCATTGACGGAGAGCAGGTTCACGTAGTGGATGTAACCAACGGCGCCCGCCTGGTTACCTACGTTATCCGCGGAGAGCGCGGCTCCAAGTGCATCTGCCTTAACGGCGCTGCAGCCCGTCTGGTTTCAATAGGCGATACGGTGATAATCATTGCCTACGCCCAAGTCACCCCGGAGGAGGCCAAAACGTTTAAACCAACGGTGGTTATACCATAAAAAAAGGCGGCCCGACGGGTCGCCTTTTTTGTTTATAGGATTTGCTTATCCAAGCATGGTAAGCAGGATACCGGCAGCTACGGCTGAGCCGATTACACCTGCAACGTTCGGGCCCATGGCATGCATGAGCAGGAAGTTGCTGGGGTTCTCCTCCTGACCTACCTGCTGTGATACGCGGGCAGCCATAGGAACGGCCGATACACCTGCAGATCCGATGAGCGGATTGATCTTCTCCTTGGAGAATACGTTCATCAGTTTGGCAAGCAGGATACCGCCGGCGGTACCGCAACCGAATGCTACGACACCCATTACCATGATCTTGATTGTGCTCCAGTCAAGGAATGAGCTGGCAGTAGCGGTAGCACCTACGGTAAGACCCAGGAAAATAACCACGATGTTCATCAGCTCGTTCTGCATTGTCTTGCTCAGACGGTCCACAACACCGCACTCCTTGGCAAGGTTACCCAGCATGAGGCAGCCAATCAGAGGAGCGGCATCGGGCAGTATGAGAGCCACGATGGTGGTTATGGCAATCGGGAATATGATCTTCTCTGTCTTGCTTACGGGACGCAGCTGGCTCATCTTGATGGCACGCTCCTTCTTGGTGGTCAGGGCACGCATGATAGGCGGCTGGATCACGGGAACAAGGGCCATGTAAGAGTAGGCTGCAATGGCAATAGGACCAAGCAGCTCAGGGGCCAGTTTTGATGTCAGGAAGATTGATGTAGGACCATCGGCACCACCTATAATACCTATTGAGCCGGCCTGAGCCTCGGTGAAGCCCATTGAGTTGGCTGCAAGGAATGTAAGGAAGATACCCAGCTGAGCGGCAGCACCCAGGAGCAGGCTCTTGGGGTTGGCAATCAGAGGTCCGAAATCAGTCATGGCGCCTACGCCCATAAAGATGAGGCAGGGATATACACCGGCTTTTACACCTATGTAGAGAATGTCCAGTAGACCGCCCTCACGCATGATTGTGCCATAGCTGTGGTAGGCGGGGCTGTTAGCGTCAAGGAATGCTGTCCAAAGTTCCGAATGGTACATACCTGCACCGGGAAGATTGGTAAGCAGCATACCGAATGCGATGGGGAGCAGCAGAAGCGGCTCGTATTGCTTCTTAATGGCCAGATACAGCAGGAAGAAACTCAGAAGGAGCATAATTCCCTGCTGATAGGTCATGTTCATGAAGCCCATCTGCTCAAAGAATTCCAGAATATCACCCATTTTCTTTTCAGTTTAAATGAGATTATCCAAGAACCAGGAGCAGATCCTCCTGCATTACGTTCTGACCTGCGGTTACGGCAATCTTGGTTACCTTACCGTCGCGGTCTGCCATAACGGCATTCTCCATCTTCATACTCTCAAGAGTGAGCAGTGTGTCACCCTTCTTTACATCCTGACCCTCTGATACCAGAACCTTGATGATTGAGCCGGGCAGGGGACTGGTTACCTTGTAACCGCCGGCGGGAACATCGGCAGCTTTGGGAGCCTCTGCCTTGGGAGCAGGTGCAGCCTTGGGAGCCTCTGCCTTGGGAGCGGGAGCAGGTGCGGGAGCGGCAGCAGCGGCTGCAGTCTCCAGGTCAAGCAGCTTGTCATCCTGCATGACGTTCTTGCCGGGCTCTACATAAATGGCCTTTACGGTACCGTCGGCCTCGGCGGTAACGTTGTTCTCCATCTTCATTGACTCCATGGTGAGCAGTACATCGCCCTTCTTTACAGCCTGACCGGCCTTGACGAGTACCTTCACGATTGAACCGGGCAGCGGTGACTTTACGGTCATCAGGCCGGCGGGAGCTGCGGCAGCAGATGCAGCGGCAGCGGCGGGGCGGCGTACTGCAGCTGCAGGAGCCTCCTCCTTCTCTAACTCTACCTTGTAGGTCTTGCCGTTAAGAGTAACCTCGGCAAAGTTGTCCTCAAGTTCATTGACAGCAGCATTGTACTGCTTGCCGTCTATTGTGAATTTGAATTCTTTCATTTTTCTATTAACGATGAAGGTTGTTCATTCCGTAGAGCTTGGAGTTCCAGCCGGAGCGCTCTACTCTCTTGATATGAATCTCGGTGGGTTCCACGTCATGTACTCCGTTGAAGTACAGGTGCAGAGCCATTGCTATGGCGGCAAGGTCATCATCGGCCTGTGACTCAGCGCTTGCCGGCGCAGCCTGGGCGGTGGGAGCGGCTACTGCCTTGGGCTGTGCTGCCTTGGGTGCCTTCACTGCACTGCTGACAACTGCACCGAGCAGCTTCAGAATGAAGATGAGCACGACCAGAAGCAGGATAACCATGCAGAATCCCAGTCCTGTTACCATCCAGACGTGTGACCAGTTAATTACTAATGGTGTCATCATAGACTCTCTGCTTTAGAGTGGAATGTTGCTGTGCTTCTTGAGCGGGTTGGTAAGACGCTTGGTCTGCAGCATCTCAAATGCGCGGATGACACGTGCACGTGTAAAGCGCGGCTCAATAACATCGTCGATATAGCCACGGTTGGCTGCCTGGTAGGGTGAAGCGAACTTGTCCTTGTAGGCTGCCTCCTTCTCGGCAATGAATTTCTTCTTCTCCTCGGGATCCTCGATGGCCTTGAGTGACTTGGCCTCCAGTACGCCTACGGCACCGCTGGCACCCATAACTGCGATCTCGGCGTTAGGCCAAGCATAGCAGAGGTCACCACGCAGCTGCTTGCAGCTCATAACGATGTGTGAACCACCGTAAGACTTACGTACTGTAACGGTTACCTTAGGAACGGTAGCCTCGCCGTATGCGAACATCAGCTTTGCACCGTGATCGATGATACCGGCGTACTCCTGACCTGTACCGCAGAGGAATCCGGGTACATCGACCAGAGTAAGGATCTGGATGTTGAATGCGTCGCAGAAACGTACAAAGCGGGCAGCCTTGCGTGAAGCGTCGCAGTCAAGCACACCTGCCAGCCAGTTGGGCTGGTTTGCTATGATACCGGTTGAGCGGCCGTTGAAACGGGCGAAACCGCAGATAACGTTCTTTGCGAAATCCTTGTGAACCTCCATGAAGTCACCGTCATCAACGATAGAGTAGATGATGTCCTTCATATCGTAAGGTTTGTTGGGATCATCGGGAACCATAGAGTTCAGGGCATCCTCCAGACGTGCGGGATCGTCCTTGGCCTCCTTGACGGGAGCCTCCTCCATGTTGTTCTGCGGGATGAAGCTGATAAGGCGGCGAACCTCCTTGATAGCCTCCTCCTCAGTTGCAGCAACAAAGTGTGTCACACCAGACTTGGTGGCGTGAACGCGGGCACCGCCCAGCTGCTCAACTGTAACGTCCTCACCGGTAACGCTCTTTACAACCTTAGGTCCGGTGATGAACATATATGAATTCTGCTCGGTCATCATGATGAAGTCAGTCAGGGCAGGGCTGTAAACGGCACCGCCGGCGCAGGGGCCGAAAATGACTGAAATCTGGGGAATAACTCCCGATGCCAGGATGTTGCGCTCAAAGATCTCACCGTAACCGGCCAGCGCGCATGCACCCTCCTGGATACGTGCACCACCTGAATCGTTCATGCCGATAACGGGAGCACCCATCTTCATGGCCAGATCCATTACCTTGCAGATCTTCTGTGACATGGTCTCAGAAAGAGAACCGCCTATAACGGTGGCATCCTGTGCAAATACGAATACGAGTCGGCCGTCGATTGTACCTGAACCAACGGCAACACCGTCACCCAGGAATACCTTCTTCTCCATACCGAAGTCAGTGCAACGGTGGGTCAGAAACATATCGATCTCCTCAAATGATCCCTCGTCAAGAAGCATGTTTATGCGCTCGCGGGCAGTGTAGCTGCCTTTAGCGTGATGCTTCTCAATAGCTGCCTCGCCGCCGCCGGCCATTGCCTGCGCGCGTTTGTCGACCAGCTTCTGAAGTTTGCTGTTTTCCATTTTCTGTATATATGTGTTATTTGGGTTGTTCACAAAGTTCTGTCAGCACGCCACAGGTTGATTTGGGGTGCAGGAAAGCAATCGTGAGGTTCTCGGCTCCCTTGCGCGGCTGCAGGTCAATAAGCTGCAAACCTGCCTCCTGAGCCTCCTTAAGAGCCTCTGCTACATTATTGACATTGAAAGCAACATGGTGAATGCCGCCACGGCCACCGTTCTTCTCAATGAACTTGGCGATGGTTGACTCGGGGCAAGTGGGCTCCAGGAGCTCAATCTTTACCTCTCCAACCTTGAAGAAAGCAGTCTTGACCTTCTGGTCTGCAACTTCCTCAATGTTGTAGCACTTGCTTCCTGTCAAAAACTCAAAGAACGGCATAGTAGCCTCAAGTGAGGTCACTGCTATACCAAGATGCTCAATGTGTGTAGGTCTCATAATTCTCGTTGTGTAATTATTGTTAGTACTTGTTTGATGTTTTTTCTGTAAGAGCACAAAGATACCAAATTAACCTCTTATTAAAAAAGAAAACTTTCTTAAAAAGTAGACGGGTAGGGGCAGTCCCCCATGCACCTTAGGGAACCACAACGCAGGTGCGGGCATTTCCGTCCCTAAGGTGAACCGAAAATACGCTTTTTTCCGGGCTACCTCTGCACCTTAGGGAGCTGCAACGCACGTGGGGCCATTTTCATCCCTAACATCAGTAGAAAATACACTTTCCCGCGGGCTGACCCCCGACCTTAGGGAGCTAGCACGCAGGTGCGGGCCATTTCTTCCCTAAGGTGAGCTGGCTAGAATTTGATTTTGTTGAATTTCTTGACCCCTTCATAGGTGGGAGGAGTTTGGATCAGGGGGGCGTAGCTTATAAGCTTCACCCAGCCGTAGCAGCGGTTAAGCATGATCTCAATCGACTCGCGGGCGTACATTCTGGCGCCAACGTACTCGATGGTTATGGGGTCGTCTCCGCGAAGTTCCTCAAGTTCCTTGATATAGGGCAGCAACTTGGCAAGAACCGCCTTGTCCTTGTCATAATAGGGCTTGACTTTGGCAATCCAGCGTTCGATGATATAACGGTTATAACTCTGTACATACTCAAGCTCTGCCTGGCGTCCTTCTATGAACCAGGATGGTGCCGTCCGCGGTTTCTCTGCAAGGACACGCTCTACCAGCGGAGCATCCATGCGGTCAATTTCCTGACACTGGTCCGATGCAAACCACTCCTGGCACAACTGCTTGCGCAGCGGAGCCATCTTTTCAAAGAAATGCCTCTCGGCAGCCTGACTGTTCTCCAGGATGAAATCAACATATCCCGGGTCGGAGGTCTGGGAATAGACATTCACTATATCGCTGGCCAGTTTGGCCACTGGTTCCTGGACTGCGTTCATCCTCTTATAAATCAGGTCCTGATACTGCTGTGCCTTGGGGTCAAAGTGCAGGACCGAGTCATACGGGAGTCCCTTTGCTGCCCTCTTTGCATTGTCCATCTGCGCCTTTTCCAACGAGTCCTTTGCGGCATCCACCTTATCGTGCGGCTCATGCAGGTCCACAGCCATCGCAATAGCCGCTATGCGGTCCAGGAATTCAGTCATCTTCTCCCTGGTATCTACCTCGGACGGATCAGGGAAACCGGGCAGTTTCTCAAAAGCCTCATCATAACTGCCAAGCTTCTGAGCCTGAATCAGATACTGATTTTTTTTCTTGCGATAGTCTATGCTAAACGGCACAAAATCATAGTCCGGCTCAGCGTAACCGCCCAGTTTCTGGGCATACGTGCGCTCTTCCTTGGGAACAAAAAACGATTTTGTCTGGGCCGATGCCCCCACGCTTGCAGTCAGCAAAGTAAGGACTGCTATATTGATACAAAGAAAACGTTTCATATCTGAGGTTTAATAGTTTACACAAATAGCAGGAACCACGCCGTTCGAATCGTACGCAACGCCGCATTCATCCAGGCCGGCGTCCGAGTTTACACCAGCCACGAACTGCGAAATCTTAGGCTCACCGCGAAAGAAAGCCGGCATAAGGGGAGTGCGCAGATACCATCCGGAGTTCTCTGATATTACAGGATGATTCACTCCGTTCGCCTTGCAGAAATCGGTCACGCGTCGGGCCAGACCCTTATATGTCGTGATTAAGTCGGCCCCAGAGTACGCCTCACCGCGTTTGATGTAATCCATGAAATTGTCATCGGTAACCTTGGGTGCTATCGGGGTGAATCCGTAGTTACTCTTTAAGACATCAGCGCGGCTCAGTATGAACACCTTGTCCTTTGTGTTGTTGGACAGGTACGATGGGTAGTAGACGCGCTTGTGTTCCGCGCCGGTCTCATAATACATGGTGCCTTGGTAGAATCTCTGCTCCTTGGCCGACAACTCCTCCAGGATATCGGCCGTACTCTTGATGCTGTTGTCAACATTGGTCACTGCTATGCCTGCCTGCATATCGGACGTAAATGCCGTCTGAAGGAATCCCGCTCCCACAAACTCATTGTCTATGGCCTGGTTTCCGTCATTATCGCCCTGCAGGTAAGAGAGGCCGTTCAGGTAAGCACGCAGACGGCTGTGCTCATAGTTGTTATGCTGAATGAAAGAGCCGTCATCATTGCGACGTATGTTCTTGTCCAGCTTGAAATATACCTGTGTGCCGTCAACGTTATCAAATCTAGTAGCATCCTTGTCGCAGTCATAGTAAGCGATATTGGTAAGGATGTACTCGGACAGCAACAGCTTCTTGCCGCTGCCGTTATAGTTGTTTGTAACCACACGCCATTTTATGGGCTCGACCTTGAAATAGAGGTGTGGGCGCCCACCTTGACGGATTGTGACTCATCTACCGTAACAGACTCCGCCTTGATGGTCTGCGGCCAGTCTCCGAACGCCACATAGGTGGCCTGCTTTCCGGCAGTGCCGTCTGTCCCGGCCGGCAGAACAGTGTAAGGCGTACCCTTGAACTTACCTGCACTGCTTGAAACCGCAGCTATTGCGACGCCCGGATCAGGTGACTGGGGCGTTTCATAGATATGTGGGGTGCTGCTGGTCTGGGCATTGATCTGTGCGGCTGCCGCTGCTGTGGAATAACTTGCATCGAGCTGTTTGTTCATCTCCTGTAAGGCCGTTGAAAGCGTGGCCATGTATGCCGATGAACAACCGATGAGACAAAGCACAAATGAAAAAACCGCCAATCCCTTGGCGAACCTGCTACTGAGAATCTTGTTCATTATTGTAATAAAAAGGACTTTTGCAAAATTAGAAAAAATAGCACAGAAGGGACTGTCCCTATTGTGTCATTTTTTTACATTTGCAATTACAAACCATTAACCTTATTGTCTTATGAGAAAAGTCCTTCTGTTTGCAGCCATAACGGTTATCGCGTTTTTTTATTCATGCAAAAGAACAGTATCTGATAATAACGTCCTGCAGATTACCGATGTAATTGAGCTGGACGGCAGAATGGAGGATTATTTTTTGAGCAGCTGGGAGTATGTTGTGCTGGATGACAGCGAAATCGATGCCGCCGTTCCCGGTATGGTGGATAAAATCCTGTATGATGACGGATTCTTTTTTATAAGTAGTAATGGACATGGAAAATGCATCAAGGTGTATGACAGAAACGGACATTATTTGAATGATATCAGCCATTTCGGCAGGGGACGTAACGAATTCGTTGATTTGCATGACTGGATCATAGACCGCAATAAGAAAGAAGTCCTTCTTACCAGTCAGGACGGTTTTCAGGGACCCGTAATCATCAAGAAGTTTGACTATCAGGGCAATTACCTTGGACAGGTAGTGACAGACTCAATCAGAGACATGAACACCTTTGGTCTTGTAGCAAAATGTCTGTCTGACGGTACATTGCTGATCCAAAACGGATTGACATTGATTCCTGTATACGATTTTTATTACGTTCCCCAGAGTGGTCCGGTGAGTTTTCCGTTAGAGATGAAGGAACATCACATACCCGCGGCCAACGGTTATTCGGTTGATGATGTAAAACAGGAAATGAAATCGACGGGTGGATATTATTTCAATTTTATTGTCTCATGTAGCTATCTCAACCCCCTTACAGATACCACCTACCTTGTTCGCATACTTGACAACCATATTTACCGACTGACAGAAAACGGTTCGGAGTGTGTTGCAAATATGGCATTCCGCCCTCAAATGACAGAGAAAGAAATTAAAAATTACAACCCCAATGACGGAATGTCTCCTTTGATAGCATACGATATATATGACATGAAGGACTATCTGTATCTATGGTACCCCTCCTACGGAGATTATCTGTATGATAAGACGACCTCAAAAGTGTACCATTTCAACCGTGAATCCTCAATGAGGTCATTACCTGATTACCGCGAAATGTGCATTTACGGCAATGACAAGATTGGATGTGTTGATGTGGACATTATCAGCCGCCATATCGAAGAAATGGAAAGTGATGATTATGATCATCGTTACAGCCCAGAGTTGGAGGATTTCTACCGTAAGGTCAAGGGTTGCGAGAATCCGGTCATATTTATAGCTCACTTTGACAAAATGACACAGTAGTACCTGTCCCTACAGTGCTATTTTGCCAAATTCCAGATCAGGTTGTTGTAGGTGGATTCTACGCGAGACTCAATATCATCGGGCAGGGCCGGGAAGAAATCCAGTCCTGTTTTTGCTTCCACCTCATCAACTGTGACGGCATAGGTTGAGAGCGGCTTGTGACCGGCCTTGTTCTCCATAATGAAGCCGATGGATTCAAATCCGTTCGGAGTCTGTATCAGCATAACCTTGTAAAAAGCATCGGGCACTGTAACCTTATTTGGGCCGATGCTCCCGTACTTGTTGTCCGTTATTATCGGACCACATGTGACGTAGATGTTGCCGTATTTGTTGGCGTAGTCGCGGACCATCTCCTCAAGGGCTTTCCAATCACCGCTGTTGAGGTTGTGGTTCTGAGGGCAGATATTGGTGAAGTAGAAGCTCTCGCGCATCATCTGCTCGGTCAGTTTCATATCGGCCGCCGGCGCCATATGTCCGCGGTCCCAGCCCGAGTTTCGGTAGTCGTTGTCATCGGCCTGCTTTCCGGAAAAGTTGGGATCGGTGCGGAAATGATTTGAACGCGGATTGGTGCCCGATACCTCCTCATCGGTCAACTCATACGCCACCCACTCAGGAATGCGGTAATTCTCATTGAGAACCACCTCATATCCCTCATAAACCAAATGCTGTTTGTAAGAGGCCTCAGTATAAGCCGGAATCTCCAGCTTCTCAATGCTTTGCCTGCTTGTATGCGAAGGAGTCTTGCACCACCAGAGAACCAGGCAGACCCCAATGAAAACCAATACCTTTAACAGTCCTTTCTTCATACCTCAAAGGTATAAAAAAAAGAGGGTGGCCGGTTGGTCACCCTCTTTTTTTGTTGTCGGTTGATTTACTTCTTTTTCTTGAAATCACGAACGGTGTAGTAAACCTCCTTGCGCTGATAGTTGCCATCGAAGAGCAGGGGGAAGTTGTTGGCACCCAGCCATGAATCACGGTCGCCAAGGTTCCAGAATGTTACGCATGAGAAGTTCTTCTTGTACTTGCGGATAACCTTGAAGAGCTCGTCATACTTGGCCATCTGCAGCTGAGCGATAGAATCGGTGAGAACCTGACCCTCGCCACGGCTGAACTGGAGCTGACCGCCGGCCTCGTGGTTGATACGAACGTCAAACTCGGTGATCTGGATATCGTCAACCAGCTCAAGATACATCTGGATAGCCTTCTCGAAGTCCTCGATGGTGGGGTTATCATAGATGTTGTAGTGACCCTGCATACCGATACCGGTGATAGGAGCACCCTCAGCCTGAAGCTTCTTAACCATGTTGTAGATATAAGTTCTCTTGGCGGGAGTCCAAGCGCTGTAGTCGTTGTAGAACAGAGTAGCGTTGGGATCAGCCTCGTGAGCGAACTGGAATGCCTTGAGGATGAACTCGTCACCGCAGAGCTGATAAGCAGTTGACTGACGGAATGACTGCTCGTAGGGAGCGTCGGGGTTATTAGCATCGCTCATAGCCTCGTTAACAACGTCCCAGCAATATACTACGTCCTTGTAACGGTTAACAACAACCTGGATGTGAGCACGGAGTGAATCGTAGAACTCTTCCTTGGTAGCCTTGGCATACTTGGGAACCTTGGTCATCTGAGGAGCAGGAGCCTGTGCGCGCTGGCCCTGACCCTGAGGACGCTGGCCCTGAGGACGCTGACCTGCCTGGGGAGCACCCTGAGGAGCACCCTGGGGACGCTGGCCACCGAAGCCACCGAAACCACCGAAACCACCGAAGCCGCCGAAGCCGCCACGAGCGGGCTGCTCAACCCAAATTGTATCGCCGTTCTCGTCGCGCTCTACAACCTGGTTGCCGTTCTCATCATACTTGTTGAACATCCAGTTGGCGAACTGGCTGTGCCATACGAGGCAGTGACCACGCATCTTGATACCGTTCTCACGGCAGAAGTTTGCGATAGCATCGGCCTGCTGGAAATTCCATACACCCGGCTGGGGATGAATTTCACCCGGCTTCATGCAGTTCTCAGCTGTGATGCTGTTGAACTCCTTGAGGATAACTGCCTTCTGAAGTGAATCAGTTACGTTACGCGGTGTTACGGCAACACCGATCTTGAAATAGTTCTTGTAGGCGTCCTTTAATCCCGGATCTTCGGGGCCACAAGCGCTCATTACCATGACAGATGCAACGAGTGCGATGATTGAAAGCTTTTTCATTTAATTGACCTAATAATTATGATTAATGATTGTTGACTTTTCGTTTCGGACCCCAAAGTTAATTATTTGTTTTAGAATATCTTTTGAAATATTGATTTATTTGCGCATCAGCACGGCTGCCTGGACCATGTTGCGCAGTGAAGCCTCGGTCTCGGTCCATCCGCGGGTCTTGAGTCCGCAGTCGGGGTTGACCCACAACTGTGCAGGATTTATGACCTGTGAAGCCTTGCGCAGGAGCTCTACCATCTCCTGAACCGACGGAACTCGCGGAGAGTGGATGTCATATACACCGGGGCCGATTTCATTCGGGTATTTGAACTCGGCGAATGCTCCCAGCAGGTTCATCTGGCTGCGTGCGCATTCGATGGTGATGACATCGGCATCCATCAGAGCGATGTGACGGATGATATCGTTGAACTGGCTGTAGCACATGTGGGTGTGTATCTGCGTGCTATCCTTTACGCCCGATGCCGATATGCGGAACGCCTCGACTGCCTTGTCAAGATACTCGTCACGGTCAACCTTGCGCAGGGGCAGGCCTTCGCGGATGGCGGGCTCGTCAATCTGGATGACCTTGATGCCGGCTTTCTCCAGATCCGTAACTTCATCACGGATGGCAAGCGCAATCTGTTTCATGGTGAGGGCACGCGGCTGGTCATTGCGTACGAAACTCCACTGCAGAATGGTTACAGGGCCGGTAAGCATGCCCTTGACGGGCTTGTCAGTGAGGCTCTGGGCGTAGACTGCCCAATCCACAGTCATTGCATTGGGGCGTGATACGTCACCGTAGATTACCGGCGGTTTTACGCATCGGCTGCCGTAACTCTGAACCCATCCGTTGCGGGTGAAGGCAAAACCGCTTAGCTGTTCGCCGAAGTACTCAACCATGTCATTACGCTCGGATTCGCCGTGAACCAAGACATCGAGTCCTATCTCCTCCTGGATGCGGATGGTCTTTTCAATCTCACCCTTGAGCAGTGCGATGTACTCATCCTTGCTCAGCTCACCCTTCTTGAACTTGCTGCGCCATGAACGCACCTCGGTGGTCTGAGGGAATGAGCCGATGGTTGTAGTGGGGAACAGGGGCAGGCCCAGTGCCTCGTGCTGCTGGCGGATACGCTCGCTGAAGGGGCTGTTACGCTTAGCCATTTCAGGGGTCACTGCCTCCAGACGCTTCTGAACCTCGGCATTGTTGGTAAGGGCCGATGTGCGGCGGTCCTGAATGTCGGCCTTGTTCTCATGGAGGGCCTTCTGTGCGGCGTATGAGCCCTTGCCGTCTGCAAGATCAGCCAGTGTGACAACCTCGGAAACCTTCTGGCGGGCAAATGAGAGCCAGCGCTTTACCTCACGGGGCAGTGTCTTGTCATCGGTCTCCGCATCAAGGTCGATGGGAGAGTGGAGTAGCGAGCAGCTGGTTGCAACAAGGAGACGGCTGGAATCCAGTTTTTCTTTTGCCTTTTCAATAATGTCCAGTGACTGGCGGAAGTCATTCTTCCAGATATTTCGGCCGTCAACAACGCCCAGACTTAAAGAAATATCATTGGGTAAGAGGGCTGCAATGCTTCCTACCTGCTCGGGAGCGCGTACAAGGTCAATGTGCAGGATATCGGCACCCAGTCCGGCGGCAAGTGCGGCGTTGTCGGCCAGAGGTCCGAAATAGGTGGTCAGGATGATCTTGAGACGGGTGGCTTTGCGGATAGCGTCAAATGCCTTGCGATAGGCATCCTTGGCTTCCGGGCTCAGGTCCGTGCAGAGTGAGGGCTCGTCAATCTGTACGTATTCGGCACCCTTGCTCTCAAGCTCTTTCAGGATTTCAATGTAAACAGGGAGGAGTCTGTCAATCAGTTCAATGCGGTTGAATCCGGCCTCTTTCTCCTTACCCAGAAGCAGGTAGGTTACAGGACCTACCAGCACGGGCTTGGTCTTGATTCCGAGTGCAAGTGCCTCGGCAAACTCACTTGCAGCCTTGTTGTAGGTGAGCTTGAACTGCTGGTCCTTGGTGAACTCGGGAACGATATAGTGATAGTTTGTGTCGAACCATTTGGTCATCTCCATTGCAGTGACGTCAATGCCGTTCTTCTGATAACCGTGAGCCATTGCGAAATAGAGTTCCAGAAGATCATCCTTGAGAGCGTTGTAGCGCTCGGGGATGGCTCCTACACTCAGACTCAGGTCCAGTGTCTGGTCATAGAATGAAAAGTCGTTGCTGGGGATGAGGTCAATACCGGCCTCTTTCTGCAACTGCCAGTTTTCCTTGCGTATCTGTGCGGCGGCATCAAGCAACTCTTTCTTTGTAATCTTTCCAGCCCAATAAGCCTCTTCGGCTTTCTTCAGTTCACGGTTGACACCGATGCGGGGGTAACCCAGAATGTTTGTTCTTATCGACATGATTTTAAAGTTTGATTCCGGCGCAAAGGTATGGCGTCTTGATGTGGTATAAAAATATTTTGGATAATTCGGGAAAATATGCTTATATTTGCGGAAATATTGTAGTTGGACAATAATAATATTCTGTAAAATCAAGGTATTTGAAAATGGAAATTGGCTATAAACCGGATGGGACCGATATCCGTATCCTGCGTGAACTCCAGAAAAACGCACAGCTGACGGTCAAGGAACTGGCCGCCAGGATACATCTGTCACCGTCACCTACGTTCGAGCGTCAGAAACGTCTGGAAAGGGAGGGCTTTATTACCCGTTATATGGCCGTGGTCGATGCTCAGAAAGCTGGAAACGGGATTATGGTCATGTGTAATATCCGTCTCAAGCAGCACTCCGAGGAGATGATTCAGCAGTTTATCGATGCTGTTCAGGATATTGACGAGATAACGGAATGCTACAATACCAGCGGTGATTATGATTTCATGATAAAGGTTTACGCACGTGACATGCACGCCTATCAGCAGTTCATGCAGCACAGGCTGGGTGCAATAAGCTGTCTTGGCAGCCTGCACAGCGTATTCGTTATGAGTGAGACCAAGAACACCCACGGGGTTCCTTTGATAGGTCCCGAGTGAGTCTTACTTTCCTGAGAAAACCCTATCTATCAGTTGCTCAAACTCCTTGAAGGCGAACGTGTCCTTGAGGTCACGCAGGGCGTCGGCCAGACCGCGATAGTGCCATTCGTGGTCCTTGGGGTCACTGGCGTGAAACAGTTTCCAAAGCGCGTCGCCCTGGACTTCATAGTCACGGGCAATGGCCCTCATGTTTGACAGTTTGTCACCCATGGCCACGATCTTGGCGTCAAGGGGAGCGTTTGCAATCATGTCAATGGCCTTTTTCTTGCGTTCGTGCCAGGTGCCTTCATCATCGGCCACACTCTCAATCTGAACAAGCGATGCAATGCGGTCACCGAACTCCCGGCGGATATCGTCGATGGTGACATTGGTATCCTCGACGGTGTCATGCAGAGCCGCGGCGGCCAGAAGTTCCTGGTCAGGGGTGATGGTGGCAACTATTTCCACTGCCTCCATGGGGTGAATGATATACGGAAAACCCTTTCCGCGGCGTTCCGTGCCCGCGTGGGCTTTGACCGCAAACACTATGGCGCGGTCAAGAAGATCTGTATTGAGCGGTTTGTTGGCCATTTTTATTTGTTCATGAAAGGCAGGTCCTTGGATTGCTCCAGAAGCATCTCTGCTATAGTCTCGTTACTTTCGGATTCACCGTTGAGCTGGTCAAACATATACTTGATGCCGGCCTTGCCGCCGCCTATCTTGAGAATATATGCTATACACAGGTCCTGTGGGCCGATGGATGATGAGATGATATCCAAATCCGTCAGTCCTATCTGATAGCAGGCTATCTGATAAGCACCCTCCGAATAGTCTCTGATAAGGTTCGATATGTCTCCCAGAGTCTTGAGGCCGATGGCCTTGAATATGGCCAGGTAGGGCATGAGCGACACTTCCTGTATCTCGGCCTGATTCATGGCGGCTATGCGTTTGTTGAGCTGGCTGAAAGGCTCCAGTTCCAGATAACTGCGGAAAGTGTCTCCGTCAATGGGAACCTCGTCCAGATTGCCGGAGCGTACCAGAGCCTGAACACGGCGGCGGTAATCGGTCAGCTCGATGCGTATCTTGCTGAACTCGTCATCGACAAGTTCCAGCATTCCGGCCAGACGGCTCATGTTGCGCATGTAGCGTTTGGGAATCTCCACGCCAGACTTGTAGCCGGTATCATGGTCCATGTTGGCCCATGCGTGCTGGAGCAGGGTGCGCATCTGTATTTCAAACCGGTAAGGGAAATCCGGTACTTTGCAGATATAGTGGAGTGAGAGATAGCCGAAACTGTCTATCTCATGGATTTTGCGTTTGTCGACAGAGTTCTCCCAGTCAATGTCAAAGAGTCTCTCCACGGCCGATGCCACCTTGTCGACATCGTCTATATAGAACGTGATGACTCTGAGACCCAGAATGTCGGTCAGGTCAGCCAGACTGCTGTATTTGTGACCTTTCAGTTCCAGTTTGCCGGCCAGCGAGTCATACCCCTTGACACGTGATTCTATTGCAGCCACAAGCAGTCCGGCATCGGCCAAAGTCTGCCTGAGTTTCTCCTTAACCTCCTGCTCAACCTCTCTGAAGCGGGGCAGGTTATCCTGGTATTCCCGGAGTATTGCCTCACAGTGAGGGTCCAGTTGCCTTGCCTTCTTCATAGTTATTGTTTTTTAGTCCTGGATCTCGAACAAATTCAGGAAACCGGTCATCATGAATACTGAACGGATATCCTTGTTGATGGATTTTACGATGACTTTGCCTCCCTTGGCGGCAGCAGCCTTGCGCAGTGAAAGGAACAGACGCAGTCCGGAGCTTGAAATATACTCAAGCTGTGTGCAATCCAGGATTATGGTTCCTGCGGCATACTGTGCCAGAGTCTCGAAATCGCCGCTTATCTCCTGTGAAGCGGGTGTGTCCAGACGACCGATAAGCTGAGCGGTCGCATTTCCGTCTTGGTTGTTGATTTTTACTTCCATAAATAGTCAGTTATTTATAATTTTTAAATTTTCAATTTTCAATTTTCAATTTAATCATCCGTGTCTCCCATAATAATCACCAGCCTGTCTCCGACCATGAGTTTCATGCTGCCGTGGGGAACAATATACTTCTCATCACGGCGAACCATCATCACGCGAATTCCGTGAGGCAGATGCAGGTCACGGAGCGTCTCGCCGTTTTCCAGATCCTCGGGGGATACGATGTGGTCGCGCAGCATACCCATCTCCTCGGGTATCTCCATGCCGAATGTCTCAACCTCGGGGTCGTCGTCAATGCTCATGTTGAGCAGACGTGCCATCGGCGAGATTGTCATTCCCTGAAGGAGCAGTGACAAGAGTGTTATGGTGAATACTATGTTGAATATCTCGTTTGATCCGTCCACGCCTTCAATGACGGTGTAGAGTGCAAAGAGTATGGGGCCGGCACCCTTGAGTCCCACCCATGAGGTGAGCAGTTTGGCCCGGAATGAGAGGCCTTTGAAGGGCAGCAGGCTGAGCATGATTCCCGCCGGGCGGGCAACCAGCATCAGGAACAGTCCTATCAGGATGGCCGGAACCAGTACGGTATGCATCTGCGAGGGCTTGGCCAGAAGTCCCAGCAACAGGAACATCATAAGTTGTGACAGCCAGGTAATTACCTCGAAGAATATGAGCACCTCTTTCCTGGCCGGCATATCCTTGGTGTTGCCTATGATAATGGCGCAGATGTAGAGGGCAAGCAGTCCGTTGCCGCCGATGAATGAGGCGGCACCGTTTGCGAACAGGGCTATGCTGAGTATCAGGATAGCATAAAGCGGGCTTGACTGCAGGTGAATCCTGGCGAGCAGCCAGCGTGCTCCGTATCCCAAGGCATATCCTATTACAAATCCTATTATGATCTGTTTGATCAGAACCCATGCGCCAAACAGGATGATGCTCCATGTGCGGGTCTCGCCCGTTGAACCGTGGACCGATTCGAGTATGCTGACCAATAATATGGTTAGCACGTATGCCATGGGGTCGTTACTTCCCGACTCAAGTTCCAGGAGCGGTCCCAGATTTTCACGCAGGGTGAGCCTCTTGGTCCTCAATATCGAGAATACCGATGCTGAGTCGGTTGATGACATCACGGCGGCCAGCAGCATGCAGCCCAGGATGGAGGTGCCGGCACCGCCTATCTTAGCGCCGAATGCGTAGAAGATAAAGAGTCCGGTTACCAGAATGGTTATGAATACGCCCAGTGTGGAGACCGATATACCTTTCCTTATTATCGGCTTTGTCTCGGCCATGGAGGTCTCAAGACCGCCGGTGAGCAGTATGATTGTCATGGCCAGATGTCCCAGGAACTCTCCCACACGCGGCTCGTCTATCCTGATTCCCAGACCATCCTCGCCGGCAAGCATACCCAAGATAAGGAAGAGAAGCATGGTGGGTACGCCGAACTTGGTGCCCACTTTGGCCATCAGTATGGCTACAAACATAAGGAATGAGACGAGCAGTATGAGGTTGCCCGATGAAATATCAATATTGAAAATTGACAATGGTATCATTTGCCCAGTTTCTTTATAAGGGTGAGTATATTATGACCATCCACACGTTCATAGTTGATATGGTCCATGATCTGACGTATCAGGTGTATTCCCAGACCTCCGATTGAACGGTCTTCGGCACTCAGGGTTATATCGACCTCGGCCTTTGCGGTGGGGTCAAACGGCTTGCCGGTGTCAGAAATGATGAATGACAACTCTGACTTGTTGGCTTTGGTCTCAATGGTTATATCGCCCTTGGTGCCCTTGGGATATGCGTAGTTCATTACATTGACTACAGCCTCCTCGATGGCCAGGTTTATCTGCATCGTAGCGGCCATGTCAAATCCGTTGGCCTCACATACCTCGTCGATGAAGGTGTTGAGTCGGGGAACACGTTTCAGGTCATTGGTAAGGGTGAGACTGCGCTGGTAAGTGAGATTCTCCTGATGCTTGGTGTACTGAAGCGCCAGCATAGTCAGGTCATCACTCTGATCGGCCTCACCTACGAACTGACGAACCGACTCCGTCATCTGTTTCACGATGGACATGGGCTTGAAATCGTTCTGCTGCTGCATGCTGCGTGCCAACTCCAGTACGCGTGTCATCTCAAACTGCTGATGGCTGATATTCTCGGCCTCGTTAAGTCCGTCGGTGTATAGGAAGATTGTGGTGTCGGGATCCATCATGGTCTCTTGACGGGAGAATTTCCAGCCGGGCATGACACCTATGGGCAGATTGGAATCAACGGGCAGCAGTCCTGCGCCGGTATGACCAATCAGCAGCGGTGCGTCGTGTCCAGCGTTGCAGTAATGCAGACGTCCGGTGGGCAGGTCAAGTACACCGGCAAAGAATGTCACGAACATGTTTGAATCATTGTCGTGTGACAGCACCTCGTTAAGGTCATATATGATCTTTTCGGGCGATGCCTCATGGCTTGATACGGTACGGAACAGTGCCTTGGTAACAACCATATAGAGTGATGCCGGGATACCTTTGCCCGATACGTCACCTATGCAGAAGAACAGCTTCTCGTCACGTATGTAGAAGTCAAACAGGTCACCTCCAACCTCCTTGGCCGGAGTCAGCTGACCGAATACGTCGATATCGGAACGCTCGGGGTAGGGCGGGAATATCTTGGGCAGCATGGCCATCTGTATGTCACGCGCTACCTTGAGTTCTCCCTCTATGCGTCCTTTCTGCTCGTTGACATGCTTGAGCTCGTCCATCTGCGTTACGAGTGACTGCTGCATATGCCGGAACGAGTTGGACAGTTTGCCTATCTCGTCATTGCGGTTTGATTCCGCAAGCTCCTCGTCAAAGTTTCCGGATGCTATCTCCTCGGCCTGCCATGCCAACTCCTCAAGCGGTTCCAACTGCTTGGTCAGTATGCTGCTGAATGACATGAGCATAAGCAGCAGACCCACTATGACAATTCCGATAATGGTGTTGATAAGTCTGTAGTAACCTCCGAAAATATCATGTGCGGGGCAAACCAGGCCTACGCTCCATCCGGTGTCGCCCAGAGGTTTGAAGAATACGAAACTGTTCTCGCCTTCTATTACAAGTTCGCGGTAACCCTGCTCGCCGGCCTGCATGGCATGACCCAGGTCGGTGATTGCCGAATCCGGCTCAAGCATGGTCTGGGTGAATATGGTCTGGTAGAACAGCTTGGTGGTATCGGGATGTACAAAGAATGTTCCGCCCTTACCTATCATGATGGTGTAGGAGTTGGGGTAGGGCTTTACGGCCGATATGGTCTGCGAGAGCCATTCAAGTGATAGGTCTACGGCTATGGTGCCGATAAACTCACCCTCCCGGTCCCTGATGGGCTTGCAATATGAGATGATCATATCGTTCGATGAAAAGCCTTCGGGATTGAAGTCGACGAACGGCTCGGTCCAGCATGGCCTTTCCAGCAGTTTGGGCAGCTGGTACCAGTCCATCGAGAAATACTGGTAATGGTCGTTACCTTCCTGCGTGGTCCTGATCACTCCGCCCACATTCTGGGAATAGGCCGAGAAGTACTGTCCTCTCTCACTGAAGTAGAAAGGCTCGAATGAGATTGAGCAACCGTTCAGGTTGGGGTTGTTCTGCAGTATGCGGCGTGAGTAAACGAACATGGAATCCGGGGCATCCAGATGTCGTGTTATGAGCCAGTCGGTATTGTCGGTAGCTACTTTGACCTGTGTCAGTATATTGTCCACGCGAAGTACGGTGTTGTCAAGGATGCGTGTGGCGTTTTCTATCGCCGCATTCTGCACGGCAAGGCGTGACTCATTGAAAAATACGCCGTGTGCGGCTATGAATATGACTCCGGCAAAAAGTACTGTCCACAAACTGAGTTTGGTGGAGAGTGATCTTTGTTTCTTATGCTTCTTCATGACAGTACCGGCGTTATTCATCAATTAATTCATCATAAGTCACCTCGCGGTCCAGCATGCCGTTCTCAACCATAAGGTCGCTGGCCTGTTTTACCATATCGGGACGCAGGCGGAACTCGTACTGTCCCGATTCGCGGTCCTTGAGCAGACTCAGAACCTCGTCAAGCATAAGTTTCTGCAAAACCCTGTTTGTGGCTATATGGTCCTTCTGGACATACATCATCACAATCTCCAGGGTCTCTTCGGGATTCTGGATGGCCCATTCCCAACCCTGACGGCTGGCAGCGGCGAATCTTTCGGCCAGGTCCTTGTTTTTCTCATAGAACTCCTTTGTCACGTAGACGCCGTCCTCCTGTATGTTGTATCCGTGGTCGCGGAACCTGTAAACATTATCTTTGTTGAGTTCAATACCTGTCTGTACCAGTTGATAGTATTCGTTGTAACTCATGGCAAGTGTGGCATCGATGGCTCCTGATACGAACAGGTTCACATTTGTCGCAAACGGAATCCAGCGGTAGTTAAGGTTCTCCTTGATACTCATTCCTATGGCGACCTGTCCGAATCCCGCGTTCCAAATGCCCACTTTGGCTCCATACTGCTTGAGAGGGTTCATTCCACGGCTTGAGACTATCACCATGGCGTTGTTCATTGAAGTCTGGAGAATATTGACCAAAGGTATTCCGTCGTTGATGATCTCCATGGCCTGCGCCAACTGCAGGGTGGTGGCCTGGCTCTCGTTGTTGCGTATACGGCTTATGGCCGATTGTGTTACTGACGGATGGACAATCTCCACATCAATTCCGGCTTTGTAGTAGAAACCCATCTCCTGGGCTACGTAATAGCCGGCAAACTGTGCCTGAGCGGTCCATTGCGGGGTAAATATCAGCTTGTCCTGCTGTGCCTTGGCTGATATGCAGGTCATGACAGTCAGAAACCCCCAGAATATCCTCTTCACCATAATAGTAGCGTTCAACTTAAAATGCTCTCAAGTCCCACCCTCAATTCAGGCATGGGGCGTTTTGTGTCCCTCTCAACTATAAGGGTCTTAAGACCCGCGAACGGAAGTATCAGTTCTTCAATCTCCTTGAGCGGTATGCCTGGTCCGAAGTATTCCCTTGCAAAGAACTCCCAGAACTTAATTGCAAGGCTCTTGGGCATATGGAATGTCTCCTCAATGAAATCCGCGTTGCTCAGGTTGCAGCACAGATAGACCATACCCAGGTCAAACAGGTGGTTGCCCCAGCAGAAATCGCCCAGGTCAATGAAATAACGCTCATTGCCCACAAAGATGGCGTTGCTGTACTGTAGGTCTCCGTGTATGGCTGTCTCCTCGTCGGGGACATCGGCTATAAACTTTTCAAGTCTGGTTTTCTGTGAACTGTCAAAGAAGGGGTTTTCCTTGAGAAGTCTGTAATAGCGGTCCTTTACGTTCTCAAACTGAGTTGTATCCACATGGGTGGCATGCAGTTGCTTACACATATCCGCAAACTCAGTGGCAAACTGAGCTACTTTCTCCGGCTCGTCGCCGGTGGCGCGTGAATATGACTTCTTGCCTGTGATGCGTCTGAAACGTATGCCGTAGCGGCCGTCATCGGTTACTACGTAATCACCGGGCTCCGGAGTGGAAATGCCCATCTCATATACCTTACGGGCCAGCGTTATCTCATCCAGCGGCTGTTGTACTATGCCGGGACGATAAAGCTTAAGCATGACCGTAGGGTCTGTTTTATGGTTGAAGCTCTCTCCGTTGGCGCCGCCTCCGAACAGAACATAATCATCGAGATTTATCTTAATGGCCTCCATTGTGCTAAATAAAGCGCTAATATACGCTTTTAGTACAATATAAACGACTTTTTGGGCAAAAAAGTCACTTGCCGATATTGGCAATTATTCGGAGGTTGAGCTGACGGCCGGTAAGATAGTTGGGAACCGCGAACTGGGTGTTGGTTATGTCGGTAATCCAGTAGTAGGAGTTGACGTTGTTGATGCCCAGCAGGTTAAGGCCGTCAACACCTACCCAGATGTCCTTGAAAAATCCTGACTTTCCGTATATGTGCGGATGCTTGTCATAATCAAAGATCTTATATGAGAGGCCTATGTCGACACGCTTGTATGCCGGAGCGCGGAAGACCTGCTTCTCGCGGCCGCTGTGAGTGGGGCCGAAAGGCAGGCCGTCTGCCAGTGAGCAGCGGAGTGACATTTTCCAGCTTTCCCTGCGCGGGAAGTAGTCAGTGAAGTATAATGAGAGGTTGTAAAGCTGGTCGGTGGGACGCGGCAGCCACTTGCCGGCAATATTCTCCTTGGTGCTCATAAGTGAGAATGTAAGCCAGGATGCGGTACCCGGAACGAACTCTCCGTAGAGTTTCATGTCAATACCGGCGGCATATCCGTGAGCGCAGTTCTCGCCGTAGTAAACAATCCTTACGTTATCCACGTTGTAGGGAATCAGGCGGTCCAGCTTCTTGTAGTAAATCTCAGTGGTGAACTTGAACGGGCGACCATACACCAGGAAGTCATAGTCACCTCCCAATACAAACTGTATGGAGCGTTGTGACCTGATATCCTTGTTCAGGTTGACCTGATAGATGCCGCCGGTGTTGACGGTATCCTTGATCTCCTTGTAGAAGGGTGTCTGGTGATATACTCCGGTTGAGAACCTGAAGGTAAAGTTGTCATTGAAGGCAGGAGTGAATCCTACCATCAGGCGCGGACTGAATATGACCTCGTTGTTCCAGCTCCACCATGATGTACGCAGACCTGCGTTCAAGGTAAAGAGTCCTATTCCGGTGTTGAAACGGTAGGTATCCTGAATGAATGCGGCCGCCTTGTCATTGGACACGCCGTGGTCAGACTTGAGCGAGTAGATCATCTCCATCGGCCCGGTCTGGGTGCAGGGCAGGGTGTAGCCGGCCGAGTCACGCATCTCCCATTCCCTCATGTGGTCCGATACGCTCTCGTGGCGGTATTCCAGGCCCCAGCCGATGGTACCGGCTATGCCGGTGTCATGTGTACCCTTGAGAGATGCGGTGTAAACGGTTGATTTGAGGCGGTTACGTGCATGCTGCATGAATGAACCCACGGCCAGGCTTCCGCTGCCGGTGGCCTCATCAAGCCAGTACTGACTCAGGATATCGAATGATTCGCTCTCCCGACTGCTGAAAGCCGACAGGTTGAGGCGGTATATGGAGTTCTCCTCCTTGCGTTTAATGTCAAGAGCGCCGAACATGGTGTTGAAGCGGTCACTTTCCCAGCCGTCATAGTAGACCTTGAAGGTCTTGGGATCCTTTGCGGTACCGAACGTGGTGGTTCGGTCAGTAGGGGTGAAGTTGTATCGGTTTACTGCAGCATTGCCTATCAGACCGATCTCCCACTTGGTGTTGGGGGTCCAGCAGAGATAGGTCTGGTAATCCAGGAATGAAGGGTCATACTCACCCTTGGTATCGAGCGTACCCAGAAGATAACGGGTGGTCTTGTATCGGACACTGCCTGAGAAACTGAACTTGTCATTTCCGGCTCCCACATATGCGCTGGCACCCAGCAGGCTGGCTGTCAGGACCGATTCAAACTTCTGCGGACGGCGGTAGTTTATATCCAGGACCGATGACATCTTGTCGCCGTATGCCACGCTGAAACCGCCTGTGGAGAAACTGATGGATTCAACCATGTCGGGGTTGATAAAGCTCAGACCCTCCTGCTGTCCGGCACGTACCAGCAGCGGACGCATTATCTCGGTTCCGTTCACATAGACGCTGTTCTCATCAAAGTTGCCGCCTCGGACGTTGTACTGGCTGCTCAGCTCGTTGTGTGTGCTCACGCCGGCCTGGGTTGCAATGATTGATTCTACGGAGCCGCCGTTTGCATCGGCATTGAAACGGAGTCCTTCGGAGTTTATCTGCTGCATTCCGCCTGTCTGTCGGCGTGTGGCGTTGATGTCCACATTCTCAAGAGTGTAGTTTGAAGTGGGGAGCATGATGTCCAGCCGTACGGTATCGGGCGGACTGACTAGCGTGCGCTTGCGCGTCTCGTGACCCACCATGCGGAATATCAGGTTCAGGGTATCGGTCCGGGTATTCACGTTGAACGAATACTCGCCTTTCAGGTTGGTCATGGCTGAGTGCAGCGTGAGTTCCTCATTGACGGTGGCAAGTTCCACGGGCTGTCCGGCCTCATCGGTCACACGTCCGTAGATATACACACGATGTGCCTGCAAGGGTAGAGCCATGCAGACAGCCAGAAAAAACAGGAATGTGTGCCGTAAGCGTTCCATTCAGATTCTTAAACGGAAAATAACGCTTTAAATTATGTGCGGCCGCTAATTCTTGCTATATTCGCAGCTATAATAACTGCAGTATGGATAAATTTAGTAATCTCATAGCAACGCGCAGGAGCATGCGCAAGTTCACCACACAGAAACTCACTGAGGAGCAGAAGAAAACCATCCTTCGTGCTGCCCTGATTTCACCTACCGCCAAGAACAACCGCGGATGGGAGTTCATTGCAGTCGATGACCCCGCTACACTTGAGGCTCTCTCCAAGAGCCGTGAGATGGGTTCAGGATTCCTGGCCGAGGCAGTGTTTGCTGTGGTCGTATTGGGTGATCCCTCCAAGACAGACTGCTGGGTTGAGGACTGCTCAATTGCTGCAATTGATATGCAGCTGCAGGCCGAGGACCTGGGACTGGGCAGTTGCTGGTGCCACCAGCGTGGCCGCTTTGGCGCAGACGGCAAGTCAACGAAGCAGTATCTGACCGAGTTGCTGGGCGTGCCCGAGCAGTACGAGCCTCTGTGCATCGTGGGATTTGGTTACAAGAACATGGACCGCAAGCCCTACGAGGACGAGAAGATAGAGTGGAGCAAAGTTCACCAGGGTAAGTTCTGATATGAAAATAGCGCTGATAGGAGCAGGAAACGTAGCCACATGCCTGGGCCCCAGGCTTAAGGAGGCCGGACATGAGATAACGGCGGTTTACAGCCGCACCGTTGAGTCCGCACGTGTTCTTGCTGACCGTCTTGGCGCAAAATACACCACTGACCTTGAGGCTGTTCCGGCATCGGATGCCGCAATCGTGATGCTTAAGGATGACGCTCTCAAGGAGTTGGCTCCTGCAATTTCGGACAGCCTCAATGACACATTGCTTCTGCATACAGCAGGAAGCGTTTCCATGGATATCTGGTACACCGCCGGTGCAATGAAGTACGGTGTCCTGTATCCCATGCAGACATTCTCAAAAACCAGCGTGATTGACTGGAGTCAGGTGCCTCTTTTCATCGAGGGCTCATCGGACCAGACACTTAACAGTATAAGGGAACTGGCTCTTACCGTATCTCCCGATGTCACCGTTTTAAGTTCGGAGGGCCGTAAGAAACTGCATCTGGCAGCGGTGTTCACCTGCAATTTCAGCAACCATATGTATGCCATTGCTGAGCAGTTGCTGGCCGCCGAGGGGGTACCTTTCCGCGTCATGCTGCCGCTGGTGCGCGAGACCGCCCGCAAGGTGGAGACCATGAGCCCGAAGGATGCGCAGACCGGACCCGCCATACGTGGTGACCGCAAGGTGATAGACGAGCATCTTGCACTGCTTAAGGACAATCCTGAGTATGCTGAACTGTACCGTCTTATTTCAACTGACATAAACAAAAACATATGATAAACTACGACCTTAACTCTATCAAAGCCCTGATCTTTGATGTTGACGGGGTGTTGAGCAAACCCATTATGTCGCTGTCACCTGAGGGTGATCCGGTACGTACCGTAAACGTGAAGGATGGTTATGCCATGCAGCTGGCCGTCAAGATGGGACTGCATCTGTGCATCATTACCGGTGCCCGTGTAGAGGAGGTACGCAAACGTTACGAAGGCCTGGGAATCCAGGATGTCTATATCTGCTCAAAGATAAAGATCAACGATTTCAACCACTTTGTCCAGAAGTATGACCTCAAGCCCGAGGAGATTCTCTACATGGGTGATGATATCCCCGACTGGCAGGTAATGAGCCAGTGCGGACTGCCCTGCTGTCCGGCCGATGCCTGCCCGGAGATCCAGTCATTGTGCAAGTACGTATCACCCTACAACGGCGGTGAGGGTTGCGTACGCGATGTCATAGAGCATGTGCTCAAGGTACAGGGCAAGTGGATGAAGGACGACCACGCATTCGGCTGGTAATATGAAACTGCCCTACAAGATAGTTCTGGCATCGAATTCACCCCGCCGCCGCGAGTTGCTGGGAGGACTGGGAATAGACTTTACCGTCAAGGTGATAGGCGGTATAGATGAGTCTTGGCCGCACGAACTCAAGGGTGAGGATATTCCACTTTACATATCACGCGAGAAAGCCGCTCCCTACAAGGCCACAATCGGGGCCGATGAACTTGTCATAACGGCCGATACCATAGTCTATGTGGACGGAGAGGTGCTGGGAAAACCCGCCGACAAGGCCGATGCCAAGCGTATGCTCCGTATGATTTCAGGCCGCTGGCATGAGGTGATTACGGGTGTAACCCTGATGACTGCAGAGCGTGAGCATAGTTTTGCCGTAACCACAAAAGTCAAGTTCTGCAACCTGTCGGACAGCGAGATTGACTACTACATAAAAAACTACGCCCCAATGGACAAGGCCGGCGCGTATGGTATCCAGGAGTGGATAGGTTACGTGGGCGTTGAAGCCATTGAGGGCAGTTATTTCAATGTCGTGGGCCTTCCGGTCCAGCGGCTCTATCGTGAACTCACCAAGTTCTGCAGGTAGTCTTTACTTTATCTTAAGCGGTATCTGATAGCCGATAGTGGCTTCAATTGTGCCGAAGAAAGCTGTCCACGATCTTTCGTTACCCCAATAAACAGTCTGTCCATTGGTATAATAGTGCTCGTACTTGAAATTGCCGGTTAATACCGACATTCCGAAATATGCGCTTCCGCGGAAAAACAGACCGTTGTCATTATAGTGGGTGAAACCGCCGCCAAGACCGCTGCTGATCATACTGGCATACCATGATTCAGTTGCGCCGTTGTTCAGATCGCGAATCCATTTCAGATCGCTGATTTCACTTGTCAGACCGACATGAATGATATTATTGCTGTTAGCAGTCGGCAACAGAACTTTGAATGTACTTCCAAAGCCGCTACCTTTCAATTCTCTGGTCGGTTCGAAGTCATCTGCACTCTTATCCTCGTCAAGAGTCCACCACCATATACTTGGAGCACTTTTGAAGAAGACATCGCCTTCAAGTCTGCGCCAGCGGGCACCGATACCGATTTTACCGCCTGACATTATGAATCCTCCCAAGTCAACGAAACCTATAAGGGTTGCAGGATTCTGGTTGGTGTACAGGCTGGGTTTCCAGAAACTTCCGGATTCCTCGGAACCGGAACTCTGTGCGGGCTTGGATGTGGCCTTGATCTCCTCAGTCATGCCGTTGGCGTAGGTGATGGTGTTCACATCACTCTTGTTGATGGTGAATGTGGGACCATCCTGGTAGTCAAAGCTTTTGTACTTGATTTCATCCTGGGTGATTTCTGAAATCTTTGCCTGGATCTCCTTGCCATCTTTCATTTTGATGACATCCTGGGCACTTGCTGTCAGTACGAATAAGGACAGCAGGAATGAGATATTCCGTTTCATAAATAATTAGGTTTGAAGTTGTTATTGAAAAAGTACTGCAAAAGTAATGTTTTTTTTGATTTTTTAATCATTGATACATGTAAATATAAAATAGGCTGTGGTGTTTCATTTTTTTGTACCTTGCAGCCATTAACCTGTTAACTTATGAAATCAAGATCAATTCTAACCATTGCGGCTCTGAGTGCTGCACTTTGTTCAACAGCCCAGAACCCGATAATCAGCACTGTATTCACCCCCGATCCCGCACCGTTCGTGTACGGTGACAAGGTGTATCTTTTTACTGATCATGATGAGAGCGGCCGCAACCGCGACTTCAACATGAAGGACTGGATGGTGTTCAGCACCGAGGATATGGTGAACTGGACCTATCTGGGAACCCAAGTGTCAACCGCCACATTCAAGTGGGCCCGTCAGGGACAGCGCGCGTGGGCTTGCCAGGCAGTCGAGCGTAACGGCAAGTGGTACTGGTACGTATGCTGCAACAAGGCTACCGGAGGTGACGCTCTGGCAGTAGCCGTGGCCGATGACCCGCAGGGGCCCTGGACCGATGCAATAGGCGGACCGCTGGCCGAGGGATTCGGATTCATCGACCCCACCGTTTTTATTGATGATGACGGCAAGGCTTACCTGTTCTGGGGCAACAAAGGCCTCTGGTACGGTGAGCTTAACGATGATATGGTATCGTTCAAGGACGGCTGGCAGGAGGTGCCCGGCTATCACGATCCCGAGTGCTTTGGAGAGCTCCAGTCCAAGATGAACTGGGCCAAGGGGCAGAACGAGATGATGACCCAGTATGAGGAGGGTCCGTGGGTGATGAAACGCAACGGGACTTACTACATATCATATCCTGCAGGCGGCGTTCCTGAGCATATGGCATACTCAACCGCTCCTACAATAAACGGCCCGTGGACATATCGCGGACGCATCATGGATGAGGCTGAGAACAGCTTTACCATTCATGGCGGTAACATCACCTTTAAGGGACGTGACTTCATGTTCTACCACAACGGCGGACTGCCCGGTGGCGGCGGTTACAACCGCTCGGCTTGCGTTGAGGAGTTCAAGTGGAACGATGACGGCACATTCCCGTTCATACCTTTCACAAAGGAGGGTGTTGTTACACCTGTCAAGAACCTGAACCCCTACAAACGCGTAGAGGCCGAGACTCAGGCCGAATCTCGTGGACTCAAGGTTGACCGCCGTGACGGCAAGGATCATTTCGTAACCGACATCAGTGACGGTGACTGGATCCGCGTACGCTCGGTTGACTTCAAGGATTGCGGCCAGAAGGCTGTAGTTGTTGTGGTAGGTGAGCAGAAGGGTAAGGGAACCATTGAGTTCTATATTGACAATATGGAGGGAGAGCCGTTCTGCAAGGTACCGGTGAACCGTGACAATGCGGGATTCCCCACAGCTGCATTCACATATCTGATTGATACCGATGTTCAGGGTGTGCATGACTTATACCTCAAGTTCAGTTGTGAGACAGAGAATCCTTTCACTCTTGACTGGTGGCAGTTCAACTCACATGCCAACATGCCGGTGGTTCAGACCCGCTTTACGGCCGATCCCGCTCCTGTGGTAATAGATGACAAGGTATATCTCTACACCACTCATGATGAGGACGGCGCACGCGGATTCCAGATGTTTGACTGGCTGCTCTACACATCAGAGGACCTGGTCAACTGGCAGGATATGGGACCCGTTGCTTCACTTGACGATTTCAAGTATTATGACGGCAAGAACGGAGCCTGGGCAGAGCAGGTGGTTGAGGCCAACGGCGCATATTACATGTATTGCCCCATTCACGGTCACGGCATAGGAGTACTTATGGCAGAGAAACCTTTCGGCCCCTTCTATGATCCCATAGGCGAGCCTCTGGTTTGGCAGAAAGAGAACTGGGACGACATAGATCCCACTATTCTGATTGATGATGACGGTCAGGCCTATATGTATTGGGGTAACCCCAATCTTTACTCGGTCAAATTGGGCAAGGATATGATCTCTCTTGACGGACCTATCATCAAGCATCCCAAGATTGAGGATTACCAGGAGGGCCCCTGGATATGGAAGCATGACGACCATTACTACCTGGCATTCGCATCAACCTGCTGCCCCGAGGGTATAGGCTATGCCATGAGTGACGGCCCTGAGGGTCCTTGGGAGTATAAGGGACACTTAATGGACCATACTGTCCGTACCCGCGGCAACCATCCCGGAATCATAGAGTACAAGGGCCAGACCTATCTCTTCGGCCTTAACTATGACCTTATGCATCTTAAGACATTTGCTCATGCAGAGCAACGTTCTGTTTCAGTGGCTGAGATACATTATAATGCTGACGGCACTATCCAGGAGGTTCCGTATTTCCTTGACAATTTCGTCAGACAGGTTATGCCGTTTGATCCCTACCGTAAAGACAGAGAGACTGATAAGCACCGTGTTGAAGCCGAGACTATGGCATGGGGATACGGACTCAAGACTTCATATGTTGACAGTGAGTTTGAATATGACTACACCGTAGGTTATCTTCCGCGAAATATGTACGTCCATGACATTGATGACGGAGAGTACATCCTGGTACGCGGCATCAATTTTGAACGTAAGAGCCTGATCAGAAAGATACTCGGACTTAACGGTGCCGGCAAGTTGGAGGTATCTGTAGGATCAGACGTTTATGGTTCCATTGAAGTTCATTTTGACAGTCTTGACAGTCCTGTAGCGGCTATAATTCCAGTAAGACCGACCGGAGGCAAGACCGTCTTTAACAAGATTTCAGCAAGATTTAACGGGCGTGTCCGTGGAGAGCATGATCTCTATCTGGTATTCAGAGGTGCCGGAAAAGATTTGTTCACCATGGACTGGTGGAGGATGAAGTAAAGAGGTTTTTTGTATCTTTGCGGGCAATTTTGATGACTATAAGATGAAGAGGTTTATTTCGTTTGCATTACTTATTGTTTTTCTGGTCCTTCCCGCATATTCTTACAATTATACCTTTGACATAGATCCTTTCTTTACCGGAAAACCGGACGCTCTGTCTCTGACTTCCTTACAGGATAATGCTCCTGAAACAAAGAAACCTGGACTGAACAGGAGCGGTGCCATTGTGCTGGGTACAGAGGCTCTGCTCATTACGGGTATTATGACATCCCTTTACGCCTCATGGTACTCAGGCTCGGAGTCTGGCGGATTCCACTTCTACAATGACAACAAGGAGTGGCTGCAGATGGATAAGGCAGGTCATGCAAACTCCTGCTATAACTTTGCCAACATAGGCTACGAGGCTCTTTCCATGGCCGGTATTGATGAGAAACGGTCCATACTGTACGGAGCGCCTCTGGGTATCACCATAATGACTCTGGTTGAGATTTTTGACGCCATGTCAAGCAACTGGGGCTTCTCATGGGGCGATATGACTGCCAACATTCTTGGAACCGGACTCTTTATGGGTCAGCAGGCTCTGTGGCATGAACAGCGCATAGCACTCAAATACTCCTATCATAATTCAGGATTGTCCAAATATAATGTAAGCAACCCTGTTACAATGGAGAGGGATTACATAATGGGTGAGGATTGGCTTGACCGTCTGTATGAGGATTACAGCGGTATCACCATCTGGGCTGCCTGTGATGTCAAATCTCTCTTTATGGATGAAACAAGCCGATATCCCTCCTGGCTGGGCTGGGCCATCGGTTACAGTGCAGAGGGTATGACGGGTGAATACAACAACTATCAGCCTGCCGATAAAGTCGGTCTTGACGGCAACTGGGGTCGCGGCTGGGAGTATGATCCCGTGAACGCACCCGGTCAGTTGAAATACATGCCCAATGATTCTCGTCAGCGCAGGTTCTTTCTGGCTCCCGATATTGACATCTCGCGCATTCCCTGCAGGAACAAGACATTGAAACACGTCTTGAGGGTACTCAGTGCCGTAAAGATTCCCACACCTACACTCGAGTATCGGCCCGGAGAGAACAGACTTGCCTGGCACTGGTTCTATTTCTAAAAATAGTACAAAAGGGGACAGACCCCAATTGTACTATTTTTTAATTTTGCAGTATGAATCACAATCCATTGCTGCCATTTCTTGTTGAGGGCCGGATAGAGGCCGGATGTGATGAAGCCGGACGCGGCTGTCTGGCCGGACCGGTCTATGCCGCCGCAGTGATCCTGCCGCCGGATTTCAGCAATGAACTGCTGAATGACTCCAAGCAGCTAACCGAGAAACAGCGTTATGCGTTAAGGCCGATAATTGAGAAGGAGGCGCTGGCATGGGCTGTGGGAACAGTTGACAATATGGAGATTGATAAGATAAACATACTCAAGGCGTCATTCACGGCCATGCATCGGGCCATAGACCAGCTTAAGCTCCGCCCGCAGCATCTGCTCATAGACGGCAACCGTTTCATTCCTTACCCAGGCATTCCTCACACCACCATCGTAAAGGGTGACGGCAAGATGATGTCCATTGCGGCCGCATCGGTCCTGGCCAAGACCTACCGTGACGATTTTATGAATAAGATAGCCCTTGAGTATCCCCAGTATGACTGGCTGGAGAACAAGGGCTATCCTACAAAGAAACACCGCGACGCCATTAAGCAATACGGGACCACTCCGTATCACCGCATGTCATTCAACCTTTTGGGTGACGGCCAACTGTCTTTTGATTTCTGATACGGGTGATCAGATGGTCACTTTGAAGCGGTAGACTTTTCCGTTCTCAAGCGTGAGCTTGCGTGGGATGGTTTTAGCCATGTCGCATCCGGGGAATACGGTGACACTGTTCCGGCGTTCCTCCTCATCATCGTAATAGTTTCCGCCGAACTGGAAGTGCAACTCATAACCTGCCTCCAGATCTCTGTCAAAACGGACGGGTACAAAGAAAGTCTTTTCAACCACATCTTCGTCTATCAGGCATAAATCGCTGTTGTTGCCGGAGTCGAGAAGATAATAATCCATCGGTCCCCTTTCTATTGTGAAGGGATTTCCGGTATAGGAACCGGTTGTCACATCCAAACCGGAAAACCGGACAAATACCGGGTCACCGTTTACTCCCCATTCTTCCTCTTCTTCATTGTCAGGATCTACAACCTTGATACGGATTGAGTTGATCCTTGCCTGGTCGAAAGGTGAGCCGGGAGGCGCTTCATACGGAAAATTCCTGAGGGTTACCTCGATGCGGAATACGCTCATCTGGTGCTTCATGTACACATGGGCTTGGTCTCCGGAAATATTAACCTCACCCAACATAAGATCGACGTCCGATATGGACTCTGTATCGTTATCCTGCAGGGCACCTGAGGCGGTAGACAGGCTTCTCATGTAAATGGTCGGGGAGCCCTCTCTCACACCGTCAAATATCGAATTACCAGCATATGAGTCAACGGGCGGATAGAGGCAGATTATCTTGTCTCCTTCATTTCCGGTCCAGCATCCGGAGAATTCCGCCTTCTTGCGGCCTCTTTCGCCTGTTGAAAAGAACTGGTCAATTGCAGTTATACCGTATTGGTTGAAAGATACTACTGTGATATTCTCTTCATCGTCCCAGTATCCTTTCAGTATGTCATCCTCGTATTCATACATAGTCTTGGTGGACGGAGAGGATTGCAGGGAGGCCTGTATGGTCATGGGAACGCCAACCTTTTTTTCAGGTTCCGGTTCCTGGGCTACGGACATGGCTTTCTGACAACTGGTCATCAGGACTGCGGTAAAGGCCGCTAATGTAAGGATTGTATTTATGTGTTTCATTTTTCGGACTGTTTTAAGTTTAAAAATCAAGTGACCAGCCTGCATCAAAATCCGGTACTTCGCCGCTGTCACATAGAACTCCTTCAAATCTCAACTCGATGACCTCCGTCGTAGGAGGATAGTACTTCTTCAAATCGTCTTTCATAATTTTTTGCGATGTTATAACAAGGCGCAGCACACAAAAAAGGACATAAACGGTGCTGCTGTTTTCGGGATACAAAAATAATGTTTTTCGGCGAACAAGACCCCAGTGTCAATCTGATTCTTTACATTTGTATCACTATGCGTAAGGATATTATATTGGCGGCTCTGATTATTACACTTCTGGCTTCATGCGCAGAATTTGACGAGCTGTTCGGAAAGGACGACAAACTGAAGGCGGGAACCGCATCGACCGCCGTTACTGACGACGGTCAGTTGTACAACATGGGTTTTGACCTATGGTGCTATGACGGCGGAGATCCCGAGTTCTATGATTCACTTGCCACCGATGACCAAAAGAGGGTATGGGGATCGGCCAACTCAAGTACCGCATCGTTCGGAAAGCCTACCTGCACTCCCGACAGTGTGATGGTTGCAGTAGAGGGGGAGGGCAAGTATGCCGTAAAACTCCAGACCCAACTGATAAATGCCGTAATTACAAAGAAACTTGCCGCCGGCAGCATCTTTACAGGCAGCATGGGTAGCGTCAGTCTTACCTCACTGACCGCTACGCTCAAGTGGGGCATCCCGTTCACTTTGAAACCAAAGGCTCTTGAGGGCTATGCCTGCTACCAACCCAAGTCAATCAATGTGGCCGATAAGGCTCACGGGGACCTGAAGGGAACTCTTGACAAAGGGCACGTCTTTGTGATGCTGACCGATTGGGACAAGCAGTTTACGGTCGATCCCGCCAAGGAAAAGTTCGTGGCCGAGGACGATGAGCACGTTATCGGTTACGGAAAGGTTACGTTTGAAAGCACTATGGAGGGATATGAAAAATTCCGCATCGATATAGATTATCGTGATGACCGCACACCCAAGTTCGTGGTGATAGTGGGCTCATCAAGTGCTCTTGGCGACTATTTTACCGGCGGCGAGGGCAGCACCCTATATCTGGACGAATTCAAGTTTATTTATTAAAAAACTTACTAACCATGCTCAAGAAAATCAGAGTCATACTGGCTGCGCTGTTCCTTATCGGGATAACGCTGCTTTTTATCGGGATAGGGCATAACTGGTGGGGCTGGATGGCCAAACTCCAGTTCCTGCCTTCCCTTCTGGCCCTAAACCTTACAGTCATAATAGGTGTAGTCCTGCTCACCCTGCTGGTGGGCCGCATCTATTGCTCCGTAATCTGTCCGATGGGCGTGTTCCAGGACCTGATTATCTGGATTCATCGCAAAACCAGCAAACTTTTCACAAAGAAAAGCCTCAAGTTCAAGTACGTGGGTGAGCACAAATGGGTGCGTTACGGCGTGTTGGCCCTGTCAATAGTGTCGATAATTGCCAGCGGCCAGATGCTGATAGCCCTCATAGCCCCGTACAGCGCATACGGCCGAATGGTACGTTCAGTAGCCGCCATGGGGTCCGATACAATGACGCCCGCGCTTATCATAACCGGCCTGCTCACGCTGGTAATCATCTGCGTGTGCGCCTGGCTGTGGGGCAGGGAGTACTGCAACACCGTCTGCCCGGTAGGAACCACGCTCAGCCTTTTGAGCCGATTCTCGCTGCTACGTCCCGTAATAGATGAGAGCAAGTGCATAAACTGCGCCAAGTGCGCCCGCGGCTGCAAATCCGGATGCATTGATTTCAAGGCACACAGGATTGATTACAGCCGATGCGTAGACTGCTTTGACTGCATAGAGAACTGCGGAGAGGGCGCCCTCAAGTTCAAATACGTACTCAACCGCAAACCCGTCAAGGCCGATGCCCCCACAGATGAGGGCCGACGCGCATTCCTGGTAACCGCAGCCGTAGTGGCCGCAGGTGCAGCCGCAAACGCCCAGGACCATATGCACGGCGGACTGGCCGAGGTGATCGCCAAGAAATCACCCGAGCGCTCGGAACGTCTGGTCCCGCCCGGATCCGGCAGTGTTAAGAGTTTCTATGACCACTGCACAGGCTGCCAGCTTTGCGTGAGCGCCTGCAAGAATAAAGTACTGCGCCCGTCATCGGACCTGGAGCATTTCATGCAGCCGGTCATGGAGTATGACAATGGCTACTGCCGTCCCGAGTGCAACGCCTGCAGTCAGGTCTGCCCGGCCGGTGCCATCAAGCCGGTAAGCGTGGAGCAGAAACTGGCCGTCCGCATAGGTGTGGCTCATGTAAATCTGGACCTCTGCCTGCCAGCAACCGGCAAGGACAGTTGCGGCAACTGCGCATATCACTGCCCGTCGGGCGCCATAAGGATGGTACGCCAGCAGGGCTCACGAATGCAGATACCTACCGTATCCGAGGACCGCTGTATAGGCTGCGGAGCATGTGAGAACCTTTGCCCCTCACGCCCCATAAGCGCCATCACCGTTAACGGATTATCTATTCACCATAATGCCTGATTACTATGGACAGAAGAGATTTCATCAAATATATGGGAGCGGGAGCAGCCGCACTAGCACTTGATTCCTGCACCCCCAAGGCCGCCAAGAATCCCGGCAAGACCGGAACATCAAACAAGGACCTACACGGAGAGATGCTGCAGCACTATCCCGGCATAGGTGTGCTGGGTTACGGTTGCATGCGCTGGCCGCAAAAGCGTAACGAGCAGGGTAGGCAGGTTATTGACCAGGAAGAGGTTAACCGCCTGGTTGACTTTGCGCTTGAGCATGGTGTAAACTACTTTGACACATCGCCCGTTTATCTGGGAGGTGACAGCGAGCGCGCCACAGCCGAGGCACTGAACCGTCATCCGCGTGAGAGCTGGCTGATTGCCACCAAGATGTCGGTATTCAACGCCACATCGTATGATGACTGCGTTGCCATGTATCATAAGTCACTTGATATATTCAAGACCGATCATCTGGATTATTACCTGCTGCACGGCATCGGCACACTGAATGATTTCAACACCCGTTTCAAGAATACCGGTGTGATGGAGTTCCTGCTTAAGGAGCGTGAGGCCGGTCATATACGCAATCTGGGATTCTCGTTCCACGGAAATCAGGAGGGCTTTGACCAGATAATTGCCCTGCATGACCAGTATCATTGGGACTTTGTCCAGATCCAGATGAATTATGTGGATTGGGAGCATCCCAACGGCCGCAACACCCGTGCCGATTATCTGTATGCCGAGCTTGACAAGCGTGAGATTCCCATCGTGATCATGGAGCCTCTGCGCGGCGGAGCCTTATCGGACGTACCGGCACAGATTGCCGACAAACTCAAGGAGCGTGAGCCCGAGCGTTCAATCGCATCGTGGGCGTTCCGTTATGTGGGCAGTTTCCCGCGCGTGCTCACCGCACTGAGCGGCATGACCTACATGGAGCATCTGGTAGACAACCTGGAGACCTATATGGATTTCCAACCGCTGGATGATGAGGAGAAGAAGATGCTGCTTGACATTGCCACTATGATGGAGGACTATCCGCTGGTAAAGTGCACCGCCTGCAACTACTGCATGCCTTGCCCCTACGGCATCAACATTCCCGGCATATTCAAGTTCTACAACGACAACATCACTGCCGGCACATATGTAAAGAGCAAGGAGCAGGAGCACTACGCCCGTGCCCGCCGCAAGTATCTGCTGGCCTACAACGAGGCAATCCCCACAGTACGCCAGGCCGACCACTGCATCGCCTGCCGCCGCTGCGAGCGTGACTGTCCGCAGAACATCCGCATCCCCGACGAACTGCGCCGCATAGACCGCTACATAGAGAGCTTAAAGCGAGAAACAATAGATTGAAAGCAGATATAGCATACGTTCAGGAAAGATTCAGGGAGTTTAACGTCAGGATGTTTGACGGTAAGCTCCCTGAACCTCCTATAGCTATTACCAATGCCAAAACATACTTTGGGGTGTGCGCCTTCCGCAAGCACCGCAAATGGAACGGAAAGCTGGAGTATTCTGATTTCAGGATACGTATAAGCCGCCGGTTTGACCTGCCCCAGGAGGAGATTGATGACACAATCATCCATGAAATGATCCATTACTGGATAGGTCTTTTCAGTCCGGCCGATATGCCCGGCCACAGCCCGCTGTTCCGTAAGATGATGGCCGATATAAATGAACGTTTTTGCCGTAACATCAGCGTGTCACACCGACTGAGCGCGGAGCAGCAGGAGCAGGCAATCGATAATCGGCCCAAGAAACATGTGGTAGCCAGCGTGGTATTGAAAGACGGTCGTACCGGAATTAAGGTAATTCCCTGCATGGAGCGGCATATCCGCCGTTACCACCGTGGCATGATGGCCAGTGGCAAGGTCAGTTCCATACAGTTCTACCGAACTACAGACCCTTTCTTCAACCGCTTTCCAAGCTCATCGGCCTTTACAGTCTACTTCCTGGACGCCGATACTATCTCTTCACACCTCTCCGACAGCGTGGAATTGTAAATGCCACGTTTTTGCAACGCTTTTTTGTTGTTTTGATAATATGTCTGTACTTACATTTGTACCAAAAACATCAAGACATCGAGTATGAAAAAGCATTTAGTCCTACTGGCAAGTATGCTGCTTCAAGTAGCTGTAGTTTCCGTGTCAGCTCAAAGCTATGTCTTGGGTGATTGGGAGGACTATGAGACTTTGGATTCCCGCGAATTCCGTGATATAGCAGAAAGATCAAAGAACAAAGGTCTTTTGGATATATCTGTCAATACCACTGATCCGGGATTTTACAAAAACAATCGTATTAGTGACAATACAATAGTTTCCGAATCGGCCCCCGTTAAGGATGGTCCTAAAGCCGGCGATACCATTTGCAAATCAAGGAAAGAGGGCAAACTTGAGGAAGATTGGGAACTCCTCAGATAATGTTTCCGCCAAAGTGTCCCACACTTACCCTGTCGAGAATACGTTCTCTCGCGGGTTGGTGTGGGACACTGGCTTATTTGACGGGGATGTCCCACATTGATGGGACTCAGAAGCGTTGTGGGTGGGGTGAGCGTGGGACACTTTGGCGGGATGGTGAGTTTGCAACCCGGTTGCATTGGGGTGGGTGTACCTTTGCATCGGAAATAAAACAAAACGCTATATGATACACGAACACCACCATCACCACGAGAATGAATGCTGCGAGCATGAGCACCATCATGAGCACGAGCATCACCACCATCATGAGGAGGAAGAGGGCCACGGCCGTCTTGTAAAGATTATCGCTTCAACGGTACTGCTGATTGCAGCATCAATCGTTGAGCATAAGACCGCATGGCAGGACTGGCAGTATCTGCTGCTCTTCCTGGTTCCTTACCTGATTGTAGGTTGGGATACTCTTAAGGAGGCTGCCGAAGGCCTTTTTGAGGGCGAGGCACTGAGTGAGGATTTCCTCATGAGCATAGCCACCATAGGCGCACTGGTAATTGGATTCCTTCCCGGGGCCGATACCCAATTCGCCGAGGCTGTATTCGTAATGCTCTTCTTCCAGATTGGCGAGATGTTTGAGGAGGTGGCCGAGGGCCGCAGCCGCAAGTCAATCTCACACCTTATGGACATACGTCCCGATACCGCCAACGTGGAGCGTGACGGAAAACTTCTTTCTGTTTCGCCCGATACAGTTAAAGTAGGGGAGATAATCGTTATACGTCCGGGTGAGAAGGTTCCCATGGACGGTGTGATTGTAGAGGGTACGTCCAGTCTGGACACTGTAGCGCTTACCGGTGAGAGCATGCCCCGCAGCGTCAACAAAGGTGACGAGATCCTTTCAGGGTGCGTTAATCTGAATGGCCTACTCAGAGTAAAGACTACCAAGGCTTTCGCAGAGTCCACCGTTTCAAAGATTCTGGACCTTGTGGAGAACGCCGCCGAGAGCAAGAGCCGCAGCGAGAGCTTCATTACAAAGTTCGCCCGCGTATATACTCCCATCGTTGTAGGACTGGCTGTACTGGTAGCCGTTATTCCGAGTCTGATTACCGGTGACTGGGCATCGTGGATCTACCGCGGACTGCTGTTCCTTGTTGTATCTTGCCCCTGCGCACTGGTAATATCGGTCCCCCTCACATTCTTTGGCGGACTGGGCGGCGCATCACGCAGAGGTATCCTGATAAAGGGCTCCAACCTTCTGGATAAGCTGGCCGGAGTCAAGACGGTGGTTTTTGACAAGACCGGAACACTCACAGAGGGCGTGTTTGAGGTAACCGCCGTACATCCGCAGGAGATTGATGACAATGAGCTGCTTCATCTGGCCGCACATGTGGAGCGTCACTCAACACATCCCATAGCAATGGCGCTGCGCAACGCCTATCCCAATGAGCAGGATGACTGCAAGATTGAAAATGTAGTGGAGACAGCCGGTCACGGTATAATCGCCACAGTAAACGGCAAGCGCGTGGCTGTGGGCAACAGCAAGCTGATGGAGAAGGAGGGTGCCGGCTGGCGTACCTGCCATCATACCGGTACTATCATCCATGTTGCAATAGACGGCGTTTATGCAGGTCACATAGTGATATCGGACCGCATCAAGGAGGATTCGGCCTACGGAATTGCAAGACTCAAGGATATGGGCGTAAACCGCACCGTCATGCTTACGGGTGATCAGGAGACGGTAGCTGCAGCTGTAGCTTCAAAGGTCGGTGTGGATGAATATCACGCTCAGCTGCTTCCGGCCGATAAGGTTACCCGCGTTGAGGATCTGCTTGCACAGGGAACGCTGGCATTCGTAGGCGACGGCATCAATGACGCTCCGGTGCTTACCCGTGCGGACATAGGCATAGCAATGGGAGCCCTGGGCTCAGACGCAGCAATTGAGGCTGCCGATGTAGTGCTGATGGATGACAAACCCTCCAAGATAGCTCTGGCCGTTAAGATAGCCCGCCGTACCATACGTATAGCCAAGGAGAACATCTGGTTCGCCATTGGAATAAAGGTTCTGGTACTTCTGCTGGCCATTCCCGGCCTGGCCACAATGTGGATGGCAGTATTCGCTGACGTAGGCGTGACAGTCCTGGCTGTCCTCAACGCCATGCGCGCTCTTAGTCGAGCTTGAGGTCGCCCGGCTTGATCCAGCCGATCTTGCGCATCATTATTCCGATGATGATGGTCAGGACAACGGGTAGAACCACGCTGATTGAGATAAGGCCAACCCAATCGGCACCGGCAATCGCTGAGCGTGTACCGGCTGACATCTCTGTCATCCAACCCGTGTAAACGCCTATAGGGCCAACTAGACCGCAGGTTCCCATACCGGATGCAATGGCGGGACCGTTCATTTCAAGATGATACAGGCACGTTGCCATGGGGCCTGTTATGGCTGATACCAACGTGGGAGCGATCCATATCTTGGGATTCTTTACGATGTTGCCCATCTGAAGCATGCTGGTGCCAAGTCCCTGGGATATGATGCCGTTCCAGCCGTTCTCACGGAAACTCAGAACTGCGAATCCCACCATCTGGGCGCAGCATCCTGCAAGTGCGGCTCCGCCTGCCAGTCCGGTCAGGCTCAGTGCGGCACAGATGGCTGCAGAGCTTATGGGAAGTGTGAGCGCCATACCTACTATAACCGATACAAGGATACCCATCAGGAAGGGCTGCTTGGTTGTAGCCCACATGATTACGTGGCCCAGACTGCTGGCGGCCGATCCTATGGCAGGTGCCCACCAGTATGAAAGGCCGATACCCACGGCGATGGTAACCAAAGGCGTTACAAGAATATCAATCTTGGTCTCCTTTGAGACTGCTTTTCCGAATTCAGATGCGAAAATGGTAACCACATAGACTGCGAGCGGGCCTCCTGCACCGCCCAGCTTGTTTGCTGCGGCACCTACGGCCAGCATAGAGAAAAGCACCAGGTTAGGTGTACCCAGAGCGTATGCAATGGATGCTGCCATTGCGGGACCGGCCATGCTCTTGGCAAAACCGCCCACATCAACAAGCCACTGAATACCGGCCTGCTCACCTATTGTTGCAATGATTGTACCAATCAGAAGTGACGCAAAAAGACCCTGCGCCATAGCTCCCAGAGCATCGACTCCGTATCTCTTGCCGGAGATAATGATGTTCTTTTTCTCAAGAAATGCCTTAAATTTTCCCATAACGGACGCAAAGTTATTACATTTGCTGTAGGTAACAAGTTAAACAAAACCACATATTTTATGAAAAGAACTGTAATCATTCTGGCCATGCTTGTAATTTGGATTGCATCGGCCACAGCCCAGCAGCCTTTGCCGCACCCCAGACATGATATAGCACAGGTTTCAATGGGTGAGAATGAGGATCCGCTTGAGGTGTTCAGGTACGAACTCGATGGCGAAAACTATTATTTTCTTTCTCTTGGCAACATGGGTATAGGAGGTAAGGTCATTCAGTTTAATATAGATCCTCTGTTTGAATTTTTCATACCTCTGGGAAAGACTCTTGAGGAGGCAACCCGTGAACTGGAAAAGATACAGGGTTATTGCAAGGAAGCGCCCAAGTCATCCAGGATGTTGGAAGGATGTCTGCACTTTTACTATCCCAAAGAGAAGAGAGAACAGGTGAAGGTTACCACAAGAAGGAGTCTGATAATAGGCCGTACACTTGAATTCGCACTTGAGCGTGAAGGTTATAACCGTGCTGCATATATCTCCAGCTCTAATATCAAATCGCTTATCAAGCGTGTAAAATCCTACCGCAAGATACATCCCAAAGAGGAATAATGAAGATTGAACTTGCCGGCAGCTACGGTTACAGGAGGATGATAAAATCATCCGTCCCGTCCATTCTCATGATGCTCATGACATCAGTCTACGGCATCGTGGACGGTCTTTTTGTATCCAATTTTGCCGGTACGACCGCTTTTGCTGCCATCAATCTTGTCTGGCCCGCCATAATGATGCTGGGTGCCCTGGGACTCATGTTCGGCACCGGCGGCAGTGCGCTTGTGGCCATGATAATAGGGCAGGGTGACAGGGACCGTGCCAACCGCGCGTTCACCATGATTGTCAGGTCCATGCTCATTATAGGACTCTTCATGACCGTGCTGTTCTTTATTTTTGCAAGACCCATTGTGATCCTGCTGGGCGCCGAGGGTGAACTTGTCCATCTGTGCGTGCTTTACGGCCGTATTCTTGTTCTGGTAATGCCGCTGTTCATGTGCCAGATGGCATTCCATTCTTTTTTTATGACGGCCGAAATCCCTCAACTGGGCACCAAGCTAACGGTCATCTGCGGAATAATCAACATTGCGCTCGATGCGTTGCTTATCGGTGTATTGGGATGGGGCGTGACAGGCGCGGCAATTGCATCGGCCGCAGGTATGGCGGTGGGCGGATTGTTCCCGCTTTTCTACTTCACCTCAAAGAAACGTGATGCAAACCAGTTAAGGTTCACAACTACCCGAACCGAGTGGGTCTATGTGGGCCGCGCATGCACGAACGGACTCTCCGAGTATGTGGGCAATATCTCACTGAGCATTGTGAGCATGTGCTACAATCTGCAGCTTATGCGTCTTATCGGCGAGAGCGGCGTGGCTGTGTACGGCATTCTGCTTTATATCGGATTCATCTACGCATCTGTCTTTATCGGCTTCAATATCACCATATCACCCGTAATCAGTTACAACTACGGAGCCCAGAATATTCCGGAACTCAAAAGTCTGCTACGCAAAAGTCTGGTGTTGCTGTTTGTGGCCGGAAGCATACTCACGGTGCTGTCCGAGGTACTCAGCGGGCCCATGGCGGGCATGTTCGTAAGCTATGATCCGCAACTCAAGGCGCTCACGGCACGCGCCATTCGCATATACATGATCAGTTTCATGATTTGCGGCCTTAACATGTTTGTATCGGCCTTCTTTACCGCCCTGAACAACGGTCTGGTATCGGCCGTAGCGGCATTCACCCGCACCCTGATATTTGAGTTGGGATCAATCTTCGTTCTGCCCCTGTTCCTGGGCCTGGACGGCGTCTGGCTGGCTGTTGATGTGGCCGATGTCCTGGCACTCATCATGTCTGCCATCCTCCTCACCGCCTTCCAAAAACGCTACCAGTATTGAGGTGACAGTGTGGACATTGGGGACTAACTTGCTGATTTTCAGTAAAAATGGGCTGTGAGATAGCTGTGAGTGGCTTTTGGGGACTTATTTGTGTTTGAAATTTTTAACTAACAGTTTTAATGCTTGTTAGTATTCTTTTGTTTTGATTATCCCTCTACAGTATACCTTATAAGGGTTTTTAGGTAGTTTTGTGCACCTTTTCCGATAAAACGATTTTTGTTATCAAATTTTGAGTTAAAGTGCGCAAGCTTTTTGACAGACTAATACTAGTTGTTTGTGCCCTTGCTTTGACTATCAGCCGTACCATACCTGTATCGGCTCAGTCCTCTGACAATGTGGTGTTCCACCAGTTGCCCGAATGTCCTTTTGTGTATGTAGCGGAGACGTTTACGACTACTCCTCCCACCTTCCCGGATTCCCTTTTCGATCAAGTGGCACGTGGTCTGCGTTTCAAGGTGAACCGCACCGAGTTGATGCCCAATGACCCCTTTGTGGCATACTACAATGACACTCTTGTTCCATTGCTCAACAAGATGGACCTGGTATTTTGTGGAGTGATAGTCAAGGGTGCCGCATCACCCGAGGGTCCCTATGAGAACAACGTCCGTCTGAGCCGCGAGCGTACCATCCGACTGATGGAGTTCCTGCGCGGCGAATCTGACGTGATGCGTTTTGACAACACCAACACAAACTTCATTACCGAGGATTACGGTTATCTGGTCACACTCATGCGCAAGGCCAATGACCCCGAGGCCGAGAAGGTGGCCGAAATCTGGAAACAGTGCAACGGTGACGAGAAACAGTGCAAGCAGAAACTGAGAGCCTATAACGGCGGACGCACATGGAACCGTCTGCTCAAGGAGTATTTCCCCACGCTGCGTCAGAGCCGTGTAGTACTGCTTTACGCTCCCAACCCCCTTCATACCATGCTGGGAATCAGGACGCAGCCGGCCGATACACATCTGGATTCCATACGTGACCTTCCCAGAACAGGCCCCTGGAATCCCGGTGAACCCAAACAGTATACACGCCGCCATATGGTGGCTATCAGGACCAACCTGATTCATGACTTTGCGGTTGTCCCCAGATTCGGATTCGCACCTGGTGTCAACGTACAGCTTGAGTACTATCCGCTGGACGGCCATTATACCGCCAATGCCGGTTTCACATTCACCAACCACCGTCACTGGGATGACTACAAGTTCTGCCAGGTCCGTGACGGCCAGTTGGAGGTTCGCCGCTATTTCAAGGGCGGAGGTGAGTTCATCGGCACATATCTGAGCGCCTATGCCGAGGGAACCGTATACGGTATCGGCTTCAACAAGGAGAAAGGCTGGGAAGGCGAGGGTAGTGGCGCCGGTCTGGGCATCGGTTACACACGTCCTCTCAACAAGAAAGGAAACCTGCGTCTTGAACTGAGTCTGAGTGCGGGCGTGTTCGTTACCCGTTATGATCCTTACATCTACGGAAACCCGCTGAACGGTGTTGAAGACGGACTCTACTACTACAACTACAACGGTAACGCAAGTGACTTCAAGGAGCGAAACCACCGTTTCGTCTGGCTGGGTCCCACCAATGCAGGCATTCACCTGACATATGATATCATTTACAGAAAAAGGAAGGAGGTGAAAAAATGAAAGCATTCCGTTTGACTATTATATGTAAGGTGTTGGTTGCGATGGCAGTCGTAACCGGCTCCGTCGTTTCATGCATTCAGCCTCCTTTGCATCTTCCCGGTCAGGAACTGCAAATGAAGATTCCCAAGGTCGAGACCGAACTCAGCGTAATCTGGGATTTCGAGGTGTCACTTGATTCCGCATGGTATTACGGATGGGATGCCACCGATGACTCCATCTGGGGACATATAGGTTACACCATGCCCAAGAGCTATGAGGTACACCGCTATTTCAAGGGTGAACATCCTGTTTCATGGCACTCCAGCGTGGATGCCTTCAGTATCCGCTCCACCAAGTTCCGCCGTTATTTCCAGTTCGGTTACTACGATATGCTGTTCTACAGTGAGATTGACTCCAAGGACGGTACACAGGTAGTCGTAATGAATGAGACCCTTGATTCCATAACTGCTACCACAACCGGTACACGCGGTCTCTCACGAAGCATATTCCGCAGTAAGGCAACCGAGAGCAGCGATACGACAGGAGCTTTGGGTCTGCTTAACCAGCCGGAGATATTCTACGGTGCATATCCGGAGAACATCTATATATCACCGAACCTGGAGGATTATGAGTACGATCCGGTCGAGAACCTGTACATAAAGCATATCGATGCAAGGTTACGTCCTCTGGTATATATCTATCTGGTACAGTTCGTCCTGTACAACAACGAGGACGGAAAGATAAAGGCAGTGAACGGTAATGCGGCGCTTTCGTCGATGGCCAGTTCCACCAATGTCAACACCGGTCGTACAGGCAACAAACCGGCAGTGGTATATTTCAATACCAGAATGAAAAAGAATCTGACGGCAAAGGGTCGTAACTGTGATGTGATAGGCGGCAAGCTTACCACATTCGGACTCTGCGACAACGAACCCTATACCAGATCGGGCGCCATGTATGCGGGATCCCGCTCCAACCTCAGGAACATGCTCTATTTTGACCTCATATGGAAGAATGACGGTGTAAAGACCTATGAGTTCGATGTCACCGACCAATGCCTGACTCAGGCTCACGGCGGCATACTCACGGTCTATATTGACTGCGCTACACTAACTCCGCCGGCACCGGGACCGACAAGCACGGGCAGCCTGTTCATACCTACCGTCGAGGATTACGATGAGGTATATTGGGAATTTGAGATTTAAAGTAATAAATATCATAAATGCATTTTTGAGATGAAAAAATCAATGTTTCTGGCAGCTGCTGCCATAGTTCTGGCAAGCTGCAGCAGCGATGAACTGATCAACAGTCCTAAGACAACCGAGGATGGTGAGACTCCTATCGCTTTCAGCGTGGAGAAGAAGAACATCACCCGTGCTACTAACCTTGAAGAGCTTGGACACTACAATTTTGGTGTTTGGGCATACAAGATCTATGGTACAACTTCTCAGAATGTAATGACCAATTACCTGGTAGGTTATTCCGACGGTTCAGGTAAGGGTTATGACAAGTCAGGTGCTACCACCTGGAACGGAGTTGCAGGTACTGATGTGGACCACCTTTCACCCTGGTTCTATGAGAAACTCGGAACCGAAGAGTACAGTTACAGCGGAACAGCAGGTTTCTACACGGGTTCCCAGACTGCCTACATGTCAGCCAACCAGAATCAGTATCTGAGATATTGGGACCTTGCATACGGTACAACCGAGTTCTATGCATATGCACCTTACCGTGCAGCCGGTGTTACATTCGATTCTCACGCCAAGACCATTACAGTTGCCAATACCGCTCAGGTTGCAGGTTATGACGACGCTTCACTCCAGGAGTTCCTCTATGCCGGAGCCGAGGCAATCAACGCCGACAAGAAGGATATAATGCTCAACTTCAAGCATCTGGGTGCTCAGGTAAGCCTGCGTTTCTACGAGAGCGTACGCGGTTACAAGGTTGAGATCATCGATGTCACTACTACCGACAACGGCATTCAGGCTACACCTGCCAAGAAGGATGACACGGCAACACCTGCCTACACAAAGGACAACTATTATACAGACTGCGGTGCAGTCATCGATTATTCATCGAACATTGATGCTCCTGTGGCAACAGTTGACTTTACCGGTGCCAACACTACCGATGACAACCTGGTATTCCAGATTCCCGGAACCGGGAACGGTCTTTCTCCCTTCACGGCTCCCGTTACCGGCGTAAATTACAATGTAATACCCGCCGATATCAACTCTACCACTCAGACATATGCAGTATCACCCACAATCTACTACCCCGTAGCTCAGCCCAAGGACAGCGAGACAGGTTTCACCTTCCACGTTTCATACAAGCTGATTGCCGAGGATAACGGTGAGGAGATCACTGTAAATGATGCACGTGTATACGTACCCGCCAACGTAGTTGTAGGCAGTGACACTACCTTCATCGCAGCTTGGCAGCCCAACACCAAGTACACTTACACATTCAAGATCACCGAGAACTCAACAGGAACAACCGATCCTGGCAGCACCGTGATTGATGTAGACGATCCCGTAGTTCCGGCCAATCCTACAGTATATCCTATAGTCTTTGATGGTGCAACCATCACAGATTACACTGCTAATGAAAACGAGTATTAATCATAAGAACAACTTAAAGTGGTGGATCGGCGCAATCCTTTGTGCCGGTCTCACTGCCTGTTCCTTTGATTCAACCATCCAGCCGGAGCCTGAATACGAGGGTGATGTGCCCATGCAGTTCTTCCAGGCTGCAATGACCACTCCCGTAACCCGTGCCGTGACCGCCAACTATCTTACCCAGGGATTCATGGTAAGCTGTTGGAAAGGATTCGGAGGGAGCAGGGAATACACCGTCATGGACCGATATGAGGTAAGGTATAATGTGGATACATGGTCCAATCTGTCCAGATGGGATTATGTAGGCACCACATCCGACGGCTATTACAAGGATCAGGCGCAGCGCTATTGGGATTCCAATTCATTCCCGTACCGTTTCTATGCGCTGAGCCCCTGTCCGCCCCATGCCGAAATATCCGGTTTCAGCCTGACACCGCAGAACCTGACCATTCCCTCATCGGTCTCATTCATCTACCAGACATGCAGTAACGGTGTGCTTTCGGCCGGTGCCGAGCCTTACATGCCCGCTCAGGTAGAGTGTCCCGACGGCACCAACAACTCCGATACGGACCTGCTTAACGGTAATACCCTGATAAGCAAGGACCGCTCCTGGAACGGTGCCTCCACCTTGTATGACCGTTATGTGGCACTTCCGTTCCATCATATCACATCCAAGGTGCGTTTTGCCGTCTACAACACCTACCGCAAGGAGACCCCTGAAGACTTCCACATTTATAATATCAAGGTGAAAGCCGTCTCGGCCGACTTCATAACAGAGGGTAAGGGTTATACCGCCGACCTTGCAAACAGCGATATGCTTAACGGAACGTTCACCGAGACCGTTAAGGCTGCCAATGACGCCGAAAGGATACTCCTTCAGACCGACAACACCAAGAAGGGAAACCTGAACACCGCAGTCGACAGGGCTCACGCCTATTACTGCGAATGCCCCGACGGCATGCTGCAGATACCGCAGACGGGAGTCCGCATGACCATATCGTTCGATGTCTACGGATTGGATTACAAGTCAGACTTTACAAGTCCTGACGGCCAGATCACCTATGACAAGGCCAGCAAGACAATCCACTACACGGATGTGCCGGTAAAAGATGACGCCATAGTCTCCTTTGACTGGGAATCAAACAACATATACACGTTCATAATGAAGATATCCGAGTTCTATCCGCTCACGATAGACTTCACGGCGGAACTCATCCCGTGGACCGATGTGTACGGATCACTTGAAACAAACCTTGAGCAATAATAAAAAACAAACATAACAATGAAAGTCCTTTTCCGATCGCTGACTTTAGCCGCATTATTTGCAGCATCAGCATGTTCAAATGAAATCGTTAACGAGATCGAGGAAATCGATCCCAGCAGCAAGACTGCAATCTCATTCTCCGTTGAGGAGAACAGTGCTCACATGACACGTGCCGGTTTCACCGCATCGACAAAGATCGCCATGCGTATAAAGAGTGAAAACGGAGCAGCCGCCAAGTACACCCGTACCGTCGCTACAGCATCGGCTGCCGTTTCCGGTAAGGAGTATTCTGACATCACCACCGACGGAGCTTATATCCGTTACTGGGACGATGCTTTCGGCCGTGCCGCAAAACTTTCAGTATTTGCCCTGGCAGTACCCGACAAGACCGATGTGGTGAACAACGGAAAGAGTGTCGAGGAGAAACTGACCTCAGGAGGCGACGGCTGGTTCACAGAGGCTACGGAGAATGAAAAGATAAACTGGATGGTTTCAACCACCCAGACTGCCGCAACCATTGCAAATGAGGACCTGACCTACAGCAACAACATCAAAGAGGGCGGCCAGAACGGTGTTTACAAGTACGATTTCACAACTGAGAAATATCCGGTATACAGCGCAGACCTTGAAGACGGTCAGATGAAGTTCCGCCTCAGAGACATTGCCGATGTAACCGGCCCCGGCAAGTTTGACAAGGGACACCTTATATTCAACCATGCACTGAGCCGTATCACCGTCAACCTGGTTAAAGGTGCGGGATTCGAAGGTGCAGGATCGTTCCAGTTCGCCAGCGGAACCAACGTACAGGTTCTGAACGTTCCCGTATCGGGTGGCCTTGACCTCAGTGCAGGCACATGGTCAGACGTAAACAGTGATGACATTGACAAGATGGTTTCACTTACCCCCGCAGCAGGAGTAGCATACTCCCTGATGGCCCAGATCCTTCCTGATTACGAAATCAGCAAAACATCGGTCACAAATCTGCTGTCATTCACCATCGATAACAACACTTACTACATCACACAGGCTCAGATGTATGACGCCTTGAAGAATGCTGTCACCAATGACGGCACCAAGATTACCATGGCGCAGGGTTCGAACTATATCTTCCAGATAACTGTAAACAAGACCCAGATTGCAAACGTTACTGCAGTGGTTGAGCCTTGGGTTGATGTTACATCCGCCGTTTGGGAGCCTTCAAACGCCCGTATCACTCTCAATAGCATTTATGACTCTCAGTCTGGTGAATCCAGCACGAATTTTGATCTGTACCGCCTGCTTGACGAGAGCCCTACAATTTCTGATTCCTATGTAGGTAAGAACTGGGGCGGTGACTATACCGATAAGGCTTCCAGCCTGACCGTTAACGGTAACGGCGGCTGGGATACCGACTGGTACTTTGATAACAACAAGTCATACTATCACTTCCGTACGGTAAATAAAGACACTGCGGTTGTTACCTCTGCAGACCAGGACTATTTTGAAATCCATGCCGGTCCTGAAGGATCTACCGATCCTCACTGGGGCGCTCCCATGACTCAGGAGCCCGTCTATGATGTCGCAAAGGGATATGAAGATGCCCTTTCACCTGCTATAGGTGCCACCAAGTCAAATATCAATATCACCGACCAGCATATGTTGAGTAAGGTCATTGTAAATCTGCAGACCACTGACGGTGCCGACCAGGTTGACTTTACAGGCAGCAAGGTATACATAACCCAGATCCATAAAGAGGGACAGGTTCAGATGGGTAACGGTCTGATTACTCCTACAGGAACACCCGGTCAGTTGACGATGGATGGCAATGCAGCCGGAACTCAGTTTACCTATGCCGTAGTTCCCCAGGCTCTTGTACGTGGCAGCAACGATGACGACTATGTAGGAATCACCATCGTTACAGGTGACAACAACCAGTATTACATCGTAAAGAAACTGAGTGAGATTGTCGCTACCTCCGTTGACAATGAGAAGAACCAGGCACAGGGCGCAGCTATTACCCGCTGGTATCCCGGTCACACATACGAGTACACATTCACACTCAAGAAGGCTGCTATTGACAAGGTTACCTGCACCGTTCAGGGCTGGGTAAATGTCGTAGCCGATAACAAGGAAATTTCTCTCGAAGACTGATAAACCGTCATGACAGGAAAGAAGATTGTTTTCTCTCTCATAACCCTGCTTGTAGCCGGACTGTGGTCCTGCACGAGTGACGAGCTGTGGGAATCACCTGACAACCGTGAGGGCGGAGCCATCGACCTGAACGTGGGCGTGGCCAGTTCTCCCGCGGGTAGGATAGCTACGCGTGCAGGTGAACCTACGTTCTACGCCATGCAGGCCGGAACTCAGGTCAGGCTCAAGGTGGACGGTATATGGAAGAGAATATCTGAAACGGATCCTGTGAGTCAGAAGACCACTTGCCTGACGGTTGCCGCCGCTCCGGGCGCAAAGGTCAATGCCTTGTCATTCACCGAAAGCGAGTTGCTGTTCTGGGATGATTACGGCACTGGTGACCCGGACAATGCAGCAAGCCGTGCCAGCGGTCTGAAAATTCTGGGCGTGGCTGTTGACGGCAAGAGTGCCGCTCCGGCCATTGCAAACGATGCAGCCTGGGAGAACCTCGCATGGAACGTTGTTACAGACGGAACCGATGTCCTAAGCAGTGATATCATTGTCTCGAACAACCTTACGGGTTATAAGTTCGAGCAGAGAAATGATGACGCTGCCCGTAAGATGGTGTTCGTCCATCCTCTAAGCAAGATAACCGTAAACCTCAAGGCAGGGCAGGGTTATACCCTGGGCTCCGTAGGTGCTACCACAAATAAGTTTGAGGCCGATCCTACAGTGACTCTGTCAACCGCAACCACTCTGGCAGGCATTGCCGATCCCGACAACAACTATGTGTTGGCAACGGGTACGGTAAGCATCAAGAACGCCAATGCCACCAGTGACGGAACCAAATCCACCGTCATTGCAGGAACCACAAGCACTACCGATAACGATATTACCGTCATCAAGCAGGCAGTGGTATATCCGGGCACACAACTCGGAGCCGATGACGATGCCGTCATAGCAGTCCTTAACGCCGATGGCAACATCTACTACATCAAGGCAAAGGAGATCCATGACGCCATCACCGCAAAAGGTGGTCACACAGATTTCAAGACTTTAGCCGGTTACAACTACATACTGAACATAACCGTCAACAAGACCGGAATCCGTGTAACAGCCACCGTCACTGATTGGGAAACCGTAAATTCCGATGAGGTTTATCCCGTCATCAACGTCAACACCCAAGTGGGAGATGCTGGTGGCCCCGTACCCGCCGGATTTACCAGCTTCGCTTTCTGGCGCAGTGAGACCATTGATGCCGCTTACCAGCATGAGGCCACTCCGGTCATAAACAACGACGGAACGACCGACTGGACATCGACCACAGTCCTGTACTGGACCAGTCACAGTCAGCATTACCATTTCCGCGGCATATTCCCGGCTGGTACGACGGTAACGCAGAACGCCGCCTCAAAGCAGGTGGTTGAGGTTGCCAATGCCGGTTATGATGATTCAGCGTTCCCAAGCAATCTGATAATAGGAATGCCTGAGTTCAGCGGCAGTGACTACATGTGCGACAATGACGACCATACCCCGGTTGATATGCGTCAGGAGGGTATATGCGCCCGTACATCGGCCATAAACATGAATTTCCGCTACATGATGAGTCAGGTGGAGGTGAACGTCACTTCAAGTGACCCTCTGGATGACGATTATGTAAACCTTACCTACTGTGAGGTGGATCTTCTGAATGTGGGTACCGCCGGCGAGATAGCCCTGAGCGACCGCAGCGCCAAGGTAACGACCGATGGCCAGACATATGCAATGAGTAATGTCGGCACCAGCAGCGTACACTACCATGACGCCATGATACCGCAGACTCTGGTCAATGCGAACAGCAGCAACAAGGTGAGATTCCGTATCACTGTGTATAAGGATGACACCCATACCGAGAGGGATATCTATTATGCCGATGTGGCTCCCATCAAGGTGAGAGCGACAGGTTCACTGACATCGGCCCCTGTAAGTGCATGGGAGTCAGGCGTACACTACGTGTATAACCTCAAGATCACCAAAACAGAGATTAAGACGACCGCAACCCTTACCGACTGGACTACTGTCGAGGCAAGTGAGGATGTATGGTTCTGAAATAATTGAAGACTGATAAAATGACATTCAAAAAGTATATAGCACTTTCTGTTTCAGCACTGCTCCTGATGGGCTGCAGCGGTGTGGGAACCGGTATTGACACTCCTCAGGAGAGTCTGCCGCTGGTTCTGGAACCGACACTGTCCGGCAGCAGGATCGTGACACGAGCCGTGGGCGGTGCGTTTGAGACAGATGACGAGCTGCTCTGTTATGTCCGTCACGTCATTGATGACAACGGAGATTACAACAATGTGCATGCCAAGCTGGTTACCGTCATAAACGGTCAGCCTACCGGGCCTCTCTATTGGGATGATTTCAGCAACTCCGCAACAGCTGCGACCGACCTTCGTACAGCTGGTCACGGTCTGCATACTTTCTACGGTTATTGCTATAACGGAGGCACACCGTCAACCGCTCTGATCCAGGGAACCGGCGTCCTGGGATGGACGACATCCGCCGACCAGCGTTCGGCCAGCACCCTGAAGGCCAATGACCTGCTGTGGTCTCCCAGCCAGACGATGGTTACATACAACCACGCCCGTAACGCACACGGCACGCTGACCGTTCCCTACAGTCATGCCATGAGCAAGTTCACCATAGTACTGGTAGCAGGCGATGGCTTTGTGGCCAGTGACCTGACAAGTGCGACTGTAACCCTAAGCGGAATGAACCTGACCGGTACATTCACTGCAACCACAGGTGATGTGGCAGCCAGCGGCACCACAACAGTAAAGATGTATGCCGGTGCGTCATCAACTACCGCGCAGAGCCTGCCTTGCCGTTCATATGAGGCAGTATCAGTGCCTAAGGTAGCCCTGACTTCAGGAAACCTCTTGGCCGATGCAATTAACGTAGGTGGAAATGACTACCGCATCCTTCTGACCGATGACATCATCTCAGCCTGGTCTTCAGGCATTGCAACCGGAAAGAGCATGAGCGGTGTGAACTACAAGCTGACCGTAGTGCTGAACAAGCAGGAGATAACTTTGATAGCAACCCTTGCCGACTGGACCGATGTAAGCGCATCGGGCACGGGACTGATCAACTTCAGTGCCGATGTCAAGACCATCGACAAGAACAATGCCGCAGCCATCACCACAGGCAACTCGTTCTCACTCTGGATGACAAAGAATCTGAGCAGCGTAGGTTCCATCGCTACCACATCGGAGTTTGACGGAACCAAGTTCGTGAATACTCCCGTCATCTACTGGCCCAACGGCTCGGACAGCTACTACTTCCGCGCTCTGGCTCAGAAGACCGACCTCAAGGCACTTGACGCCGTTGCAACAAATGCCGTAAGTCAGGGAACCGACCTGTTGTGGGGAACCACATCGGCCCATGTAGGTACCGAGGAGAATGGTACTACCACTCATAACTATGCTGCAGGCGCCGCCATCAATCCCCGTACGGGTGATGTGCCCCTTACCTTCAGCCACGTTATGAGCAATGTGGTCATCAACCTGGAGACAAGCTCCGATGCAAGTGCAGTTGACCTGACCGGTGCCAAGGTATCACTGACCAACCTTTACAATGACGGAACAGTGGATATCGCTACAGGTGAGGTAACCGAAGGCAGTACCAAGGCCGCAAGACCGGTCGATGAGGTGACAGACTTTGACAACCTTATCATGGTGCCCCAGACTCTTGCCGACGATGCAAGACTGATAGTCGAACTTGCCGACGGTACCACATACTCGCTCAAACTGAATGAGTGTGTTGACGGCAGCTCCGATCCCGTTTCGGAGTGGGAGAGCGGCCAGCGTTACACATATACCATAAGTGTAAAGAAGGAACAGATAAAGTTCCGTGCATTGATCAACGACTGGGTGGCCAACACCGGAAGCGGCAATGCAACGCTTGATTGGGATTAAGATGAGAAAAGGTCTGTTTTACATAGCCATAGCAGCGGTCCTGGGCGGATGCTCCGGACAGGATGTTCATGAGATTGCTCCCGAGCAGTCGGGCCGTATGCCCGTGCTCTTCTCGGTGGGCAATACCGAGACAATCGTGACCCGTGCATCGGCCTCATACATGCCGCGTGACGGTCGTTTTGTCTGCTCCATGTTCTTCCATGCAGGTGCCACCGATACCAACGACTCTCCGTTCTATACCGGCGCGCCCTCATCGGACATAACCATGACCACCACATGGCTCAAGATAAACAACGCCACAGGAAACGCCGTTTACTGGAACCGTCTTTATGACAACTCCGTGGCGACCGATATGTTCGGCTTTGACGAGACAGCCAAATGTCTCTACTGGCAGAACCGTAAGAACCATGTATTCCTGGCTCTGGCCGATTACAACAAGCTGGATACCGATGACGGCTCCGACAGCGGAACCCTGAGGATCTATCCCGATGTCACCGAGAAGAACCGCAACAAGTACATGCTCGCTTATGACCTTACCAGAGGTGACAAGACAAGCATGAGCCAGCAGCCCGATCCCATCCAGGCCTTGGAGACCGCACATCCTACGGGTTACACCCCCGAGGCCAACCGTGTAAGACTGTTCTTCAAGCACCAGTTCTCACAGATACAGGTGAACCTGAAGAACGCCAAGGATGCATCGGTCGAGATAGACGAGAGCCTTATCGAGAAGGTGGAACTTCTGGGTGTGAGCGAGACCGGTTATGTGGCTTACTGCATCGAACCTGACGGAACCGTTCCCGCAACGGTAGCCGAGACAGTCAATGTGGACGACCCCAAGTATGCCGCCACCAAGAGGGACAACCCCTTCGGCTCATCCTTCAATATGTTCGTACGCAGCACACCTGCCACCGGATACCTGAAGTCCTTCGAGGCTATCGCGTTCGGCACACTGCAGGCTATACGAATCACATGGAAGGAGTCCGATGCCCAGGACGCCGTAAAGCATGTGGCCACGTTCAAGGGTCTTGACGCCACGCACAAGTCCCTTACCAGCGGCCGCAAATATATCTACAACATAGAGTTGCGCCGTAGTCTGATTGCCCAGGTTACGGTACAGATAGCTCCGTGGGAGACTGATGACACCGATTATCAGGCCGACGGCACTATACAGGATTGATAAAAGATGAACAAGAGTTGCATTAAATATCTGCTGACTGCCTTACTGATGCTGCCGCTTACCGGCTGCAATGACAAGTTGGGCGGCAACGAAGATAATGCGGAGAGCGTGATGTTCACAACCGCCATATCCGGTGGAGTGACCACCCGTTCCGCCATGACCGACTGGCAGGAGCAGATGGGTGCCTACAAGGCGGTGAATGAGGCATACGAATTCACCATAGGCATGTATGAGTCCGGCAATCCCGTTGCCGAGGGCACCTATAAGCCCAAGACAGGCGAGACTGACGGAACGCTGGCCTGCAAGAGCGGAACCACTCCTCTGTACTGGCCCAACACCACCACAGCCTACGGCTTCAAGGCAGTAGCCGGTAGTACGGTACTTGCCCAGGACCAGACAACCAAAGCCAAATGGCTGCTCCAGGACCGCCTGGAAGGATACGGCTACATAAGCAAGTGGGAGGGCGATGAGGATACCGGCAATCCTGTCGATGACCTTGACGCACTCAACTACCGTACCGCCAAGCAGTGGAGACAGATGAATATGGCTGCCGGTCTGGTAAGCAATGAGGACGATTACCGAAAGATACCTCTGTACCTGCAGCATAAACGCTCACTCATAACAGTGATCCTGAAGGCAGGCGAGGGTGTAAGCCGCGAGGCCATCGGCTATGATGTGGCACATCTGGACCTGAGCACCAAGATATGCTCGTATACCATTGACGCAGGTTCCAACAAGGTAGTCAAGGAGATAACACCTCTGGCCAGCGAGGCCTTCATAGACTATGAAGCCGACCGTAACGGCATCGCCCAGAGTCATGTAAGCACCACCCGCTACGATGCCATCGTCGATCCCTATGACTATTCGGTCGATGCACACGAGGATGTGATTGCCAAGATCACCCTTTCCGGTCAGCACTATTCGTTCTACGCATCGAGCGATTTCAATTTTGACGATCCCGTCCAGGTCAACAACGCCAGTTACAACCTGGAACCCGGCAAGCACCTTACCATCACGGTCACACTGAGCCGTGACAGCCGTAAGATACTTATGACCGCATATATTGACGACTGGACCGAGGATATCACCACAACCATCTGTGACGACTACGGCAATGCCGGCGAGCCCATCCGTATCAAGACCCGTCAGGAGATGATTGACTTCCTGAGCAGCGACAGCAAGAACAAGGCCGGAAACGTAGCCCTTGTCACCAACGATATCAACCTGGGTGACTGGGATTCAAGTTATGACCTGTTCTGCACCCTGAACCTGGGCGGTTGCACGCTCTTGAGCAATGACCGCTTCCTCAACAGGATGGAGGATGTGGCCAGCCTTATCAACGGAACCATCCAGATAGGCAGTACGGTCGATGCCGCCATAGCCAGTGAGAACTACGGTATAATTGAAGGCGTGAACGTAGAGCCTACCGATAACTCTTCGGCTGTGGCTACCGTTGCCGGTGCGGTAATTGACAACCACGGTACCATAACCCGTTGCAACGCATCGCTCAAGGTATCCGGCACGACAGCCCAGTATGTGGGAGGTATAGCCGCCACATCACTGTCAACCGCCAGCCATTCGGCCATCATAGACCTGTGCACCGTAACCAACCGCGTAAGCGGCGGAACATACGGAGGCGGTATTGTGGGACAGGCCAACGGCTATGTCACCAACAACATCTTCGAGTACGGTATCACGCTGCTGCAGGACAAGACCACCCACAAGAATATAGTAGGTGCAAAGGAGACCAGTCATGAACTCCATGCCGAGAACAACGCATGGCCTACAGTCGATGAAGACCTTGACCTGACCAACCTGACCGAGGTTGAGAACCGTTACTCGGGTATCATCGACAGCGAATCGGAACTTCTGGCATCCACCGGTGTAAGCTATAACCTTAGCAGCAAACGTTACCGTCTGGCCCAGGACATCACCGTAAGCAGTCAGGTGGGTGACGTCGCATATGAACTGGACGGCTATGACAAGCAGATAACTACCACAGTCATGCTGTTCAACGCCGTATCGGGCCGCATCCACGATGTGACGGTATTCGTATCGGACAACCTTATTGCAACCCCGATGCCTTCGGCTACCGATGCCATCGCACCTGTGGCCTTTGAGGTTCACGGCGAGCAGGCCGAACTGCGCAACATACGCGTCAAGATGGCCGACGGCAAGTATATCCAGGCCGCCAACCCTGCAGGCGTAGTGGTTTGGGCATGGGAAGGCGCCACCATAGCCGGCTGTGAGGTCAAGGCCGATATCCGCGCATACATTGAGGAGAACATCACTCAGGGACGTAAGTTCGCAGGCGGTATAGTATCGACCGTCTCAAAGGCAACCGTCACCCAGTGCATATTCCACTCCATAAGCAGCACCCTTACCGGAACCCCGTCGACCATCATCTATTACGGTGGTATCGTGGGCGGTATTGAGAAGAAGAATGAGTCAAGTGACGTGCCGGAACTTATCATAACCGACTGCACCTGCTTTGAGAATATAGCCAATGACGTCTATCACGGCGGTATCCTGGGTAACGCCCTGCTGGGTAACGGACTCAGTGCCACAAAAGAGTGCCAGGGCAACTGGTGGCCGATAGACTGCAGCGGAGTGGGCAAGTACACAGGTGATGTGGAGAGTACCATTGGTAAGCGCAACAGCGTCACCCCGACCGAAAAAGCATTCTGAAGATGAAAACGATAAACAGATATCTTATTCCCGTTTGTCTGGCTGCCCTTCTCGCGGCATGCACCAAGGCCGATGCCCCCGTACCGGCCGATGATGCCGATGTCATCCATGTAGGAACGGTCAGCACCGGGAGACTGATGACCAAGGCCGCGACCGAGCCTACCGGTCAGGCTGCCGAGACCATACCCTGGCTTAAGGATGTACTGGCCGGCGGTATGGATATGACCTATCTGTACAACGATGTCAGCCGCAAGGCCCGCCTCACACTGGAGGTTGACGGCGGCGGCAATATCCGCACATCCGAGGGCGGAATCACGCTGTACAGCCTTAAAGCATACGATGCCGGTGACAATCTGACCAACGTACCCGCCAAATGGATGGGTAACGGAGCCCATACTTTCCAGGGCGTCTATATCCCCGAGGGACTGAAACAGCAGAATCCGGCACAGGATTATACCGACCTGGTCCGTTATACCGCCGTTCCTCCCAAGGCCGAGATACAGGCAACCGTAGGTCTTATCAGCATACCTCTGCAGCACCGTCTGGCCCGTGTGAAGGCATACGTGCTGATTGAGGAGAGCATGAACGCCCAGCTGAAAGGCTATGATCCCCAGAACTATGACGGCGAGGCAACCATGCTGCGATTCTGTAACGTAAAGACACTTGATTACGTATCGGCCCAGGGACATCCCGTATGGAAGGAGGAGCGTAAGGTCATTCCCCATTATCTGGGCGAGGAGACCATCCGTGTCTATGAGAACAAGTCAAACGGCAGACTGGTGTATCCCACCGACGATGCGTGGGAATCGGCCAATAACGACTATAACGCCAACGGTGACAACAGCCACTACTTCTGCACCGAGTATCTTAACGCTCCCTTCTATGATATCATAGTAAGACCCACCTATACAGTAGCCGACAAGGCCATGTATGACGAGTCTGTCATAACCGAGACCGAGGAGAACCGCATCGTGTTCGAACTCACGCTTGACAATGACCTGGTATACGAGAAACGTTTCGCCTTTGACCTGGACGCCAATGACGAGACAGTGGTTTACCTGCGTGTGGCTCCCGAGAGGATCGATTACAACAGCACCGGAGCCCGCCTGTGGGTTGAGAGCGCCTTTGATGATGACTATTACGGCGTGAACAACCGCAACGGCAACACCCTTTCAAAAGCCGGAAGCGGCTGGCAGCGCGCCTTTACCAACAGCACTCTGGATGTGGATGTTACCGACGGCCACTATTACGATACGGATGCCGAAGATACCCGCGCCCAGTACATGAGCGACGCCCGTTTCATAGAGATGCTCCGTGAGGCAACTCCGGGAGGCTCCCATCACGGTGACTACTTCATCCTTAAGAACGACATCACCATAGATGTATCGGACTTTGCCGATGACTTTGTCTTCAGCGGACATCTGGACGCTCTTGACCATACCATCACCCTTACCGGAGTGACAGCACAGCACAACTGGCTCTTTGCCGGCATGAACGGAACGTACACTACGGCACAGGAGAGTGACGCAAGCGCCACCTGGGAGGCCAACGTACATCTGGAAAACGGCAAGTGGGTACCCGCCTTAGGCTGGCGTGCCGAGACCGTGAACGTCAGGATGTCGGGCGGAGTCCTCTTCAAGGAGGGTGGAGTGATAACAGGATATGTCAATAATTGCTGGAACGGATCGGTGCGCGTTTCAAACAGCAACCCGTCCATTCCCGAATATTAAAGACCGGAAATGAAGTTCAGAAACGTTATATATCTGTTTGGTGCCTTGGCGCTCCTGTCCTGTACGAACGATGACTTCAGGATACAGGATGAAGAGCAGACCTCTTTGACCGGCCGCAGGGTCAGGTTCAGTGCATCGGTGGCCGATCCGTTCATGACCCGCGCCACACAGCATCATGACGGCTCGTTCAACGAGGGCGACCAGATGCGCATATTCCGCCAGTATGCCATAGGCAGCGGCGGCTCGGTATTTGACGGGGAGGGTGAGTCTTTCCGCACCTATTACTTCAAGATGGATTACGCTACGGGAACCACCGTATCGCTCCATTCCGACTGGTTCCCGATGGACGGAAAACTCAAGTCCGATGACCCCTTATCGGCCCCGACCACCCAGACCGAGGCCGACTCGCTGGTATGGGAGAACGGACGTACCGTACGTTTCCGCGCATGGGGACGCAGCAACCTGGATGACGCCATCGACAATGGAACCAAGGAAAGCTACTATCCTGACTACACCGTATCAGACTGGGTAACCGTATCAGGTCCAACATATGACATTCCGCTCTCCATGCATCACATTGCCTGCCGTATAGGTCTGACCTGCAAGCCGGGCAACGAGTTCGCGGGAGCAGTCATTTGTACCGACTGGCACGACTACAAGCGTGATGACAATGACGATACTCAGGCGCATGACGACCTGGAGAACGCCAAGACCGATGAGCAGGCCCGGGAGGAGTGCAATCAGGTGCTGGCAGCCTACAACCGCATGTGTATGCCTGGCGGAATCGATGACCGCACATTCCTGCCCGTCGCAATGACCCAGGCTCTCTACAACGATGACAACACCGATTTCAGGAATCTGGAACAGTACGGCACAGCCGACGGAATCGTAAAGATAGGAACCCTGAGTGCCGCCGAGATAGAGAGTCAGGTGCAGCACCCGGTATTCAACAGCAATGACGGACGTCTGTACATGATGTCCATCCCCTATGACATGAGCAGCGGCGCACTCGGCCAGGAACTGACTCTGCCCGCATGCACCCGATTCAAGGTATGGCTCTACGATGTCAACAACGGCGACAAGGCCGCAACCGAGGGAACCGAGGGCTCCTGGCATATCTTTGCCCTGAGCGACATCAAGACACCGCAGGGTGCCGTTGCCTTCCCCAACGGACTGCCCATGAAAGCCGGTTACAGCTACCTGTTCAGCGTAGGTTACCATTACGACCATATCACCATAACCGCCACCGACAGCTTCTCATGGACCGAGCAGGACCTGGGTACCGATAACGCCGATGACGAGGCACATACAATGGTTGACCTTGACTTCAGATGGTGGACGCAGGCCTACAGGGCTGCCGCCAAGATTGCCGTTGCAGGCGGTGATTTCAACCCCGCATTCAGCGTCAGCAACCAGAGTGAATTCATCACCTTCATCAGACTGGTCAACGGAAACGCCGCCGCCAAGATGAGCGGACTTACCCGAGGTGAGGTACGTAAGGACAACGAGGGACATGAAATCAAGGATGAGGACGGATTCGAGACCTACTGGTGGATCTACGATGACGGCAACGGCAACACCACCGAGATAACAAGAGAGGATGCCGAGGCGCTGGGATACGTATTCTATCCCCATTTCTATCCTACGGTATCAACACAGGTAGCCCATGTAAAGGAGGACTACATAACGGGTCCCATCGATTTCTTTGACCCCGATTACGGAAGCCACTTTGACGTAAGCCTGACACAGGACCTTGACCTCTATGACTGGGAACTGCCCAGCGTAGGTCACGGAAACACCGTGTTCAGCGGCAACTTCAAGGGTAACGGACACAAGCTCACCAACGTGAACATGCAGGACGGATATCTGTTCGAGCATGTCATGGACTGCGCCATAAGCAACCTCCGCATTGAGAGCGTGCACAACCTGTCACTCGTCAGGAAAGCCGTTCCGGATGGACCCACAGGATGGGGCTGCTACATCTCCGGAATCTCCCTGATGTGCAACAGCACCGCCTGCTCCATCGCCGATACCCTGCAGGGTACAAGCTACGTTGTGGGCTGCATCCATGTGGGAAATTCAACCAAGCCTCTGGTAGGTGTGGCCGATGACCTTACGATGCTGGGATGCATGCAGGCAGCCTCAGGCATACCGTCAGGCACCGGAGCGCTTCTGGGTGCATACGGCGAAGATGCCGAATCGGCCTTCTTTGCACCTCTTAAAGGTCATGACATAGAGTGGGGCGTATTCATGTGCAACTACTACGACATCGAGAAGTCACCCGGCACTAATGCAGTAGGAGCGGTAAGGGATGCCTACGGCCCCCGCCAGTATATCCGCGGAGCCGCTTCACATGTGCTCAAGGCCAAGAACGACTACCTTATCGGCCCCGATGTGGATTACTACGAGATGAGTGCCAATATGCGCCGTGAGATTTACGGACTGGCCCCCTGGAAGGCAATGAACTACGCCATATCACAGTATAACCTGACCGAGGTGGGTACCAAGTATCCCTGCCAGATGCATTACACAGCCTCGACAGTGGGTTACGTACACCTCTATCCCGAGCTGGTGACAGGAACCCTCGATGCCGATGAGAGCTGGAACCCGCTGATACAGAACAATTAAGACCGATGGATATGAAGACATACAGATTTTTATCTCTTTGCGCCCTCCTGCTTCTGGCAGGCTGTTCAAAGGAAGAGCAGACCGTAGAGCCGGGAAGACTCTCGTTCTTTACGTCGGTCCGTAATTTTGACGGTGAGATTGACACCCGCGCCAATTTTGACGGCAACGCCTTTGAGAACGGCGACAAAATCAAGCTCAAGGTCATCTGCCCCTTCTCGTCACATACCGAGTTCGGCGAGACCACCTACGGAGCCAGCTTTGACGCCTTCTGGCTGCTCAAATGGCATACCGACGAGTGGGCTACGCTGCAGGCATCGGACGGCTTTGACATAGACGGTGACTACAGCCCCTCGGCATCGCCCGACATCTACGAGCGTTACGAGGCTCAGCAGACTCCCTACGTCTACACTGCGCAGACCTGGAGCGAGGAGCAGATATTCATAGCCGGCAGTGACACCCGCGTGGAGCAGTACAGCTACGTCTTCCATGCCGACCAGTCCAAGGAGGCCGATTACAAGGCATCGGACCTGCTGTGGGCACAGACCATACAACAGACCGGCTCCTATAACGTACACCTGAGTTTCAGACATATGATGGCAGCCCTGCTGATAACCGTCGACGAAAACATAGGCCTGTCCGATGACGCCGTGCTGACCCTTGAGGGAATGCCCGACATAGATCAGGCCGAGGTGATTGTGGGTGACTATTACGCAGCCGCCAGCAAGGTCAACTCGAACGATTACGGCTACAAGAGCAAGCACTCCTGCACAAAGGAGCAGAACGGCACCATCCTGGGAATAGCCGTCGTCAATGACTCACAGCACAAGACAGTGGTAAAGCCCTTCAGTGAGATTGGCCAGAATACCACCTATACCGCATATAACGCAGGCTCCAAGACCTACCGTCTCATCATACCGCCCTGTACGCTCTCACAGAACGCCACCTTCTGGATCCGCGACGGAGAGACACGCTACAGTATGGAGATGGACCAGACTCTCTTTGAGCCGGGTAAACTCTACAGGATTACCGTGCAGATAAACTAAATCATGATGAAAGTGTTCAAGAACAACAGCATATGGCTCCTTCTGAGCATTATGGCCTTGCTGACCGCATGCAGCAGGGAAAACAGGTTTTCTTTCAGAAAGGATCTTGAGATAAGGGGAATTCAGGTCTCCATAAGCGGAGACGCCACCACCCGTGCCGCCGCTCCCGCGGTCGAGGTGGGCCGTACCGAGTTTGCGGCCAATGACAAAATCGTGTTCACGACCATCAAGCGTACCACCGAGCCCCTGGCTGAGTTCACCTACAGCGGCATCCGCTACTATTACTACGAAGCCCTGAGCTGGGAGAGGGAAGAGGGCGACCTGCCGGAAAAGATCTACTGGACCGACGGTGCATCACCCCACACATTCATCGGCTACAGCCTGCCTATGGCCGCTTATCACTGGATCGATAACGGTGACGGCACCTTTGCCGGTGAGTTGGGCTACGGCCAGACCGAACTTGACTACACACCGGGCAACAGCGCCATGAAACAGGAGGACCTGCTGCTCAACTACGATACCGAGACGGTTGCCGAGACCGGCGGACTTTCCACCAAGGTCACCATGTACCACGCAATGAGTAACGTTTGCGTGATTGTGAACATCAAGGACTTTGCCGCCAGCACCAGCGCAGTCGATACCCGCGTCAGGGTAAGCAACCTGGTACTGCATAACCAGCCCGCCAAATACACCTGGGGCGGCGACAGCCGTAATCTCAAGGTGCTCAACCTGAGCAACGCCGAGCAGGTAACCAAGGATGTACGTATGTGGTGCAAGAATGCGGCAGGCGAGGGTAACGCCCAGAGCAAGACCTTCACCTTCTACGGCATAACCACACCCCAGGATGAGTTGTTCCACGCCATCAACGGCAATGACGCACCTCTTGCGTTCTCATTCACCGTAACCTATCCCGATCCCCTGAATCCCGACGGCGACCCGCTTGTAAAGACCTACAGCGGCGCATTCAGCCAGACGGTCAACCTGCACTCGGGAATGGCCACCACACTGAACATATCACTCAACCACAAGGACGAGGAGATGTTCATGGGAGTGGAGTACAACGACTGGAACTATGTCAGCACGCCTAACCTGGGTGAGCTGCGCAAGAAATCCACCTTCATGGATATAAACAGCCCCGTCACCACACACGATATGCCTACAGCTACGGCCGATGACGCCACCTGGCTGTACCGTGACGGCGATGTCATCAAGGACATCTACGGCAATGACGGATCGGAGCTCTATCCCTACCGCATATCATCGGCCCTGCAGCTGCTGTCGTTCGCAAAGGAGGTAACCGGCGGTATGACCTTCCAGGGCAAGTATATCAGACAGGATGCCGATATCACCATGCAGGCCGCATCGACCAAGACCATACTTGAGGACAGCGAGTCAGGCGTAAGCCCCGTAAGCTGGATAGGAATAGGCGATGCCGTACATCCCTTTGAAGGCACCTATCAGGGTGACAACCGATACCTGAACCGCCTTTACGGCAAGCCCGTCTTTGCCAAGCTGGGCGAGCATGCGGTAGTGACACAGCTGCAGATAACCGCCATAGGCACCATATCCGGAGGCGGAGCGCTGACCGATGCCAACGCCGGCATAATAGGAGGCTGCCGTATAGCCGATGACGTAACCACCAGTGCAGGAGCCATAACAGGTACCAACAGCGGCGTCATCTATGCCTGCTGCCATACCGGCATCACCCACGGAACCGGAGGTCTTGTAGGAACCAACACAGGTACTATCGTAGGCTGCTACCAGGCCGGTGAGGTAGACGGAGGAACGGACTACAGCATATCCGCAACCAACAGCGGAGTGATTGACTGCCCCGAGGCAACGTCCCAGTTCGCCATTCAACAGGAGTCCTTCTGCCAGTCGCTAAATCAGAAGCTTCAGAGCTGGTATGACGCACACAGCGACTACGCTCAGTTTACTTTCATACATTACACTGCAAGCTATCCTTCTGTCCGATAACCGTTTCCGGCAAGAAATATTTCGGACCTTATGATGTTTGCATGATAATTTTTACTACCTTTGCGCCGCCGTTACGGGATAACGGCTATTCAAATCATTTATAAATTCAATAAAAACAACAACTTATGGCAGCAAAAATCAGATTGCAGAGAAGAGGCCACAAAGGTTACGCCTTCTATTCAATCGTAATTGCAGACTCCAGAGCTCCACGTGATGGAAAGTTTATTGAGAAGATTGGTACTTACAATCCTAACACCAATCCCGCTACAGTAGATTTGAATTTCGAAAGAGCCCTGTACTGGGTTAACGTAGGCGCACAGCCCACCGATACCGCACGTAACATCCTGTCACGCGAGGGTGTGTATCTCATGAAGCACCTCCAGGGTGGCGTTAAGAAGGGCGCATTCGATGAGGCCGCAGCTCAGGCTAAGTTCGATGCTTGGAAGCAGGCAAAGGAGGGCGCACTGAAGGCTATCACCGTTAAGGATGAGCAGGCTAAGCGCGAGGCCAGCAAGGCTAAACTGGAAGCAGAGAAGAAGGTTAACGAGGCTATCGCCGAGAAGGTAGCTACCAAGAAGGCTGAGGCTAAGGCAGCAGCTGAGGCAGCAGCCGCAGAGGCAGCAGCTGAGGAGGCAGCCGCTGAGGCTACCGAGGCTCCCGCAGCAGAGGAGGCTCCCGCAGCTGAGGAGGCACCCGCTGAGGCATAACCCCAATAAACTGCAAGATTAAGACTCCGACCAATACGGCCGGAGTCTTTTTTTTACCCGATAACAAATAAAAATGTCAATAAAATACGTTTTACATCGGGAAATATCTTACTTTTGTAAGATTAAACAGGCCTGGGACCATATGGGTATCGACATCAGACACGAGGGGGTAATTGACTCCATTGAAGGTCAAAAAGTTATAGTACGCATTACGCAGTCTTCGGCCTGTTCAGGTTGTCAGGCAAAGGGTCTATGCCGTGCTGCAGAGTCAAAGGACAAGCTGGTTGAGGTACAGTGTGCCGATACTGAAGGTCTCAAGGCAGGGCAGGTGGTGACGGTAGCCGGTGCAGAGAGTCTCGGAATGAAAGCCGTGACTTTTGCTTTCGGGCTGCCTCTGTTGCTTTTAGTGGTTGCGCTGATTGTGGCCTTGAGAGTATCAGGCAGCGAGAAGACGGCGGCAATTGCGGCACTTGGCATACTGGTTCCCTATTACGTGGTTCTGTTCCTGCTGCGTAACAGGATTAAAAGGGACTTCCAATTCAGGATAATACTATAAACAGGATATGACGTTTATTTTGACTGCTGTTCTTGTTCTCGGCGCAACCGGACTCATTCTTGGTCTGGTGCTTTATGCCGTGTCAAGAAAATTCAAGGTTGAAGAGGACCCCAGAGTGGGTCAGATTACCGAACTCCTGCCCGGTGCCAACTGCGGCGGATGCGGATTCCCCGGATGTGCAGCCTTTGCCGCCGCTTGCGTCAAGGCAGAATCCATGGACAATCTCAAGTGTTCGGCATGCAAGAGTGAGGTTATGCAACAGGTCGCAGCCATTGCAGGTCATGCGATAGAGGTTGGAGTTGAGAAGATTGCAGTCGTAAGGTGCAGCGGTTCATGCCAGAGCCGTCCCAGACTCCGCACTTATGACGGAGCCAGGAGCTGTGCCGTAGCCGCCATGATGAACGGCGGTGAGACCGGCTGTTTCTTTGGCTGCCTGGGTTGCGGTGATTGCGTATCGGCCTGTAAGTTCGACGCCATCAAGATGGATCCCGAGACTGGACTTCCGGTGGTTGATCAGGACAAGTGCACCGCCTGCGGTGCCTGCGTCAAGGCCTGCCCGCGCCATATAATCGAACTGCGCAACAAGAACAAACTGGACCGCAGGGTTTATGTAAGCTGCGTCAACCAGGATAAGGGTCCCGTTGCCAAGAAGGCTTGTGATGTGGCCTGCATAGGTTGCGGCAAGTGTGTAAAGGCATGCCCGTTCGAGGCCATCACCCTTGAGAACAACCTGGCATACATAGACTTTGAGAAGTGCCGTCTGTGCCGCAAGTGCGTAGACGAGTGCCCGCAGCATTCAATTATTGCCGTCAACTTCCCTCCCAAGAGGGTGGTAGAGGAGGCACCCGCTGCCCCTGAGACCGCTCCTGTGGAGACAGAATCAACCGAAAACAAATAAGGTATTATGAATACTTTCAAAATAGGTGGTGTACACCCCGAGCCAAACAAGCTTACGGCCGGCAAGAAGATAGAGACCCTGGGATTGCCCCAGCAGGCTGTCTTCCCCCTGTCACAGCACATAGGCGCTCCCGCAGTACCGTGTGTCGAGAAGGGTGACGTTGTCCGCGTAGGAACCAAGATCGCCGAGCCGGGCGGTTTCATGTCGGCTTCAATCCATTCATCCGTATCGGGCAAGGTTGCCAAGATTGACACCATTGTCGACGCCAGCGGACTGCGCAAGCCCGCCATATTCATCGATGTGGAGGGTGATGAGTGGGAGCCTTCAATTGACCGTTCCGAGAAGCTGGTCCTGCAGAGCACCAAGACACGTGATGAGATAATTGAGTGCATCAAGAATGCAGGTGTAGTAGGAATGGGCGGTGCCTGTTTCCCCACACACGTAAAGCTGTGTCCTCCCAAGGAGTGCACAATCGACACCCTGATAATAAACGCCGTTGAGTGCGAGCCGTATCTTACGGCCGATCACCGTCTGATGCTGGAGCATGCGGATGAGATCATCATCGGTATCAAGGTTATTCTCAAGGTGCTTGGAATTGACCGTGCGGTTATCGGCATTGAGGCCAATAAGCCCGATGCAATAGAACTGCTCAAGTCCAAGACATCAATGGTAAGCGGTATTGAGGTCATGCCTCTGCAGATGAAATATCCGCAGGGCGGTGAGAAGCAGCTCATCGAGGCTGTCACCGGCCGTCAGGTTCCGCCTCCACCGGCACTTCCCGCCAATGTGGGCTGCGTAGTGCAGAACGTGGGCACCGTATTCGCCATCTATGAGGCCGTAATGAAGAACAAGCCTCTCATTGAGCGCATCGTTACCGTTACCGGCCAGAACGTAAAGAAGCCCTGCAACCTCAAGGTAAGAATGGGTACACCTGTCAGCCAGCTGCTGGAATATGCAGGCGGCATGCCTGAGGATACAGGAAAACTGATATCAGGCGGTCCGATGATGGGACGCCCGTTGCTTGATGAGACTGCTCCTGTGGTCAAGGGTACATCAGGTGTGCTCCTTATTCCCGAGAAGGATGCCATACGCCGCGAGGAGCGCAACTGTATCCGTTGCGCCAAGTGCGTTCAGGCATGCCCGATGGGTCTGGAGCCCTATCTGCTTGCCACCGCATCTGAATCAGGTGACTGGGAGTGCGCCGAGGAGAACTGGATAATGAGCTGCATTGAGTGCGGTTGCTGTCAGAGCACCTGCCCCTCACGCAGACCTTTGCTTGACTGGGTTCGTCTGGCCAAGAACAGGGTAGGCGGAATAATCCGCGCACGTAACGCTAAGAAATAAGGAATTATGGCTCAGAAACTGTATATAACTACATCTCCGCACGTACACTGCGGTGACACCATAGAGAGGAATATGCGCTGGGTGATTGTGGCTCTGATGCCGGCACTCATCGCCTCATTCATGGTATTCGGGCTGGGTTCACTGATCGTAACCGCTACTTCAGTGGCATCCTGTCTCTTCTTTGAGTGGTTCATAACAAGGGTGTTCCTCAAGAAACCCTCCACTTTGGCCGATGGGTCCGCCGCCATTACCGGTATCCTGCTGGCATTCAACCTGCCTTCAAACCTGCCGCTTTACATGATCGTGGTAGGTGCGCTGGTAGCAATAGGAATAGGTAAGATGGCATTCGGCGGTCTGGGTAACAACCCCTTCAACCCCGCACTTGTAGGACGTGTGTTCCTGCTCATATCATTCCCCGCCAAGATGACCTCATGGCCGGTACCTCATCAGTTTACGGCTTATGCCGATGCTGTTACAGGTGCCACTCCCATGAACCTGATCGGTCAGATTGCAGGCGGCAACACCGCAGCAATGGATCAGCTGCCCGCCCTTAAGGACCTCTTTATGGGTGGCATCGGAGGTTGCATAGGTGAGGTGAGTGCCCTGGCACTGCTCATCGGCCTCCTTATTCTTCTGTGGCGCAGAGTTATCACATGGCACATTCCTGTAACCATCCTGGCAACCGTTGCAGTGCTTACAGGTATCATGTGGCTCATCAACCCCGTGCTTTATGTCAACCCGCTCTATCACCTGTGCTCAGGCGGTCTGATGCTGGGTGCCATATTCATGGCTACTGACTATGTGACATCACCCATGACTCCCAAGGGTATGGTGTGGTACGGTATAGGAATTGGTTTCCTGACCGTTGTGATCAGATATTTCGGTTCTTATCCGGAGGGTATGTCATTCGCAATCCTGCTGATGAACGCCGTTACTCCGCTTATCAACAACTGGTGCAAACCTAAACGTTTCGGGGAGGCAGTAAAATGAAGAAACTGGAATCTAACATAGCAAACATGGCCATTGTGCTGACTGCCATTGCAATTGTGGCAGGCGGTCTGCTGGCTTGGGTGAACAATGTCACCGCAGGCCCCATCGAGCAGATCAACAATCAGGCCATTGAGAACGGTATCAAGAGTGTGATACTGGGTGACCGTGACATCAAGTTCCGTGTGGAGGATCCTACTGAGAAGGAGGGCTTTGTGTTCCACAATGTGTATGACATGAATGACAACCTGCTGGGTACTGCGGTTGAATCTACCGATAAGAACGGATTCGGCGGTGCATTCAAGGTAATGGTAGGATTTGACTCCGAGGGCAAGATCCTGGGTTATGAGGTGCTCGAGCACAGTGAGACCCCGGGACTGGGCGCTCAGGCCAATGACTGGTTCCGCCAGAAGAGCGGTGAGGTTAAGGAGCAATCGGCCGTAACCACTCTGCTGCTGGGTGCTCCCGGCAAGCCCGGTAACCACAATATCATAGGTATGAATCCCGGTGATGACGTTATGACCGTCAGCAAGGACGGCGGTCAGGTTGATGCCATTACAGCATCTACCATCACTTCAAAGGCATTCCTGCGTGCCGTGAACGCCGCCTACAAGGCAGTGTTCGGTTACACTGCCGCCGATGGCGTGAGCGGAGCTTCATCACAGAACTAAAACCGATGCAACGATGAATTACTTCAAGACAATAACAAACGGAATAGTCAAGGAGAATCCTACATTCGTTCTCCTTTTGGGAATGTGTCCCACGCTGGCTACTACGACATCGGCCATCAACGGACTTGGAATGGGTATTGCCACGATGTTCGTGCTTATCTGCTCCAACACATTCATATCACTGCTTAAGAACCTGATTCCCGACGGTGTCAGAATACCTTGTTATATAGTTGTGATTGCGTCATTCGTGACACTTCTGCAGATGCTCATGCAGGCTTATGTGCCTGACCTGTACAAGACGCTGGGTATTTTCATACCGCTGATTGTAGTGAACTGCGTCATCCTGGGCCGTGCCGAGGCATTCGCAGCCAAGAACAACGTGTTTGCCTCAATCTGCGACGGTATCGGTATCGGCATAGGTTTCACCATTGCCCTGACCATACTGGGATTTGTACGTGAGCTGCTTGGAAACGGCGCCGTATTCGGCTACCGTATATTCCCCGAGTCAATGAACATGCTTGTGTTCGTTCTGGCTCCCGGAGCATTCATTACACTTGGTCTTCTGATGGCCATCGTCAATTCAGTAAAGAACCGTAAAGCCTGAACACTATGGAATATTTTCTGATTTTTATCGCGGCTATATTCGTCAATAATATAGTTCTGTCCCAGTTCCTGGGCATCTGCCCGTTCCTGGGTGTTTCAAAGAAGATCAGTACCGCCGCAGGTATGGGCCTGGCCGTTACGTTCGTGCTTACGGTTGCTGTCATAGTTACTTATGCATTGCAGAACTGGGTGCTCAATCCCTACGGACTGGGTTACCTGCAGACAATACTCTTCATCCTGGTGATTGCCGGTCTGGTTCAGATGCTTGAGATGATACTCAAGAAGGTTTCTCCTTCACTGTATCAGGCTCTGGGTATTTTCCTGCCCCTTATCACCACCAACTGCTGCATCCTGGGTGTATCCATCCTGGTTGCCAACGCTACCTACAACGCTCAGGGTCTTGAGCCCAACCTGCTTACAGGCGTGGTTTACGCAATTGCCACTTCAATCGGCTTTGCCCTTGCACTGATAATCTTTGCAGGTATCCGTGAGCAGCTGGCCAAGGTTCGTATCCCCAAGAGCATGGAGGGTATGGCAATAGCTCTTATCACTGCCGGCCTGCTGGCCCTTGCATTCATGGGATTCAGCGGCGTAGATCACGGTATAGCAGTAGCTGCAGGACTTTAATTGAAATAACAATATGAGAATTTCCGGAGTTTCTTTTTCAGTTTTAGGTTTGCTGGTGGCTGCCTGCGGAGGCGGCGCACCGACAGATGGTACCCAACTGGCTAACGGCAAGTATATGGCCGATGCCCTTAACGTTGAGAGTACAATTACCGCTACGGTGACCGTAAAAGGTCACAAGATTGCCGCTGTGTCTGTGAAGGATAACGGCAATACCTATGCACAGTACACATCGCCTTACACTGTCGTCGCACAGAGGATAGTAGAGGCCCAGAGTACAGACGTTGACGGCGTTACAGGCGCCACATATTCATCGGACGCAGTCAAGAAGGCTGTTGATCTGGCTCTTGCACAGGCCCGCGGTGAGAAACCGGTTCCTGCCAAGAACGCAGCCCTGAGTTTCACTCCCGGCACATATACCGGCAGCGGTAAGGGTTACGGCGGTCAGGTACAGGCCCGCGTAACATTCAGCGAGACCGGTATTACCGATATCCGAGTAGGCCAGCAGCGTGAGACCGCCCACGTAGGTGATGTCGCTCTGCAGACCCTTCCTGCCAAACTCATCGCAGCCAACGGACTTAATGTCGATGCCGTATCGGGCGCCACAATGTCAAGTTTCGGCCTTAAGGAGGCCGTGCTGAACGCTGCCGATCAGGCCGGCGTTACCAACCGTAAGGCATTCATAGATAACGGAGTCAAGGCAGAGGCCGGAGCTCCCATAGATGATACCTGGGATGTGGTCATCATAGGCGGTGGCGGTGCAGGTCTCTGCGCTGCGGCACAGGCTGCACAGGACGGCAACACAGTCCTTATCATTGAGAAGAACGCTGAACTTGGCGGTAACACTCTGGTATCGGGCGGTGTCTATCAGTCTATCGATCACAGTCTTGTGTGGGATATCAACAGACCCACAGCAACCACGGCCAAGGGCTTTGACGGCAAGATGCACAACAAGGTACGTGCAACCGTGGGCTGCGTAAATGACCTTAAGGTTATATATAACTGGAGTGAGGAGCCGTTTGACGCATCTTATTACAAGGATCACGAGTTTGTGGCCGGCGATATAGTTGAGCTTTCCAAACACGGAGTCCATAAGGAGTATCTGCAGACACTGCAGGATCTTAAGAAAGAGATAAAGGCTTATCTTGATTACGCCGAGCCTCAGCTCAAGAAGGGTACCCCCGAGAACCAGCTCCTGCTGTTCTCAACCACCAACCTGCATATCTTCCAGACCTACTACGGCGGTCTGCGTCAGAACACCGCCAAGGATGAGTGGATATACGGTGACTATGAACTTGTAAAGCAGTTCATCGAGGAGGGTGAGCAACTCAAGCCCTGGCTTATGGGCATGGGCGTAGGTTTCAGCGACAGCCAGTCAACTCTGGTAGGCGCTCTCTGGTACAGAGGTTCCACAATGAACGGATGCACAACCGATGCAGACGGCGACGGCACTCCCGAGCGTTATCAGGGCAACTGGGGTTCATACGTGATGGCTCCTCTGGCAGTGGTTAACAATGCCGATAAGCACAACCGCGTAATGAGAGAGACCAGCGCCAACGAACTCATATTCGAGAACGGCCGCGTAACAGGCGTTAAGGCCAAGATGGCCGATGGCACCGAGGTTACAGCTCACGCCAAGAAGGGTGTGATCATTGCAACCGGCGGATACGCTGCCAACATCCAGAAGGTTCTCAAGACCAACAAGTACTGGTCACGTCAGTATCTGTCACCCAACATAGGCACAACCAATCGCTCATCACTGCGTGGTGACGGTATCGATATGGCCGAGAAGGTAGGTGCCGCAACAGTAGGCGAGGGCTACACACAGCTCATGCCTCTGGCTTACATCGCTGACGGCGCTATCGCATTCGGCGGCGTTGAGAACGTAGTATTCATCAGCACCAAGGACGGTAAGCGTTACGTAGACGAGTGCTCCGAGCGTGACGTACTTTCACTGAACGGATTCAAGCACGGCGTTGAGCTGGAAGGCCGTCGCGGTGTTTACCTTTACGTCATGGGAGGCGGCGGATTCGGCGGCTTCGGCGGCGGTTTCGGCGGCTTCGGCGGTGGCGGCGGTCACAGCTTCAACGGCAAGGACTGGAGCGGAAAGGCATCGGCACTTCCCGAACTCTTTGATGAACTGGGTATCAAGCTGGATGCCGAGGTTGTAAAGAACAGCATCCGTGAGTATGATATGGCTGTTATGGACGGCCGTGAGCCTTCTCCGATAGGCAAGCGCCACGCAACCGGTATCATCGGCTCTGCACGTCGCGGTGCTGACGGTCAGTATGACAAGTCAACCTACAACATTGACGATGCCAACCTGACTATCCGCGTTCTTGCTCCTTCAACCCACCACACAATGGGTGGTCTTAAGATTGACCTGGACCGCCGCGTTCTGGATGAGAGCGGCAAGGCCATTCCCGGTCTGTATGCAGCCGGTGAGGTTACCGGCGGATTCTTTGGCGGTAACCGTCTGGGCGGTAACGCTCTTACCGAGTGCATGGCATCGGGCCGTATCGCCGCCAAGGGCGTTGAGAAGGATAACCAATAAAACAATACTGGGATGATTGCATTCCCGAACGCCAAGATAAACATAGGACTCAATGTCGTGGCAAAACGTGAAGACGGATACCACGACATTGAGACCGTGTTCTATCCGGTGCTCCTGCAGGATGCACTGGAGATAAAGCCCATGCGCCCGCTTGATCCGGCGCAGCTGCGCAAACGTATTGAGGCCGGTCTGCTCGTTCAGCCGGATGATGCATTCATGCCTTACAGGCTGCTTCCCAGAAAAGAGGATATTCCGTGCTGTTCACTGGAGATGACGGGAAACGAGTTCCCGTTCAGTGCGGCCGATAACCTTGTAGTCAAGGCCTACCTGATGCTTCAGCAGGACTTTGACCTTCCTTCAATCGACATCAAACTGCACAAACATATCCCGTCAGGCGCCGGCCTTGGCGGTGGCTCATCGGACTGCGCGTTCATGATCACTCTGCTGAACCGCCGTTTCAACCTGCGTATGCGTGAAGGCATGATGGAGCGTTATGCCGCACGTCTGGGTTCTGACTGTGCTTTCTTTATTTCAAATACTCCTTCAATAGCAACGGGCAGGGGAGAGATTCTCAATCCCATCGGCCTTTCTCTTAAAGGCTACACGATTCTGCTCGTAAAGCCCGATGTCTCCGTAAGCACTGCCGAGGCATACGGCGGAGTGACTCCGCACAAGCCTGAGACATCACTTGCCGATGCTGTAATGCGTCCGGTAAGCGAATGGAAGGAGTGCGTCTTCAATGATTTTGAGCCTTCGGTATTCAAGAAGTATCCGCTCCTGGCCGAGATAAAGCAGAAGCTCTACGATCTTGGAGCAGAGTACGCCGCAATGACCGGCTCCGGTTCCACCATCTACGGCATTTTCCGTACACCATTGGATAATCCGGCAGACCTCTTCCCGGACATGTTCACCTGCCAACGTGAGCTGATGTGACAAAGGGGACGGTTCCGTTTGGCACGCTAGAAATTGATCCCATCTGCGCTACAGTATGCTCAGGTGGGGTTTTTGCTTTTAGCAGACGAGCCAAACGGAACCGTCCCCTTTGTCACGCTTGTTAATGTTAATGTTTCAAAATGCACTTTAACTTGAGATATTTTGAACATTATCAATAATAAAGATAATCTGTTATGAATTTCCGCACAGTCAGAATTTGTTTGTCCCGAGGGTGGTATCGCATTGTTTGCAGCGTCTCATTGCTGCTGTTGCCTCTGTTTTGCGGTAAGAGTGATCTGTTTGCCGCTACAAATCCTGCTCAGCTGGCAGCAGATGATACAATTTCAGTAAAGAAGGGCGATGTCATTACCGGTGTAGTACGTAAGAAGGATGGCACGCCTTTTTCCGGGGTTAAAGTATCTCAGAGTTTTTATAATATCATGCCTGGTGTATCATTGCCTCAGGATGATAAAAATTATCGGCCCGTTGCCGTTACTGATGAGAACGGTGTCTATTCTATAACTGTGCATGACCCTAAGGAGTGTTTCTACTTCTATCATGAAGGCTGTGTAATTGAATTCTTTTATCTGAATCGTAAGGATCACGATGTCATATTGTTCGAAAAGGCTGCTGATTTTGATAAGGAATACGGCACTAATGAAACATCGGCAAAAAAGAAACTGGAAATGGCTACTGCACCGGGGATAGTGATCATGAATGCTTATGGTACTCCAAGATGGAAGGGGGCCAGTGGTATCGACATTGAAATAGTAAGAGATACAACTCTATCCAGACTGACTCAGGAGATGATAGAGAAAGTCCGTGCTTACGAACTTGAGCAGGAAAAGAAAAAATAAACCTTGTTGAAAACGCGGGGATAAGTATTGATGAAGGTTTGCCGGGAGCATGAGGCAAACCTTTATTTTTGCATCTGTAACGAAGAAAGAAAATGGCAGATTCCAAAACGAGACAGCGTTCCCGCAGCAACACCGACGGTATTGTACTCAATCACCTCCAGCCTCAGGCCCTTGAACTTGAGGAGGCAGTGGTTGGCGCACTGATGATTGAGCAGGATGCATTCCCAAAGGTGAGTGACATACTCAAGAAGGAGTCATTCTACGATCATCGTCATCAGGTGATTTATGAGGCTGTGGCAAACCTGTCGCTGAATCAGCGCCCCATTGACATCCTGACTGTGACTGAGCAGTTAAAGAGCAATGGCACGCTCGATGAGGCAGGAGGTGCTCTCTACGTGACCCAGCTGGCTGGCAAGGTTACATCATCGGCCCACATTGAGTATCACGCACGTATTATCGCCCAGAAGGCTATGGCCCGCGAGCTGATAACATTTACGAGCGAGATCCAGACTGAGGCCTTTGATGATACGACCGATATCTCCGAGCTGCTGGGTGAGGCCGAGAACAAGCTGTTCCAGATTGCGCACCGTAACGTCAAGAAGGACTTTGCGTCGATTGACGCGGTGCTGCAGGAATCGGTCAACCGTATTCGCACGGCGGCACAGCGCGCAGAGGGTATGAGCGGTCTGGCCAGCGGATTCAATGATCTGGATAACATCACATCCGGCTGGCAGAAATCAGACCTCATTATCCTGGCTGCACGTCCTGCTATGGGTAAGACGGCATTCGCACTCTCAATGGCCAAGAACATTGCCGTGAACAACGAGCACCCGGTCGCTCTGTTCTCACTTGAAATGAGTAATGTTCAGCTGGTAAACCGCTTGATATCAAGCGTGTGCGAGATCCCTGGCAACAAGCTGCGTGACGGACGTCTGGCTCCCTATGAGTGGCAGGTTCTGGACAGCAAGATCAATGCTCTGCAGAACGCGCCCATCTATCTGGACGATACCCCGTCACTCTCCATCACCGAGTTCCGAACCAAGGCCATCCGTCTTAAGCAGGAGCATCAGGTGGAGCTTATCATCATCGACTATCTGCAGCTGATGAACGCCAGTGGAATCCGTTTCGGTAACCGTCAGGAGGAGATCAGTACCATCTCGCGAAACCTCAAGGGTATAGCCAAAGAGCTGGATATACCTATCATCGCCCTGTCGCAGCTGAACCGTGGCGTTGAGGGACGTGAGGGTTACGAGGGCAAGCGCCCGCAGCTGTCTGACCTGCGTGAATCCGGTGCCATTGAGCAGGATGCCGATATCGTTTGCTTCATCCACCGTCCGGAGTACTACAAGATCTATGAGGACAACAACCACAATGATCTGCACGGTATCGCCGAGATCATCATTGCAAAGCACCGTAACGGCGGAGTGGGTGATGTGCGTCTGTCATTCCAGAGTGATCTGGCTCTCTTCGACAACATAGGTTCAGGCGATTCCGGCGGCGGTCGCAGGGGCAGCGTGAAGCGTTCCAAGATGAATGACGAACCGCTCCCGCCCGATGACCCGCTGGGCGGTGCTCCGGATGCCGGAGACATCCCTTACTGAACCGTAAAATGAGTCAGCAGATTTGTGGCAATCTGCTGACTTTTTTATACCTTTGCGGTTTGAAAAAGAAATAGGTATTTTATGAACGTTTCATATAAGTGGCTTAAGGAGTACGTTGACTTTGATCTGACTCCTGATGAGGTTGCTGCAGCGCTTACATCAGTCGGTCTCGAGGTTGACGGAGTAGAAGAGGTTCAATCCGTTAAGGGTGGCTTGAAGGATATCGTTATCGGTGAGGTTCTCACCTGTGTCGAGCATCCCAATTCAGACCATCTGCATGTAACCACAGTCAATCAGGGCAGCGGAGATCCCGTACAGATTGTATGCGGTGCTCCCAACGTGGCAGCCGGCCAGAAGGTCGTTGTCGCTACCATCGGCGCCAAGATTTATGAGGGTGATGAGTGCTTTGCCATCAAGCCTTCAAAACTGCGCGGCGTTGAGTCATTCGGAATGCTCTGCTCTGAGAAGGAACTGGGTCTGGGTAATGACCACTCAGGTATCATGGTTCTTCCGGCCGATGCCGTTCCCGGCACTCCTGCTGCTGAATACTTCCATCTTGAGTCAGACTTTGTGATTGAGGTTGACATCACCCCCAACCACTCAGACGCATGCTCACACTGGGGCGTAGCACGTGACTTCTATGCATGGCTGCTCCAGAACGGTTACAAGACCGCTCTGCACCGTCCCGATGTTGACGGCTTCAAGGTTGACAACCAGGAGCTCAAGATTGACATTGACGTTCAGAATACCGAGGCTTGCCCGCGCTACGCAGGCGTAAGCATCAAGGGTGTCACCGTTAAGGAGAGTCCCGACTGGCTCAAGAACAAGCTCACAGCCATCGGTCTTCATCCTATCAACAATATCGTCGATATCACCAACTTCATACTGTTCGCTTACGGACAGCCTCTGCACAGCTTTGACGCCGATAAGATCAAGGGCGGCAAGGTGGTTGTAAAGACCATGCCCGAGGGTACCAAGTTCGTAACTCTGGACGGTATCGAGCGCAAGCTTTCAGAGCGTGACCTGATGATCTGCAACACAGCGCATATTTCCATCCCACCTGGATCCGCAAGAGCGCACGCCGTCATCAGCTGAGCACTGATGCATCATTCCGCTTTGAGCGCGGTATCGATCCCAACGGTACTCTTTATGCTCTCAAGCAGGCCGCCATGCTGGTTAAGGAACTGGCCGGCGGTACCATTTCAATGGATATCAAGGATGTTTATCCTTCCAAGATAGAGAACTTCAAGATTGACTTTGAGTTTGACTATGCAGACCGTCTTATCGGCAAGCAGCTTGACCGCAAGGTTATGAAGAGCATTGTCGAGAACCTGGGCATAACAGTTGAGTCATTCTCTGAGACTGGCATGAAGCTCTCAGTTCCTCCTTTCCGCGTAGATGTTCAGCATCCTTGCGATGTAGTGGAGGAGATTCTCCGTATCTACGGTTACAACAACATAGACTTTGACAAGTCTGTCAAGTCAAGCCTGACCGTTCAGGGTGAGGTTGACCGCTCACACAAGCTGCAGGATCTGGTATCTGAGCAGCTGGTAGGTTGCGGATTCAATGAGATCCTGAACAACTCGCTCACCCGCGCCGCTTACTATGACGGTCTGGAGTGCTGCCCGCCCGAGAAACTGGTTCACGTAATCAATCCGCTCAGCGCTGATCTGAACGTTCTGCGTGAGAACCTGGTATTCGGCGGTCTGGAGAGCCTGTCACACAACATCCGCCGTCAGAGCTCAGACCTCAGATTCTTTGAGTTCGGCAAGTGCTACTACTTTGACGGAGTAAAGCGTGAGGCACTCAAGGAGCCGGGTAAGGACGGCGAGCCTCAGAATCCGCTGCGTGCATACTCAGAGGATTATCATCTGGGCCTCTGGATTACAGGTCAGCGTGTATCGGGCTCATGGGCTCATGCTGATGAGAAGAGCTCGGTTTATGAGCTTAAGGCATACGTAGAGAATGTGTTCAAGCGTATCGGCCTGGCACAGAACGCCCTGCAGATTGAGGAGTTTGACAACGCCATTTACAGCTGCGGCCTGCGTTACAAGCTGCGCTCAGGCAAGACTGTTGCCGAACTTGGCCTGGTTGCACGTGCCCTGCTTAAGGCTACCGATGTTGAGCAGCCTGTATATTATGCCGATATCAACTGGGACGAGCTGCTCAAGGCTACCCGCAAGGTCAAGACCAGTTTCACTGACCTGCCCAAGTATCCGGCCGTTCGCCGCGACCTGGCTCTGCTGGTTGACAAGAGCGTCAAGTTCAGCGACATTGAGAAGCTGGCTTACCAGACCGAGAACAAGATCCTTAAGGAGGTAACCCTGTTTGACGTTTATGAGGGCAAGAACCTTGAGGCCGGCAAGAAGAGTTACGCCGTTAGTTTCCTGCTCCAGGATGAGAGCCAGACCCTTAACGACGCCCGCATTGAAAAGGTCATGAACAACATGATCAATGCAATGCAGAACAAGTTGGATGCAAAACTGAGATAATAACAAACAAAAACATAAGAATACAATGGGAAGAGCATTTGAATTCAGAAAGGCCCGTAAGCTCAAGCGCTGGGGCAACATGGCTAAGACATTTACCCGTATCGGCAAACAGATTGCCATTGCTGTTAAGGCTGGCGGTCCCGATCCTGACAACAACTCAACATTGCGTGCCATCATAGCTACCGCTAAGCACGAGAACATGCCCAAGGACAACATCGAGCGCGCTATCAAGAACGCAATGGGCAAGGACCAGAAGGATTACAAGGAGATGAACTATGAGGGTTACGGTCCTCACGGAATTGCCATCTACGTTGAAACCCTGACTGATAACACCACCCGTACCGTTGCCAACGTACGTTCAGTATTCACCAAGTTCGGCGGCACACTGGGAACCAGCGGCAGCCTGGACTTCATGTTCAGCCACAAGTGCCAGTTCACCATTGCCAAGAAGGACGGTGTTGATATGGACGAGCTGATCCTGGAGCTCATCGACCTGGGCATTGAGGAGGAGTACGATATCGACGAGGAGGAGAACGAGGTAACCCTGTACGGTGATCCCAAGTCTTACGCCGCAATCCAGAAGTGGTTTGAGGAGAACGGATTTGAGGTTAAGGCTGCTGAGTTCACCCGCATCCCGAACGATCTGAAGGACGTTACCCCCGAGCAGCGCGAGACCATCGACAAGATCGTTGAGCGTCTGGATGAGGATGATGACGTTCAGAACGTTTACACCAACATGAAACCTCTGGAAGAGGAATAATCCTCCGGACAGATATTATTTTAGGGACAGATTCCATGATTTGGGGTCTGTCCTTTTATTATATGCGATAAATCACTACCTTAGCGAAACCTAAAAGCTCAAGATTATGAAACAGATTATTGTTTGTGTTTGCGTCCTTTTCTCTTTAGTGGTTAATTCATGCGCCCAGCCTGAGGATGTTGAGAAACGCGTAAATGAGATGTACAGTCATGTGATCTCTGAGTATCTCAAGCCTGATTTCCGACCTGGGAATATTAATTTTGACTCACTCTATTTTTCTGAAGAATTCTATCGCCTGGACAGCCAGATAGGTGATATTGAAAACCAACTTGGGGGACCGATCATTCACGATGCTGATGATTGGATCTGTGCCCAGGATTATGGCAAGGACCTTTCTGCCAAAGTGAACAGTGTAAAGATGCGTGGTAACAAGAAGGCACTGGTTAACGTAATTATCCATAACTTCGGGACAGATGTCGAGCAGAATCTGACTGTGGTTTATGAGAGGGATAACTGGTTCATTGACGATTTGTATGACGGAACCAGGCGTCAGCAGATTCTTGATGAACTGAAGTACTATAAAAAGGAAGGTATAGAGCCGCGCATCAAATAACTGCAAATAGAGTATCTTTGTGGCTGAGAAAACTTTATTGAACATGAAAACATTCGATGCCAAACAAGTAAAAGACCAAGTAGTCAAGTGGATCAGAGACTGGTTTGAGGTTAACGGTAAGGGCTGTAACGCCGTTATAGGTATCTCCGGCGGAAAGGACAGCAGCACCGTAGCCGCACTTTGCGTTGAGGCCCTGGGGCGCGACCGCGTGATAGGCGTAACAATGCCCAACGGTGTGCAGAAGGACATATCGGACAGCATGATGCTGATAAATCATCTGGGAATCCGTCATTTCAACGTAAATATAGCCGATACATATCAGGCTCTGATGAACACAATCGGTGAGCAGTTCGCTCCTGAAGGTATAGAGATAAGCCGCCAGACCGTTATCAATATGCCGCCGCGTCTCAGAATGACTACTCTTTACGCTATATCGCAGTCCATGAACGGCCGTGTAGCCAACACATGCAACCTCTCCGAGGACTGGGTGGGCTATTCGACAAAGTACGGTGATGCGGCCGGTGACTTTGCCCCTCTGGGCGGTCTTACTGTGGCCGAGGTCATTGCAATAGGAAAGGAACTGGGCCTGCCTACCGAACTCGTAGAGAAGACTCCCTCAGACGGACTGAGCGGCAAGAGTGATGAGGACAACCTGGGCTTTACCTATGCCGTTCTTGACCGATACATCCGCACCGGCGTATGCGACGATCCCAAGACCAAGGCTTCAATAGATGATAAGCATGTAAAGAATCTCTTCAAACTGAAGCCGATACCTCATTTTGACTATATCACCGAATAATTATACCAATAAGTGGCTATTTTGATACAATTTGAGCCACTTTTTGGAATAATGTGTTGCAAAAATATGTAATTTCGCGCCGATATTTAAAAACACATACAATCATGAATAAAATGGTAGGCGAATTCGCCGGTCTGATCTGGCGCGCACTGGAGGGTAAGAATGCACTCTCACAGAAGGAAATTAAAAAGGCAACTAAGTTGAAGGACAAAGAGTTCTATCTGGGACTTGGATGGTTACTCCGTGAAGACAAGATCAACGTTACCGAAGGTGAGGAGGAAAACTACTACGCACTGAAGTAATTTTCCCTTTTATTAAAAAACAAAGAGCCGGGCTTCACAGCTCGGCTCTTTGTTTCTTAACCCTAAACTTATGAAAATCGTATTTTGAAACTTACTTTGCTATTCTGTTGTTGAAGTATTCCATTGAAACGCTGTTCATAGCAACCTCGTTCTGCTCTGAAACCAGGATCTGGCTGAACATGTCGGTGTAAACTTCCTTGATGTCGTTGAGTTCTGCAACTACGTCGGCTACGGTAGCCTCATTCTCGTTAACACTCTGAGCGTTTACATTGATTCCGAAGAACATTGCTGCAACGGCAGCGAAGAAAATCTTTTTCATAATTCTTATTTTTTTGTTTTTACTAATTCGTTTTTGTTTCGAACCCGGTAAACCGTGTTGGGCTTCGCCCGACACCGTTTCTTGTCGGTGTTCGTAGTTAAGAGTCAAAAAGTGGGAGAAGGTTAAGTGGGAAGTTAAATATTTATCCTTCGTTAACATAATGCTTAACAAATTGCCAAATCTGAAAACATAGTTAACATAAAGAAAATCAGCGGCAAAGGTGATTTGTCGCTGACCAATCCTTTTAACCCTAACTTATCGATTTGCAAACTAAGGTTTCTTATTGGATTACGCCCTTTTTGCGGGGCTTCATAATTAATAGTCATATAATAAGGTAAAGTTAAGTCGCGGATTGATTATCTTTGCGTATTCATATTACATAACCAATAATCAAGATATGGAAAGAACATGGCGTTGGTTTGGCAAGAAAGACAAGATTACTCTTGCCATGCTCAAGCAGATTGGTGTTGAGGGCATTGTGACTGCCCTGCATGACGTACCCCTGGGTCAGGTTTGGACACGCGAGAAAATCCGCGACCTGCGTGAGTACATTGAGAGTTACGGAATGCGCTGGAGCGTGGTTGAGAGCCTGCCGGTGGTTGAGACCATCAAGTACGGCGGACCGGACCGCGACCATCAGATCGAGGTCTACAAGGAGTCACTGCGCAACCTGTCGGCCGAGGGTATCCACTGCATCTGCTACAACTTCATGCCGGTTCTGGACTGGGCCCGCACGGACCTGTTCCATATCAACCCCAACGGATCCACCAACCTCTACTTCAACTACGCCGAGTTCGCATACTTTGACATCTATATCCTTAAGCGCGAGGGCGCACGTGAGGAGTGGGCTAAGTTCCAATTCCCGGAGGGCTGGGGCAAGGGCCGCAGTGTTCTGGCCGAGGCCGATGAACTGGCCAAGACCATGACCCCTGAGGGTGAGCACAAGCTGGTTGAGACCATCATCATCAAGACCCAGGGATTCGTAAGCGGTAACTTCAGTGAGAACGATGAGGCTCCCATCCAGAAGTTCCGTGATTTCCTGAACCTTTACAAAGGCATAGACAAGGCACAGCTCCGTGCCAACATGAAATATTTCCTGGAGGCCATCATGCCTACCTGTGAGGAGTATAACATGAACATGTGCGTACATCCCGATGATCCCCCAATCGAGGTTCTGGGTCTGCCGCGCATAGTCCGCACCGAGGAGGATATCCAGTGGTTCCTGGATGCAGTTCCCAACAAGCACAATGGTCTGACATTCTGCGCAGGCTCATTATCGGCCGGTGCATACAACAATGTTGTCGAGATGGCTAAGAAGTTCGCATCACGCACACACTTCGTACATCTACGTTCATGCCACATATTCCCCAACGGTGACTTTACCGAGGCTTCACACCTGGGTGGCCGCGCCGACCTGATTGAGCTCTGCCGCATATTCGAGAAGGAGAATCCTGCTCTGCCCATGCGTGTAGACCACGGTATGACATTCACCGATGAGCCCGGCGGCATCATGGATGAGTCAAGTCACGGACATAACGCAGGTTACACCCTGCTGGGCCGTATGTTCGCAATGGGTCAGGTACAGGGTATCCTTGCAACCGTTGACCGTGAGCTTGGAATTGAATACAAACAACCCGGATTCTTTGATTGATCATGAAGTTAACTGAAATAACCAGCGGCTCTTTCAACGCCGCAGAGTGGGAGAAGAAAGGTTATCTGCTCCCCAAGTTTGATATAGAGGCAGTACGCCGCAAGACACATGATGAGCCCACATGGGTACATTTTGGCGGCGGTAACATATTCCGCGCCTTCCCGGCTGCAATCATCAATGACGCCCTTAACACAGGTAAGTATGACCGCGGTGTAATCATGGCCGAGACCTTTGACTATGAGATCGTAGACAAGGCCTACGCTCCCTATGACAACCTCTCACTTCTGGTAAGCCTGCAGTCAACCGGCACCATTGAGAAGAAGGTCATCGCATCCGTAACCGAGTCCCTTAAGGCCGATCCCCAGTTCCCCGACTGGAACCGCCTGGTAGAGATCTTCAAGGCCAAGTCTCTGCAGATGATCTCATTCACCATCACAGAGAAGGGTTACACCTATAACGAGGCTGACCTGGCACGCGGACTCAAGCCCATGTTCGCAATGGGTAAGGTTTGCGCGCTGCTTCTGGAGCGTTACAACGCAGGTAAACTGCCTCTGACCGTACAGAGCATGGACAACTGCTCACACAACGGTGACAAGGTTAAGGCCGGCGTTATGGCATACGCAGAGCGTTGGGTAGCCGATAAACTGGTTCCCGCCGATTTCCTGGCATACCTCAAGGATGAGACCAAGATCACATTCCCGTGGTCAATGATTGACAAGATTACCCCGCGTCCGCATGAGAAGGTCAAGGAACTCCTTGCCAAGGACGGATTTGAGGATAACGACTATATCGAGACTGAGAAGCATACCTTTACCGCCCCCTTCGTAAATGCCGAGGAGGTGCAGTATCTGGTTATCGAGGACAACTACACAAACGGCCGTCCTCCGTTGGATCTGGGCGGTGCCCTGTACACCACACGCGAGACTGTCGATAAGGTTGAGACCATGAAGGTAACCACCTGCCTCAACCCCCTGCACACCGCAATGGCCATCTATGGCTGCATGCTGGGTTACACCCTTATCAGTGCCGAGATGGCCGATGAGGACCTGCGCCCCTTCATCCAGAAGATGGGATACATGGAGGCCATGCCGGTAGTGGTTGATCCCGGAATCCTGAACCCGTACGAGTTCATCGGCGCCGTAATCAACCGCCGTCTGCCCAACCCCTTCATGCCCGATGCACCGCAGCGCATAGCATGTGACACCAGCCAGAAAATTCCTATCCGTTTTGGCGAGACCATCAAAAAATACATAGCACGCGGCCTTGACATGGACAACCTGGTGCTCATACCTCTGGCACTTGCCGGCTGGGCACGTTACCTCAAGGGCATCAAGGATGACGGCACCCCGTTCGATCCTTCACCCGATCCCCTGCTCGCAGAGGTTCAGGCCATAGTAGCTCCCCTTGAGATAGGTAAGCCAGATCAGGACTACTCATGCCTTAAGAAACTCTACAGCCGCAAGGACATCTTTGCAGTAGATCTCTACGAGGCCGGCCTTGGTGAGCGTATAGAGGGCATGGTCAAGGAACTCTACGCCGGTCCCGGCGCTGTTCGCAAGACGCTGCACAAGTACGTCCAAGCTCGCTAAAAAACCTCACATTAGCAAAATAAGCGCATTAGGAATTATACCTGGTGCGCTTTTTTTATTATTTTGGTATATTTGCCAAAAACAGGACTGGTTATGAAAAGGATTTCAAAGTGGTTACTCACTCTCGTGATTGTTGGTTTCAGTACAGTATCGGCGCTGGCCCAGAAGGCTAAGGATATTGTGATTCTGTATGAGAATGATGTGCATTGCAGTATTGACGGATATACCAAATTGGCCGGACTGCGCGATGCCATTGCCAAGGCCGATACGTGAGCTGCGGTGATTTTGCGGCCGGAGCCGATGTGGGTAAGAACTCACAAGGTAAGTATATTGTGGATATCCTCCGTTCTGTGGGTTATGATGCCATCACGTTAGGCAACCATGAGTTGGACTATGGAGTACCCCATATCAAGGATATTATGCAGCAGGCAGGTGCCCCGGTTATATGCTCCAACCTGTTTGATATGGAAGGCAATCAGATTTTCCCGTCTTACACAATACACCAGTACGGAAGCAAACGGGTAGCTTTTGTGGGTGCACTTACACCACAGACCATGCAGATTGAAAGGAGCGCATTCTATGACGCTGAGCGCAACCAGCTTTATGACTTAAAGCGCGATGCAATCTATGACCTGGTTCAGCAAGCCGTGGATGAAGCCCGTGCCAAAGGAGCTGATTATGTTATCATGCTCTCACATCTTGGTGAAAGACCCGCCAGCCATGTTGACTCCCATGAACTTATAAGCAAGACCAATGGTATTGATGCATTGCTCGATGCCCACACCCATTCCACAGTACCCTGTGTCTATGTTGAGAACAAGGACGGCAAGCAAATCCCCATCACCCAGACCGGTATCCATTTTGCCAACATCGGCAAACTGATAATAACAACCGGCGGCAAGGTAAGCGTCCAGCTCATGCCCGTAGAAGAAATCACCTGCACCAGCCCCCGGGTAACAGCCGTCACCGACAGCATAAAGTCTCTCCTCCCTTAAGCCAAGTTGCGTTAATACGCGGAAAATTTGCTAATTTTGCAGCGTAAAAACGCCCCATATGGAGAACATCCGCAACTTTTGCATAATAGCTCATATCGATCACGGTAAGTCAACGCTGGCTGACCGTCTGCTTGAGTATACCCACACCATCAATATCACCGAGGGTCAGATGCTCGATGACATGGATCTGGAGAAGGAGCGCGGCATCACCATCAAGAGCCACGCCATCCAGATGGAGTATGAGTATAACGGCGAGAAATATATCCTGAACCTGATTGACACTCCGGGACACGTGGACTTCTCATATGAGGTGAGCCGATCAATCGCCGCATGCGAAGGCGCTATTCTGGTGGTTGATGCCACTCAGGGCGTGCAGGCACAGACCATCAGTAACCTCTACATGGCCATTGAGCATGATCTGGAGATCATACCTGTAATCAACAAGTGTGATATGCAGAGCGCCATGCCCGATGAGGTTGAGGATGAGATCATAGAGCTGCTGGGTTGCAAGCGTGAAGAGATAATACGTGCATCGGCCCGTACGGGAATGGGTGTCGAGGAGATTCTGAACGCCATCGTAGAGCGTGTTCCGCATCCGGTTGGTGATCCCGACGCTCCGCTGCAGGCACTTATTTTTGACTCCGTATTCAACTCATTCCGCGGAATCATAGCATATTTCAAGATTGAGAACGGCTCCATCCGCAAGGGTGACAAGGTTAAGTTCTTCAATACCGGTAAGGAGTATGATGCCGATGAAGTTGGCGTGCTCCGTATGGACATGGTGCCGCGTGACGTGATGACCACAGGTGATGTGGGCTATATCATCTCCGGTATCAAGACATCGACCGAGGTCAAGGTGGGTGATACCATTACCCACGTAGCCCGTCCCTGCGACAAGGCAATCGCCGGATTCGAGGAGTCCAAGCCGATGGTATTCGCCGGCGTATATCCCATTGAGGCCGATGAGTTCGAAGACCTGCGTGCATCACTTGAGAAGCTGCAGCTGAACGATGCCTCACTGAGTTTCTTCCCCGAGTCATCGGCAGCGCTGGGATTCGGATTCCGCTGCGGATTCCTGGGTCTGCTGCATATGGAGATTGTACAGGAGCGTCTGGACCGCGAGTTTGACATGAGCGTGATCACCACCGTGCCCAACGTATCATACATGGTCTATGACAAGCAGGGAAATGCTACAGAGGTACATAACCCCAGCGGCATGCCAGACCTTACACTGATTGACCATATCGAGGAGCCTTATATTGACGCATCTATAATCACTACGACCGAGTATATCGGCCCCATCATGACTCTGTGTCTGGATAAGCGCGGAGAGTTGGTGAAGCAGCAGTTTATTGCGGGTAACCGTGTGGAGATTTACTTCAAGTTGCCTCTGGGTGAGATTGTGATTGACTTCTACGATAAGCTCAAGAGCATATCAAAGGGTTACGCATCATTTGACTACCATCCCGCAGGATACCGTCCTTCAAAGCTTATCAAGCTGGATATCCTTCTTAACGGTGAGCCTGTTGATGCCCTTTCAACTCTTACTCATGTGGATAACGCCTATGACCTGGGCCGCCGTATGTGCGAGAAGCTCAAGGAACTCATACCGCGTCAGCAGTTCGATATTGCAATCCAGGCAGCCATCGGCTCCAAGATCATAGCCCGCGAGACCATAAAGCAGGTCCGCAAGGATGTAACAGCCAAGTGCTACGGCGGTGACGTATCACGTAAGCGCAAACTTCTGGAAAAGCAGAAGAAGGGTAAGAAACGTATGAAACAGATAGGAAACGTGGAGGTTCCTCAGAAAGCTTTCCTTGCAGTACTGAAGTTAGATTAAAAAAGGTCGCTCAACCGAGCGACCTTTTTAATTATTACTCTTTCTGATAGAGGAATCGTTTGATACTCTTCTTTGGAGTCTTTTCAAACTCCTCATGATATATCCTTATCTGAGAGATCTTCTCATAGGCGGGAAGGATCTCGTTAAGCTCAACGCGGTTCTGCTCCATGACTGCGGCAATCTGCTCATCGGTCAGGCCGGCTTTCATTGCCTCGTCAAAGTCGGGATAAACCAGAGCAACGAGCTTCTCATTCTCAGATATTACAACTGACTCGTTTACAAGGTTCATGTTGTTCAGGTGATCCTCAATCTCCTCGGGGTAGATGTTCTGGCCCGAAGGTCCAAGGATGAGGCTCTTGCTGCGGCCCTTGATGAATATGTTGCCCTCTTTGTCCATGATACCAAGGTCGCCGGTATACATCCAGCCGTCCTTGTCAATGGTCTCCTCGGTCAGTTTCTCGTTCTTATAGTAACCCAGCATTACGTTAGGACCGCGGCAGATGATCTCACCGGGAACGTTCTCGGGATCGTTGCTCAGGATCTTTACCTCCATGTTGGGAACGGGCTTACCGCATGAACCCAGGGCGAATGTGGTCTTGTCATCATATGCGATGATAGGTCCGCACTCTGTTGCACCGTAACCTACGGTGTAGGGGAAGTGTACCGATGCTACGAACTTCTCGACCTCCTGGTTGAAGGCTGCACCGCCCAGGATAACCTCGTAGAAGTTTCCGCCGAATCCCTTGATCATCTCCTCACCGACCTTCTTCTTGATCTGGTCATTCAAGATAGGCACCTTGAGCAGAAGCTTCATTGAAGGAGTCTCCAGCTTGGGCAGTATGTTCTTCTTGATGATCTTTTCAATTACCAGAGGAACTGATACTACAAGGGCGGGCTTGATCTCGCCAAGAGCCTGGAATATGATCTTGGGGCTGGGAAGGCGGGTCAGGAAATATACGTGGCAACCTGTAAGGAATTCGTAGAAGAACTCGAATGAGAATCCGTACATGTGAGCCATGGGCAGCATGGATATGATCTTGTCGCCGGCTTTCATGGAGAACATAGCCTTGCATGCAAAGAGGTAGTTGCTTATGAGTGAGCGGTAGGGGAGCATTACACCCTTTGAGAATCCGGTGGATCCTGAGGTGTAGTTGATCATGCACAGGTCATCAAAGCCTGCCTCATAGTAATTGAGGTCCTTCTGCTTGAACTCCTTGGGGTATTTGCGTCCGAAGAGCTCATTCAGGTGCTCGCGTGCATAAGTCAGTTTCTCATTGCGTGATACAACCAACTGGTACTCATCGAGAGTGATGATTCCCTCCAGATTGGGCATGGATGCCTCGTTGAGGTTCTCCCAGATCTGGTCTCCTGCCAAGAAGAGCTTGGTCTCGGAGTGGTTGATTATATGGTGAATGTTATCGGCCTTGAATTCATGAAGGATAGGTACCACTACGGCTCCGTAGGTGAGGGCAGCGATACATGCGGTTCCCCAGTTGGAACTGTTCTTGCCGCACAGTGCTATACGGTCACCGGGCTGCAGTCCGGCCTCCTCAAAGAGGATGTGAAGCTTGGCTACGCGGCGTGCAACGTCACGGTACAGCAGTGTAGAGCTTTTATAGTCCGTAAAAGCCTCCTTATCCCAGTTCTCCACCAGAGTTTTCCTGATGTAAGCATTAAGGTTCTTCTCTGTGAAGACATTGTCTGATCTGTCGTAATGATCAATCATGGATGTTATGGTTATTTGTTGATATTGTAGTTTCTTTCACCGAATATGGAACTGCCTATGCGTACCATATTGCTTCCTTCCTCAATTGCCAGCTCATAATCACCGCTCATACCTGCCGATATGGTCTTGAAATCAGGGCTGTCATGGAAGTATTTATCCTTATATGTATCAAAGATCTGCTTGAGGCGGCTGAACTCGCCACGGACCTGAGCCTCATCATCGGTGTTGCTGGCCATTCCCATTACACCGCCAATGGTGATGTTCTTAAGCTCCTTCCACTTGCCCTCCTCAAGCATTGCGGTGCACTCATCGGCCGAGAAACCGAACTTGGTCTCCTCGGTAGCTATGTGCAGTTGAAGCAGGCATGTTATGTGGCGGTTGAAGCGGGCGGCCTGGCGGTCTATCTCAGCGAGTTTGTCATAATTGTCGACTCCCTGTATTACCGATACGTACGGCGCCATAAGCTTGATCTTATTGCTCTGGACGTGGCCGATGAAATGCCACTCGATGTCCTTGGGCAGAACCTGGCTCTTGGCAGTCATCTCCTGAACCTTGTTCTCGCCGAATATGCGCTGACCGGCATCGTATGCCTCCTGCAACATCTCAACGGGATGGGTCTTGGATACTGCTACAAGCGTTACTCCTGCGGGGAGTGTGGCTTTGATTCGGTTCAGGTTCTCTCTTATGTCCATATTGGCTTATGCGTTGCAAAGTTACTTAGTGGTGTCAACCGCCGCTTCTTTATTTGTCTTTATTTATCTTCATATGCACACTTTGATATAGTATGTGCATGTTTTTTGTTTCGGCATAAATTCTGTATCTTCGCGTTCAGTTATGGAGAAGTTTCTGGCCAGACGACTGTACGGTAGGGACGAGGGCGTGAGAGGAGGTTCACGTCCTGCAATCATCATTGCAACTACCGGTATCGCGGTGGGTCTGGTGGTTATGATACTTACTCTTGCCATCACCCGCGGATTCAAGACTCAGATACGTGACAAGGTCATGGGCTTCTCGCAGCATATCACCGTCACCAACTCCCGCGTGGGTCTGGGCGTGGTTGAGGACCCTGTCAGCTGTAACGATGCTGCCATGAGAGCTCTCGTGGCGCAGGATCTGGTTGAGCGCGTTCAGCCATACATCAACAAACCCTGTATTATCCGTACCGATGAGGCCTTCCACGGCTTCATGCTCAAGGGCATCGGCCCCGATTATGACCGCACGTTCCTGAACAGTTACATGGTGCGCGGCGGATTCCCTGAGCCGCAGGATTCACTGGGTAACAACTGGGTGGTCCTTTCCAAGAATATAGCCGATATGCTGGGACTGGATGTGGGCTCCAAGGCCGATGTCTATTTCATGCAGACCCAGGTACGCATACGCCGCCTGACGGTTACGGGTATCTATGAGACCGGATTCATGGAGTATGACCGTATGTTCGGCATATCTGAACTCCAGCTGCTTCAGCGTCTCAATGACTGGGAACCTTATGAGTACAGCGGTCTGGAGATTGGCCTTAAAAGCGTAAGCGATGTTGAAGACGGCTACTTCCAGGTGCGTGAGGTGGTGAATGACCTGGAGGACCTTACAGGTGAGGATTATCTGGTACGCACGCTTTATGATACCCATTCAGGTCTGTTCGCATGGCTTGAGGTGCTGGATCTGAATGTCTGGATTATCCTGGCTCTTATGTTGGGCATTGCAGGATTCACCATGATCTCAGGTCTGCTCATAATCATATTTGAACGTACCGCAACGATTGGTACGCTCAAGGCTCTGGGTGCATCGAACAAGACGGTCAGGAAGATATTCCTGCGTCTGGCTTCATACATCATAATGAAGGGAATGGCAATAGGAAATATCATTGGAATATCGCTCTGCCTTATCCAGAAGTGGTTCCGTATATTCCCGCTTGATCCGGCCAACTATTATCTGGACAGCGTACCTATGCAGTTGGGAGCCGGATGGCTCATCACTCTCAACGTTACCATGTTCCTGCTCTCAATGCTCATGATGCTGCTTCCGAGTGCAGTCATCTCAAGGATAGTTCCTTCAAAGTCTATCCGTTTCGAATAATCCGGTTATTCCTGTTTTTGGGTCTGCTGACCTGAAAGACGTGCGAATTCCTCACGTGCTGCGGCCATATCGGCCATGAAATCGGCGCTGGTATGCATACGTGCCAGGCAGGCTGCGGCTAGCATCCTTGAGGCATCTACGTCACTCTGCCAGTGATAGCCCAGGATCACGCGGCTCTGTCCCCATTCATAACCCAGCAGCAGAATCTCATCCTGTGCGGCAGGATTGATCTCGGCCAGGATAAGAGCCAGACCCCATCCGCGAACCGTATGGCCCGATGGGTATGAGCCTGTGGGATGCTCACGGTCCTCGCTGGCAGGCAGTCCTGACGGCTCATTGTAATAATTGTAGGGTCTTGGGCGCATATATTTGGCCTTGGGATATGTGGCGCTTGACTGGAAGGTGGGAACTGCACGGTTCAGCAGACGCATGATGGCAGGGGTGGTCTCCCTTGAGATTTTCATGCCGAACGGCTCGCTGAAGTATGCGGCCATTTCAGATGCGGTGTTGACGGCATGATTCTGGGCCTGCTTGAGCCTGAGCGAGTCAAGACGCTGTGCCTTGCCCCATTCATACTGTGAGACGTCATATGCGAACTGGGTTGAGTTGGTGTCAGGCGGTGCCGGCAGAAAGAGTACTGCATTGGGCAGGGAATCGGCACTGAAATAGGAGGTGGGGCGTCTGTATTGCGCCTGTAGTGTGGCTGAAAAAAGCAGGATGGCAGACGCGGCAATATATAGGCTCTTTTTCATAACAGATTGATTGGTTAGTCAAAATCAGTATTGCAAAGATATTTTATTTTCGGGAAGATTATTTATCTTCGTAACCATATAAAAGCGTTTTTAATCATGGTTGTAATAATAGGAATCCTTTGCGCAGTGGTAGGCCTGTTGGCCGGTTTCCTGATGGGTACGGGTAAGGCCAAGAAGGATTGGCAGGCACATACCCAGGAACTCCTGGATGCCCGTCAGAAGGCGTGTGATGACATGATGGCGGCTCAGGACAAGCGTCATGCCGAGGCTTTTGCCGCTCAGCAGGCCAAGTTTGACGAGACGATCGCGAAGGTATCGGCCCAGATGCGTGCCGATACGGCCGATATGCTTAAGAAACGCCAGGAGGAGTTTGCCGCATCAAGCAACACCAGCATCGGTCAGATAGTAAATCCCCTCAAGGAGACTATTGACAGGATGAAGGAGGCCATGAAGGAGAACACCATCAAGCAGACATCCATAAGCAGTGAGATAAAGACCCAGGCTGAAAACATGATGCGCCAGAGCGCGGCCGCCAAGGAGAGTGCCGATGAACTTACGCGCGTGTTCCGTCATGCAGGCCGCGTGCAGGGTAACTGGGGTGAGATTATCCTTGATGAGCTCCTGGAATCTCAGGGCCTTACCAAGGGCGTTCACTACGAACTGCAGTCATCAATCCGTGATGCCGCAGGCGATGTGGTACGTACTGAGGATGACCGCAGCATGCGTCCCGATGTCATACTGCATCTGGACCAGAAGCGTGATGTAATCATTGACTCCAAAGTGTCTCTTACCGCATTTATGGACTACGTGAATGCCGAGGATGAGGGTGACCGTCAGAAGTATCTCAAGGCCCACGTGGACAGTATCCAGAAACATGTCAAGGAGCTGGCGGGCAAGGACTATTCGTCATATGTCAAGCCTCCCAAGGTAAGGATGGACTACGTGATAATGTTCGTGCCAAATACCGGTGCCCTGTGGGCTGCAGTGGGAGCCCAGCCCGATTTGTGGCGTAATGCGATGGAAAAGAATGTCTATATTGCCGATGAGCAGACTCTGTTTGCCGCCCTGCGTATAATCAATATGACATGGACTCAGATTGCACAGGCTCAGAACCATGAGAAGGTTTATGAGCTTGCAAATGAGATGATGGACAGAGTGGGGCAGTTCATGGACCGTTACAAGGCTATAGGCAAGGCGCTTGAGAATGCGGAGAAGGCTTATGAGGCTGGCGGCAAGAAACTTGAGCCCAGCGGCCAGAGCATCATCCAGACATGCGCCAAACTCCAGAAACTGGGAGCAAAACAGAGCACCCGCAATCCCATCCCGCAACTTCAGGATGCGGATCTGACAGACGGTGAACCTGAACTGTTGGAGGGCGCAGAAGAGAATTAACGGTAGATATATTTCCGCTCGATGATTTTGACAGACCTGGGTTGCTCACCCGGGTCTTTTACTTTCCTCAGGCAACGGATCCAGTTTCCGTAGTCATCATACTCGAATTCATCGAAGACTACGTTCAGTACACTGCCATCGGTCCACTCTGAGGACTGTCTGATAAGGTTGCCGCGCTCGTTGTAGTAGTATCTGACGGTCATTCCGTCGCGGTCTGTGTATCGGACCAGGAAATTGTCTGAGTCATATTTGCAGATGCTGCCGGACTCTGTATCCACCAGGGTGCTGTCGCCCAGGTTGAAAGTCCAGGTCTTGCGGGACTGCAGCTTTCCTTGTCCGTCATAGGTCATGACAGTGCGGGTGTCGGGTGAGTCCCGCCTTATCTCATTGGCAATGAAATTGACGCTGCCATCCTCATCACGGCCGATGCTTCCTACGTTGGCGTCACGCTGGACGTATCGGGTGGTTACGGTTTCATGCCCATCAGTGTCAAACTGGTGGCAGACAACGCTCTCGGGACGTTTTATCTCCTGTATCGACTCGCCGGATTCCAGGTTCAGACGCATATGCCACAAGTTGTAAGTGGTCTCCTCATAATAGGATACGCTGCCCTGCAGGGTCTCTGTGGCTTGCGGCTGTGCATGTAGCGGCGCGCAAAACAACAATGCTGATATGACGGTAACCGGTTTTCTCATTGCACTGCAAAAATAAGGCTTTTTCCAAGAATAGGGTTTTTCCCCGAATCTTTTAGGGAATTTACCTTACACGGGTAAACTATCCTCTCTATCTTCGCACCGGATATAAACCGAAACACTTATGAAAAAGTTATTGTTTTTGATGTTTGCTATCATGTTGCCGGTCGCAACTGTAGACGCTAAGAAGAATAAGCAGAATATGCTTGTGTGGGGTGAAGTCGTTACAGCCGATGACGGTAACGGTTATCTGACCATGTACAAGAACTCACCCGCCGAGATTACCGCTCAGTTCCACTTTATATATAAGGACAAGAGCAAGTCAGTCATGTATGACCTGTTCATGCCCGATACCGTAGCCGAGTTGCATGACCCGGTTCCGGTTGAAAAGCCTGTAAAAGAGGTTGTCGTTGACAATATTATTTACAGCGCCTTGGATGCCGGAGGTAATAAATATTCAACCAGCGACCCTGATGATCCTGTGCTGGCGATGTTGCTGGTTGATATGTTTGACTTCTACCACGACCTGTTCTGGTTCGATGTGACTCATCGTGCCCGTTACTATGACGGTCGTCATTATGATAACTGGACTCCTTCAAATTCCAGCCGTTACAATACTGCCCATAAGAGCAGCAGCCGTCCCAAGGCTCCGGATGTAGATCTGACTGAGGTCGATGATGCCGCTTTGCTGGTAGGTGCCGTAGCCGTTGCGGCTGCATCGGCCGGAATGATTGTGGGAGTGGTGAAGAACTGGAATGTTCCCGATGAGCGTTTCCCCTATGTATCAATATCTCCGCAGGTACAGTATTTCGTACAGTCCGGAACCATGCGTGACGTGATTCAGTTCAAGTGCCGTTTCGGCAACCGCGGCGGTCTCTCATTCCTGGCCGACCTGGGCTTCAGCACCGGTTCAATGAATGAAAGCAACCTGTTCGATCCGGGATTTACATGCAGCGCCGGTATGGGTCTTGACATAGGTGCATTCTCACTCTCTTTCCGCGGCAAACCTGCCTTTGGACGTTACGATGAGAACTTCCTGACCTGCCAGGCTACATATGACATATTCCTTACCGATCACTTCGGCATAGATATCAGCGCGGGAGCAGGAATCCTGTCCCACGATGATAAACTCTACTGGGATTATCCCGTCTCTCTTGGAGTTATGTGGAAATTCTGATCAGAACTCTCCTTGTTCGGCGCCCGGCAGCGGACGGCAATTGTACTGAGATGACATTGCCTCTCCGTATGCACCGGCAGACATGAGTGCTACCAGGTCACCGCGGTGTACCTCCGGTAGCATTTCATCTTTTCCGAATATGTCCGATGATTCGCAGATGGGACCTACCACGTCATACTTCTGGAGCGGACCGTTTGAGGTCAGGTTCACGATCTTGTGATGTGCTCCGTAAAGGGCGGGGCGGATGAGCTCGGTGAATCCGGCATCCACAATGGCGAATTTCTTGATTGTACCCTGCTTGACGTAGAGAACCTTGGTGATAAGACGTCCGCACTGTGCAACTACGGCACGACCCAGTTCAAAGTGGAGCTGCTGTCCGGGACGCAGTTTGAGTTCATTGCGGAAAATATCAAAGTACTGTCTGAAATCAGGCACGGGGTTCTGCTCAGGGTTGACATAATCAACGCCCAGGCCGCCGCCTACATTGATGCTGTTGAGTTTGACACCCTCTTTTTCCAGCATATCCTGCAGGTCATTTGCCTTCTGGCAGAGCAGATGGAACGGCTCCATGTCAAGTATCTGTGAGCCGATGTGGAAATGCAGGCCCTCAAATACAAAGCAGGGGTTCTGCTGAGCCTTGCGGATGATGGGCAGAAGCATGGGTATCTCGATACCGAACTTGTTCTCTGCCTTTCCGGTGGTTATGTTCTTGTGAGTGTGGGCATCGACATCGGGATTGACACGCAGAGCAATGTGGGCAGTCTTACCCAGAGCTGCACAGCGCTCGGCAATGACGTCAAGCTCAGCCTCAGACTCAACGTTGAAGCAGGCTATTCCGGCATTAAGAGCCAGGTCAATCTCCCAATCGGCCTTGCCGACTCCGGCGAATACTAATGATGATGCGGGGAAACCGTTGTCCAGGGCGGTCTGGATCTCACCGCCGCTTACGCAGTCAATTCCCAGACCGTACTCGTTGATGTGCTTGAGCAGCATGGGGTTGGCATTTGCCTTGATGGCATAATGCACGTGCCAGTCAGGGTTGCCTCCGACACATTCTTCTATTGACTTGAGGGTAGCTTGAAGTATCCCCAGGTCATACTGGTAGTATGGTGTGCGCATCTTTACTTGTTGTTGAAGAGTACGTCGCTCAAACGCTGCAGAGCAGCTTTCTTATCACTCTCCTTGATCAGGAATGAGATGTTGTAGTTGCTTCCGCCGTATGAGATCATACGTACGGGGATATCGGCCAGGGCGTCCATGGCGCGTGACTCGAATCCCAGGTTTTCCCATACCATGTCACCTACTACGCATACGATGCACATTCCGTCATCAACGGTTACGGTGCCGTATTTCTTGAGCTCGGCTACGATCTCCTCCAGATGCTTGGTGTTGTCGATTGACATTGAAACACCGACCTCTGATGTGCAGATCATGTCGATTGATGTGCGGTAGGTCTCAAACACCTCGAATACCTTCTTGAGGAAACCGTGTGCCAGCAGCATTCGGCTTGACTTGATCTTGATTGCGGTGATCTTGTCCTTGGCTGCTACGGCTGCGATGCGGCCCGGCTCTGAACGGTTGTCAATCAGTGTGCCGGGAGCGGTGGGCTCCATGGTGTTGAGCAGACGTACGGGTATGTTGGCTGCCTTGGCAGGCTGAATGCAGGTGGGGTGGAGGATCTTGGCTCCGAAATATGCCAACTCGGCTGCCTCCTCAAAGTGAAGGTGGCGTACGGGCTGGGTCTTGTCAACTACACGGGGATCGTTGTTGTGCATGCCGTCGATATCGGTCCAGATCTGGATCTCATCGGCCTTGATGGCTGCGCCAAGGATTGATGCGGTGTAGTCGCTGCCTCCGCGCTGCAGGTTGTCGATGTCACCCTGATAGTTGCGGCAGATAAAGCCCTGGGTGATGTAGATCTGCATGCCGGGAACGGCTTTGAGCTGTGCTGATGCCTTCTCTGAGATGAACTGCATGTCGGGCTCGGCATCGGCGTTGGTCTTCATGAAGTCAAGTGCCGGCAGCAAAGCGGCCTTGATTCCCTGCTCCTTGAGGTAGCAGGTGACCATATATGTTGAGATAAGCTCTCCCTGAGCAAGAATTATCTTCTCTTCCTTCTCTGAGAAATTGTCAATGTAGAATGACTGGAGATAGTTGAACTTCTCCTCGAGGAACTTCTGCAACTCTTCCTGATTCTCCTTCTTGTCCAGGAGCTCGGGTACATGGGCGTAGTACTTGGCGCGCAGACGGTTGATCACATCGTCTGCACCTGCCTTATTGCCTCCGTAAAGGTATTGGGCAATCTCTACCAGTGAGTTGGTTGTGCCTGACATGGCTGAAAGGACTACCAGTTTCTGCTGTCCGTCTTCTGTGACCAGGCGGCTCACTTCTTTCATTCGCTGCGGAGTTCCTACTGATGTTCCGCCGAATTTCAATACTTTCATGTTATTACTGCTGTTTTTCGGTTTGTTCTACATTGTCGTCATCATCCTGCTGTGATACCGTGGGGTCTGCATCGACCAGCAGCTTGCGGCCCTCACATTTGAATACGCGGCCGGGGAACTCCTGGATCCATTGCAGGTTGTGGGTGATCATGAGGATGGTTGTGCCGGTCTGTCCCACTTTGTGGAGAATCTCCATTATCTGGCGGCCTGTCTCGGGGTCCAGATTGCCAGTGGGCTCATCGGCCAGTATGAGTTTGGGGTCATTGAGCAGGGCACGTGCTATGCAGATACGCTGCTGCTCTCCGCCGGAGAGCTCGTGCGGCATCTTGTAGCCTTTGGTATCCATGCCAACCAGTCCCAATACCTGGAATATTTTCTGGTGGATGAGTTTCTTGTCCTTCCAGCCTGTGGATTTGAGTACGAAACTCAGATTATCGAATACGTTGCGGTCGGTAAGCAGCTGGAAATCCTGAAAGACAATGCCCATCTGGCGGCGCAGACGCGGAATCTGGCGCTTCTTGATGGCCATCAGGTCCATGCCCAGCACGATGGCGTGGCTGTCAGGCATGGGGCAGAGTACGTCAATCTCACAGTAGAGTGTCTTGAAGAGCGAGCTCTTTCCTGAACCTACCCTGCCTATGAGATAGACAAAATCACCTTCCTGTACCGTGAATGTGACGTCGCCCAGGACGAACATATCCTCCTGGCGGACCTCAACGTTGCGATAATCGATAATATCCATTTATTCCTTGTGACGTTTTACCAGTTCGGCAGCCAGCTCCTCAATGCGGTGTCCCTTGGAGGTGAGCAGCACGATGAGGTGGTAGATAAGGTCCGATGCCTCATAGATCAGACGGTCGTCAGTACCGTTGGTGGCCTCGATTACGGTCTCGACAGCCTCTTCGCCGACTTTCTGAGCCATACGGTTCACGCCGCTCTTGAAGAGTGATGTGGTGTATGAGCCCTCGGGCATCTCCTTGAAGCGGCGGTCAATGAAATCCTGCAGGTATGAGAGGAAGTTCAGATCGACGCTGTTCTGCTCGTTCCAGCATGTATCGGCACCTGTATGGCATACAGGGCCCTCGGGACGTGCCTTGATGAGCAGTGTGTCCTTGTCGCAGTCAAGAAGGATCTCCTTGACATTAAGGAAATTGCCGCTTGTCTCGCCCTTTGTCCAAAGGCAGTTTCTGGTGCGGCTCCAGAATGTGACTTTTCCGGTCTCTACGGTCTTGTCATAGGCCTCCTTGTTCATGAAACCTAACATCAGGACCTTGCGTGTTACATTGTCCTGGATGATTGCGGGTACAAGACCGCCCATTTTTTCGAAATCTATATCCATCTTATGGTATAATTATAATCTTATAGGAATTTTCAAGTCGCAAAGGTACTGCTTTAATTCGGGAATTGGTATCTCACCGAAGTGAAAAACGCTGGCAGCCAGTGCGGCATCTGCGTGACCCTCCAGAAAAGCGTCGCGGAAATGCTCCTTGGCGCCTGCTCCGCCCGATGCGATGATCGGAATGCTGAGCTCGTCAGAAAGACGTCTCAGGGCCTCGTTGGCGAATCCCTGCTTTACCCCGTCATGATCCATGCTGGTAAAGAGTATCTCGCCGGCACCGCGCTCGCAGCACTCATGCGCCCATTCAAAAAGCATACGGTCGGTTGGTACGCGGCCTCCGTTCAGGAAACAGCGCCAACCCTCATCGGTCTGCTTGGCGTCAATGGCGGCCACGCATACCTGTGAGCCGAAGTTGAGGGCTATCTCATCAATCAGTTTCGGGTTTTTGATTGCGGCTGAGTTTACCGATACCTTATCGGCTCCGGCCTTGAGAAGACGCTCCACATCCTTGAGTTCGTGGATGCCTCCGCCCACGGTGAAGGGGATGGAGATGTTGGCGGCTATGCGCTCAACCAGATCTGTAAAGGTTTTTCTCTCCTCGAAAGAGGCTGTGATATCCAGGAATACCAACTCGTCGGCACCCTGCTCACTGTATAGTTTTCCCAGCTCGACGGGATCACCCGCATCACGCAGGTTTACAAAGTTGGTGCCCTTTACGGTACGTCCTTTGCATATGTCAAGACAGGGTATTATTCGCTTTGCTAACATGGTTTACTCTTGGCTTAGTTGTGAAAGTTGGTCAAGTGTTATGCGGCCTTCGTAATAGGCTTTGCCCACTATGGCTGCGGGCAGTCCCGCTTTTTTGAGATTGATCAGGTCGTCTACGGAACTTACGCCTCCGCTGGCAATCAGGTAGATGCCAGGGAACTCCTTGAGCAGGCTGCGGTACAGGTCGACTGACGGGCCCTGCAGCATGCCGTCCTTATTGATGTCGGTGCAGAGAACCTGGGTTATTCCTTTCTGCATGTAGTCACGGATAAAATCGCTCAGCAGCAGTGTGCTGTCCTCTTTCCATCCGTTGACCGATATCTTTCCGTCGCGGGCATCGGCCCCCAGGATTATATGCTCCTGGCCGAAATCCTCAATCCATTTGCTCATGAGCTCGGGATCGGTAACGGCGGTACTGCCGATGGTGACCATTGCGGCTCCGCATCCAAGTGCCGTCTCCAGGTCAGATGTGGATTTGATACCGCCTCCAAAGTCTATGGTCAGGTCGGTATGTCCGGCTATGGCTTCAAGGGTGGGGTAGTTGACAATGTGCTTGCTCTTGGCTCCGTCCAGGTCTACCAGATGGAGTCTGCGGATGCCTGCATCCTGAAAGCGCAGCGCCATATCCAGAGGATTGTCGCTGTAGGTCTTGCAGACGTTGTAGTCACCCTTGGTGAGTCTTACGCATTTGCCGTCGATTATATCTATCGCAGGAATGATATCCATGTCTTAAATGTCAAGAAAATTCTTAAGAATGCGCTCTCCGGTGGATCCGCTCTTTTCTGGGTGGAACTGGGTGGCGTAGAAGTTGTCCTTGTGCAGCGATGCGCTGAACGGAAGGATGTAGTCAGTCTTGGCTGCGGTCCAGTCACAGACGGGAACGTAGAAGCTGTGTACAAAGTAGACGTATTCGGGCTTGTCAAATCCCTTGAAGATGCCCTTGCCGTCGGTCTCAATGGTGTTCCAGCCCATATGCGGAACCTTGTCCTCATGACGCTGGGGATTGAATTTGAGCACCGGGACGTCAAAGATTCCCAGACACTCGGCGTTACCCTCCTCACTGCGGCTGCACATGAGCTGCTGGCCAAGGCAGATACCCAGGACGGGCTGTTTGAGATCCCTGATTATGCGGTCAAGATTGTGGGCACGGAGGTACTCCATTGTGGTGCTGGCCTCACCGACACCCGGAAAGATTACTTTATCGGCCCCTCTGAGTTCTTCTTCATTGTCGGTCAGCAGTGCTTTCACGCCAAGTCTTCCCAGCGCATTTATGACCGAGTGTATGTTTCCGGCATTGTATTTGACTATTGCTATGTTCATAGAGTGTCGGTATCCGTTTTTCAGCCGCGAAGTTACTAAAAATGATGTCTACCATCTTCAAACTTAATAATAAAATGAGTAAATTTGCGGCAAATTACGGGACAGGGGTTCTGGATTTTATTAGCAATAATCTGATTATCAAGTAATTATAATGAAAAAGTTCGCTGAGCGTGGACAGCTTGACCTGTCAAAGGTCAACAAGGAAGTGTTGGAAGACTGGCTTAAGGAGGATCTTTTTGCACGCAGCATAAAGGAGCGTGAAGGATGTCCTTCATTCGTGTTCTATGAGGGACCTCCCTCGGCAAACGGAATGCCCGGTATCCACCACGTTATGGCCCGTACCATAAAGGACACATTCTGTCGCTACAAGACCATGTGCGGCTATCAGGTTAACCGTAAGGCCGGTTGGGATACCCACGGACTGCCGGTTGAGCTTGGAGTTGAGAAGAAACTGGGAATCACCAAGGAGGACATCGGCAAGAAGATCTCTGTCGATGACTATAACATGAACTGCCGTACCGAGGTCATGAAGTACAAGGCTCACTGGAGTGACCTGACTCAGAAAATCGGTTACTGGGTAGACCTTGACAATCCCTACATCACATATGACAATCGCTATATAGAAACCCTCTGGTGGCTGCTCAAGCAGCTTTACGGCAAGGGTTATCTTTATAAAGGATATACCATCCAGCCCTATTCACCGGCAGCAGGTACAGGCCTTTCAAGCCATGAGCTGAACCAGCCCGGCTGCTACCGTGACGTTAAGGACACCACCGTGACCGCACAGTTCACGATGACTGATCCCAAACCCGAGATGACAGGCTGGGGCACACCCGTCTTCCTGGCATGGACCACAACCCCGTGGACTCTGCCTTCAAACACCGCACTCTGCGTAGGGGGTAAGATTGACTACGTTGCCGTACGCACCTACAATCCCTACAACGGCCAGCCTGTAACCGCAGTCATGGCCAAGGAGCGTCTTGCCGCTTACCTTGATCCCAAGGGCGCCGAGCAGGCACTTGACTCCTACACACAGGGTGACAAGGTAATCCCTTACCAGATTGTAGCAGAGTACAAGGGTGCTGACCTGGTAGGCATGCACTACAAGCAGCTCTTCCCGTGGGTTAAGCCCGTATTCAAGGCCGAAGACGGTTCAATTCAGACTTCAGACGCCGGTTTCCGCGTAATCCCCGGTGATTACGTAACCACAGAGGACGGTACCGGTATCGTACATATTGCACCCACATTCGGTGCCGATGACGCATTCGTTGCCAAGGCCGCAGGCATACCTTCACTGTTCATGATCAACCGCAAGATGGAGACCCGTCCCATGGTTGACTTTACAGGTAAGTACTGGCTGATGGATGAGCTGGATCCCGATTTCGTAAAGAACTGCGTTGACAAGAGTCTCTATACCGAGTATCAGGGCGCTTACGTCAAGAACGCATATGATCCCAAGTTCAACGAGGGAGGCAAGTATGACGAGGCTGCCGCTTCAAAGGCCGAGGACCTGAACGTCTACCTGTGCATCCGCATGAAGCAGGAGGGCACAGCCTTCAAGATTGAGAAACACGTTCACAACTATCCTCACTGCTGGCGTACCGATAAGCCCGTGCTCTACTATCCTCTGGACAGCTGGTTCATCAAGGCATCAGCCGCCCGTGACAGGATGATTGAACTCAACAACACCATCAAGTGGAAACCCGAGTCAACCGGTACAGGCCGTTTCGGAAAGTGGCTTGAGAACCTGAATGACTGGAACCTGAGCCGCAGCCGCTACTGGGGTACTCCGCTGCCCATCTGGCGTAACGACAGTGGCGACGAGCTGTGCATCGGCTCAGTTGAGGAACTCTACAATGAGATTGAGAAGGCAGTCAAGGCCGGCGTAATGAAATCCAACCCGTTCAAGGAGAAGGGTTTCCAGCCCGGTGTCTATACGGCCGATAACTACGATAAGATAGACCTGCACCGTCCGTACGTTGATGACATCGTACTGGTATCTGAGGCAGGCCGTCCCATGAAGCGTGAGCTTGACCTGATAGACGTATGGTTTGACAGCGGTGCAATGCCGTTCGCCCAGATGCACTATCCGTTCGAGAACAGGGAACTGATTGACAACGGTACAGTATTCCCGGCCGATTTCATTGCCGAGGGTGTTGACCAGACACGCGGTTGGTTCTACACACTGCACGCTATCGCAACAATGGTCAAGAACGGCGTATCGTTCAAGACTGTAATTTCAAACGGTCTTGTGCTTGACAAGAACGGCAACAAGATGTCAAAGCGTCTGGGTAACGCCGTTGATCCGTTTGAGGAGATTGAAAAGTTCGGCAGCGATGCCCTTCGCTGGTACATGATAACCAATGCCCAGCCTTGGGATAACCTCAAGTTCGATGAGGAGGGCGTTAAGGATGTTACCCGCAAGTTCTTCGGCACACTGCACAACACATACAAGTTCTTTGCTCAGTACGCAAATGTGGACGGCTTTGACAATTCAGCCGCTCAGATTGCGGTTGCAGAGCGTCCAGTTATGGACCGCTGGATCCTGAGTGAGCTCAATTCACTCACCAAGGATGTCCGCGAGAGCCTTGACGACTATGAGCCTACACGTGCCGGCCGTCTGATCACCAACTTTGTAAATGACTACCTGTCCAACTGGTATGTTCACCTTACCCGTGACCGTTACTGGGGCAGCAGCATGAGTCAGGACAAGCTGGCTGCTTATCAGACCCTCTACACATGTCTGGAGACCGTGGCAAGACTCATGTCACCCATCGCTCCGTTCTATGCAGACCGTCTGTTCCGTGACCTTACCGCCGTCACCTCAGGTGCTCCCGTGTCAGTTCATCTGGCAGAGTATCCCAAGTGCAACGACGCTCTTGTAGACAAGGAACTTGAGACCCGTATGGAGCTCGCACAGAAGCTTACCTCAATGGTACTGGCACTGCGTAAGCGTGATGACGTAAAGATCAACGTGCGCAAGCCGTTGCAGAAGATACTTATCCCCGTTACCGCCGATCTCCGCTCACATCTGGAGCCCGTCAAGGAGCTTATCCGCGATGAGGTCAATGTCAAGGAGGTTGAGTTCGTTGAGGGCGCAACAAGCGTTCTGGTCAAGAAGGTAAAGTGCAACTTCAAGATTCTTGGCAAGAAATTCGGCCCGCTCATGAAGGGCGTTGCCGCAGCTGTCCAGAACATGAGCCAGGAGGATGTAGCCTCACTCGAGCAGAACGGCAGCTTCACATTCGATATCAACGGTACTCCCGCTACAGTCGATACCACTGAGGTTGAGATCTTCAGCGAGGATATCCCGGGCTGGGTAGTGGCAAATGAGGGTACACTTACCGTTGCCCTTGACATCCAGTTGACCGATGAACTCAAGCGCGAGGGTATTGCACGTGAGCTCAAGAAGCGTATCCAGGATGTACGTAAGCTGACAGGTCTTGAGATAACCGACCGCATCAAGGTTCGTCTGGAGTCCAATGACCAGACCGATGCCGCCGTACGAGAATATGAGGAGTGGATAAAGAGTCAGGTTCTGGCCGATTCAATCGAGATCGTACCTTCACTTGACAAGTTTGAGGATGTATCGTTTGATGAGTACACACTGAAAGTTCAGATAGAGAAAATATAAACCTTAACAACCAATTAAAAATTCCCCGCTATGGCAGAGAAAAACCGTTATTCTGATGAGGAGCTTGAGGAGTTCCGCCAGATTATCAATGAAAAACTTGAGGTTGCACAGAGAGACTATGATGCACTCAAGGCATCTTTGATGAATGCCGACAATAACAGTACTGATGACACATCTCCTACTTACAAAGTCCTTGAGGAGGGAGCCAACACTCTTTCAAAGGAGGAGACCACACGTCTGGCCCAGCGTCAGATGAAGTTTATCCAGTCACTTCAGGCTGCACTTGTACGTATTGAGAACAAAACATACGGTATCTGCCGCGAGACCGGCAAGCTCATCCCCAAGGAGCGTCTTCGCGCAGTACCTCACGCAACCCTTTGCATAGAGGCCAAGCAGAATAAACATTGATTTCCAGTATGGATAACCTTCAGCCGGAGAGCAGGAACTCTTCCCGTCAGGGGAGAATTGCGCTGATAATAATCCTGTCAGTGATTGTTATAGACCAGATTATCAAGATGCTGGTCAAGACTAATATGTCTCTGGGTGAAACTATTGATATCACATCCTGGTTCAAGATATTCTTCGTCGAGAACAACGGTATGGCTTTCGGAATGGAGATAATAGGCAAACTGTTCCTGTCTCTGTTCCGAATAGGTGCCATCGGTTTCTTTACCTGGTACCTTATCAAGATATTGAACAAGGGCTTTCCCACCGGTTATTTAGTAACTATCTCATTCGTTCTGGCCGGTGCCATGGGCAATCTTTTTGATTGCCTGTTTTACGGACTGATATTTACAGAAAGTACACCTTTCAATGTGGCAACCATGACTGCGCTGGGCGACGGATATGCTCCGTTCCTGTATGGCAAGGTGGTGGATATGTTCTATTTCCCTCTTTGGACATGGCCTGACTGGATGCCTCTGGTTGGAGGAGACATATTCTTCAGCCCGGTATTCAATTTCGCGGATTCATGTATTACCTGCGGTGTGGCGGTGATTCTACTCTTCTACACCAAGTACGTGAATATGGGGCTGCACTATAAGAACCCTGATGAGGAGGATTGATATACTGGCAATGGCCTTGCTTGTGACGCTTCTTTCGGGTTGCCGTCTGAACCGTCCCGATGATGTCCTTTCTTCAAAAAGGATGGAGCAGTTCCTGTATGATTATCATCTGGCACAGGCCGTCAGCCAGGAACTTCCCAGAACTGAGAAGTACAGCACCCCGGCTTACATAGAGTGGGCATATCAGAAGAACGGTATCTCGCCTGATGAGTTCAACCGCTCCCTTGTCTGGTACACCCGTAATCCCAAGGAACTGGCCAAGATATACAAACGTCTTCAAAACAGGGTAGATGACGAGTATAAGGCTTCAAGCAAGTCACTTTCACAGATCGAGAAGAAATCATTTGCGATACTGTCAGGTGACAGCGTCAATCTCTGGTATCTGTCGCCTGGGGCTATTCTGAATACATCGGCCTACATGAACAAACTGACATACAAGATAAGCGGCGACACCACATTCCACAAGGGTGACACCATCTGTCTGAATATGTCAGGAACTTTCGTTTCAGCAGATACTTGCAGGTCTCAGTACTCATACATCTCGCTGTCTGCATATTATCCTGACAGTGTTTCGACGGCCGATACAATACTGTGCGATGGCGGTTATGTGAGTCTGTCACTTGTGCTTGATTCAAAGTCCGATATCAAAAGCATAAGCGGTTCGGTCAATTATCTTGATCCGGTCGATAACCGCGACGGCATACTGCTTTTGAGCGGTATGGAACTTATGCGTTATCATGAGAAGGCTCTCCCTGATACCGTATTGATTATTTCAGAGTAATCTCCTTCTGAATTCCGCGCAGACTATTGCAGTGGCAATAGCTACATTGAGTGACTCGGATGTGGCGGCTCCGGCCGGCCAGTTGGGTATGTACAGCTTGCGGTTTATCGTCTTGCCAACCTCCCTGCTTATTCCGTTTCCTTCATTTCCCATGATAATTACACCGTTGCCGGACAACTCGGTGTCATAGATTATATCACCCTCAAGGAATGTTCCGTAAACCGGGACCGATGCGGGTAGGGATGCAATCTCCTTTGCAAGCTCCGTGTAGTGAATTTTTACTCTTGATATGGCTCCCATGGTGGCCTGTACAGCCTTGGGGTTGTAGATATCGGCGGTGCCTTTGGAGCAGAAGATGTCCTTTATGCCGAACCAGTCGGCAATTCTCATGATCGTTCCCAGGTTACCCGGATCCTGAACGTCATCCAGTGCCAGAACCAGATTCTTTGCGGCAGCCTCTTTCATGGCCGATTTGTCATCAGGGATACAGAACACGGCCAGTACATTCTGCGGAGAACGCAACAGGCTGGCACGCTTGAGCTCATCGGCCGATACTGTCTCAACCCGGTCAGCGGGAATTCTTCCGTGTCCGGCAAGCCACTCATCGGTCGCAACCAGAAGAACGCACCTGAATACGCCCAGCAGTTCGCCTACCAGTTTATGTCCTTCGGCTACAAAAAGTGGTTGGTGTAAAGATAGTTATTTTTCAAATCTGCTCTTTGATACCATGTCTACTTTCTGTATCTTTGAAAACTTTAAGGCATACTTAATATGGGCAGGAGAATATTACATAAACTGATTGCGTCAACCGCACTGTTGTGGCTGGCATCCTGCTCTGTCTACAAGTATGTACCGGAGGGCCAGCATCTGCTCAACAAAATAGAGGTTACGACCGATGAGAAGGGCGTTCAGGATGTTGCCAAATTCAAGAACCTTTCATATCAGACTCCCAATTCACGCTGGTTCGGACTGTTCCGTTTCCCGCTCAGGTTCTACTCACTGACACGTACCAAGTCGGGTGAGGCGCCGGTCCTTTATGACCCGTTGCTTTCAGAGGCAACCTGCGTTGACATGAAACGTTCACTGATGAACTCCGGTTATCTGAATGCTCAGGTGACATATGATTTCAAGAACAGGCGTCGTCCCAAAACGACTGTCCGTTACCATCTGCATCCGGGTAAGATGTTCGTGGTTGACAGCGTCAGGATAAGCATACAGGATGATGAGATAGAGCGGATATTCCAGGAGCACAAGGATGAGACTCTCTTGGTGCCCGGAATCAATCTTGACGCCTCTCTCCTGGACGATGAGCGAACCCGCATTGTCAATCTTGTGCGCCGTTACGGATACTACGGCTTCAACAGGGATTACGTATCATTTGTGGCCGATACCGCCAAGGGAAGTGACAAGGTGGGCTTGAGAATGATTGTGGCAGCCGAAAGCACTGATGAGGACGGTACGGTTCATCCGCACAGACAGTATACCATAGCCTCAATCGATTACGTGTTGTCCGATAAGAACGGAAACCTGCCGGATTCGATAGCCAGCTCCATTGAGAATTACAATGGTTTCACCCTGATGTATCCGGGTAACAGCCGCAAGCCGATGCTGCGTCCCAAGATTGTGGATATACACTCCTTCCTCAGGGAGGGCATGACATATAACTCGGATTCCATATCCAAGACATATTCATCACTGTCACGTCTGGGTATGCTCCGTTATTCCAATATCAGCATGGACAGGGTTCCGGGCAGTGACAATCTTCTGAGTGCCAATGTACTCCTGATGAGTCTGCCCAAACACTCCTGCTCATTTGAGGTTGAGGGAACAAATACTGCCGGTGACCTGGGAGCTGCAGCTTCGCTGTCATTCACAGACCGCAACCTGTTCCGCGGTTCAGAGCAGTTTACCATCAAGCTGCGCGGAGCCTATGAGTCCATCTCAAACCTTCCCGGTTACACGGGTGATACCTATCTGGAATATGGTCTGGAGGCAAATCTGGATTTCCCTGAATTCCTGATGCCGTTCCTCTCACAGGAGCAGCAGCGCCGCAGCCAGGCAACTTCACGTTTCAGCTTTAAGGTCAATGCCCAGCTCCGTCCGGAGTTCCAGAAGACCATATTCTCGGCAGGCTGGAGTTATCGCTGGGGAGAGACATGGCAGAAAACGCATCAGTTTGACGTGCTTGACCTGAACTATCTGGTTGTGCCCTGGATATCGGACTATTTCAGATCAGAGTATCTTGATCAGGAATACTCGGCCAGATCAATCCTTAAGTACAACTATGAGGATCTGCTTATAACCAAGTTGGGTTACACGTTCTACTATTCGAACGCCAGAATCAACTCGGTGGCACCGTTCCAGTATTCGGTGCGTATCGGCGTTGAGACATCGGGCAATATGCTTAGCCTTATGGCCAAGCCGTTGGGATTCGAACAGAATGACGGCGGTCAGTACAAGGTGTTCGGTGTGGCGTTTGCCCAGTACGCCAAGCATGATTTCTCATTCACAGCCAACTGGCGTCTGGACCGCATGAACAACTTTGTGGCACATGCGGAGTGGGGTATTGCAGTTCCTTACGGCAACTCCACCAGTCTGCCGTTTGAGAAACGATACTTTGCCGGCGGTGCCAACAGCGTGCGCGGATGGGCAGTCCGTGAACTGGGTCCCGGTACATACAAGGGTGCCGACAAAACTATTGATTACATCAAGCAGTCGGGCGATATCAAACTTGGAGCAAGTCTTGAATACCGCTCTAAACTGTTCTGGAAGTTAAACGGTGCAGCATTCGTTGATGCCGGTAACATCTGGACAATACGCGAATACAACGAACAGCCCGGAGGTTTGTTCAAGTTTGATTCTTTCTATAAGCAGATAGCCGTATCATACGGATTCGGACTCAGGTTCGATTTCGGATTCCTGGTACTGAGACTTGACGGGGGTATGAAGGCATACAATCCGTCGGGACGTACCATGTATCGCAGACTGCCTCTGGTACATCCCAATTTCAAACGGGATTTTGCATTCCATCTGGCCGTGGGCTATCCGTTCTAAACCGTATAAGACACATGAATATGAAGAAGGAAATAAGACAACATAAAAATGAAAATTTACTTTATGAGTTTGTCAAGTGGAAGCAGCGGCAACTGCTACTATCTTGGCACAGACGAACATGCAATCCTGATTGACGCCGGCATACCGGTAAAACAGATCAAGGGACATCTCAAGGATGCAGGTGTCCCGTTTGAGAGGATCATGGCGGTATTTGTGACACATGATCACGCTGACCATATCAAGGCTCTCGGCAATCTGGGTGAGAAGTGCGCAATCCCGGTTTATGCAACACGTGAGACCCATGAGGGTATCAACAACAACTATTGCATGACAGAGAAACTGTCAAGCTGCGTGCGTTTTGTGGAGAAGGAGGTTCCCTTCAATTTCCATGAGTTTACCGTAACTCCGTTTGAGGTTCCTCATGACGGAACCGATAACGTAGGCTACCGTGTAGAGGTTGACGGCAAGGTGTTCTGCTTTGTCACAGACCTTGGTCATATCACGGAGACAGCCTCCAAATACATTCTGCAGGCCAACTACCTTATCATGGAGGCTAACTATGACGAGGATATGCTGCGCATGGGTAACTATCCCCAGTTCCTCAAGGACCGCATTACAAGCCCTCAGGGACACCTCAGTAACAAGACCACAGCCAAGTTCCTGGCCGAGAACATCCATCCCGACCTGAAGAACATCTGGCTCTGCCACCTGAGCGGAGAAAACAACCATCCCGAAATAGCCTACAAAACCGTAGAATACGAACTCCGCGGAGTAGGGGTCATTCCCGGCAAAGACGTAGGGTTATGTGCGCTAAAGCGCACAACCCCAAGCGAGTTGTATATATTTGAATAAAAAATAGTAAAGAACCTGCGTAGCAAAAACCCACGCAGGTTCTTTCAGTATTGGGGCGAAGTGAGTATGCGAACGAGATGGCCCGGAGGGCCACCCGTTTACGTAGTAAACTAAAAAAAGGTTTATTAATCAATGGGCCAGGGGTCGAAGCCCTGGCGTGGACAAAAATAGGAGGTCTTTTGGACCTCCTATTTTTGTACGCGATCAGGGATTCGAACCCTGGACCCATTGATTAAGAGTCAATTGCTCTACCAACTGAGCTAATCGCGCATCACTGCTTTCTCGTAAAGCGTTGCAAAGGTACTCCTTTTTGTCGGTACTCCAAAACGAATTGGCCACTTTTTTTACAAAAAAAATAGCTCCGATGAAAAACACCGGAGCTATTCAATGTGTATAAGCTAATTAATGCTTGTCTTCATCAATGTCATAAACTGATTTCGGAACCAATTCGATGTAGTCAAACAGGAACTCAGCCTTGTCATCGGCAAGAAGCTGCTTGAATCGGATGTAATAATCAGTATTGGTGGTCATATATTCTGTAGCCAGAATCAGACGTCCCATTGTGTCGACATTACGATGCCTCTTGGGGGTACCTGCTGTCTGTTGTGCATCGGAACCCTTCATCCAACCACGGTTCTTCATTGACTTGTCAAGAGCCTCGTTAGCCTCTTCATCATCGCCGTCATCTACCCAACCTATCACAGGATCTTTCAGATTAACTCGAAGATCAATAGGCAGGCCCAGGGGCTTCCACTCATTACGCTGAACTTCATGTCCATAGGGGACGCTGGCAAAATAGGTCTGGATAATACCGCAAAGGTCATTTGAACGGTATGACAGACGGAGTTGCCATGTTCCGTTATGCGGAACGGGCGGGATTTTAACGTACATGTCAAACTGGCCCTCAATATCTATACCGTCACCCTCATAAGCATAACTGCTTGAGGTCGTCGGGGCTCGCACGGAAAGTGTGTAAGCGGCGTTGTATGAATAGAAGTTCTTGGGATCTTTGAATCCTGTACCTATCTTGTTGTCATTGTTGCCGACTTTCTGACGTCCGCCCGATGTGATGAAGTCAGGTGACATTGTTGTGCAGTCAATTCTTAAACGACGGTCAAGAATGTTTTCCCTGACATTCTGATCATAAGCGAGAACGTCATCAATATAGTAGTAGTTGCCGTTCAGTGCGGTGTTGTCGCTGATTCCCATCTCTTCAGGGGTGAGAATTGACTCCGGATGAAGGAACCTGATATATGTTACTGTTGATATATACGTTGTAGATGTCTCTGGTGTCAGCCTTGAACTTTGAGCAGATTCTCATCAGACTCTTGGGGAGGAGTGTCTCAAAGTAGTCCTCAGGATAAGTGACTTTGGGGTTGTACGTCTTTACTATATCGTCACGGCCGTTAATGAGTCCGATGTTCATGAAGAACGGCAGGATATGGTATGACATGAACTTGTAAAGCGGGTTGTTGGGATTGGTGTAATCATCCATGATAGAATCCACATCATTGTAATCGGTGTAGACTGTCTTGGCGTAGTTGAACATGTCATCAAGAGTGTAGATGCCGCGACGGTTGAATACCTCATCGGTGGGAACAAGCAGAGTGAACTTGGTCTGTTTCTTTTCCCAATAATATACGGTGTATTTGTTTCCGGCTGATTTAAGTGCTACACCCTTGCCGCCTTTTACAGAATCACCACCTATCTTATAGTAGGGATCATACCATTCACTCAACACGGGGTGGAGGCCGCATTCCTTAAGGCCCTGGCTGAACAGTTTGGTCTTGGGGTCGTTGTCAACCAGATCAAATACATAATTGCCATGGAAATCGATACATCTGTTTATATAATGTACAACACCGTTTTCGCAGGAGTCATCCTTGAATGTAATCATGGCGTTGTTGATCCATCTCTCGAGTTTAATTACTGAATCTCCATTCTGCTCTACACGGGTTGAATCAAATGAAATTGAAAGAATGCGGTCGTTAAGGTTGACCTGTGGCAGATAAGGGGGCGTGATGTCCTCAATGAAGCATGTGTAGTTAAGCAGGTGAGTCCATGCAAGAGTATCACAGTCCTCCTTGGGGAGATCCTCAACTGATGTGTAGGTTACGTCTTTGCCAAGTTTATGGGCAAATTCCTCACGCTCTTTGATGTATTCTGCAACGGCATTGTTGTCAGGCGCAAAGCATGTGTTGTAACCGTAAGTTACCAAAACGTTCCACAATCCGGCCTTTTTAAGTATATAGACAAAATCGCTATAATCGGGCTTGGAGGCAAGCGCAGAGCCTACAGTCTGGCCGGTGTAGGTGTAATAGGTTCCGGGATGCTGTTCATCCCAGAGATCGCAACTTGAAATGGCAAATGAGCCGAATGCAAACGAAATTAAAGTACAAAGGACAAATCTGGATTTTCTCATACAGTTAGCTAAATTTCAATACTTATATTAAATACAGTATATTAGGTCTGCAGCAAAGTTAAAATGATATTCAAAAACTAAAGAATTTTTTTGCGTTAAAATATGCTATATCCTCAACCATCTGCTCAATACGGGGCATTTCGCTTGCCGGAATCTCTCCGTTTTCTACATCATTACCAATAAGATTGCAAAGTATGCGGCGGAAATACTCGTGGCGGGCGTATGATACGAACGAACGGCTGTCTGTAAGCATTCCTACAAATCTTGAAAGCAGTCCCAGCATACTCAGAACCTGCATTTGCTGCTCCATTCCGTTCTTCTGATCCAGGAACCACCAGCCTGCACCCAACTGGATCTTGCCCGGTACGCTGCCGTCCTGGAAGTTGCCAATGGTGGTGCCTACCATCTCAAAGTCAGAGGGGTTGAGGTTGTAGATTATGGTCTTGGTAAGCTTGTCCATACTGTTCAGGCGGTCCAGATAACGGTTCATGGCCTTGGCGGTCATAACCTGTGCCATGGAGTCGAAACCGGTATCCTTGCCTATGAGCTTGAACATCTTGGTGTTCTGGTTACGGATAACTCCGTAATGGAACTGCTGGGTCCAGCCTGTATCGGCATCCATCTTTCCGAACTCCAGCATCATGGCGCTCTTGAACTTGCGGATCTCCTGGTCGGTAAGGGCGGTGCCTCCGTAAACCTTGGCGAATATGGCATCAAGCTCGGCTGCTGTAAAGTCATCGGCATAGAACTCCTCCATTCCGTGGTCGCTCAGGCGGCATCCCTGCTCCTCAAAGTATTTGTGGCGAACCAGAAGGGCCTTGACAATATCGTCAAAGCAGTTGATGCTTACACCGCTCACCTTGGCAAGTTTGTCAATGTACTCGCGGTATGCGGCCGGATTCTCTACTGTCATGGCCATGTCGGGACGCCATGTGGGCAGTACCTTAACCTTGAATCCGCTTTCACGTATCTGCTTGTGGTACTCAAGTGAATCCACGGGGTCATCGGTAGTGCATACGGCCTCAACGTTGTAGTGCAGCATGAGGTTGCGGGCGCTGAATTCGGGGCTTGCCAGTTTTTCGTTGCACTCGTCGTAGATCTCCTTGGCGGTCTGGGGGTTAAGAACCTTGTCTATTCCAAAGCAGGTCTTGAGTTCCAGGTGTGTCCAGTGGTAGAGCGGGTTGCGCATGCAGTAGGGCATGGTCTCGGCCCACTTCTGGAACTTGTCCCAGTCCGATGCATCACCGGTTATGTATTTCTCGGCCACTCCGTTGGTTCGCAGTGCGCGCCATTTGTAATGGTCGCCGCCCAGCCACAGCTCGGTTATGGAGCGGAACTTGTGGTCACTGGCTACCTCCTGCGGGTTGAGATGGCAGTGGTAATCAATGATGGGCAGTTTCTTTGCGTGATCATGGAACAGGTGCTGTGCGGTTTCTGACTGCAGCAGAAAATTCTCGTGAATGAAGGGTTTGTTAGTCATACGGGTTATATAATCAGGTTTTTTATTATCGGTTCAGAAAAGTCGAGCTATGTGACGGTCCAGGATATTCTCCTTGACCTGCTCCGCAACTACATCGGCATTGCGCTCCAGGGCTGCGTAGAACTCGGGAGCCAGCTCGGCGGCAATCTTGTAACTTACGTGTACAAGCTGACGGAAATCGGGGTTGTAGAGCGGATCCTGCTGGTTGTGACGCAGTGCGCGGGCGTACTGGTTACCGTCCCAGGATGCTATCTGCTCAGCTGTGGGCAGGTTTGCGGGGTTGATGTCAATGACGGTGGCGTAGGGGATGCAGAGCTCCTCCATGCGTCCCAGCGCGGAGATTGCAATCTTCTTGGCCAGCTCAAGTGCCTGGGCATCGGCCAGGGCAAGACCTATGTTCTCCTCGAGCCATGTGGTACCGGCGGTCTTGATGTGTATGCCCTTGTCATACTGGCGGATAAGACGGCCCATGATGGGGTAGATTGAGAACTTGTCACTGCCGGAGTGTATACTGAGCTTGAGTCCTTCGGGCAGGCCGAACTCCTTGACTGCAAAATCAATCACAAGCAGGTCCTCGCGGAACTCCTTCTCAAACTGTGCGGTGTCGCCTACGTATTCGACGCCCTTGTTGAAACGGCCTGTGAACTTTGGGGCGATGGTCTGTGCCGGTATCTTTTCCTGTGCCAGAGCGCTCAGGATGAAGAAAATCTCAATGGGTGTCTGAGGTGCATCGACCTCATCCATGGATACCTCGGTCACAAAGTTGTCGGCACCTTTCTTTGATGCTATGTGTCTGTAAATACGGCCTGCCTCCTGGGTTGCGAAGAGATACTTCCCGGCTAATGTCTCCAACAGGCTTCGGTCTACCTTGAAAGGCTCCTGTATTCCGGGGATGCTCAGGGTGCCGGCGTATTTGAGATTGTTCTCTATGAACTTGCTTACAGAGTCTGCATCGGCGGGTTTTCCTATGTAGTCGGCAACGTCAATCGTAAAGAAATCAGATGCTTCGATGAAGCGGTCCACATTGTTCATGTTGATGTGGTCGGCATCTACAAAGTAGGGCTTACCGTAGCCCATGGCCATTACTGCCTCATCGGCCTCACGGCGGGTGTCGGCGGGCTCTGTTCCAATTATCTGATGCTCACGGTTGGACTTGTTCCAGACGGGAACGAACTCAAACGGATACTTGCCTGCACCCTCTATGAGTGCTGCCAACTGAGCTTTTCCCTCATGTGAGAAACGGTCGCCTATACCGAAGGAATACTTGCCTAATTTCATATGTTTGGGGTTTGATTAATCGTCTATATAGAATCCGGCTTCTCTCAGGAATACAGTGGAACGGCCGGTATCATCGTTCAGTGTCTTGACGCTGAATGCGGGGAATTCACGCCTTACGGGGTAGTGTGAGCGCTGCTTCTCGAATGAGGCAACATCGGTCCTGAGGGCTGCGTCATCATTCTTGATGTCGTATGTGTGGAGTATGGCATCGGCCAATACCTCCTGCGGAGTCTTGCCGGTTACGTCTATGCTGAATTCCGTGGGCTGGAGGGACGGGGGAACCTCTGTTACCTCCCAGTCCTTGCAGGGCAGGTCAAAGAACTTGCCCAATGCCTGTACGCTCATAGTGGTACCGGTGGCCTTGCCGTCAACCGAGTAACCGGCTATGTGCGGGGTGCCGGTAAAGAGCAGTGAGAGCAGTTCGGGATCTATCTGCGGCTCGTTTTCCCATACGTCTAGTGAGGCGGCAAGGATCTTTTTCTGAGCCAGTGCGTTTTTGAGCGCCGCACCGTCCACGACTTCACCGCGTGATGAGTTTATCAGAGTCTGGTTCTGGTTCATCTTGGCCAGACGGGAACTGTCAAACATATGGAATGTGGCGTCCTCTCCGTCACGGATCAGGGGGACGTGCAGGGTTATAATGTCGCTGCGGCTTATGATCTCATCAATTGATACGAATGAGCCCGATCCCTCCCTGCGGGCACGCGGAGGATCGCACAGTAGTACTCTGAATCCCAGCAGAGCTGCAAGGCGGGCCACTTTGCTGCCTACGTTTCCTACACCGACTACACCCAGGGTCTTTTCCCTGAAACTGAATCCGAATTGACGGGCCATCGTTACCAAAAGAGAGCCTATGTATTGCTGTACCGACCATGAATTGCAGCCTGGTGCATTGGTCCATCTGATGCCGTGTGATTCACACCATGCGGTGTCTATATGGTCGTAGCCGATGGTGGCGGTGGCGATGAAACGGACCTTGGAGCCTTCCAGAAGGTTTGCGTCGCACTTGGTACGGGTCCTGATTACCAGGGCGTCGGCATCTTTTACCATATCCCTGCTGATTTCTGATCCGCGTGCGTAAACGACTTCACAGTGGGGCTCGAGCGCTCCTTTGAGGAAGGGTATATCAGAGTCACAGATAACTTTCATACAGGTAAGTTACAGGTACTACAAAGATAAGCTATTTTTCATCCCGTGTTTTTGTGACCATATTTAAAAATTTGTTAAGTTTGCGATATACAAGTGACGAGAATGGTATTTATAGGGAGGAAAAAGGACTGTCTCCGCTCGGGTTTTGTTATCCGGGCCGTTTTTTATGCCGTAGCGTTACTGTCACTTCTTTCCTGCGGCATGAATGCCGGAAACCGTAAGGATCCAGATTACACTGTTCTGGTGCTGCATTCCTACAACGACATGGGACAGGAGGGCAGTTACTTCCGGAATTATATGGAGAACCGTTTCCGTCACCATGGTATGAACGTGGCCATTTACCATGTCTATCTGGACCTGATACATAAGGAGACTCCTTTTTTGAATGAGAACGGAGAGGACCGTTTTGTAGACACCGTTCGCAGCTACAATCCTGACATTCTTCTGATTAATGACGATCTGGCGTTTCATTATATCCTCAACAATGAGGATGTCCTTTTAAAGACCATTCCTTCTGTCTTTGCGGGCGTGTCAGCTTCCACTTTCGTGCATCAGGACTATCCGCTCGTGACCGGCTGGCGCGATCCTGTTGACCTGGCCGCCAACTGCAACCTTTACAGGAACCTCAATTATCCGGGTAATCCTATCGTTGAACTGGATTGGGGCGGATATCAGGATGAACTGAGGGATAAACTGTATTCAAACATTGCCGATACGACCGTATTCATCAACAACTCTGACTTTCATCTTGAGTATTCCGATCTCTCATCGGAGAAGTATTCTGACAGGATAATTGTAAGCTTCGTAACCATGGCCGATCCCGAGAGGAACCGCCGGTTAAGGGCCGATGATGACGCCGATCTGATAAATGAGGGACTCAGGAACTCGGACATCGGCAAATCATATACTTTTGAGGGCCGTCAGGGCCATATACAGGTAAAATATGACCTGTTCAGCAACAGCCTCATAGACCTGACACGAATACCTCAGATTACCGCCATCCGTGAGCAGTTCGGCAGTTTCAGCAACCTTTTGGGAGCAAATGAGATTGAGGCCGGCGAGAACTATTACGAACGTCCCAAGTTCCTGTGCGGATATTTTACCAGTGTTGAGACACAGATCACGGATCAGGTACATTCCGCAATCCGTATCCTGAACGGCGAGAATCCCAAGGATATGTCGTTGGAGACCCATCAGAAGGATTATTACATGGACTGGAATGCCATGATCCAGATGGATCCTCCGCTCAATTACTATGATTACCAGGAGCAGTTCAAGATAATAAATGTCCCGTTTGTGGTGGCTAACAGAACACTATTCGTCTCATTGGTGGCACTGGGTGTAATTATGGTGGCAGGACTGCTCTCTTTCTTTACAAGTGTCCGATTCCGCAAGAGGAATACCCAGAGAGAGGAGGCATTGGAACTGCTCAGGGAGGAGACCCAACGCCGTTTGCTGGTACTTGAGGGCAGTGATTCATTCTTTTTCAAGGTCAAGGACGGAAAGATAGGTTTCCTTCACAGTTCCCGCAGCGAACGGTTTACCCATGAATTTGAGTTAGAGGAGTACCGTAAGGAATTCGTGGCCCCCGAGAGCTACGGATCGTTTGAAATCTGCACGGGTCTTGTTCCGGCTGATACAGAGAAGTCAAAGGTGAGAATCCGCGCCAAGACACTCAATGACGTATGGCACTGGTGGGAAGTCTCCTACCGCAGGAATGAGAACATGATAATAGGCTTTGCCGTCAGCGTTGACAAGATAGTTGAGTTCGAGAAAACCCTCCAGGAGTCTGCTGTCAGGGCCGAGGAGGTAATCTCAAAGGAGAACTTCATAGCCAACATAACGCATGACATACGTACTCCGCTGAATGCCATATCGGGCTTTGCACAGTTGCTGGCCGACGGTTGCAGCCCTGAAGACAAGGTGCTGTTTGCCACCCTTATCCGGGATAACACCGAGCAACTGCTTGACCTGATTGATGAGGCCGTACGCAAACCTGCCGACAGTACTGACTCCATGTCGTTCAAGATACGCCGTATCAGTACCGCCAAACTGGTGAATGACAGTTACCACACCAACCGTATACTCTGTCCTTCGCACCTCAAGTTCAAGTTTGAGCCGTATCAGGGGGATGACGTGATGATAATGGCCGATCCTATCCGTACCAGCCAGGTCATAAACAACTTCCTGAGCAATGCATTCAAATACACCCTTCAAGGATCAGTAACCTTAGGATGGACTGTTCTTGAGAAAGAGATGTGCATCGAGGTTTATGTGGCGGATACCGGCATAGGTATCAGTGAGGAGGACAGCAAACTGGTCCGCCAGCGTTTCGGCATGGCCAAGGGTAATTACAAGGGTACCGGACTGGGTCTGGATATCTGCTACCAGATTATCGAGAAGCAGAACGGAGAGTACGGTTTTACAAGCAAACTGGGTGAGGGAAGCCGCTTCTGGTTCCGTCTCCCTATTGACAACACTAAAAAAGAATCTGCCGTATGAAAAGATATCTGTGGATAGTGTTGTCGCTGTTTTTCATAATCCTGCCCGGCTGTTCATCGGACCATAATTGGGAGTATGACAAGGATAAGACGTATAACGTGCTTTGCCTCTTTGTGTATGACTCCGTATTCCAGAATTACAGAATATATGAGCAGACTCTTTCCAAGTCGCTTTCTGAAAACGGCATAAAGGCCGATATCCGCAACGTGTACTCATCGGGCCATCTTGACATGGCACAGTCAGATGCCCTTGAGGCATCGCTGGAACGGTTGAATAAGGAGAACTGGATACCTGATGTGGTGTGCTGTATTGATGACCGCACTCTGAGTCTTTACCTTCAGGGTGAGTACTCCAGGTGGCTGCCGCCGGTTGACAGCATACCTTTGGTTGCTGCCGGACTGCGCTGTCCGGACTGGACTCTGATAAGACGCAGCAACAATACGGCCGTCTGCACGGATCTGCTCAATTTCCAGCGTAACATCGAACTTGCGGTGCGTATGGCTCCGTATACCGCGGTTCCCGGAAGACCTATGTATCCCAATGTGGTGGTCATAGAACTTGATACTACCGATTATGACAAGCGAATCAGGGAGCGTCTGCGCAGTGAACTGGACCGTCCTCCGTACGTGAACAATATGGATTTTCACGTAAAGGACCTCTCTCTTGAGCTGTTGTCTGAGAGATACAGGGATTCAATCTTCATAAATGTATTCTCCAATGCTTCGCCCGAGTTGAATGACTACCGCAGTGACGGAGACTATCATACCCATAGAATCAAGATGCTGAACAGCCTGACCATGACTCCGTTCCTTACCGTAAAGAGGGATATTGAGAATGAACAGGTTCTCAGTAAAACACTCAAACCGCAGTTCAGTGCCGTAAGGGACGGTTTCGCCGACGGTTCAAGACGTTCCCTTTGCGGATATTTTGCATCTTATGAGACGGTTGCAAAGGATCAGGCGGATTATGTGGCACGAATCCTTAAGGGTGAGGCTGCCGGCAGTCTTCCCATCATGGAGCATGAAGCAGGCTACTATATGTCATGGAGAGCCATGGAGCTGCTTAACATGGATTACAATGACTTCTGTGATGACTTTGTAATTGTGAATGCTCCCTGGCGCGTACAGCATCCTTTCAGATATGTGCTCTTCATCATATTTGACATAGTCGCGTTTCTGTTTGTACTGTCGTTGAGCCTTTATCTGCTGTTCCGTAAGAAGGATACTCAGTTGCAGGAAGCTCTTGCCGAGATAGACAATGAGAGGATAATGCTTGACATGGCGCTTCAGAACGCCGATTGTATCGTGATCAGTTCCCCCGATGACCTTATGAAACTGGAGCCGATGCTGCATCCTGATGATTCGGATGCCATTTCCGAACTTCTGGCCACTCTGGCATCGGGCAAACCCGTTACGGCACGCAAGTTCCGTCTTACCAGGGACGGCGGCATCAGTTACCGCTGGTGGCAGTTCAGGCCCAACCTGAAGATGAATACCCAGGAACACGGACTGGAGAAACTTGAGTCCCTGTCGGGTATAGTGATAGATATCAATGACGCTGAACTCTACAACGAGTATATGACGGAGGCAGCCCTTGTGGCCGAGGAGATAACCAACAAGGAGACCTTCCTTATGAATATCAGCCATGAGATCCGTACTCCGCTCAATGCCATTCTGGGATTCGCACAGCTGCTCAGTACCGATGACGGACTGATTCAGGGTGAGGAGCGTGATGAGATAGTCAAACTGATTCGTGAGAACTCCACTCTTCTGGGTGAGATGATTGAGGATATCCTCCAGTTCTCGCGCTTTGAGAGCGGAAGGGTGGATGTGAATCCGGTTGAGACGGAGATTGCCCCGTTGATGAAGCGGATTTTTGACGAATGGTCTATGAATGTGCCGTCTGCCTTGGAGTTCAAGTTTGAAGCCGGACGTGACGGAGTGTTCGCGGTTGTGGATCCGGTCAGGGTAGAGGCCATTATGGGTCAATATATCAAGAATGCCTTCAAATTCACAGCCAAAGGCTCCGTTTGGTTGGGCTGGCGCTATAATATCAACGACGAGAGTGTTGAACTGTACGTCGAGGATACCGGCTGCGGAATTGAGAGCCGCAGGCAGAGTAAGGTGTTCAATATCTTCTGGAAGGATGATATGTTCAAGACCGGAGTGGGCCTGGGCCTGACTATAGCCAAGATGTTTACTGAGAAGATGGAAGGTGAGGTAGGATTGGAGAGTAAACCGGGAGTGGGCAGCTGCTTCCATTCGTCATTCAAGGCATATATCAAATGATGTCGCATATGAAACGTCTGGTGGTAATATTGTTGACGGTTGTTTTCTGCGTCTGTGCATCGGCCCAGATAAGGAACCGCCTTGACGTTGGCAACGAGCTCTATCTCAAATATGCAAACGGCAGGATAAGGCAGTTTGACGAGTCGAATATCCTGTTGGCCGATTCCATTTACCGTTATGGGGTCCATAAGAGCGATTCCAGGATCAGGATGCTGGCCCTCTCGCTTGAGCTGCCGCCCAGATTTATCCGAAACGACACGCTGCGTGTCAAGGAGATTGTGGCCGAACTCAAGTCCATGTCAGGTTACAACACGCGTATGCGGGAATTCTATTTCCTGACGATGCATGACTACTGCAGTATGCTGATAATGGCAGGACGCATATCGGACGCGATGCTTGAGGCCAGGGCAATGTCTTCACTTGCCGCCAGCAGCGGAAGCAATCTGGGACAGATGTACTCCCATAGGATCATCGGCCTCATTCAGTCTTACCGTTCCAATTCCGAGCTGGCCATCCTCAATTTCAGACAGGCTGCCGAATACAGCAAACGTGCCAAGGAGGAGCAGGAACTGCCGGTAATCTATAACCTGATGGCCCGTGAGTATATCAAACTGGGCCGATATGATGAAGTTGAGCATTACTGCTCCATGGCCGAGGAGTTCCAGGATTTCTATCCTTCACTGAGAGTCAAGACCCTGCTGACCAAGGTCTATCTCTATGATGCCCAGGGTAAGGCCGATGAGTTCGACGCGGTTTATCAGGAACTGGTGCACAATCCGCTGTACCGCTCGCAGACAGACCGTGATACCAGGCTGATGATAGAGATATGCTGGCTCCGTTCACGCGGCAGGCTTAAGGAGGCTTTGGCCAAATCCGATTCTCTGGCCACTGATAAGGAACGTTTTGACCAGAAACAGCTCATATACGCTGTGGGGAATGATTACAGGAATGCATATGACCAGTTGAACGGTCTGATGGCAACTAAGGATTCCATATATATTACGGTGCAGAATGAGGATATGGCAATCCTTGATGCGGAGCTTAACAATGCACGTCTCAGGCTTGAGGCGCAGAGGCTCAAATCCCAGCAGGAGATGTCCATTATGTTCGGATTTATCCTGTTGTTCATGATAGTTACGGTGTCCATTCTGTTCTCCCAATGGAGCCTGGAGAAGAATCTGGACAATCTGCGTGAGAGGAACCGGCGTGAACTGGAAGCAAGGAATGCCTACAGGAAGGCAATTGATTCCAAGGAGCTGGAGAATGATATGAAAACAAGAATATTACAGAACAGGCAAAATAAGGATCTGATATGAAAACTGGAATAAGGAATTTTATAGTAAAGAACCACTATCTGGTTATTGCTGTGTTGTGCTTTCTGGTTGGCGGAGTGCTGGCTCTGATGTGTCTGATTCAGAAAGTGCCCCTTCTCTGGGGCGTACTTGGCGTCTTTATAATTACCGGAGCCATGTTTTATTATTGCCTGAAACTGGTTACCGAGAAATCATACAGGGAGTACTATGAGGACAGCTATAGGATTGAACATGAGACAATTGAGGAGGAGATAAAGAAATCCGTGACATACCACCGTTATCAGGAGGCCGTGCTGAACCGGTACGAGTCAGCCTGCCGCGATCTGGGCATAAGCAAAGAGCAGAGCGAATGGCTCCTAATGCTTTTGATGGAAGAGAAAAAGAAAGCGGATACTGAGATGAAAGAGAAGGGAATTCACATCTGATTATTTCCCCGCAAGTTCAACCAACTGGAGTTGTGTCACTACGCAACTGGTCAGTTTTTCCAGAATTATAGGTTTTGTAATAAAGTCATTGGCGCCCATATTGAAGCCTTTGACGATATCCTCGTTTGAATTCAGTGCAGAGAGGATGACAACTCTCATATCTTTTGTCTCGGGATTCTCCCTGAGGCGTTTGAGGACTTCATAACCGTCAATTTCCGGCATCATAAGGTCCAGAAGAACCAGGCTGGGCTTGTTCTTTTCTATGAATTCCAATGCTTCCCTGCCGTTTGTGGCGGTACTTATGGTGATATTAAGACGTGAGAGTATCTTGCTTATGAGAAGCAGATTCATGGGTATGTCATCAACTGCCAAAACGGTATGCTTGGAGAGATCGATGTTCTTGATGTCGGTCGGTATCATATGTAAGTCCTTTTTATGTTATGGCAAATATAAGCAGATTTGACAAATAATCAAATTTTATCAAGTTCTGCTGTGACATTTGAAAGCAAAATGTCCATTATTACCGGCTTTTTGATGAATCCTGATGCGCCCAGATTCATGGATTGCTCAATATCTTCGGCCGATGTGTACGCTGATACCATTATTACAGCGATCTCCTTGAGCTTTGGGTCTGATTTGATCTCTTTGAGTACTTCCAGACCATTCATTACCGGCATCTGAATATCAAGCAGTACAACGTGCGGCTTGAGGCTGCGTACAAGGTCAAGCGCCTCCTGACCGTTGACGGCCGTGAGTATCTTAACGTTGGTTCTGGCCAACATTGTCTTGAGCAGGATTATGTTGACGGGAATGTCGTCAACAATCAGCACTGTGTACTTTGAATAGTCTTTCCTGTTGTCCATTATTTTTAGTTGTTATGATCTGGTGGCCAGCCATATTTTTGGGGTGACACCAGTTATCTTTTTAAATACGTTATTGAAAGCCGATGCGTTGGGAAAGCCGCAGGCAGTGGCAATGTCTGACTGCTTGGCATCCCTGTTGTGCATCAGGTACTGTTCGGCGTAGTCAATCCTTAGGGTGTTGATGTAGTCCGAAAAGCTCATGTTGTAAGTGTTGTTGACCAATCTGGAGACATAGGTCCTGTTGGTTTCAAGCATTGTGGCTATATCGGATATCCTGATTCCCTGTTTCAAAAAGAGCTGCTCGGTTACTATCAGATCCTCAAATCTTATTCTCAGTTTCTCCTCGTCGGCTATGCTCTGATGTGCATCGGCAATTATCAGACCGGATTCGTGCGGCTGATGCTCCTTTACTTCACGCGGTTTCTCAGCTTCGGGTGCCTTTTGTGCGGGCTTACACTTGAATGTTCCGGTGTAAGCTGTAAGGAATACAAGGCAGGAGAGTGCGATGCTTATGCCTGCGCAAGTCCATTCGGACAAACCCTTTACGGCCGATGCTTCCAATGCTGCAATTGCAAGAATGACGGCGGTACAATTGTAAAGCTGTATGGGATGGATGCCTTTTGCCGTTCTGACTAATGTCAGGGTGATCCAGATGAAGGCCTGGGCAGCAAGTGCGATGTAGAATATCTGGAATGAACACAAATGGGTGAGATACACTACTTTCTCATCGGCCCCCTCGCCATTGCTTATTATCTCTGTGAAACCGGCGGTTCCCGACAGCATAAGCAGCATTGATTCTGCAAATATGAGTCCGATGGGTATTGCCAGCCATGCCGGTATGTACGGTTTCCATCTGATTTCAGGACTCACGCGTGACACATAGAGTAGGGCGGTCGGAATGAGCAGGGGTGTGAAGAACTGCTTTATCAGGAAGAAGACCAGCAGGGTTGTTCCGGTGCTGAACGATATGGCGACCTGGGCGATAGATACGGTTCCGATTATGGCCAAAAGCAGTCCCAGCGCCCTGGAAGATTTGTCCTGCTTGCGGACAAGAGGGTTAAGGACAAACCAGAAGAGGCATGTCATAAACGGAACGAATCCTATCATTGTTGTCAGCATATCTTATCCCTATCAGAAGAAGTTATTATCCTCATATATCTTGTTTTCACCCCATACGCTGTTCAGGTCGACTGAGTAGCTGTTCTGCCATTCGCCTACGTTGGCGGTGAACTCTATCGGCTGGTACAGTGTTCCCAGGTCAAGTCCCAGATGGAAAGTGTACTGCTTGCCGCATATGTAGCTGTTTCCGGGCAGGACACCGTATATGGGGAACTTCTGAACCTGGTTCTTGAGTTCTTTCATGTGCTGTCCGTTGTAATCAAAGGCGTCCACGTCAAATACCACTTCAATGTACTGCTTACCCATCTTTATTTCATCGGGTACCGAATAGAAGCGGCTGCTGTGCTTACGGTCAGGAACCAGGTTGTCATATCCTACGAACATCTCGTTGTCGGTTCCCACGCCCACGCGTGCGTTACCCTTGAATACTTCCACCTCGTCACAGATGACCTTCTGTATCCATTTGCCTCCTTCACGGCCCAGAGAGTCTACATAATAACCTTCGGTTGCCACATTGTGGGCCGACAGTTTCCTTATTCTTATATGGCCCTGCAGATCGGGGTCATAAGTAATGTCGCAGATACGGAATCCTATGTCATTCGTAATGTGACGGAATACAAGCGGTATTACGTCCAGATATGATGTCTTGCGCTCAACCGGCCTTGAAACAAGCGGACCTGCCTGTGTGTCCTTCTGGCTGTAAGGGATCACATACGTGCGGTTGCCTGACAAAAACTCCGTTTCATCAACGTAGGGGTAATAGGCGCTGAGCAGTATTGATTCGGTGCTGTACCAGTTTGTTGAATTGAACGTGGCAGACCTTACGCCGGAGCGCTCGAATACCCTTTCGTTGTTTATGAGGATTGCATTGCTTCTGGGGTCGATCGCCATAAGACCGAACGGCTTGCTGGGGTCCAGTCTGGCTTCCTGGTCGTCATCCGTTACGTAGCTGTCGTATCCTGCTTCTCCTCTTGTGCCTACGCGACCGTCTTTTGAAATCACCACATCGAAACTTACATCCTTCTTGTCCTCGAATCCGTCAAATGTGCCCATGTCTTCATTGACAGTGCATGACGTGATTGTTAAAATGACAATCGCTAAAACAGTCCTTTTTGTGATAGTACCTTTCATAAATATAACATGTTACGATGCAAATATAATACAATTTTACGATTTCGCAAAAATTATTGCAAAATCATCAATTTATAATTTCGCAATTTTAAACAAAAAGCCCGACCAGATGGCCGGGCTTCCAAAAATATGGGTTATCCTACTTATCAATAAGCGAACATAGGATAGTTCTTCATCATGTCGTTTACACGAGCACGAACCTTTGCAATTACTGCCTCATCCTCGGGAGCGTTCAGAACCTCCTCGATGAGCTCGGCAATGATTACCATCATGTCCTCCTTGGCGCCGCGGGTTGTGATGGCGGGAGTACCGAAGCGAAGACCTGAAGTCTGGAAGGCGCTGCGTGAATCAAACGGAACCATGTTCTTGTTGGCGGTGATATCGGCAGCAACAAGAGCCTTCTCGGCAACCTTACCTGTCAGATCAGGATACTTTGAACGCAGGTCAACCAGCATGCTGTGGTTGTCGGTGCCGCCTGATACGATGGTGAATCCGCGCTTGGTCAGCTCCTCGGCCAGCTTTCTGGCGTTCTTCTGAACCTGGATCTGATACTCCTTGAACTCGGGCTGGAGAGCCTCGCCGAATGCTACGGCCTTGGCAGCGATAACGTGCTCCAGAGGACCGCCCTGTGTGCCGGGGAATACGGCTGAGTCAATCAGCTGTGACATCATCTTGGTCTCGCCCTTGGGAGTCTTGCGGCCGCGAGGATCCTCAAAGTCCTTACCCAGCAGGATGATACCTCCGCGGGGACCGCGCAGTGTCTTGTGGGTGGTTGATGTTACTATGTGTGCGTACTTTACAGGGTTCTCAAGCAGACCGGCTGCGATGAGACCTGCAGGGTGAGCCATATCTATCATCAGGAGAGCGCCTACCTCATCGGCGATCTTGCGCATGCGAGCGTAATCCCACTCACGTGAGTAGGCTGAGCCACCACCGATGATGAGCTTGGGCTTAACCTCAAGGGCAAGCTGCTCCATCTTGTCGTAGTCAACGCGTCCGGTCTCAGGATTCAGGTCATAACCTACAGCATTGTAGAGGATACCTGATGAGTTTACGGCTGAACCGTGTGACAGGTGACCGCCGTGTGCAAGGTTAAGTCCCATGAAGGTCTCGCCCGGCATGAGGACAGCCTGAAGAACGGCTGCGTTAGCCTGTGCGCCTGAGTGGGGCTGTACGTTGGCGTACTCAGCGCCGAACAGCTTCTTGATACGTGCAATAGCCAGGCTCTCGGCCTCGTCTACGACCTCGCAACCGCCATAGTAACGCTTACCGGGATAACCCTCGGCGTACTTGTTTGTCAGGCATGATCCCATGGCCTGCATAACCTGGTCACTTACAAAGTTCTCAGAGGCAATCAGCTCGATGCCCTTTGCCTGGCGCTGATGTTCGCGCTCGATGATGTCAAAAATCTCTTGATCTCTTTTCATTTTTTTATAGTGTTGGTTTTCTTTCCGTCAAAACAGTATTCCGTATGAGAATGACATGATACCCAGACGCCTGTTGAGTCTGTAATCAGGGGTGGGATCTATGTTGTTGAGGTCAATCATCTGCCCGGAGATCGGGTTGATGGTGGCTTCATATTCAAAATCCAGGAATGTTCTTCCAATCTTTACGCTCAATCCTACTGTCCAACCCATGATCAGCTCAATGGGAGAGTCTGTGATCTGGTAAGGTTCGAGATTCTGGTATTGTACTGAATAGAACTTGTCCGGAGTATAATGGAGGCGCGGGCCGGTAAAGGCCGACATGCAATAGGGTGGACTGTTTACTATATGGTAACCTATCTGCAGCGGCAGTGTGAGTGAAGTGAGCTGGTAGGAGCAGGACATCTCATCTTTTGTTTCGCTGTCCGGATCCCAGCTGTTCATGTCCATATAGAAACAGGACTGGTTGAAACTCAATCCCAAACCCGTCTGAAGGAAGATCGTGCGGGAGTTGAGTCTGAGAAGGAAGGCTGCGAAATTACCCACTTGGGTATCCTGGGTGTATTCAGTCAGCTCATGTCCCTTCAGATAGGCGTCAGTTACGTACGTGGCGTTGGCGGCAAAACCCACCTTTGCTCCCCAGCTGGAGGAGAAAGCGGGCAGCGAACTTCTGCTTAGGAACTGCGCCTGGGCAGTCTGGAACAGAAGTAATGCCGTCAGTAATGTCAGCGCACGCAATTTCATCGTCTCAAAGGAGTTTTATTTCGCCTTTATGTATGTCTTTGTTGCAGTATCTGCAGCGCAGAGTGCCGTTTTCCTTATCCACCACGTCGAATACCGTCTGCATGGGCTCGTGGTTGGTAATGCACTTGGGGTTGCCGCATTTCACTATGCCGCGAACCTGGTCGGGCATGGCTATCTTCTTTTTCTCTACAACCTCATAGTCGCGGATAATGTTGAGCACAATGTTCGGAGCTATGACTGAAAGTTTGCTGCATTCCTCTTCTGAGAAGTACTTGTCGGCAATCTTGATGATTCCCTTGCTGCCCATCTTGCGGCTGCTCAGGTTGGAGCCGATGGTGATGGGGGTGTCAATGCTTGTAAGACCCAGCAGGTTCACCACGTCAAATACCTTGTCTGACGGGATATGATCGATAACAGTTCCGTTCTCAAGTGCCGCTACCAGCAATTCTGATTTTCCTGTCTTTTCCATATCTGTCATTTTAGAAGGTTGAGTGCATTGCAAATCAGGGCCTCACGTACGTACAGACCGTTCTTAGCCTGCTGGAAGTAATATGCGTGGGGATTTGCGTCCACATCCTGGGCTATCTCGTTTACGCGTGGAAGCGGATGGAGTATCTTAAGGTTCTCCTTGGCAGAGCGGAGCATGTCATTCTTGAGGATGAACATATCCTTGACGCGCTCATACTCCATGAGGTCGGTAAAGCGCTCACGCTGGACGCGTGTCATGTAAAGGATGTCTGCATCGGCTATGGTCTCCTCATCAAAACGGTTGTGCTCCTCAAACTTGATACCGTTGTTGCGGCAGTACTGCTTGTACTCTTCGGGCATCTTCAGTTCATCGGGTGAGATGAAGTGGAAGGTGGGGTTGAAGAATCTCATTGCGGTGAGCATGGAGTGAACCGTACGGCCGTATTTGAGGTCACCTACAAGGTGAATGTGAAGGTCATCCAGACGTCCCTGAGTCTTGAGCATCGAGTAGAGGTCAAGCATGGTCTGTGAAGGATGCTGGTTGGCTCCGTCACCGGCGTTGATGATAGGTACCGGTGATACCTCGCTTGCATACCTGGCTGCACCCTCCAGATAGTGACGCATAATGATCAGGTCGGCGTAATTGCTGACCATCATGATGGTGTCTTTGAGAGTCTCGCCTTTGGATGAACTGGTGGTGGCGGCATCGGAAAAACCGATTACGCGTCCGCCCAGACGGTTCACTGCGGTTTCAAAACTGAGCCTTGTCCTGGTGGAGGGCTCAAAGAAGAGTGTAGCTACGATTTTCCCGTCAAGGATCTTGCTGTTTGGGTTGGCTTCAAATTTGGCGGCGTGGCCCAGAAGCCAGAGAATATCTTCCCTGTCAAGCCCTTCGAGCGAAATCAGACTTCTGCCTGTTTGGTCCATTTGATTATAGTTTGTTCGGGAGCACAAAATTACTAAGAAAATACTAACTATAGGACCTTATGTTCATAACTTTCCCTAAAATGCTATTTTTTGTCAACGAATATTTCCGATGCCGTGTTTTTATGCTAAATTTGTAGGATAATGTTTGATTTTCCGGCAAGCCGGAAATGGCTGAGAAAGATAAATCGTAATGAGCAAAACCGTTAAGCGTGTTCTTCTGGGACTATGGCTGTTGTTTGTGGTCGGAGTCCTTACAGTTTACCTTATTTTTTGCGGCCTGAGCAAGGGCTGGATAGGGAATACTCCTTCTGTTGAGGATCTTGAGAATCCTATTGACAAGTTTGCAACCCAGATAATATCGGCCGATGGGGTTACGCTCGGTACATTTGCACGTACTGAGGACAACCGCATATGGGTGGATTTTGACGAGTTGTCCCCTTATCTGGTCAAGGCTCTCGTAGCGACGGAGGATGTCCGTTTCCAGGAGCATGCCGGAATTGACCTCAAGGCATTGGTCAGAGCGATTGTCAAGCGTGTGATACTGCAACAGCACAGCGCCGGTGGCGGAAGTACCCTGACACAGCAGCTTGCCAAGCAATTGTATACCGAGCATGTGGCTCGCAGTTCCGTTCAGCGTGCGTTGCAGAAGCCTACCGAGTGGGTGGTTGCAGTAAAACTGGAGCGTTACTATACCAAAGAGGAGATACTTACGCTCTATCTGAACAAATATGATTTCGGCAACCGCGCCATAGGTATCCATACCGCAGCCAGGACATATTTCGGCAAACTCCCTTCTGAACTGAACGCGGAGGAATCGGCCATGCTGGTAGGTATGTGCAAGAACTCTTCACTCTATAATCCTCTGCGAAGACCGGAAAGGACAAGAGAGCGCCGTAACGTAGTGCTCAGTCAGATGGAGAAAGCGGGATTCCTGGGAGAGACAGAGACTGATTCACTTCAGGCTACGGAACTGGTGCTTAACTACCATAAGGTTGACCATGCTGTCGGCCAGGCTACCTATTTCCGTGAGTACCTGCGTTCAATCATGAGAAAGCAGAAGCCGGTCCGTGAGAATTACCGCGGATGGCAGATGCAGCAGTTCTATGAGGATTCGATTGACTGGGAGCTGGATCCGCTGTTCGGCTGGTGCAACAAGAACCTCAATCAGAACGGTGAGCCCTATAACCTCTACACAGACGGTCTCAAGGTTTATGTGACCATTGACTCCCGTATGCAGCAGTATGCCGAGGAGGCTGTGGCCGCCCAGCTGCAGGGTTATCTGCAGCCGGACTTCTTTGAGGCCAAGCGTGGTCTCAAGACCGCTCCTTTTACGAATAAACTATCGGCCGATGAGATCAAGCGTATCATGGACCGTGCCATGAGGGATACTGACCGTTACCGCGGTCTTAATGCCAAGGGCGTATCCGAGGATTCCATCCGCAAAGTGTTCGATACTCCGTACCAGATGTCAGTCTTTTCATATGACGGATACATAGATACGGTTATGACGCCGATGGACTCACTCCGGTATATGAAGTTCTACTTGCGAACGGGATTCATGTGCATGGAACCGAGGACTGGATTCGTACGTGCTTATGTAGGCGGCCCCGATTATCGGGCCTTCCAGTATGATATGGTTACCATGGGCCGTCGTCAGGTAGGTTCTACAATGAAACCGTACCTCTATTCATTGGCTATGGAGAGCGGTTTCTCACCCTGTGACCAGTGCGTAAATGAGACTCAGACCATATTGACTGAGTCAGGCCAGATATGGCAGCCCAAGGATGACGGAAAGTCCATGCTCGGACAGCTTGTAACTCTAAAGTGGGGACTTTCACGTTCAAACAACAATGTAACTGCCTGGCTTATGGCACAGCTCAGTCCGTATGCGTTCGTGAATCTTCTGCATGAGTTCGGTCTGCGCAACCAGGCTATCGAACCTGTACTGTCACTCTGCCTGGGCACCTGTGACGTATCGGTCCAGGAGATGGTAAGTGCATACACTGCATTCGTCAACCACGGTATCCGTACAAATCCCCTTTATGTCACCCGTATCGAGGATGCCGAGGGTAATGTGCTTGCCCGTTTCACCGCCCACAGCAATGAGGTCATCAGTGAGGAGTCATCCTTCAAGATGATCGACATGATGCGCGCCGTAGTCGAGGAGGGCACCGGAACACGTCTGCGCAGCTCACGTCTGTTCCCCACATTCTGCAAGGTTGCCTGTGCCGGTAAGACAGGTACAACCGATAACCACTCGGATGCATGGTTCATGGGATACACTCCCGACCTTGTAGCCGGATGCTGGGTAGGAGGTGAGGACCGTGACATCCACTTTGACGATATGGATCACGGTCAGGGAGCTCATGCCGCACTTCCTGTTTTCGGCATGTTCATGGATAAGGTCTATGCCGATTCGGCTGTGCTGGGTTATCTGCCGAGTGCTAAATTCGATATACCCGAGGATTATGATCCTTGTGCAGGATTCACAGACTCCGACACTGAAACAGAAAACTACTCAATAGAATCATTCTGATGGAATTTGCAGCTATCATACCTGCCCGTTACGCATCTACGCGTTTTCCGGCCAAACCTCTTGCGGTTTTAGGCGGCAAACCGGTGATAATCCGCGTCTGCGAGCAGGCCGGCAAAGTATTTGACCACGTGTTCGTTGCAACTGATGACGAACGTATTTTCAATGTTGTAAAAGAGGGCGGTTTTACCCCCGTCATGACCCGCAGTGACCATAAGAGCGGCACGGACCGTTGTTTCGAGGCTTTCTGCAAATGCGGCGTAAAGGCTGATGTGGTTGTGAACATACAGGGTGACGAGCCTTTTATACAACCCTCACAGCTTCAGACTATCAAATCTCTGTTTGACAGCCCAGAGACTGATATTGCAACACTTGTAAAACCGTTCACACCCGATACCCCCTTTGAAAAGGTGTCCAATCCCAATAGCCCCAAGGTGGTGATCGATGACAACTGGAACGCACTCTATTTCAGCCGCAGCGTAATTCCATATCAGAGAGGAATTCCTGAGCAGGAGTGGCCCGCACGTCATACCTACTACAAGCATATCGGCCTCTATGCATTCAAGGCCGATGTCCTGAAAGCCGTAACAGAGCTTCCGCAGGCATCGCTTGAGAAGGCTGAGAGTCTGGAACAGCTTCGCTGGCTGTCTGCCGGCTACCGTATCAAGGTGGGTGTTACCGATGTCGAGACCATCGGCATTGATACTCCTGATGATCTGGCTGCAGCCGAAGTATTTCTGAAAGAACATTCCGTATGAGACATAGACTGAACAATCTTATTCTGACACTTATCATATCGGCCTTCTGTCTTCCGGTTTCAGGCAGACAGGACAGCATCCGCAACCGTCTTGTGCTCAGCGACGGCTCTGTCTACAACGGACAGATGCGTCTGCGCAAACCCTACGGAACCGGACGTACTGACCATGCCAACGGTGATGTCTACGAGGGAGCATATGAGAAGGGTCTGAGAAAGGGTGTAGGTATATGTCATTATGCCAACGGAGACCTCTATCTGGGTTTCTGGGACAACAATCTCCGTGCCGGCGAAGGCGAGCTCCAGTATTCATCAGGTGATGTCTACAAAGGCAGCTGGAGGTCCGATGAGCGCAACGGCAAGGGCGTCTATATGTGGGCCGACGGATCATACTATTCCGGTGAATGGAAAGGTGATCTGAGGCAGGGAACAGGCCTTATGTGCTGGTGTGACAGCTCCGAGTACCGTGGTTCGTGGGCTAACGGTCTGCGTGAGGGACAGGGCGAATTCAAGAGCAAAGGCTATTACTACAGCGGCTCCTGGCTGAAAGACATGGAGGACGGCAATGGTATCTGCACAATGCCCAACGGCGATACTTACAAGGGACAGTTCCGTAGTGGAGCCATTACGGGAAACGGCGAATACTCATTTGCCAACGGTGATTCCTACAAGGGTTCGCTGCTTAACGGTATGGCCCAAGGCAAGGGTGTCTATTCCTGGGCCGACGGTTCAGTATACGACGGTGAATGGAAAGAGAACCGCCGTGAAGGAAAAGGCCAGATGGAGTGGGGTAACGGTGACAAGTATTACGGCGAATGGCTGAATGACGTGCCCTGGGGCGAAGGCTCCATGAGCCTGGCCGACGGTACCAAGTTCAAGGGCACCTTCGTAAACGGAGTGGTTGACGGAAAGGGACTGGTCGAGGAGGCCGACGGCACCCGTCTTGAGGGCGTTTTCAAGGAGGGTTTCCGTACCGGAACATTCACCGTCATGGATAAGACAGGAAAAAAGATAAGAACGATAATATATTGAGACTATGATACTTGATACACTTGACAGACTTGATAGCTACGGATACATAAGCCCGTTGATGGATAAGGTCCTGGATTTCTTCCGTAAAACCGATCTCTCAACCCTTGAGCCGGGCAGGATAGACCTGCAGGGTGATGACCTCTTTGTCAATGTGAACCGTCAGGGCGCCCAGACGCGTCAGGAGGTACCTATCGAGGCTCATCGGGAGTATATTGACATCCAGGTTCCCATATCATGCGATGAGGAGATGGGGTTCATATCGGCCCCCTTCATGCCGGCTCCTTCAGTGCCGTATAACGCCGATAGGGATGTGGCATTCTTTCCCGGGTTGTGTGATACATATCTGAACGTTAAGAAGGGTATGTTCACCGTCTTCTTCCCGGGTGAGGGACATGCTCCCGCCATTACAGATGACGGTATTCTTAAACTTATAGTCAAAATAAGGAAGCCATGTTGAAGATAATAGAGAATGACCCTTGGCTGACACCCTATACAGGTGCCATTGAAGGTAGGCATGATCACGCTCTGTGGCGTGAGAGTCAGCTTACCGGCGGAAAGATGAGCCTTAAGGATTTCGCCTCAGGCTATCTCTATTACGGACTTCAGCGAACTAAAACCGAATGGGTTTTCAGGGAGTGGGCTCCCAATGCTACCGATATCTGGCTTATAGGAGATTTCTCAGGCTGGGAGGAGCAGGATCGTTTCCGTCTCAAGCGCATAAATGAGGCCGGTGACTGGGAACTGCATGTTCCGCTTGGCATGATAAGTCACGGACAGCATTACAAAATGCGTGTCAAATGGAACGGAGGTCAGGGTGACCGTATTCCGGCATGGTGCCGCAGGGTGGTTCAGGACAGCAACTCCAAGATATTCTCCGCTCAGGTTTGGGATCCCGTTAAGGAGTATCAGTTCAAACATAAGGATTTCAAGCCCAAGCATGATCCGCTGCTTATCTATGAGTGTCATGTGGGCATGGCCCAGGAGCGTGAAGGAGTCGGTACGTATATCGAATTCAAGGATAACGTGCTGCCCCGCATAAAGGCTGCCGGTTACAACTGCATCCAGGTGATGGCCATTCAGGAGCATCCCTATTACGGCAGTTTCGGTTATCATGTATCCAGTTTCTTTGCCCCCTCATCACGTTTCGGAACACCTGAGGAACTCAAGGAACTGATAGATACCGCCCACGGCATGGGCATATCGGTCATCATGGATCTGGTACACTCGCATTCCGTCAAGAATGAATATGAGGGTCTGGGCAATCTGGCCGGTGATCCCAACCAGTATTTCCTGCCGGGTGACCGTCATGAACACTCAGCCTGGGGCTCTCTCTGCTTTGACTACGGCAAGACTCAGGTGCTTCACTACCTGCTTTCCAACTGCAAGTACTGGCTTGATGAGTTCAAGTTTGACGGATACCGTTTTGACGGTGTCACATCCATGCTTTACTACAGTCACGGACTCGGTGAGGCATTCTGCAATTATGACGACTATTTCAACGGACATCAGGATGATGACGCCATCTGTTATCTGATGCTCGCCAACAGGCTCATTCATGAGTATAACCCCAATGCAATCACCATAGCCGAGGAGGTGAGCGGTATGCCCGGACTGGCAGCTCCCTTTGATGACGGCGGATTCGGATTTGATTACCGTCTGGCTATGAACATTCCTGATTACTGGATCAAGACCATCAAGGAAAAGAAGGATGAGGACTGGTCCATGGCAGGAATATTCTGGGAGGTGACCAACCGCCGCAAGGACGAGAAGACCATATCCTACGTTGAGAGCCATGATCAGGCTCTTGTAGGTGACAAGACCGTCATTTTCCGTCTTATCGATGCCGATATGTACTGGCATTTCACCAAGGACGGCGGTAATGATGTGACGGCACGCGGTATCGCTCTGCATAAGATGATAAGGCTGATTACGGCATCAACCATAAATGGCGGTTATCTGAATTTCATGGGTAATGAGTTCGGACATCCCGAGTGGATTGATTTCCCGCGTGAGGGTAACGGCTGGAGTCATAAGTACGCACGTCGCCAGTGGAGCCTTATCGACAACAAACAGCTCGCATACTCATGGCTGGGTGATTTTGACCGTGCGCTGATGAAGCTTATCGGCTCCGTAAAGGATTATCAGAAGAAAGAGGTAGTGGAGTACTGGCACAATGACGGTGACCAGGTGCTGGCTTTCGGACGCGGTGATCTGGTGTTCGTCTTCAACTTCAATCCGGTACGCTCATTCTCAGATTACGGTTTCCTGGTGCCCAGAGGCTCATACAAGACGGTTCTGGACAGCGACAGTATTGAATTCGGAGGTTACGGAAGGGTGGATGACAATGTTGAGCATTTCACCCTGACGGATCCCTTATATAAAAAGGTGCGCAAAGAGTGGCTCAAACTCTATTTGCCCGCACGTTCGGCAATGGTATTGAAAAAGGTAAGGAACAATGGAAAAAAAGTCATGTGACATATGTATCCGCTGGATCTGCGGAATACTGTTCGCAGCATTCGCATTCTGCTGGCTGTATTTCTTCCAGAGAGAATTATTATGGGCCGAAAACAGGTTTCTGTTTTCTGACGACAACAGTTTGAGGATATGGATGTTCAATCATCATTTTATTGTCAGCCTGTCGTTGACAGCCATCGCATTGCTTCTTGCCATCCCGGGCAGACTGATGTTCCGGTTCAAGAAAGGACTGTATGCCTGCAATTATCTGCTGTCGGCTGCATTCCTGGGAGTCATTACCGGATATGACGGGGTTTATGTCTTCGGCCAGGACCTTACCGTGTGGATTGCATCGGGCGCATTTCTGTTCGTACTGTTCCTGATATGCAAGATAGTGGCATCGGTCCCTAAGTCCGAGTATAACGACCGCCCGCGTACATTGGCCGGCAACCTGCTGATTCTGTCACTTCTCTTTGCCATTACATCCTATCTGGGCAATACAGACGAGAACCTTCACCGCCGTCTCCGTATGGCCCATATGTATGATGAGGGCCGATATGAACAGCTGCTCGAGTATGGCCGATATGAGGAGGAGTCAGATACCGGAATAGATCTCCTGCGTGCCAAAGCCATGCTTGCTGTTGAGGCCACTCCCAAGGGCAGTAGAATAGGGGATATGCTATTCAGATACAATATTTCTGACCCCAAGGCACTGTCAAAAGCCCTCAAGAATATGAATAATGAGCAGGCATATCTTGCCTCCTGTCTGTTGGACGGAAACCTTAAGGTTTTCTCCGATACGATCAATCTTGAAGCCTACAAGACACTGCCGGGTTACTATATGCAGGCTCTCGTCATAGCAAATGACAGCGCGGCATGTGCCAGATTCCCCAAAGAGTTTGCCGAATCAAAAGCCGCGTATGATTCATTCTGTGAAGCTCTGGAGCCGTTGGAGCGTGAACCCTTACAGTTCCAGGCCAACTCCACTTTCATCAACTATCATGAATCATACTTCTGGTTCTTTTCTTTCAAGAAGTAACTGAAGCATATATAATAAATGTGGCGGGCCATTCGGTCCGCCACATTTATTTATATGTGAATAATACTTCCTTCTTGCAGTTGTAGTACGGCTATCAGCCGTACCCGTCCGGAGGACGGCTCGTTTCCGTTAGGAAACTAAAAGGAGGTCGTATAATCGAAAACTGCGATTAGCAGTTTTCGATAGCACCCTGTGCAGCTGCGAGACGTGCGATAGGCACGCGGAAGGGTGAGCAACTTACGTAGTTCAGACCAACCTTGTCGCAGAACTTAACTGATGAAGGCTCGCCACCGTGCTCGCCGCAGATACCGCACTTCAGATCGGGACGAACAGAACGGCCCTTCTCTACAGCCATCTTGATGAGCTGACCTACACCCTTCTGGTCGAGAACCTGGAATGGGTCAACCTTAAGGATCTTCTTCTCCAGATAAACGGGGAGGAATGAGGCTATATCGTCACGTGAGTAACCGAATGTCATCTGAGTCAGGTCATTGGTACCGAATGAGAAGTACTCGGCGCGGGCAGCAACTGCATCAGCGGTAAGAGCGGCACGCGGGATCTCGATCATTGTACCAACCTTGAACTCGAACGGCTCAACACCCTCTTCCTTGAAGAGCTGAGCTGCAGTAGCGCGGATGATCTCCTCCTGCTGCTCGAACTCGTAGTGCTTACCTACCAGCGGAACCATGATCTCGGGCTTCGGGTTCATGCCCTCCTTGCGGAGCTGGATGGCAGCACCGATGATAGCCTTGGTCTGCATCTCGGTGATCTCAGGATAGGTGTTACCCAGACGGCAACCGCGGTGACCCAGCATCGGGTTGTTCTCTGACAGAGACTCAACGCGAGCCTTGATCTGCTCCAGAGTTACGCCCATTGCATCGGCCATCTCCTGCTGTCCCTTCTTATCGTGGGGTACGAACTCGTGCAAGGGAGGATCGAGCAGACGGATGTTGACGGGCAGTCCGTCCATAGCCTTCAGGATTCCGTAGAAGTCCTTGGTCTGGTAGGGGAGCAGCTTGGCAAGTGCCTTCTCGCGACCCTCCTTGTTCTCAGCAAGGATCATCTCACGCATAGCCTTGATCTTCTCACCCTCAAAGAACATGTGCTCGGTACGGCACAGACCGATACCAACGGCACCGAATGTGCGGGCAACCTCAGCATCGTGAGGAGTATCAGCGTTTGTGCGGACAACCAGACGAGTGTACTTGTTGCACAGATCCATCAGCTCAGCGAAGTCGCCGCTGATCTCGGCAGCCTTGGTCTCAATCTGACCCTCGAATACCTGACCAGTTGAACCGTTGATTGAAATATAATCACCTTCCTTAAGGACAACGTCCTCAATCTTTACTGTCTTCTTAACGTAGTCAACGCTCAGTGCACCGGCACCTGATACGCAGCACTTACCCATACCGCGGGCAACAACTGCAGCGTGGCTGGTCATACCGCCGCGGCATGTCAGGATACCCTCGGCAGCAGCCATACCGGCCAGATCCTC
>CADBXO010000004.1 GCA_902798685.1 uncultured Bacteroidales bacterium
CTCCTCACCTGCATTGATGAGCTGCTCGTTCAGAATGTCAAGCATCTCAAGGAATGAGGTATCGGTGGGGATATCCTTCATTTCATACACCTTGAACTGTCCCTTCTCCTTAGGACCTCTCTGGCGCCAGATTTTCAGTTTGAAGCTTATATTCTTTTCCATAGTGATGCTTAATTTAATCAGTTCTTGTAATTACGGGTCTGAACCTTGATGTACTCGTAGTTGAGAGGCTCCTTGAGCAGCTCAGGTGCCTTACCCTCACCCTGGTAGTTCCAGCAGGCTACGTATGAGAACTTGTCGTCATGACGCAGTGCCTCGCCCTCTGGTGTCTGGTGCTCCTCGCGGAAGTGACCGCCGCATGACTCCTCACGGTTAAGACCGTCATAAGCCATCAGCTTGCCAATCTCGATGAAGTCAAGCAGACGCAGGGCCTTCTCAAGTTCAACATTAAGTGTCTGGGCATCACCGGGTACGCGCAAATCGGACCAGAAGGTCTTCTCTACCTCGTCCAGTTTTGTAAGGGCAGTCTTGAGTGACTCCTCTGTACGACCCATACCTACATACTCCCACATGATGTGGCCGAGCTCCTTATGGATAGAATCAACGGAACGCTTTCCGTTAATGCTCATGATCTTTGCAATCTTCTCCTTGACAGCCTTCTCGGCAGCATCGAACTCAGGCAGGTCAGTGCTGAAGCGCGGAACCTGGATCTGGTCGGCCAGATAGTTCTGGATGGTGTAGGGGAGAACAAAGTAACCGTCGGCAAGACCCTGCATAAGAGCAGAAGCACCAAGACGGTTTGCTCCGTGATCTGAGAAGTTGCACTCACCGATGGCGAACAGACCGGGGATAGAGGTCTGCAGCTCGTAGTCAACCCAGATACCACCCATTGTGTAGTGGATGGCGGGGAAAATCATCATAGGATTCTCGTACGGGTTAACGTCGGTTATCTCCTCGTACATATCGAACAGGTTACCGTACTTGTCAGCTACAGCCTGCTTGCCAAGACGCTGGATAGCATACTTGAAGTCCAGGAATACTGCAAGACCAGTGTTGTTTACGCCATAACCCTTGTCGCAACGCTCCTTGGCTGCACGTGAAGCAACGTCACGGGGAACCAGGTTACCGAATGCGGGATAACGGCGCTCCAGATAGAAGTCGCGATCCTCATCAGGTATATCGTTGGGGTTGAGCTCACCCTTCTGGAGTTTCTTGGCATCCTCAAGCTTCTTGGGAACCCAGATACGTCCGTCGTTACGCAGAGACTCTGACATAAGGGTCAGCTTTGACTGCTTGTCACCGTGTACGGGGATACAGGTGGGGTGGATCTGAGCGAAAGCGGGGTTAGCGAACCAGGCACCCTTACGGTAGCACTGCATAGCAGCTGAACCGTTACTGCCCATAGCGTTGGTTGAGAGGAAGTATGTGTTTCCGTAACCGCCTGTGCCGATTACAACGGCGTGGGCTGAGCAACGCTTGATCTCACCGGTAACCAGATCACGGTAGATGATACCGCGGGCACGCTCCTTACCCTCTTCATCCTTGATCATAACCAGATCAAGCATCTCGCAACGGGTGAACAGCTCAACGTTACCCTGGTTAACCTGATAGCTCAGTGCTGAGTAAGCACCCAGAAGCAGCTGCTGTCCGGTTTGACCGCGGGCGTAGAATGTACGCGATACCTGAGCACCACCGAAAGAACGGTTGGCAAGTGTGCCGCCGTACTCACGGGCAAAAGGTACGCCCTGTGCTACGCACTGGTCGATGATATTGTTTGATACCTCAGCCAGACGGTAAACGTTGGCCTCACGTGAACGGTAGTCACCGCCCTTGATGGTATCGTAGAAAAGACGATATACTGAGTCACCGTCGTTCTGGTAGTTCTTGGCTGCGTTGATACCACCCTGTGCAGCGATTGAGTGAGCACGACGGGGTGAATCCTGGATGCAGAAGCACTTTACCTTGAAACCGAGGTCACCGAGAGTAGCGGCTGCTGATGCGCCTGCCAGACCTGAACCTACAACGATGATGTCAAGCTTACGCTTGTTAGCGGGGTTGACAAGTTTCTGATGAGCCTTATAGTTGGACCATTTTTCAGCCAACGGGCCTTCGGGAATTTTTGAATCTATAGTAGCCATATTCAAATACTTTTACGGTTTAACAAAGGCTCTTGAAGAAGTAATAATAAACCACGCTCAGGAAACCAAGGATTACCAGGGTAACGTAGATGTTACCGATAACCTGCCAGCGGCGCTGCCATTTGCTGCCACTCCAACCTACAGTCTGGAACATGCTCCAGAATCCGTGTGAAAGATGGAACCAGAGAGCAGCAAACCAAACGGTGTAGATCAATACATAGTACCACTGTGAGAAGGTGTACTGGATCAGGAAAGCACCATCGGTAGGACCGTTCTGTCCCGGAACAAAGTTAGTGCCGTGGATGATTTCCTGAAGCTGCATCTTTGACCAGAAGTTGGCAAAGTGCACCAGGAGACCTACCAAAACGATGATACCCAGCACCAGCATGTTCTGTGAAGCCCACTCAACTGATTTGGGTTTTTCAGAAACGGCGTATCTGACGTTTCCGCGTGCCTTACGGTTCTGGATTGTCAGCCAGAAAGCAAAAACAAAGTGGAGAACCATAAGTACGGCCAGACCTGCAGTACCTACCAGTGCATACCAGTTAGCTCCCAGGAATTCGCAGATGACATTGTAAGCCTCGCCCGAGATAAGGGCCACGCAGTTCATTGCCATGTGGAATGTCAGGAACAGGATCAGAGCGGCACCGGTCACGCTCATCACTACCTTACGTCCGATTGAAGAATCGATTAACCACATAAAAGTTTAGTTTTTTGATTATGAATATTTTAGTTTGTGCGCGTGTAAAATAGACTGCAAATATACTCATTAATGTGTATTAATCCTATAACTATGCGTCCGATTCTTTATATTTGCACTCACGACAAACCACAAACCATAACCTAATATGAAGACCAGATTGTATATTTTGGCAATTTTATCAGCTATGAGTTTCAATTCCTGCAACTGCAATAACTGGACAGACCTTACTCCCGATGAGTTTGAAAAGGCTTACATTGCCGACGGTACTGTGACCATAGATGTACGCACTGCAGACGAGTTTGCGCAGGGGCATCTCTATCACGCCGTCAACATTGACTGGCAAAAGGACGGATTCATGGATGAAATCAAAGAAAATTTCAACACAAACCTGACCTTGGCCATATACTGCCGCAGCGGTAAGAGAAGTGCGGCTGCAGCACAGGCTCTGTCCGATGCAGGCTATAAGGTGCTGAACCTGACAGGCGGTTATACCGCATGGGCCGAGGCCGGAAAGATGACCAACTCCTACCAGGTTGAATACATTCCCGCAGGAGGTGGAAACGATCCCCTGGTCATTACTCTTATCAAGCACGGATCACTGGAATTTGCATACAAGGGAATGTCCATTCAGGTTGACCCCGTGAGCGGTTACGGCAAGAACACCGATTACGCCAAGGAGTTCCCCAAAGCCGATGCCATACTTATAACCCACGAGCACGGCGACCATCTTGACAAGAATGCAATTACCGCGCTTTCATCGGACAAAACAGAGATTATTCTGAATGCCAAGTCACAGCAGCAGATTGGCTTGGGCAGGGTATTGGCAAACGGTGAATTTTGTACTCTTTTCCCTGTAGGAATCTTAGTCTGGGCAGTTCCCGCCTACAATACTACACCCGGACGAGAGCAGTTCCATCCCAAAGGAAACGGAAACGGATATCTTTTAAGTTTCTGGGGATCACTGAGTGCCTATGTAGCAGGTGATACCGAAGATATACCCGAAATGGTGGACATCCCCAAGATACGTCCTGCAATGAGGATAAGTGTAGCTTTCCTGCCTGTGAACCAGCCCTATACCATGACGGTTGACCAGTGCGTTAATGCGGCCAAAATGGTCAATCCCGAGGTACTCATACCATATCACTTCAGCCAGACAGACCTGTCAGGATTGGCCGACAGGCTGCCCGGTATGAAAGTGCTGCTGCGTGATATGCAGTAAATCAGAATTTGAAGACCCTGTATGAATGGGGCTTGAGATGAACGCGGAAAGACCTCTCGTTCGAGGTGCTGCGACCCCACGACATAACGCGTGAACCGCTCACTTCATCACCCGAAAGAAGATCCTTCAATCCCTCTGACTGACAGAGGACTGTGATATCAACATCTTCATCTGAGAATGACTCTACGATGAAGGTGTTGTTGTCATATATGAACAGGGATACGTTTGCGGGACCCTGCATACGTACCGGCACAGCCTTCTGTGTCAGGTTCTGACGGATGCTGTTGAGTACCTGTACGGGCAGGTTGTAGAGATCGGCAAAATTATCCGGTACCACCAGCAGATAGACGTTGCCCTTGGAGTAGGCGTCACGGTGCAGCAGGGGCCATCCCAGTCCGCCGTCCATACCCGATACTATCTCCCATGAGTCATTGGTCTTGTACATGACCTGCTGCATGAGGATGGGCTTGGAAACATTCACTATCTGGCCTCCGGTCATAAAGCCCGATACAAGAGCCTTGCGGTCAGTATATTCCAGATCCACGATACTCTCTATGCCTTTACCCTTCATGGCACGAAGGAAACCGGCAGTGATGGTGATGTCCTTGCCTGAACGCAGGTGCTTGTCCATCTTCTTTATGATATCGGCATCGGCCGCTGCCTGTTCGGTCAGTATAACCATGTTGGCATCGGTGGGGAACTCGGGAACAATGTCCATGGGGATACCTATCATACCGAAATAGTTCTGCAGGAACTCCTCACCGGTGGACTGGTAGGGCTTGTAACTCTTTACTCCTATGGGATTACCAAGCAGGCCGATGGTACGGTCCACCTGCTCCATGGTATAGCCGGCTGCCCTGGCCATGGTGGTGGGGGTTACCTCCTTTCCGTTGATATTTACCGGTTTCATCATATCATCGTAGTTGAAACTGGTGCCGCCGGCATCCTGCCAGGGACCGCGGTATGAACTGCGCAGTCCGCCAAGCATCTGACGGTAGTCAAAGAATGTCATCTCGGGGGCCTTGGCAAAAACGGTCAGCCAGAGCTGCTCAGCGTAACGCTCCATGTAACGCATACCTCCGGTATCAACCCAACCGCCACCGTTGTGACCGGGGTTCAGGTTGTCAAAATATCTCCATATCAGATAGCTCTCATAGGGCTGCAAGTGCTGGTTGCTGCGTACGGCGTCACGGGTCTCGGTTCCGGTATAGATGCCGTCAAAGTGCTTGGGGCCGAAATCCAGGTCAAATCCCAATGCGGGGAAATGGTCATACCAGTTGGGGTATTTGATTACCACCTTGACATTCTTGTTGACCTTTTTGGCAGGACCCAGGATCACGTTCAATGCAGCGTCATCCATCAGTTCCAGACGGTAATCGGTCCATGTACGGTTTCCCTTGGCCTCTACGCAGTAGTCGCATTTGCAATCGGTAAAGAAGAAGTCGTCAAGTATGATCTCATCAAACAGACTGGCGGTGAGTTCAATGATTTCTTTTGCCTTGGCACGTTCCTCAGGGTTCTTGTAACAGAATGTCTGGAAGTTGTTGGCCTCACTGATGGTGTAGGTGATACCTCCGGCAACCTCAACGCCGCGGTCCTTGAAGAACTTGATGATACGTTTCATGTCATCGGCCTTGACGATGTTAAGGTCACGGTGAGTCTCCAGATAGATCTTGTCAACCTTCATCTGTGACGATATGATGTTCCATGTCGAATCCAGCCAGGCGGGATCGGTCATGCTCTGAACTTCATAGGCACGGGTGTAGATTGAAACCTTGAAATTTTCATACTTGCCTTTGTTTTCAGCATGTGAAAAAAAGGGCATACACAAAAGGGAAAAGGACAGAAGGATTTTAAATGATTTCATCCGTAATTATTTAGGTTAGTTGTTAGTTCAGGAAATGAACGGCCAACTGGCACAGCAGCAAATATAGTCAAAATAGAGAAAAAAGAACTATCTTTGCCAAGTTTCAAAAATAATACTTTCCTGTTGCTAAACCGTTAACCAAGAATATATGATCAGAAAACTCACAAGAATGTTTGCGGCAGCCGCATTGCTTTTCATTGGCGGCAAGAGTTTTGCCCAGACAGAAAAAGACACAGTCTACGTATTCCTTCAGGACATGCCCGATGCCGGCATATACCTTCCGGCACCACCCGATATGCTCAGTCCGCAATACTCCGATGACTTTGCACAGTGGCAGTGGGGTAAGACCGTACGTCCCACAGACCGCGGCCAGCAGGCCAACGATGATTCACAGTGGGGTATAAACGGAATGATCAGAGTTCATCAGGAGACTCTTGGTTTTGAGATAAGCAAGGAGAAGACTCCTGCCATCTACAGACTGCTTTACAACGTGCTTTGGACCGAGAACCTGAGTACCCATAACGCCAAGCGCAAATATATGCGTACCCGTCCGTTTGCCCAGTACAACGAGCATACCTGGGGTCGTTTTGACAATGAGCGTGAACTCCGTTTCAACGGATCATATCCTTCAGGTCATACCGCACTGGGATGGGCCACCGCACTGGTACTCTCAGAGATGGTTCCCGAACTTCAGGATACCCTGCTGCGTACCGGATTCCAATATGGCGAGAGCCGTGTGATAGTAGGTGCACACTATCAGAGTGATGTTGACGCAGGTTATCTCTGCGGAAGTACCGCAGTTGCAGTAATGCATGCAAGTGAATACTTCCAGAAAGACCTTGCTGCAGCCCGTAAGGAATACTGCAAGATAAAGGGTATCAAGAATGTAAGCCAGACCGAAGGATTCCCCGATGGAAGCAAGGTATTTGACGGTCCCGTCACAGAAGAGAGCCACCGCTTTTACGGTGATATCATAAAGTACTATGAGACCCTCCCTGAAAGAGAGACTGAGCGCGGTGAGCAGGCCAGGATCGATGCAGATAACAGCATCGAGGCATTGCTCAAGAACTTCTCGGCTCCTGCAGGCAGGGAACTCAGCGCCGAGGCTACACCCGCTATCGCCGCCCTGCTCTCATACGCAAGGGACAACATGGTCAAAACCGCCGCTGAATTGGGAAGTTCAGCACCTTTCCGCGAGCGTCCTTATGTAAGGCTCAACCCCAGAAGAAACAAGACTCTTATCAGTGAGGATGAGGAGGCCAAGAAGGAGGTTACAAGTTACCCGTCAACAAATGCCGAACTGGGTTGGGGTATGGCACTGCTCCTGGTTGAGATCATGCCTCGTGAGACTGCCAACGATATCCTGGCTCGCGGATTCGAGTACGGCCGCAGCCGCATCATCGCCGGATACAGCTACCCGACCGATGTACAGACCGGACGTCTGTGGGGATCGGCCACACTGGCTCACCTGCATACCGATCCTACTTTCCAGAAACTCCTGCAGGACGCCAAGGACGAGCTTAATCCTCAGGCCAAAGGAAAGAAAAAGAACAGAAAATAACCTATACAAACAATCATGAACCCGATCCTGTCCATAGTAGTTCCCTGTTACAAACAGGGCGATTATGTAGCCGAAACGCTTGATTCCATCCGCAAACAGACGTTTCAGGATTGGGAATGCATTGTAGTCAATGACGGATCACCTGACAACTCCTCGGAAATAGTCAAGGAGTATGTCAGGCTTGATTCCAGAATAAAACTGATCGAGACTGAGAACCGAGGGGTTAGCGCAGCGCGTAATACAGGCATCAAAGCATCTTCCGGAAAGTACATTCTTCCGTTGGATGCCGATGATATTATCCTGCCTGAATATGCCCGGCTCGCAGTTGAATATCTTGAGAAACATCCTGAGACCAAACTGGTCTATTGTGAGGCCAGAATGTTCGGTGAAATCAACAAATACTGGGAATTGCCCGACTACCAGTGGGACAAGTTCATATTCAACAACAGCATCTTCTGTCCCAGCGTTTTCAGACGAAGCGATTTCGATAAGACTCCCGGATACAACGAGAGCATGAGAAAGGGTTGGGAAGACTGGGATTTCCTGCTGGGATTCCTTGACAAGGACGATATCGTTTACCGTATTCCCAAAGTCCTGCTTCTGTACAGGATCAAATCAGTATCAAAATCAACCGAAGTTCTGGATAACTACAAGGACCTGGCCAAGCAGCTCATAGACAATCACCCCGATGTCTACCGCAAGTACCTGTTCAGCAAGATGGCATATATATCGACCGAAAGACACAGCAGCACAGAAAAGCTGGATATGGCCATAGGCCATGTCATAACCAAACCCGTACGTCTGTTCAGGAAATTAATCCAAAAGTTCAAATAGCCATTGCGTTATTTACACTAACTTTGAAGTCCGTATGGATTTCAAGTATGATGTAATAGTAATCGGTGCCGGACATGCCGGTTGTGAGGCTGCCGCCGCTGCCGCACAGATGGGCTCCAAGACCTGTCTCATCACCATGGACATGAACAAGATTGCGCAGATGAGTTGCAATCCTGCTGTCGGCGGTATAGCTAAAGGACAGATAGTCAGAGAGATAGATGCTCTTGGAGGACACATGGGACTGGTTACTGACCAGACCGCAATACAGTTCCGCATACTTAACCGCTCCAAAGGTCCCGCCATGTGGAGCCCCCGCGCACAATGTGACCGGGCCAAGTTCATTTGGGCATGGAGAACGGTTCTGGAGAACCAGCCAAACCTGAACATATGGCAGGATACCGTTACCGAACTACTGGTAAAAGATGGCCAAGTTATTGGTTTAAAGACACTTGAGGGTGCCGAATTCAGTTGCAGATGCGTTGTTCTGACTGCAGGCACCTTCCTTAACGGACTGATGCATATAGGCCGTGTCACCATGCCCGGCGGACGCATATCGGAACCTGCATCATACCTGCTTACCGAATCCATTACCCGACACGGTATACGTACCGGCCGCATGAAGACCGGAACCCCCGTACGCATAGACAGCCGCAGCGTACACTTTGAGGATATGGAGCGCCAGGACGGCGAGAATGATTTCCACCGTTTCTCATTCATGGGAAGCGAGCGTCATCTCAAGCAGATGTGCTGCTGGACCACATACACCAATGAGCGTGTTCATGAGGTCCTCAAATCCGGACTTGCCGACTCCCCGCTCTTTAACGGACAGATCAAGAGTATCGGCCCCCGTTACTGTCCCAGCATAGAGACCAAACTGGTTACCTTCCCGGACCGCGACCAGCATCAGCTGTTCCTGGAACCCGAGGGAGAAAACACCACCGAGATGTACCTGAACGGATTCTCATCATCAATGCCCATGGATATCCAGATCAAGGCCTTGAAGGAGATTCCCGCATTCCGCGACCTGGTGATCTACCGTCCGGGATACGCCATAGAGTATGACTATTTTGATCCCACGCAGCTCAAGCACACACTTGAGTCAAAGGTTGTGTCAGGACTCTTCATGGCCGGACAGGTTAACGGAACTACAGGATATGAGGAGGCCGGCGGTCAGGGCATACTTGCCGGTATCAACGCACACATAAGCTGTCACGGCGGAGCACCGTTTACGCTGGCCCGTGACGAGGCATACATTGGAGTTCTGGTGGATGACCTCATAACCAAGGGTGTTGACGAGCCCTACCGTATGTTCACATCAAGGGCCGAGTACCGCATACTCCTGCGTCAGGATGATGCCGATATCCGCCTGACCGAACGCGCCTACAACATAGGCCTGGCCACAAAGGAGCGTTACGACAAGATGTGCGCCAAGCGTGATGAGATAAACCGCATAGTTAATTTCGCTAAAGGATTCTCAGTCAAGCCCGCCCTGATAAACGAGGCTCTTGAGAGTCTTGGCACGACTCCGCTGCGTGAGGGTTGCAAACTTGCCGACCTGATTGAAAGACCCCAGCTTACGCTGGAGAACCTGACCCCGCACATCAAGGCTCTCAAGGCAGAACTTGACAAGACAGAGGCAGAGCGCAGGGATGAGATCATTGAGGCTGCCGAGATCCTGATGAAATACAGCGGATACATAAGCCGCGAAAGACTTATTGCCGACAAGATGAAACGTCTTGAGGATATACGCATCAAGGGCCGTTTTGATTACAATTCGCTTCAGTCACTCTCAACAGAGTGCCGCCAGAAGCTCATCAAACATGATCCCGAAACACTGGCCGAGGCTAGCCGCATTCCCGGTGTTTCACCCAGCGACATAAACGTTCTGCTGGTGCTTCTGAACCGATAAAAACAAAAATGTTCCACGTGAAACAATTTTAATGATATGAGTAAACAGACACTTATCAGCCACCTCAGGAATATTCCTGATTACCCCATGGAGGGCGTTCAGTTCAAGGATGTGACATCCTGGTTCATGAACACCGAAGACTTGAAGGAGATTGTTGATTCCCTTTATGAAATGTATAAGGACAAGGGCATCACAAAGGTCTGCGGCGTAGAATCCAGGGGCTTTATTATCGGCGCTGCACTGGCTTACAGACTTGGAGCAGGCTTCATTCTTATACGTAAACCCGGCAAACTTCCTTATGAGAAGGTAAGTCTGGAGTATAAGAAAGAGTATGGCTTTGACCGTATTGAAATGCACAAGGACTCAATCACCACCGATGACACTGTTCTGATTCACGACGACCTGCTGGCTACCGGCGGAACCCTGCTGGCTGCCTGCGAGCTTGTAAAGACATTCAAGCCCAAGAAGGTTCTGGTGAACTGCATCATAGAGCTTACAAACTTCCACGCAAAAGAGAAATTCCCGCAGGATTGCCCTGTGGACAGCTTTATTTTCCGGAAAAACCCGGTTGCTACCAGTATCTGGACGAGCAGGGTACCGTTATATACGTAGGTAAGGCCAAAAACCTTAAGCGCAGAGTCTCGTCATACTTCATAAAAGAGAACCAGACCGACAAGACCCGAATGCTTGTAAGCCGCATATCGGACCTCAAGTATATAGTGGTTGAAACGGAATGGGATGCTTTCCTGCTTGAAAACAACCTTATCAAAAGGTACAAGCCCCGTTATAACATACTTCTGAAGGATGACAAGACCTATCCTTCAATCTGCATAACACGTGAGGATTATCCACGTGTTTTCAAGACCCGCAAGATAATACGCAACGGCAGCGAGTATTACGGCCCGTTCAGCCATACAGGTACCCTGAACGGACTTTTACAGATAATTGCACAGGCATATAAGGTTAGGACATGCCGTCTGCCGCTCACGGAAGAGGCTATCCGTGCCGGCAAGTACAAGGAGTGCCTGGAATACCACATAAAGAACTGCCCGGCACCATGCATTGGCCATATAGACAGGGCCCAGTACAACGAACAGATTGCCGAAATTAGGGAGATCCTTAAGGGACGCAGCCAGGACCTGACCAGATCCATGATGCAGGAGATGAAGAAACTCTCATCAGAGATGAGGTTTGAGGAGGCACAGGAGGTCAAGATGCGCTATGATACCATCATGGAGTTCCGCGAAAAGAGCAGGGTGGTTGATACCGGACTGGACAATGTGGATGTCTACAACATAGACAATGATGAGGATGTGGTCTTTGTAAACTACCTGCATGTGGCAGGAGGCTGCATCAACCAGGCTTTCACCTTCGAGTACAAGCGCAAGATGGACGAATCACTCGATGAAATGCTCATGCTTGCCATTGTCGAGATGAGAGGCCGATACAAGAGCACTGCCCGTGAAATCATAGTTCCGTTCATGCCCGAGACCGAGATAACAGGGGTTACCTGGACCGTTCCGCAGAAGGGAGAGAAGAAAAAACTGCTTGATCTGTCGGCTCTGAATGTAAAACAGTACCGTGCAGACCGCCTGAAGCGCAGCGACAAACTCAACCCGGAACAGAAACACGTAAGGCTCATGAAAGAGCTTGGTAGCTTTGACAACTCACACATATCGGGAACCGATGCCGTAGCCGCCTGTGTGGTATATGAGAACGGCAAACCGTCACGCAAGGACTACCGCCTGTACAACATCAAGAGCGGTGCAGGTGGTGATGATTACGGTTCAATGTACGAGGTAATGATGCGCCGTTGGATGAGGACCGTTGAGGAGGGCGGAACACTGCCTGACCTGGTAATAGTAGACGGTGGAAAGGGACAGATGTCAATTGCAAAGGAAGTAATTGATAATCTGAATATTAGCATTAATATTGCAGGTCTTGTCAAGAACGCCCATCACAAGACATCGGGCCTTCTTTACGGATTCCCTCAGATGGAGGTTGGCGTAAAACCGGACAGCGAACTGTTCCGCCTGCTGGAGCAGATGCAGGAGGAGGTACACAGGGTTGCCATATCGTTCCACAAGAAGAAACGCAGCAAGCGTCAGACACAATCGGAACTCACTGATATAAAGGGAATTGGAGAGAATACGGCAACAGCCCTTATCAAAGCTTTCAAGAGTGTAAAAAGAATATCCGAGGCAAGTCTTGAAGATTTGGCAGCACAAGTCGGCAAGGCAAAGGCCCAGACAATATATAACTGGTTTCACAAATGAGAGCTGTAATACAGAGGGTAACAGAAGCAAGCGTCAAGGTTGACGGCAAGGTGACAGGCGCCATAAAGGAGGGTCTGCTCATACTTGTAGGCATAGAGGACGCTGATACTCAGGAGGATATAGAGTGGCTCACCAAGAAGATCGTGGGACTCCGGATATTCAACGATGAAAACGGCGTAATGAACCTATCGGTGATGGATGTGGACGGAGGACTTCTGGCAGTCAGCCAGTTCACACTTATGGCCAGCACCAAGAAGGGAAACAGACCTTCATACATAAGGGCTTCAAAGGGTGATTATGCCGAACCCATGTATGAAAAGTTCTGCCAGGCGCTTGAAAAGGAGTCCGGCAAAAAGGTTGAAAAGGGAATATTCGGTGCCGATATGAAGGTGTCACTCCTGAATGACGGACCCACAACAATAATAATGGATACAAAAAACAAGGAATAATATGGAATTCTACGATGAAATGGAGGAACAGTCTGTAAATGAGCCATCTACAGACAAGTTCAACGAGGCATTCAGCAAGTACAACATGAAAGTTGATGCTGCATGGGTGAAATCTGTTGTTGAAAAGGCCAAAAAAGAGGCATTCGGCACACATGACAAGGAGACCCTGAAGAAGATATTCAGCTGCATTGATCTGACCACTCTGAAACCCACCGACAATGAGGATACGGTACTGGCATTTGTAGAGAAGGTAAACAAGATGGAGGATGACTATCCCGACCTGCCTTCAGTAGCATCAATCTGCACCTGGCCGCTTTACGCACAGACAGTCAGCCGCTCGCTTGAGGTTGAGAGCGTCAAGACATGCTGTGTAGCAGGCGGTTTCCCCTCATCACAGACATTCTTTGAGGTAAAGGTGGCCGAGACATCACTGGCCCTGCATGACGGAGCCGACGAGATAGATATAGTACAGAATGCCGGTCATATCCTGAACGGAGACTATGAGACCCTGTCCGACGAGATTGATGAACTCAAATCCCTCTGCGCCGACAAGACACTCAAGGTAATACTTGAAACAGGCGCTTTGGAGTCACTTGACAACGTCAAGAAGGCATCTCTGATAGCAATGTATTCAGGTGCCGACTTCATCAAGACATCTACCGGAAAGGAGGTTCCCGGAGCTGATCCCGAATCATTCTGCGTAATGTGCAAGACCATACGCGAATACGCCGATGAAACCGGACGTTCAGTAGGTGTAAAGGCTGCCGGCGGAATAAGCACGGTAGATGATGCTCTGCTCTATTGGACTATAGCAAAGATAGTTCTGGGTAAGGATTGGCTTAACAACACCCGCTTCCGCATTGGTGCCAGCCGTCTTGCAGACAAATTACTTGACGCGATTTGTAATTAACTCCAGATAGCACTCAAACGAGTTACGGAGCTCAGGAGATATGAAAGCGGGCAGTCCCTGGATTGCCTGCTTTTTCAGTTCATCCATCTTGGCCAGAGCATAATCGATTCCGCCGTTGGAAACAGAGTATTCTGTAACCTCACGGATCTGCTCGGGAGTAGCCTCAAGAGCACGTATGGCCTTGATATGAGCTGACCAGTCACGGTCACTGTGAGTAAGGGCGTAGATAGCCGGAAGTGTGAACTTACCCTCCTTAAGGTCATTGCCAGAAGGCTTTCCTGTCTCGCTGCTGTCATGATAATCCAGGATGTCATCCATTATCTGGAAGCAGAGACCTGCCACATGTCCGAACTGGCGGAAACCCTCTATCTCTGCATCGGATGCGCCGTTCAAAAGGGCTGAAAGCGATGTGCAGGATGAGAACAGTATAGCTGTCTTCTTGGATATGATATCAAAGTAAAGATCCTCTGAAAGAGTGGTGTTGTCAAGTGCGTTGAGCTGTGTAATCTCACCCTCTGAAAGGGTTCCTATCAGGGTTGACAGGGCATCCACACTCTTTATATTGGCGGTAGCGGTAATCTGGATAAGAGCCATGGAAACGATAAAATCACCCAGAAGAACCGCCATCTTATTGTCATAGACCGCATTGGCTGATTTCTTTCCGCGGCGCTTGTCACTCTCATCGACCACGTCATCATGGATAAGACTGCCCTGGTGCAGCAGCTCAACGGCCGATGCCAGATGATAGGTGCTCTCCTTGACCATTCCGTAGCACTTGGCTACAAGCAGAACAAGTATGGGACGCATGAGTTTACCCTTGCGTTCCAGCAGGAATTTGAGCAGCAGGTCAACACCGGGATTGGCCGATGAAAACAGCTGAGAGTACCTTTTACGGAACTCTTCAAACTCCTGCTCAATGGGAGCACATATCTGCTTTATCATATCCATAACAGCCGCAAAATTAGCAATAAATGTCCGTTTGAAGAAAAATTTGTATTTTTACGTATCAATACTCTCTATATGGACAAACTGTTTCTGCTTGATGCATACGCACTTATATACAGGGCCTACTACGCCTTCCTCAAGGCGCCCAGAATAAACTCAAAGGGCTTCAACACATCGGCCATACTGGGCTTTGTGAACACCCTGGAGGATATTCTCAATAATGAGAAGCCCACCCATATAGGCGTAGCGTTCGATCCCAAGGGAGGCACATTCCGCCATGAACTTTACAAGGAGTACAAGGCACAGCGCGAGGAGACCCCCGAGGTTATCCGTGAGTCAGTGCCCGTAATCAAGCAGATACTCGAGGCATACCGCATCCCCGTACTTGAAGTTGCCGGATTCGAGGCCGATGACGTCATCGGCACCCTTTCAAAAAAGGCCGATGAGAAGGGCATTACCACCTATATGATGACGCCCGACAAGGACTACTGCCAGCTGGTAACAGACAGGGCTCTCATTTACCGCCCGCGCTACGGCAACAACGGCTATGAGATAATGGGCCCACAGGAGGTAAAACAGAAATACGGACTGGACAGTACGTGTCAGGTAATCGACATGCTCGGCCTGATGGGTGACAGTTCGGACAACATTCCCGGCTGCCCGGGCATCGGAGAGAAAACAGCCGTCAAGCTGATAACCGAATTCGGAGGAATAGACGGACTGCTTGCCAACACCGACAAACTGAAAGGTGCGCTCAAGGAGAAAGTCGAAAGCAATGTCGAACAGATAAAATTCAGCCGGCTGCTTGCAACCATCAGGACCGATGTCCCCATCGACCTCGACATGGAGTCTCTGAAATTTGAGGGACCCGATGAACAGAAACTCTACTCAATTTTTGAAGACCTGGAGTTCCGAACTCTGATGAACCGGGTAAGATCCAAGCAAAGCGCCCCGACTCTTTTCCCGGAGACCCAGACCGACGGCGGACAGACCGAACAGAGCGCACTGCCCAAACAGCCCAAAAACGACGGTTTTCATGGCGATCTCTTTGATTTATTCCAGGCAGATGCACAGCCTGCTCAGGAATTTTCAAATCTCAAGGACATAAAAAACACGCAGCATGACTACTATCTCATTGAGACTGAAAAAGATGCTGAAACGTTAGCCCGCAAAATCGCTACTCAGGATTTTTTCTGTTTTGACACGGAAACCACCGGAACTGATGCGATATCGGCCCAAATCGTGGGATTGAGCATAGCACTGCGTGAACATGAGGCCTGGTACGTGGCAATGCCAAAGGAGAAGGAGGGAAAGCAGCGGATGCTCGAGATTTTCCGTCCGGTTTTTGAAAATCCGGCAACTCTCAAGATCGGACAGAACATAAAATATGACATGCTTATTCTGGGCAACTACGGAATCAGAGTGGAAGGTCCTCTCTTTGACACCATGATTGCCCATTACCTGATTCAACCCGAACTCCATCATAACATGGACTACCTGGCAGAGATTTATCTTGGTTACAAGACCGTCCATATTGAGGAACTGATAGGAGAGAAGGGCCGCGGTCAGAAGAACATGGCAGACCTGAGTCCATCGGCAGTCTATGAGTATGCATGTGAGGATGCCGATGTCACTCTCCAACTCAAGTCAATCCTTGAAAAAGAACTTGAGAAGGACGGAACCACACCGCTGTTCCGTGATGTCGAGATGCCGCTGGTTAGTGTGCTTGCATATATGGAACGCAACGGAGCCATGATTGATCCTGCTGCGTTGGCCGAGACATCAAGGCACTTTACCGAGCGTATGGAAAATCTGGAAAAGCAGATCTACCAGGAGGCAGGCGGAACTCCGTTCAACATTCTCTCACCCAAACAGGTAGGCGACATCCTGTTTGACCGAATGAAGATTGTGGACAAACCCAAGAAGACCAAGACCGGCCAGTACGTTACATCCGAGGATGTACTTGAATCATTAAGGGCCGAACACAAGATAGTTGACCTTATACTGCAGTACCGCGGACTTAAGAAACTTCTGGGAACATATGTCGATGCACTGCCGCAGCTGGTAAATCCCGCAACAGGTAAGATTCATACATCATACAACCAGACTGTAACCGCCACCGGCCGACTCAGTTCAAGCAATCCCAACCTGCAGAACATACCGGTACGTGACGAGGACGGCAAGGAGGTGCGCAAGGCATTCATCCCTGAACCCGGATGCAAGTTCTTCAGTGCCGACTATTCACAGATCGAGCTCCGTATCATGGCTCATCTGAGTCAGGACCAGAACATGATCGAGGATTTCAAACTGGGACATGACATACATGCCGCAACTGCAGCCAAAGTATTCCACAAGACCATTGATGAGGTAACCAAAAGTGAGCGCAGCAAGGCCAAGACGGCAAACTTCGGAATCATCTACGGAATATCGGCCTTTGGTCTGGCACAGCGTATGGGTGTAAGCCGTACCGAAGCCAAGGAACTGATTGAAAACTATTTCAAGACATACAGCGGCATAAAGAACTATATGGACCGCTCCATCGAGGAGGCACGTGCCAAAGGTTATATCGAGACCATACTCAAGCGCAAACGTTATCTGCCCGATATCAACTCACACAATGCAACAGTACGCGGATTTGCCGAGCGAAACGCAATCAATGCTCCCATTCAGGGAAGTGCGGCCGATATCATTAAGATCGCTATGATTGCAATTTACCGCCGGTTCCGTGAGGAGAACATCAAGTCAACCATGATACTTCAGGTTCATGATGAACTTAACTTCAATGTAGTTCCCGGTGAGGAAGAGAAGGTTCAGAATATTGTGATTGAGGAGATGCAGAAAGCATGGCCCATGTCAGTTCCCCTTATTGCAGATTGCGGATGGGGCGACAACTGGCTCGAAGCCCATTAAAACAGATCCTTAAGCTGACGGGCAAACTCCCAGATAACAAGACCTGCACTCACTGATACGTTCAGTGAGTGTTTTGTTCCGTATTGAGGTATCTCAAGTGAGAAGTTGCAGATATCAACAACATCCTGGTTTACACCTTTCACCTCATTACCCAAAACAAGTGCATATCTGCGGGTCTTATCAACAACAAGGTTGTCCAGCTTTATGCTATCTTCAACCTGTTCAACAGCTACAGTTATATAGCCTTTTGAATTGAGATCCTTGACAACACTGACACAATCAGGAGAGTAAATCCATTCAACACTCTCCTCAGCTCCCAGAGCTGTCTTATGAATCTCGACAAGTGAATTATCAGGAGTGGCGGTTATACCGCAAAGTATTATACGTTCAACTCTGAAAGCATCGGATGTACGGAACACTGATCCTACATTATAAAGGCTGCGTACATCATCCAATATAATGATAAGAGGCAGTTTACGGCTGTTTTTGAATTGTTCTACATCAATTCTGCCAAGTTCCGTTACATTTAGCTTTCTCATATGATAACTGAGTTTGACGGTGTAAAATTAGTTCATTTAAGTGACTATTCCTGTTGAAAACAGAGTAAATAAGTGTTCAAAAGAAAAACATAAAAAGTGAACTTAAAAATTGCTTTTTCAAAACAGGTTCCGGTATTGAACTATTTTTGAAAAAGAGCTGTTTACTTTCATTTTTTATCGCTCTTTTTACAAACAGGGAATTAACAGATAAAAATTGGATAAAGACCGGAATATTATTGAAACCAGTATATGAACTTATTGTTTATATCTGAATTATTTAATTGATAAATAATAATTTAGGTTGTAAATAAACTTGTTGATAAAGTGTATTCAAAGTTGAAAAATAAATATCTCTTCAAAGACAAAAAGATATCAACAGTTTCAACAGCCTATAAACAACAAAATAAAGAAGAATTAAAAAAGAAAACATACATATACATTATCTGATGACAGTAATGGATGTACTTTCGCTTTTGTTGTTTTCCTGATCTGTGATGATTGCATGGTATACACCTGAAGGAACCTGACGTCCGTTCATATCAGTAAGATTCCAGCTGTATGAACCTCCGTTTGATGTACCCATATGGACAAGATGTCCTGAATTTGACATTATTCTTATGGTACTCCATTCAGTAAGACCTGTAATTGTGACATAACCGTCAAAATCAGGTTTTACAGGATTTGGATAAACAAGAATATTTGACTCTGAGAGACTTTCTTCAGGATCCCTGGCTTGTCCCCCGTACTCAACCATTCCAAGGCTTGTACCAAAGAATAAAGAGCCATTCTGACCATCTTCTGTTATGCTCAGTATATTGTTTGAAGGAAGCGGACTGTTTGATGTTGTGAAATGCTCCAGAACAGTTGATCCGTCAGCAGTCAAAAGGAATACACCGTCATCAAGAGTACCTATCCATTTACGGTTACCCTGATCGACATAGATAGATGTAGTATAGACTCCGCTGAAAAGATAATCAGCCAGTCCTGAATTATCATCACGTGATATCTTTATCCTTTCAAATACAGGATTTTTGTCTTTGATGAATGAATCAGGATCCCTTAATACAAACAATCCTTTATTGGTTGCAATCCAGATATCACCGTTCATATCAAATTCATAACAGAGCAATTCAGAAATCTCTTCACTATTACCGTCCTGATTTACCAGATACTGACCTGAAAACTTTATGACATCATCCTTGTCATTACTTGGAGTTCCGTTAAGATCAATACATACCAAACCGGGAACATAACGTGAAGAGTTGATCCATATCCTTCCGTTATGGTCAAATCTGAGTTGTTTGAAAGTAGGTAATCCAGCAATCTCATTATAGTAGAGTCCGAACCAGCTGCCGTCCCTTTTAAGTACTTTGATAATGGTATCGGTCTCATTGTTTGCCATCCAGAGATTACCCTGAGCGTCAAATTGCAGGGCACTTACACGAACATAATTGTTTCTGTGTCTTTCAGTATCATTGAGAATACTGGTCAGACCGCTGTTGTTCCATTTATGAAGCTTGACAAACTTACCTGCACTAAATTCATAAAGACCCTGTCCGGTTGAACCTACATAGATATGATCGGGATTGAGAGGATCCTGTGCAGCTTCGGTAAGGTTCTGATATTTGAGACCTGTCTTAGAAGATACATCCTCATCAAGATACCTCCACATATCATTCTCATAAATCATAACTGTTCCGGGATAATCAATACCCGAATAATTATGACAGCCACCTACTACAAGAAGTCTTCCCTGTTCAGGCCATGATACTGAATGGAACCAGTTCCGACGCGGGCTGTTGGGTTTTATTCCTCTTGCTTTCAGGATCAGATTGTCGTTACTGACAATATACTGGCACAATCCGTCTATTCCCTGACATGTCCAGAGATAATTCCCGTCAGACATAATATGATTGATATGTGAAGGGAACAGATACTCAACCTCTTCAGAGAAACTGCTTAAAAGCGTTACTGCAGTATCCTGAATGAGAGCCAGACGACCGTCATCAAGGAAAGATATTCCGGTAACATCGGCCTTTACGTTTGTCAGTGAGGCATTACTGCGGTTTATTTTCCAGATCTTGTCGTCAAAGGAGTATCCTGTAAGCTCTCCGTCAAACTCAAACAACGTCCTGAACTTGACGTTACGCAGCATTTTCCATTTGCTGCTGTCCAGAAGGTTATCGGACATAAGTCCCAGATACAATCCACCTTCAGTTGAACAGATTATACTGTCATTGAGTATGACCGATGAATGTACCTGCGTATCGAACCTGTAGGTATTGCTTATCTCCCTGCGCTTGATGTCAAAGACAACCAGTCCGATATTGGTGGATATATAAGCTTTTGGGCCGATGACCTTAAGTTCATTAACCGATACGCTTCCGGTGCTGTTGTTCTTGATATCCGTGAAGTTGTAAACGGTAAAGTCATCGTAAAGAAGGTCTATGTTTCCGTTTGAATAGGCAAGGACAAGTGCCTTTTGTGATTCACAATAACCTATAGAGGCTATATCAGTATCACCCAGTCCTCCAGTCTTGTCAATGGTATAAAGACCGTTGTCTGCAGGATCATAGAAATAGAATGCGCCGTCACTCAATACACAGACATAACCTAATGCCTTGATGGAGAAAGTGGCGTCATTAAATGCGGGATGTGCTCTCCAAGTACCTACAGGAATACCTGCATGGACCTTATAAAAAGGCAAAAGGAGCATTACCGCAGTGATTGCGATAATGGCTCCTCTTGTCAGTTTCTTTATCATAATGTTTTCAGATAATCTGCCAGTTTTCTTACGGCGCGTCCCCTGTGACTTATCAGGTTCTTGCCCTGGGAAGACATCTGAGAGAATGTCTCGGTATAACCGTCGGGGACAAAAATAGGATCATAACCGAATCCGCCGTCTCCGTAATGACGCTCAGTTGCAATCTGTCCGGTAACAATTCCCTCAAACAGAACTTCCTGTCCGTTAAGTATTAACGCAATAACAGTGCGGAATTGTGCGCTGCGGTCCGATTTTTTTTCAAGTTCGTGGAGAAGTTTGGTCATATTGGCCTCCGAGTCATGGTCACCTGCATATCGTGCGGAGTGTACTCCGGGTGCTCCGTCAAGTGCCTTTACCTCAAGTCCGGTGTCATCGGCAAAACAGTCATAACCGTAATGCTCCTTGACGTAACGGGCCTTCTGGAGGGCGTTTCCCTGGAATGTATCGGCTGTCTCGGGGATATCCTCATGACAACCTATATCATTCAATGAGAGCACCTTGAAGCCATCGCCAAGTATCTGGCGGACCTCCTCCAGCTTATGGGCGTTATTGGTGGCAAATACCAGTTCCATATTATTAGAGTACGATGTTCACGATCTTGCGCGGTACAACAATCACCTTGCGGATGGGCTTGCCTTCAATGTAGCTCTGAGCCTTCTCATTGGCAAGGACTGCATCCTGAATCTCCTGCTGGGTTGCATCGGCAGGGAAGTCCAGTGTGAAGCGGGTCTTACCGTTGAATGAGATGGAGTAGGTTATGCTGTCCTCCTTGAGGTATTCCTCATTGAACTTGGGCCACTCGGCATCACATACAGAACCGGCGTTGCCGAGTGATGACCAAAGCTCCTCAGCAGTGTGAGGTGCAAAGGGAGCGATCACCTTGGCCAGGTCAGCCAGAACGGAGCGCTTGTTGCACTTAAGGCCTGAGAGTTCATTTACGCATATCATGAATGCGGCAACTGATGTGTTGAATGAGAAGTTCTCAATATCCTCAGTTACCTTCTTTATGAGCTTGTGAATTGACTTGAGTTCGTCTTTTGAAGCCTGCTCATCACTTACTGCAAGCTTGCCGTCACGGTCGAAGTAGAGAGCCCACATCTTGCGGATAAAGCGGTGGCAGCCGTCAATACCGTTGGTATCCCAGGGCTTTGACTGCTCAAGCGGTCCCAGGAACATCTCGTACATGCGCAGTGTATCGGCACCGTACTTCTCGATGATGTCATCGGGGTTGACTACGTTGAACATTGACTTACTCATCTTCTCAACGGCCCATCCGCAGATGTACTTGCCGTTCTCAAGGATGAACTCGGCGTTGTTGTACTCAGGACGCCAGTTCTTGAATGCCTCAACGTCCAGGACATCGGCACTTACAATGTTTACGTCAACGTGTATGGGAGTGGTGTCATACTGGTCCTTGAGGCCGTATGATACGAACTTGTTTGTATCCTTGATACGATATACAAAGTTACTGCGGCCCTGGATCATACCCTGGTTGATGAGCTTGCTGAACGGCTCCTCGACCTCGCTTACGCCCAGGTCTTTGAGGAACTTGTTCCAGAAACGTGAGTAGATCAGGTGACCGGTGGCATGCTCGGAACCTCCCAGATAGAGGTCAACGCACTTCCAGTAGTTATCGGCCTCCTTGCTTACCAGAGCCTTATTGTTATGGGGATCCATGTAACGCAGATAGTAGGCCGATGAGCCTGCAAATCCGGGCATGGTGTTGAGTTCCAGCGGGAATACGGTCTTGTTGTCAATGAGTGACTTGTCTACAACCTTGTTGTTAACCTCGTCAAAGGCCCAGACCTTGGCGTGACCCAGAGGGGGTTCACCGGTCTCGGTGGGCTTGTACTCACTGATCTCGGGGAGTTCCAGCGGCAGGCACTGCTCAGGTACCATTGTGGGTATTCCGTTCTTGTAGTAAACGGGGAACGGCTCACCCCAGTAGCGCTGACGGCTGAATATGGCGTCACGCAGACGGTAGTTGACCTTTACCTTACCCAGCTTGTTCTCCTGTACATATTTCTTTGTAGCTGCGATAGCCTCCTTGACTGAGAGGCCGTTCAGGTTGAGACCGCCCTGGCGGATCTGGTCGGGACGGGGTGAGTTCATCATTGTACCCTCCTTGGCATCGAAGCTTTCCTCAGATACGTCGCAACCCTCAATGAGCGGACGGATTTCAAGGCCGAAATGCTTAGCGAATGCGTAGTCACGGCTGTCATGTGCAGGTACGGCCATGATGGCGCCTGTACCGTAACCGGCCAGTACGTAATCACTGATCCATACGGGAACATCCTCACCGGTAAGGGGGTTGATGGCGTATGATCCGCTGAATACGCCGGTTACACGGCGGTCAGCTATGCGCTCGCGCTCGGTACGCTTCTTTACGGCTGCAACGTAGGCATCGACCTCCTTCTTCTGAGCGGGAGTTGTAAGCTGTGCTACAAGCTCGCTCTCAGGAGCAAGTACCATGAATGTTACACCGAATATGGTATCGGCACGTGTGGTGAATATGGTGAATTCTATGTCGCTGTCCTTTACGTGGAACTGCATCTCGGTACCCTCGGAGCGGCCAATCCAGTTGCGCTGGGTCTCCTTGATTGAGTCTGACCAGTCTATGGTATCCAGGCCGTCAAGCAGGCGCTGTGCGTAGGCTGATACACGGAGGCACCACTGGCGCATCTTTTTCTGCTCTACGGGGAATCCGCCGCGTACTGATACGCCCTCGACAACCTCATCATTGGCAAGTACGGTGCCCAGTCCGGCGCACCAGTTTACCATGGTCTCGCCCAGGTAGGCTATGCGGTAGTTCATCAGGACATCAGACTTCTGCTTGTCATCCATGGCCTTCCACTCATCGGCCGTGAAGTTGAGCTCCTCGCTCTGGGCTACGTTCAGGCCCTCGGTTCCCTTCTGCTCAAAACGCTCAATGAGCTTCTCGATGGGCTGTGCGCTCTGGCACTTGTTGCAGTAGAAAGAGTTGAACATCTTCTGGAATGCCCACTGTGTCCAGTGGTAGTAGCCGGGCTCGCAGGTGCGTACTTCGCGGTCCCAGTCAAATGAGAAACCTATCTTGTCCAGCTGCTCGCGGTAGCGGTTGATGTTCTTCTCGGTTGTGATGGCCGGATGCTGGCCGGTCTGAATGGCATACTGCTCGGCGGGCAGGCCGTATGCATCGTAACCCATGGGGTTCAGTACGTTGAAACCGCACTGACGCTTGTAGCGTGCGTAGATATCGGATGCAATGTATCCCAGCGGATGACCTACGTGCAGGCCTGCGCCTGACGGGTAAGGGAACATGTTAAGTACGTAAAACTTGGGCTTTGCGGGGTTCTCAACTACCTTGTAAGTACCCTCTTTGGCCCACTTTTCCTGCCACTTTTTCTCAATAGCTCTGAAATCGTATTCCATTATTGCTTCGAATGATTCGTTTTGACGCGCAAAATTACACAATTTCAAGCACTACTTGAGTATCACCGGTAACGGGGGTGAGTGTCAGAACATATGTTCCCTGAGGCAAGTCATAAATGCCGACCTTGTCACCTGCCACTCCGATGCTCTTAACCAGTTTGCCGTCAGAAGAGTAGATGCTGACCTTACCTTGAACTTCGGATGGCAGATAAACGTAACTGTCATCATAACTGAATGTAGTATTGACAGGGGCTATCCTTATTTGAGTGTGGGGCGATGCACTTCCGTTGAATATTGCGGTGGCAGTAGTCTGAGGAGTGGTGATGGTCAGGTCAATCATGCCATCAGTAAACTTGGTGCCGTTGATGTTCCACTCCTTAAATAATCCGCCACTGACAGGAATGGCCGTCAGACGGACTGTCGAACCAACCAATACAAAGTATGAACTTACAGCCTCCCAGTTTTCCATGGGGAATGCCAAGCCCATGCCTTCAGATGAAACATTCAGGACTCCCAGTTGAAGTGTGCTTCCATCTGAAATGGATGTGTTTCCGTGATAACCTTGAACCTCGAATTTCTGGGTAGGATCAAGTCTGGCTTTTGCTACACCGTCTCTAATATCCACGTTATAATACTTGTTACCCTGTGCTTCAAAGATATCTATGTTTCCGCGCTGTATGGGTTTTCCCATATGAGTAACATTGAATGTTACATAACCCGGAATAGTAAGGGTCTCGTTGGCTGTTGCCGTTGACAGATTTACGGTTTTGCTGACGTAAGATCTGGGTGCTGACAATTCATACTCTCCGTAGGGAACCAGCAGCACAATCTTTCCGTTTGCATCGGTCCGTCCATCGGAATTTCCGCAAGAAACATTCTCGTTTTCAACAACGCCGCTGTTGTCACTGACGGTTACCGTCAGAGTGCAGTAGTTGATGGGTATTTCCTTGTTCTGGTTCAATGTGAAATCAGTTCCATCATTGCCGTAAGAATAGAAACCATAGTTGTAGTCACCTGCAGTGAAGTAGTACTTCTTGTTGTAGGTCATGCGGAAAGAGTTGTTGATATAGATATTGCGACTGGCAGCGACGTTGGTGGTGAACTTGAGACTGTAAAGATTTACGGTCTTGGCGTTTTCACCTTCGGCTACGGTAAGATCAACCTGGCAGATATCATTGATGACGAGTTTATAATCACCAGGCGCGGTTAAGAGCGTTATCTTTCCGTTTTCAGGTGTTACGTTTTGAGATGAATAATTGTCATCATCACCATATTCCCAACTGTATGACTGGTTATCAATGGCAGCAGGATCGTCACCGTTCAGGGTGATAACCACTTTGCTGGTCTTGACATCTATGTTCTTATCCTGTGCTGCTACAGTAAAGTCTCCTTTCTTACCGGCAACACTGTATTTATATTCGCCGGGGAGCAGATAGAACACAGCATCACCCTTTGAGTTTGTGGATTTGTCATCAGAATAGTAAGAATAGTAATTGTTCTGATCCGTTTTTGGAGAGACTGAAACCTGCAGATCCTCATTGGGGGTTGTTCCGGTCTTGACAGAGAAAGTAACCTTGCGGTAATCAAGCCAGATAACGGTGTCTTTAGTTACCTCAATCTTATCAGTGTAGATTCCCAAATCGTTCCTTATCCAATAAGAACCTGTTTCAATCTGTGTGGTGTATGAACCAACATACTGATAATCATCCCTGTCACCATAGGCATACAGGTAGTAAGAAGAATTGCCATAGGGAAAATCATCATATCGGTCTTTGACTGAAAAACGGACAGTTGATGTAGGTGTGCTACTGCCTCCGCTTTCGGTCAGATTCAACGCAAATCCGTCGGTCATGACAAAACTCTGTTTTTTATCCTGCCACCAATAATTGTAACTGTTGCCCGTAACCAGATAAGTGGAATCCCGGCCGAGATAATCGGTGTAAAGATTATCCCGATTGCCGTCTTCATCCTCAATGGTGATAGACTTGTTAGTCCAGGGCTGGCCATTGCTTCTGGTCGCAGAGACTTTGAGTGTTGAAAGCATAAGGTTTACGGTTCCGTTGTCAGTAATTGTAAATTTACCTACATGACCGAATGATGATTTGTAAGAAACTGTTGTTCCGCTAAGGGCGTCATCAAAACTTGCAGAAATACATGATTCCCAATCCCAATAACAGTTACCCAATTGGACACCCTTTGAATATACGTACACGTTAGGTGAGTTGTAGTTAAAGTCTTTGATGGTGTCCTGTCCTTCCAAGAAGTAGAACTTCATGTTTATTGTTGACCAGGCTGGGCCTGAAGTCAGCAATGCGGCTGTCAAAGCAGCCAGATAGAATACTTTCCTTTTCATAATTATCTGTTTTTGAGGTTTGTAGTTAGCCCTTTGTGTTAAGTAATTTTAGCAAACATAATACTTATTTTATAAATCCAAGCAATATTTCGGATAATTATTTGATTTCCATTCAAGAATGAGATATTGAGAGTATATTTGTACATCAATTACTTATGAATTATGCTGCATTTTGATTCCGATTATATGGAGGGCGCGCATCCGCAGGTGATGCAGCGTCTTGTTGAGACCAATCTTGAACAGACCGTAGGTTACGGTGAGGATGAGTATACACGCCGCGCCGCTGATCTGATACGCGAGGCTTGCGGCTGCCCCGACGCTCTGGTGCGTTTTCTGGTGGGCGGTACTCAGACCAACGCCACTGTCATTGACGGTCTTCTGCACCAGTACGAGGGTGTTATGGCTGCCGATACGGGTCACATCAACAACTTTGAGGCAGGTGCCGTGGAGTCATCGGGCCACAAGATCCTTATTGTTCCTTCACATGAAGGTAAGGTTGCAGCATACGATATTGAGCGCTATCTGACCGAGTTCTATGAGAACGAAAACCATCAGCATATGGTTTCACCGGGTGCGCTCTATCTTTCATTCCCGACAGAGTGGGGAACGCTTTATTCACTTGGTGAACTGGAGGCTCTGAGCCGTGTGTGCCATAAGTACAATATTCCTCTTTATATGGACGGTGCGCGTCTGGGCTATGGACTGGCCGCATCAAAGGATGTGACGCTTAAGGATATTGCACGCCTGTGCGATGTGTTCTACATCGGCGGTACCAAGGTCGGCGCTATGTTCGGTGAGGCTGTGGTTACCGCCCATCCTGAGCTGCTGCCCCGTTTCTTTACATTCGTCAAGCAGCATGGTGCAATGCTGGCCAAGGGTCGTCTGCTGGGTGTTCAGTTCAGCACACTGTTTACTGACAATCTCTATCTTGAAATAGCCGGCAATGCCGTTGCCCAGGCCATGAGACTCAAGAAGGCAATGATTGCCAAAGGCTTCTCACCGTACGTTGACTCACCCACCAACCAGCAGTTCTTCTGCCTGCCCAAGAAGGAGATAGACCGCATCAGCAAGTTCGCATCGTTCGAGATCTGGGCTCCGTGCGGTCCTCAGCAGAGCGTAGTGCGCTTTGTCACCAGCTGGAACACATCGGACCAGATGATCGACGAGTTCATCAGCAAGCTCTGAATCCCGCCAAAGTGTCCCACAACACCCCCCCGCCAGAGCGTATTCTCGCCCCGGTGATGGTGTTACACACCCCTATCTGGAGGGTGTGTCCCACGCTCACTCCCGCCACAAAGCCTGTGAGCGTGGTTGCTGTGTTACACTTTGGCGGGATAACAATTATTAACACAAAAGATTTGTGAGCGTAATCAAAAAGTTTTTGATTTGCGTCAAAATCAATTTGTGTTTGCTTATGAGACAACTCACCAAAAAGGAAAAAATCATCATGGAGCAGTTCTGGACGTATGGTCCTATGTTTGTAAGGGAACTGCAGGAGCATTATGAAGAGCCAAGACCGAATTTCAACACACTCTCCAATCAGGTGCACACTCTGATGGAAGACGGATTCCTTGAGCGCAAGGCCTTTGGCAGCAACTATCAGTACTCACCTGCCGTATCACGCAAGGCATACAGCCTGGACGGTTTCCACGGACTGGTAAACGAATATTTTGACAGCTCATACTCAAGCGTAGTCCTTGGACTGGTTGAGGAGGAGCGCCTGTCAGTTGAAGACCTGAAACGTATTATTGACAAAATTGAAAAGAGAAAATGAACACTCAAGTCCTTTTATTCCTTGGAAAGGCATCTCTCTTAACCGTTGCCTTTGTGATCATGTACCGTCTTTTGTTGCGTCGCGAAACATTCCACGGCCTTAAGCGCGGAGCATTGATGCTCTCACTCGTTCTTTCCTATGTACTCCCATTGACCGTAATTACGGTTCATCGTGATATACAGAAGAGCCCTACAGCTCAAACCTTTTCAACCAACCAGCCGGTTTCTGCACCTATTAATCAAATCCAACCTTTCTCTCCTTCAGTTGAGGCAACCGCTGTTGCTCCAACTGTTACAGAAACCGCAAATGCCGCTATCCAGGCACCGGCAGTAAAGAGGGATATAACCCAATTACTGTCGGTATGCCTGATGGCCGCTTATCTGGCAGGTCTGGCCGTAATGCTGATAATCAGAATAGTATCTATCTGCAGGGTAGCTTCAATAGTAAGGAACGGAAGGACCGTAGAACGCGGCGACGGCTGGAAGATAGTCGTGACCGACAGGAACGTCAGTCCTTTCAGCTGGATAGGAACAATTGTCTTATCCGAGAAGTATTACGCCAGCATAGATACAACAGTCTTGAAACACGAGAAAGCCCATATCAGACACGGACATCCGTTGGAACTCATGATGGTTGATTTCATGTCGCTGTTCCAGTGGTTCAACCCTGCAGTCTGGGTATTAAGACGCGACCTCTGTCTTGTACATGAGCAGCAGGCCGATGCCGACGTCGTTAAATCCCTGTCCGATGCCCGTCCGTACCAGTTCATGCTGCTCAGTCAGTCTCAGGGAGGCTTGGCATTCAATATCGTGGCCAGTTTCAACGGCAACGGTGTTGAGAGTCGCATTGATATGATGAACCGTAAAAGGTCCGGCCGCCGCCAGTTGCTCAGGTTCTTCTATTTGCCGGTTACATTGACCGCAAATGTGGCGTATGACAAGGTTTCTGCGGAACCAGAAAGTGCGGTTCAACCTGATTCTATAAAGGGTGTAAATATCTTTACAACCCCAATGGGAGAAGTACCTTTTCCTTTTGGGGGGGCGCCAACCAGAACTGACGGAAAAGAGTATCTTTACTTCCTGGACGGAAAAAGAGTTGACAAGGCAACAATTGAAAAACTCTCTTATTCTGATATTAAATCCCAAACGTTAGTCAGAGATAAAGCTGCAGTTGACTTATACGGCCCGGAGGCAGAAAATGGCGTTATTGTATATGTAACCAATAGTGCTTCTAACGGGGACAGTGAAACAAAACAGTCTGTGTTATCTGATAATGACAAAACCACCCATGAATATGTTGACCTTGGCTTGTCTGTGAAATGGGCCACCTGCAATGTGGGTGCCAGTAAGCCAGAGGATAATGGTAATCTGTATGCTTGGGGAGAAACGGAGGTCAAAGAACAATACACTATGAGGACAAGCAAGTGGGGTAGTCCCTTTTCATTGAAAAAATATAATATAAACAGTGAACAAGGCACAGTTGACAACAAGACCACACTTGACCTTGAAGATGATGTCGCTCATGTAACTTGGGGAGGCAACTGGCGTATGCCCACTAGGGAAGAAATGGATGAGTTGCATGACAACTGCACTTGGGAGTGGACAGCTATCAACGGTGTAAACGGATATCGTGTTACAAGTAAAAAGCAAGGTTATACTGACCGCTCCATATTCCTTCCCGCAGCCGGATATAAAGCAAACGGTCGATACCAATATGGTTCCAATGGAAACTATTGGTCGCGTTCGCTTATGACAGATCCTTATGGAGATGGTAGTGTAATATGTGGTACTGCAGCCTGTATCCGTTTTAATAATAATCAAGCTAATATTGGTTGGGAGGATCGAATGGCTGGTCTTTCTGTCCGTCCCGTCTGCCCGTAACATTATCAATTAAAAATGCATTATGAAAAAGACTGTCCATCATATAGCATTGACATGCATACTGATGTCGATCGGCTTTACTGTGAGTGCTCAACAGATACGATATCCTGTTGAATCAACACAGCCTTTCAATCACAATACAATTAATAACAGAGCGTCTGTTGAAGAAGTCTTCCGCAGTAATCAGGACTTCGTAAAGTTTAATGATAACGACGTATTGATGATAAAAGGAAACGAAACGCACCAATTACCTGAAAACAGCAAGGTAGCATATAGTGAGGAATCTCAGGGAGTAGATAAAAACAACCTCCCTGAACATGAATACGTTGACCTGGGCTTATCAGTAAAGTGGGCCACCTGTAATGTGGGTGCTGAAAGGCCCCAGGATAAAGGCGATCTCTTTGCCTGGGGTGAGACTGAGCCCAAGTCTGAATACACTATGTCCAATTATAAGTTCAGCATAAACGGCAGTTATGATGACTTTACCAAGTATAACTATAAAGACCGTAAGAACAGACTGGAACCAGAAGATGACGCGGCCCATGTAAATTGGGGCGGAAACTGGCGTATTCCCACAACAGGTGAATGGAAAGAGTTGATGGGTAAGTGTACCTGGAGTTATGTAAAGATGAAGGATGGAACTGAAGGATTCCGTATAAGAGGAAATAAACGAGGTTATAGAGACCGCTCCATTTTTCTTCCCTTTACTGTATATAGAGATTCTACGAGCGTTGTAGAGGGTGAGTCTATAGGTGAAGGTCAGTTTGCTGGCCTCTATTGGACATGTTTCCTTGTTGATGACGAACTTGTACTGAAGATGAACGGTATATGTGATGCGTGGGGTATGTGGCTTGAGCCGGATGTGAACTTCCAGGCATCATTCGTCCAACGCAACTTAGGCCGTGCTATCCGTCCCGTCTGCGAGTAATTACACAAAATGATACAAAAGGGGTCTGTCCCCTTTTGTATGTCCCCTTTTGTACCACAAATTTGTTTGCTTATGAGACAACTCACCAAAAAGGAAAAAATCATTATGGAGCAGTTCTGGACCTATGGTCCCATGTTTGTACGTGAACTGCAGGAACATTATGAGGAGCCCCGTCCCAATTTCAACACTCTCTCCAATCAGGTGCACACTCTGATGGAGGACGGGTTCCTGGAGCGCAAGGCCTTTGGAAGCAACTACCAGTACTCGCCTGCCGTATCACGCAAGGCATACAGTCTGGACGGTTTCCACGGACTGGTAAATGAATACTTTGACAGCTCATACTCAAGCGTAGTCCTTGGGCTTGTTGAGGAGGAGCGTCTCTCCGTTGACGATCTTAAGCGTATTATTGACAAAATAGAAAACCGAAAATGAATACTCAAGTCCTTTTATTCCTTGGAAAGGCGGCATTGCTAACCATTGCCTTTGTTCTTATGTACCGCCTTTTGTTACGTCGCGAAACATTCCACGGTCTTAAACGCGGAGCATTGATGCTCTCACTCGTTCTCTCCTATGTTCTACCTTTGACGGTCATTACAGTACATCGGGATATCCAGAAGAGCCCTGTAGCCCAAACTGAAAAAGCGGTTCAGCCGGTTGCAATTACCCCTATCAACCAATTCCAACCTCTCTCTCCTGTAACAGAAACAGTGGCTCCTGTTCCAGCCGTAACAGGAACCGAAAGCACAACGGTAGAGGTATCGGCTCAGAAGGATATTACCGATATACTGCTGACAGGTCTGTTGGCAGCATATCTGGCCGGTCTGTTTGTCATGCTGATACTCAGAGTAATATCCGTATTGAAGGTCGCTGCAATAGTCCGGAACGGCAAGACCGTTGAGCGCGGCAACGGCTATAGGATAGTTGTGACCCATAAGAACGTGAGTCCGTTCAGCTGGCTTGGAACCATAGTCCTGCGTGAAAAGGATTATGCCGGTATTGATACCAATGTCTTAAGACATGAGAGAGCCCATATTGCCCACGGCCATCCGTCAGAACTCATGCTGCTTGATTTCATGTCGCTGTTCCAGTGGTTCAACCCCGCTGTATGGGTTCTGCGTCGTGACCTGTGCCTTGTACATGAGCAGCAGGCCGATGCCGACGTCCTTAAATCCGTGTCCGATGCCCGTCCGTACCAGTATATGCTGCTGACCCAGTCACAGAGCGGTCTGACATTCAACATCGTGGCATGTTTCAGCAGTAACGGAGTAGAAAGCCGCATCGACATGATGAACCGCAAACGGTCCGGTCGCCGCCAGATGCTCCGGTTCCTCTACCTCCCGCTTGTAATGTGTATATCGCTAACATTGACCGCAAATGTGGCTTATGACAAGATTTCAGGTGAATCTACAGTTTCGTCAGATACAGTATATACCTATACAGTTAACGGACAAGAAGGAAAAATAGTGGTGCTGGACATGAACACACTGACATTAGGAAATGATCAGGTAGGAATAGACAAAAAACCAGAAAATGATTATATATACTTTGTTGACGGGAAAAGAGTTGACAGGGAAACTGTAAACAACATCAGGTTTTTGGATATTAAATCCCAGTTTACAATAATGGATAAGGCTGCAACTGACTTATATGGTCCTGAGGCAGTGAATGGCGTTCGTGTCATCGAAACAAAAGGAGGTACTGTAATAGAAGGTGAATTGAAGCGACCTGAAATATTCAAGGATGACAAAATAGCCCATGAATATGTTGACCTGGGTTTATCTGTAAAATGGGCTACCTGTAATGTTGGTGCCCGCAAACCTGAAGACAACGGAAATTTGTACGGTTGGGGAGAAATCGGACCCACCGATATATACGATCCTTTAAGTAGGCTGACAAGTAAGTGGGGTTCTAATTTGTCAGGATTTACAAAATACAATTTGGATAGCGAAAACGGCACTGTTGATAACAAGACCACGCTTGACCCTGAAGATGATGTTGCTCATGTTGTCTGGGGAGGTAAATGGCGTATGCCTACAAAGCAAGAACAGGTTGAATTGCGTAACAATTGTACCTGGGAGTGGACAACTCTAAACGGTGTAAACGGTTATCGTGTTACAAGTAAAATACCAGGTTATACAGACCGCTCAATCTTTCTCCCGGCAGCCGGTGCCGCAAATAACCTTCGCTATGAATATGGCTCAACAGGTTATTATTGGTCAAGTTCTATCGAGTCTCTAGATGACGGAAGGGTGTTGTGTTTTTCTGCAGCCATCATTAATATTACAAGCAGATATGCAGCTATATCCATGGGAAGTCGAGAATGCGGTTATTCAGTCCGTCCCGTCTGTCCGTAACGACAAACTCTTACAATACGCATTATAAACTTATATCAGTTAAATAACAAACATAAAGAATAGCATTATGAGAAAGAAAGTCCTTTGTTTTGCATTGACATGCATACTGATGTCAATCGGCGTTCCCGCAAATGCACAGCACGAGTTCGTGGATCTAGGTTTGAGTGTAAAATGGGCCACCTGTAATGTAGGTGCCGATAGGCCCGAGGATGCTGGTGATTTGTACTCCTGGGGTGAAACTGAAACCAAAACAAACTATAGTTTTGCCACCTATAAGTTCTGTGTGGATGGCAAGCAGGGTAATTATACCAAGTATTGCGATAAAGACAATAAAACGGTATTGGACCAGGAAGATGATGTGGCTCATGTCAAGTGGGGCGGCAGCTGGCGAATGCCAACTGGAGCAGAGTTGGATGAACTGCGTGAAGAATGTATATGGACCTGGACAAAAGTGAACGGGGTTAACGGTTATCGTGTATCGGGTAAAAAAGAGGGATTTGAGAATAACTCCATCTTCCTTCCGGTCAACGTTCATAATAGCTCAAACGCAATAGAACATGGCATGCCTGCAGAATTCGGCCTTTATTGGTCAAGCTCACTAAGTTATAATGCCAACAGTTTCTTTATGGGACGTTGGGATCATGCTAACGGGTATTCGTTCTTTCAGGATACGCCGACGGGTAACGCCAGTTTCCGTAACGAAGGCCAATCCGTCCGTCCCGTCCACCCGTAACGTAAAAATGTCATTTATGTTTTATTATGGAAATGCGCCTTTAACACAAGACGCATTTTCACTATAAATCAGTTTAGAAAACCAACCAAATAATTGCTTTATGAGAAAAATCAAGATATGGCTCTCCCGTGGATGGTTCCACTTAGTGTCCGGTGTATCTTTTTTGCTGCTTTCGGTGTTATGTAATTCCTGTAAGACTACGTCTACGGTCAATCGTTCCCAGAATGAAAACAGAGAGACTGTTTCTGTAGAGAATGATACCGTTGCTATGACGCAACTCACTGCCGATATGATAGAAAAGGTCAAGGCATATGAGAAAAATAGCGATTTACGAAGAATGACAGCTTATGGACCACCGTATGAGAATGGTGAGGAAGAAATCGTAATTGATCTCGGGCCCTCCTCAAAAAGGGATATTCGTAAAGCCAGAAGAGCAAAAAAATGATACAAAAGGGGTCTGTCCCCTTTTGTACTATTCTATAGATAGAATGTCTTTATAAGACGTCTTATATATACGCCAAAGAACATTTTCTCGGGGAGACTGCATTTCTGGAATTCATATCTCAGAATCATATCCAGACAGGCAAACCTGCCGGCCTGACTGTCAAACTCAGAATGGTCATCCTGACCGGTGTATGCTTTTGCAAAGGCATCCCAGAACAGATGTAGCTGCTGCTCTGTCATGTGGAAAATATCCTGAACCTGTTTCATTGGTGCATACACATTGCAGATCTGATAAAGATGGCCCAGGTCAAACATCCTGCAGGTCTTAATGTCCTGTATGGTCCGGGCAAAGTCTTTGAGAATCCGGCGGTTCTTGCGGCTTACGAACTGTACCTTGTCCAGGGCTCTCATGAGTTGCTCCTTGCGGCTGGGAAAGAAATCCGTGTCACATTTGGTGCTGAAAAGTATCTTGCCGTTGCTGCACATGATCTGTGCCATCTCTTCTATGCGCTGCGGCTCATCGTGACAGATACGTGAAAGTGATCTCTTTTCCTTTATGCGGTCCGATATGGTTGCGTACAGATTACCCACCCGTACTATCTCATGCATCTTGGGAGTGGGTAACCCTAACTTCTCAACAGCCTTGGAAACGTCAAATTCATGCTTGACAAACTCCAGAGTGTTTATCTGCTTTTTATCTACTTTCAGAATCAAATCCGGCTGAGACGGATTCTCATATGTGATTCCGTTGCCCCCTTGCCCCACTTGGGTCCAAGCGCTCAAATCAATGTTCTTATACTCACTCATAGTCCGTTTTTATAATAAAATAGTACAATTGGGGCCTGACCCCAATTGTATCATTTTCCCTTCAGGATCTTCTTGATGTCGTTGAGTTTGTTCAGGGCCTCAATGGGAGTGAGGTTGTTGACATCAATTGAGAGGAGCTGGTCGCGGATCTGGCAGAGCACTGGATCGTCCAGCTGGAAGAAACTCATCTGCAGGCCCTCGCGGTGCTGACCGGTCTCTACGCTGGGGCGTGAAATGCCCTTGCCGGTGCTGGTGGCCTCCATCTCCTTGAGGATTGTGCCGGCGCGCTTTACTATGCTGCGCGGCATGCCTGCCATCTCGGCCACATGAATACCGAACGAGTGCTCGCTGCCTCCGGGTACCAGCTTGCGCAGGAACAGCACCTTGCCGTCGGTCTCCTTTACAGATACGTTGAAGTTGCGGATGCGACTGAACGACTGCGCCATCTCATTGAGCTCGTGATAGTGGGTGGCAAAGAGTGTGCGGGCGTGGGCCGATGGGTGCTCGTGAATGTACTCCACGATTGCCCAGGCAATGGAAATGCCATCATATGTTGATGTTCCGCGGCCCAGCTCGTCAAAGAGGACAAGGCTGCGTGCGGTCAGGTTGTTCAGGATGCTGGCGGCCTCGGTCATCTCAACCATGAATGTTGACTCTCCGGCCGATATGTTATCGCTGGCTCCAACACGGGTGAATATGCGGTCAACGACGCCGATGCGTGCGCTGTCGGCAGGCACGTAGCAGCCCATCTGGGCAAGCAGTGTGATAAGTGCGGTCTGACGCAGCAGGGCTGATTTACCCGCCATATTGGGACCGGTGATTATGAGTATCTGCTGGCTGTCACTGTCAACGAATACGTTGTTTGAGATGTAACTCTCACCCGGTGCCATCTGGGTCTCGATTACCGGATGTCGGCCCTCCTTGATATCTATTATCTGGCTCTCGTCAACCACCGGACGTACATAATGGTGCTCACGTGCCACGCGGGCAAAAGAGAGCAGGCAGTCTATGCGGCTTACCTCAGTGGCGTTCACCTGGATGGCGGGAACGTACTCCAGAATTGATGCGGCCAGCTGGGAGAATATCTGTGACTCAAGTGCAAGTATCTTGTCCTCGGCCCCCAGAATCTTCTCCTCATACTCCTTGAGTTCAGGGGTGATGTAACGCTCGGCGTTGACCAGGGTCTGCTTGCGGATCCACTCTGCGGGAACCTTGTCCTTGAAGGTGTTGCGAACCTCAAGATAGTAGCCGAACACGTTGTTGTAGGCAATCTTGAGGCTGGATATTCCGGTCTGCTCGGCCTCACGCTGCTGAATCTGCATCAGGTAATCCTTGCCGCTGTAGGCAATGCTGCGCAGTTCATCCAGTTCAGTATTGATGCCCTCGGCTATCACGCCGCCCTTGCTTACCAGGATGGGGGTGTCGGGGCGTATGGTGCGGATTATGTTGTCACGCAGTGTCTCGCACAGGTCAATCTTCTTACCGACCTCACGGAGCTGCGGATTCTCAGATGCTTCACATATCAGTTTGACGGGCTCCAGCTGCTTGAGTGCCAGACCCAGTGAGAGGACTTCACGCGGGTTGATTCGGCCCACGGCAGCCTTTGAAACCAGACGCTCCAGGTCACCCATACGCTGCAGCGCATCGGTAAGGGCATCGGCCGTATCGGGAAAACGGAACAGGTGGTCAACAACGTCAAGGCGGTTGTTGATGGCAGCGGGGTCCTTGAGCGGGAAGAGCATCCAGCGGCGCAGCAGACGGGCTCCCATGGGTGATGATGTGTGGTCAATCACCTTGAGCAGTGATACGCCGTCCTCATTGTTTGATGAGAGCAGCTCCAGGTTGCGTACCGTGAACTTGTCCAGACGCACGTAACGCTCCTCATCAATCATGCGGATGGATGATATGTGGCCGATGTTGTTGTGCAGCGTCTCGGCCAGATACTCCAGGATGGCACCGGCGGCAACCTTACCGTTGCTCAGGTGGTCAACGCCGAATCCCTTGAGGTTGCGAACCTTGAAGTGGCGGTTGAGTTTCTCGCGGGCGAACTCCTCGGTAAATACCCAGTCATCGAGTTCACGCACGCAGTAGCGGGTGCCGAAAGACTGCTCGAACTGCTGGCGGTGACCGCGCTCAATAAGGGTCTCCTTGGGAGCGAAGTTAGAGAGCAGTTTGTCTATGTGGTCGGCGGGCCCCTCGGCTATGAGGTACTCACCGGTAGATATGTCAAGGAATGAAATGCCCCATGCGCCCTTGCCAAAGTGTACGGCTGCCAGGAAGTTGTTCTCCTTGTTCTGGAGCACGTTGTCACTCATGGCGACACCCGGCGTTACCAGTTCGGTGATGCCGCGTTTTACAAGTGTCTTGGTGAGTTTGGGGTCTTCAAGTTGGTCACAGATAGCCACACGGCGGCCGGCGCGGATGAGTTTGGGCAGATATACGTCAAGGGCGTGATGCGGGAAACCGGCCATCTCAAGTGCCATGGCACCGTTCTTGCCGTTGTTTCGGCGGGTCAGTGTGATACCGAGTATCTCGGCTGCCTGAACCGCATCCTGAGCGTATGTCTCGTAAAAATCTCCACAGCGGAACAGCAGTACAGCATCGGGATGTTTCTCCTTCAGACTGTAGAACTGCCGCATCATCGGCGTCTCTTCGGGCTTGCTCTGTGCCATTTATTTCTTGCGCTTTCTAAAGAGGAACAGGGTTGCTGCTATGAATGCTGCAATGAGAATTCCAAGGGTTATAAGTGTTGCGTTGAGGTTATGGGGAGCAAAGCCCAACAGCAGCAGAACCGGGAATCCCATTATCATGGCCGGGATGTTCTGGAGCACCAGGTTGTTGGCGGCAGGAGTCTGGTAGCGCGGGTCAATCTCACGCAGCAGGATCATACCGTTGCTGGCGGTACCGGTAAGCATTCCGAACATTGAGAAGAAGCCTTCATACTTGTAATCGGGATAGATATGGAACGATACCCAGCGAACATAGACGAATGTGATGAACGCACCGGCAACACATACGAGAGTGAGCGGCAGCCAGATGGCCTTGAGGTTCTCAAAGCTGATGGCAGCGGTTCCGGCCACGATCATTATGTCAAAGCAGATACCGCTTACACGGTTCAGCAGGAACTCATTCAGGTATTCACGGGTCATCCAGCCTCTCTTGCGCAGACCGCGGATGACAATCTTTACAAGTGAACCGAACAGTATGCCCCAGAAGAAGTTGAATCCGTAAACCAGCGGCTTGAGGGTCTTTTCACCGAAGTTTCCCAACTCCAGTTTGCCGATGAACGACATGAGCAGATAAACCAGGAAGTAGGTGAGCAGAACTATGCTTACTACGATGGTGAGTTTATCGACAGACTCTGAGTGCGGCAGTTCGTTGCCCTGCTCATAATCCTTGAGGGTATGGCGCTGAACGTTCTCCTGCTCGTGGATCTTGAGCTTGCCCCTGCCGTTAAGTATGTTCATATAGATAACGCCGATCACGCTTCCTACCAGGAATCCGATAGCGGCGATTGAAAGGCCGAAGTCAATGCCATGGAAGTTGATGCCCTGATCGGCTGCACCCAGCTGGTAGATGGTTCCGAAGTTGAGAGCCTGACCGGGACCCTGTCCATAGCCCATCGGCACCAGAAGACCTCCTGAATAGAAGATGTCACGGCCTGCCTCCGGATTTCTCCACCACAGGTACATGGGGATTGTAACCAGAAGGCCGATGATACCCTGCACGATATATGTTCCGATGGTCAGCGTACCGGTATCGATAACGGTGCGTGTGTTGGCGCGGTCAGTCTCCTTTGATGCACGCAGAGACATGGCGATGAAGCCAAGTGCCAGTGTGTGGTAGGTGACTGTCTCCATGAAACGCTTGTCAATGATGCCGTTGAAATCGGCCCACATCTTAAGCAGCAGTATGATGAGACCTCCCAGCAGAGCTGAGGGTATGAGACTGCGGCGCAGAACCTTTACTTTACGACGGAGAATGTTTCCGGCCAGTACGGCCAGGGCAATGATGAAAACCTGAACTAGTGCGCTCCACACTTCAGGAGCAGCGAACGAAGTCACTGCGATACCGTTTGATGACAATAGCATAATAGTCGCTTTTCCAATAGTTCCTCAAAGATATGAAAAAAAGTACAAAAGGGGACAGGCCCCAATTGTATCATTTTTCAAAATAGTACAAAAGGGGCCTGACCCCAATTGTATCACTTTTTGCGGGAGTGGAGCATGAGCCAGATGCCGCCGATGATGAAGGGGATGCTCAGGAGCTGACCCATGTCGAGGGCCATGCCCTGCTCAAAGTCCACCTGGACCTCCTTGCAGAACTCAATGAAGAAGCGGAATGTGAAGATGGTGGCTATGCAGAATCCAAAGTAGAATCCTGAGCCGATCTTTTCTTTGTGCTTGCGGTAGATAAGTACGATGACCGCAAAGATTATGAGGTAGGCGATAGCCTCGTAGAGCTGTGCCGGGTGGCGGGCAAAATCCTCGCCGTTCTGGACAAAGATGAATCCCCAGTCAGTGCCGGTGGGCTTGCCTACGATCTCGGAGTTCATGAGGTTACCCAGACGGATGCAGGCTGCGGTGAGCGGAGTGGCCACGCAGACCATGTCGATGCACTCCAGGATCTTGACCTTGTACTTGCGGCAGTACATGATCATGGCAATGATGATGCCGATGGTACCGCCGTGGCTTGCCAGACCGCTGTAACCGGCCATGACTATGCCTCCCTGAGGTTTGAAACGTATGGGAAGCAGCATCTCAATGAAGTGCTTGCCGCTGGTAAGGTAATACTCGGGCTCGTAGAAGATGCAGTGACCCAGACGGGCGCCTATGAGTATGCCCAGGAAGCAGTAGAAGAAGAGAGGCTCGAATGTCTCTTCCTTGATACCGCGGTTCTTATAGAGTTTCTTGACAATAAAATATGCGGCCACCAGACCTACCATCCACATCAGGGAGTAGTAACGGATGGGGAGTCCGAGTATCCGGCACAGTTCTGTGTCCGGATTCCAGATTACTGCAAGAAAACTGTTCATAGCTTAAAAGGTTTATACGTTGAAACGGAAGTGCATTATATCGCCGTCCTCAACCACGTAATCCTTACCCTCCACATAGAGTTTGCCGGCATCGCGTACGGCGGCTTCGGAACCCAGCTCCACATAGTCCTTGTACTTGATTACCTCGGCACGGATAAAGCCCTTCTCAAAGTCGGTATGGATAACGCCTGCGCACTGAGGAGCCTTCCAGCCCTTGCGGTATGTCCAGGCTTTTACCTCCATAGGTCCGGCGGTGATGAATGTCTCCAGGTTCAGAAGACTGAAGGCCGATTTTACCAGACGGTTTACGCCCGATTCTTCCAGACCCAGCTCCTCAAGGAACATCTGACGGTCCTCATAGCTCTCCAGCTCGGCAATCTCACTCTCTGTCTTGGCGGCAATCACCAGCAGCTGAGCATTCTCATCCTTGATGGCCTCACGAACCTGCTCCACATATGCGTTGCCGGTCTTTACGCTGCTCTCATCGACGTTGCAGACATAGAGCACGGGCTTTGAGGTGAGCAGGAAGAGCTCACGTGCAATTTTCTCCTCATCCTTTGAGTCGAATGAAACGGTACGGGCCGATTTGCCCTGCAGCAGAACGTCACGGTAGGCGTTCAGTACATCGCATACTATCTTGGCCTGCTTGTCACCGACGGCAGCCTGCTTGGCTACCTTCTGGAGACGCTGCTCAATGGTCTCAAGGTCCTTTATCTGAAGTTCGGTATCTATGATCTCCTTGTCACGGACGGGGTTGACGGTGCCGTCAACATGAGTCACGTTCTCATCGTCAAAGCAGCGGAGCACATGGATGATGGCGTCACACTCACGGATGTTGCCCAGGAACTTGTTGCCCAGACCCTCGCCCTTGCTGGCGCCTTTAACCAGTCCGGCTATATCGACTATCTCAACGGTGGCGGGAACGATTCGGCCCGGATGAACCAGCTCGGCCAGTTTGGTCAGTCGCTCATCGGGAACGGTGATGGTTCCTACGTTGGGTTCAATTGTGCAGAAAGGGAAGTTTGCTGCCTGAGCCTTGGCGCTTGACAGACAGTTGAAAAGGGTGGATTTACCTACATTGGGCAGGCCCACTATGCCGCATTGCAATGACATTTGTTACGCTTTTTTTAATCTGAGCGCAAAGGTAGCAAAAAAAGCGTTAGAGCATGTCGTTATCTATCATCCAGATGATTTCCTCAATCATGGCATCCTCATCGTCATGCTCGGGATCATACTCCTTCTTGAGCGACGCGCCGAAAAGGGCTGCAAACGTCTGGTAGAATTTGGCCTTGAATCCTCCTATAAAAGCCCTGATCAGGTCATAACTGGTCTGATTGCACTCGCGGTCTATGAGTTTGATAAGCAGTTTGCCCTGAGCCAGGGTGCAGCGTCTCATTATGGGGTAGTACTGGTCCCACACGCCCTTCTCGACCTTTTCAAGATGCTCCTGGCGGGCCTGGTCATCCTGCAGTGTCTGCATGTAGAGATAGGTCTCAACGAGTATGGCCTTGACCTCAAGGGCAATGGGGTACATCTTCTGTACGTTGCGGGTCAGTTTATCGTATTTGCGCTGCTTGCGGGCGCTGGGGTAGATGCGCTTGCCGTAGATGACCACCTCCATCATCTCGAAAGTGGGGACCGTATCGCCGTCAATGATGGTGGCCAATGCAACAAGCACACGCTTCTGCTTGTCATCATCATCGGCCTCTGTGCAAAAGGCAGGAATGCACATTACCATGGTCAGTAACAGTATGACGATACGTTTCATGCCTGCAAAATTATCAATTCTCCCTAAAAAGAGCTACTTTTGACTCAATCCTTTGGAAAACATTTGTTTCTAATACTATTATACTATGAAATTCAGATTGTTAATCTCCTGGTTTGCCCTGCTGTCATCTCCCCTGACGGCGGTTTATTCCCAAAACAGTACAGAAAATGAATGGGAGAGCGTGCTTGAAACACTCCTGTCCGATGAGGAACTCACGGCCGATGCCCTTGAGGAGTTGTCCGATATCTACGAGTCACTCCACGCCATGCCCCTGAACATCAACACGGCCACACGCGATGAGCTCTCCATGCTGCCCTTCCTGACCGACCGTCAGATTGAGGATATCCACGCCTACATCTACATGCACGGGCCGATGCTCACCCTGGGCGAGCTTCAGCTGACCGGTAGCCTTGACTACAATACCCGGCAGTTTCTGCGTCACTTTGTGTATGCCGGTCCTGTCCCGCCCGTAAAAGAGAAACTCAAACTCTCCGATGTGCTGCGAAACGGACGCAGTGAAGTGACCGCCCGCATGGACATACCGCTCTACCTCAGGGACGGTTTCCGGAAAGGAACCTACCTGGGCGGCAGGCTCTCACACAACCTGCGCTGGTCATTCAATTGGCACAACCGTATAAGGTTCGGGATATCGGCCGATAAGGACGCGGGTGAACGCGGTTATGACTTCTGGTCACCCTATCTCTTCCTTAAAGATATGGGCACGCTCAGGGAACTGGCGCTGGGAAACTTCAAGGCTCAGTTCGGACAGGGTCTGCTGCTGGGCGGCGGGTTCAGTGTGGGCAAGAGCATGGCGCTCTCATCCATGAGCCGTCAGAGCCAGGGGCTCAGACCGCACTCATCGACCCAGGAGTACGGTTATCTGCGCGGCGGGGGTGCGGCCGTGGGGTGGAGTCATACCACATTCACTCTGCTGGCCGCCTATACACCGCTTGACGCCACAATCAAGGGAGATACGGTGATAGGGTCAATCAAAGAGGACGGATATCATAGGACTCAGTTGGAGCTCTCCAAGAAACATAACGCATGGCTCAGGACCCTTGCGGCAAACGTGCGTTACAGCTTCCGTGGGCTTAAGTTTGGGGTTACCGCAATGACTGAAAGGTTGTCACTTCCCTATAAGGGGCGCAGCCGTTTCACGGGAGTGTCGGCCGACTGTTCACTGAACCGTTCCCGGTATTCCCTGCAGGCAGAGTTCTCACTGCTGGATTCCAAACCTGCACTGATTGCATCACAGACCTTCCGCCTTGGGAGAGGATGGAGTCTGAACGCGGTGGTGCGGCACTACAGTCCGGAGTATATCTCACTTCATTCAAACGCCATGTCAGAGGGAGGCGTTCAGAATGAGACGGGCCTGCTCACTGGTTTTGTCCATAACGGACATGACCTTAAAGTGAGCGGTTATGCAGACCTGTTCAGGCACCCGGAGCCCAGGTATGGGGCATCGGCCCCAAGTAATGGGATGGATCTGCGTCTGGAGGCAGATTGGAGAGCGGGTAGGAGGGATGCGCTGTATGCCACCGCCCGATTCAAGGCCAAGCAGAAGGACTGTAAGTACACCGGGCAGCTGGAGTACTGCCTGACCGGGCGATACCGCCTGCGCTGGACCCATGACTGCCCCAGCGGTGCCCAGCTGAGGGCGCAGTTTTTCTACGTCAGGTATGACTTCATAGCCGAGCCCATTACCAACGGCTATGCCCTTACCCAGAATTACAGCCGCAGCCTGCTAAAGGAGAAACTTGAGCTGAACCTTACCGCCGCGGCGTTCTACACTGAGAGTTATGACTGCCGGGTATCGGTCTATGAGAGCGGGCTCAGGTATTCATACAATTTCATAAGCCTGTACGGCAAGGGCGGAAGGCTGTCCGCGACCGTGAAATACAGGATAGGCCAAAGCATGCAACTCAACCTCAAGGCCGGCGGGACATACTACCTGGACCGTGATGAGATAAGCTCGGCCCGGCAGCGTATAGCATCCAATCATAAAGAGGACATATCGCTGCAGTTCATAGCCAAGTTCTGACAGAATTTGACTATTTTTGCGCCGTTATGTCAACAGTACTCTACAGTTCACCTATTTTCGGACCGGTTCACAGCCGTCGCCTTGGTGTCTCATTGGGTATAAACCTGATGCCCGCCGACGGTAAGATATGCACCTTTGACTGCATCTACTGCGAGTGCGGCCGTAACTGTGAGCACCATCCGCATCATCATCGGCCCACAAGAAAGGAGGTCTATGAGGCACTGCGCGCAACGCTTGCCAAGATGAAGGCCGATGGGCCCGAGCCCAACGTGCTGACCTTTGCAGGTAACGGCGAGCCCACTGCCAACCCCGAGTTCCCGGAGATAGTGGATGATGTTCTGGCCCTGCGTGACGAGTTCTTCCCGGAGGCAAAGGTGAGCGTGCTGAGCAACGGCACCCGCGTGACCGATCCCGCCATCTTCAAGGCTCTGCTCAAGCTGGACAACAACATCCAGAAGTTGGATACCGTTGACATAGATTACATACGCCTTATTGACAGTCCGGTGGGTCATTATGACCTGAATGCAATAATTAAGGCGCTGTGTGATTTCAAGGGACACGTAATAATCCAGACCATGTTCCTGACAGGAACCCTGGACGGCCGTGACATGGACAACACCTCTGACCGCTATGTGCTTCCTTGGATTGAGACCCTTAAGAAGATTTCACCCAGCCAGGTGATGATTTATACCATTGACCGTGAGACTCCGGTCTCAACCCTGCGCAAGGCAAGCCGCGAAACGCTTGACGGCATAGCTGCAAAACTCAGGGAGAACGGTCTTGAAACATCTGTATCTTATTGAAATGAAGCATATAAGGACTGTCATTCTTTCCCTTCTTCTGACAGTATCACTACCTGTCGCCGGTATCGGTCAGGATTCACTGACTGAAGCCATCGACCAGATCATATACGAGCAGCTGCCCGAGGGTACCGACATAGCTCTTATGGTCTATGACCTTACCAATGACACAACCCTCTATGCATACCGCGAGAGGATAATGTGCCGCCCCGCATCGGTCCAGAAGGTCATAACCTCTGTAACCGCACTCACATCACTTGGCGCCGACTACAAGTTCAAGACGGTACTTAAGACCCAGGGAACCGTCGATAAGGACAGCGTGCTCAACGGCAACCTCTACCTGGTAGGCGGTCTGGATCCCGCGCTTAACGAGCATGAGCTGCGCAGCATGGTCAGCGACCTCAAGAAAGCGGGTGTAAAGAAGATAAACGGAACCCTTTATGCCGATGTCTCCATCATGGATACCATGTACTGGGCCACCGGATGGTGCTGGGATGACGCTCCGGCCAGTTTCCAGCCCTATGTCTCACCGCTTATGGTACATCAGGGTTTTGTAGGTGTTGAGGTCAAGCCCACCTCCAAGGGAAAGGCACCCGAGGTAAACATATACCCTGCCAATAACCACATCAAGGTGGTGAACAGATCCATAACCCTGTGTGATACGCTTGGTCCCCTTACAATCACACGTGACTGGATGCACAATGACAACACAATCATCGTCGAGGGCAACTGCAAACGCCGTCAGTCAACAGACCTGAGCGTGGTGGGATCGGCCGATTTCACCTTCGCCCTGTTCCGTCAGTACCTTGACGAGGCCGGCATCAGTTACGGCAAATATGATTGGGGCCGATGCCCGGTCATGGGCAGTAACATATCGGTCATATCACATGACCTGCCCGCAATCGTAAAGGAGGCGCTCAAGGAGAGCAACAACCTCTTTGCCGAGGCTATGTTCCTCCAGACAGGACGTATCCAGTATCCCAGAGGAATAAGATTCAAGGATGCATCCAAGTTCCTGCAGGACTTTGTCTCCCGCAAGTTCGGTATGTTCTCCTCATCATTCAATATCGTAGACGGCAGCGGACTTTCCATGTATGACATGTGTTCTCCGCAGTTCATGGTAGACATGCTCTCACTTATCTACAAGGACAAGGACCTGTACAAGATCATGTACAAGAGTCTTCCCATATCCGGTGTTGACGGAACCCTTAAAAACAGGATGGGAGGCAAGAACACCCTGAACAAGGTACATGCCAAGACAGGATCGGTAACCGGTTCATGTACTCTGGCCGGTTATATCCATACAGCCGATGGCCGCGACCTTGCATTCTGTATAATGAATGAGGGCGCCGTTAAGATGGCACCCTCAAGAAATGTGCAGGACAAGATATGCTCAGTCCTGTGTGATTTAGGCAGATAATCTTACAACTGCTTGAATGAGTATCCCTGCTCCTTGAGCCATTCAATGGCTTTGGGCAGTGCATAGCGCAGGTTTTTCTCGCTGCGCAATGAGTCATGGAAAACAATTATTGAGCCGTTTCTGGTATATTTCTTTACTATATCCAGTACTTTCTCGGGTTTAAGTTTCTCATTGTAGTCACGTGTGATTACATCGTAGAAAACAATCTGGTAATCATCTTTCATGTAACCGTATGTCCATCGGCGCAGAATACCGTGCGGAGGACGGAACAGACGGGTGTTGAAATAGGTGTCACACTTGTGGACATTGTCAATGTAGTCGTGATTGCGCATGCGCATTCCGCGTACATGATTGAAAGTATGATTACCTACATGATGACCGCGATCCACTACCATCTTATATATCTCAGGGTGCTTGCGGACATTGTCACCCACCATGAAGAAAGTGGCTTTGATACCGTACTGGTCCAATATGTCCAGAACCCAGGGAGTAACCTCGGGAATGGGACCGTCATCGAAGGTAAGATACACCGAATGATCTTCCGGGTTTTTCCGGAAGATCCCCTTCGGGTATATTTTGCTCAAAATTGCTGTCGGTTGTTCAAGTATCATCAGTTCATACGACGTTCAAACTCATCGCACATCTTCTCCCAGTCAGCATAAATCTCGTCGTAGTGAGCCTTATCGATGCATTGCTCCAGTATCGGGAATACATATGAGTACTGGACAGATGCTATTTCTGAGAAATCTTTTGTTGCACGTTTGAGATTACGGTTGTTCATGCTCAGATACCAATCCATGAGCTGCTTGCCGTTCTCATATGTATTCATAATGATCTCGCCGGCTCTCTGACTCTGTCCCAGGCTGAGGTAAATATGAGCTATTTCAGCACTTGAACCATAGAGAGCATCGTTCAAAGGAAGATTATCTTCAGAAATGCCTTTGTCTACTGCCTGCAGGATCTGCAGAGCCTTGTCTTTCTTGCCCTCGTTGAAGAGCTCGATAGAGAGCTGTGCGACAAGTCTGCGCAGAGACTGACACATTCTGCGGTTGGTCTCATCCAGATATACACCGGGCTTGTCAAGTCCTCCGTACTTGAAGGCCATTACATTGTCGAACATCTTGTCGGTATCAACATAACCGATCATACGTGAAGTGCTGCCAGTTGCCTCCTTCCAGTCGAAAGGAGTGATTCTGTATGCAAGACCTTCGAGCAAGAAGTAGTTGCCCAGACCAAGGTAGCTGCTGTTGGGAACAGTAGTTGCTATGTAGAGAGGTCTCTCCCAGTTGCACTGGGCAATCAGGTCGAGCATCATGATTTCACTCTTAAGCAGGGTGCTCTTACCCTTGAGAGATATGATCATGCGGTCCGGCATCTTTGCCTTGGTCTCCTCATCGGTTGCTCCCAGATACTTTGCGGGAATCTTCATTCCTGAACGGAGAACAGCATCCTTGTCAATCTTGAGCCAGATGGTATCAGTAGGAACCATATGGTGCTGCTTGATCCAGTAGTTCATGACATTGTGGAGCTCGAATGACTTCTCAACGGCTTCACGGCTGTTGTTCTTGAGCAGAATCTCCTTGTCCTCAGGATTGATGGTGACATAATCATTGGTACCTGTCTGATAATCTATCCTGTCGAAAGATATGGGCAGTGCAGGTGAATCATATGCGGGACGCTTCATCTGGTCAATGTACCAGTCTGTCATGAGATAACTCAGATTGCAGCAGCGTGCATCGGTACGGAATCCCTCGGTCTCGAAATTGTACCAGAGAGGGAAGGTATCGTTATCACCGTTGGTGAATATGATGGGGTTGCCCTTTTCCTGAAGAGTGGTAAGATAGTTCTGACCGAAGTCGCGGCAGGCGTAACGTCCGCTGCGGTCATGGTCATCCCATGTCTGGCTTACCATCTGGACAGGAACCTGCAGACAAAGTACGGTAGCGATAACAGGAGCTATCTTCTTGCCGGCCAGTTTGCTTAGCCATTCAGATATGGCTGCAACACCCATACCGATCCATATTGCAAATGCATAGAATGAACCTGCGTATGCGTAGTCACGCTCACGCGGCTGCAGAGGAGTCTGGTTAAGGTAAACTACAATTGCCAGACCGGTCATGAAGAAGAGTGCCAGAACAACGATGAACTGCTGAGCTCCCTCACGTCCCTTGCCCACCTGCCAAAGCAGACCAAGCAGACCCAACAGAAGGGGCAGGCAGTAGAATACGTTATGACCCTTTCCGGTCAGGGAATCGGGCAGGATCTTGTTGTCACCGCCTACGAGCATCCTGTCAATGAAGTTGAAACCTGTTATCCAGTTTCCGTTCTCCAATTCTCCGTAATGGTTCTGGATATCATTCTGACGACCTGCAAAGTTCCACATGAAGTAACGCCAGTACATGAAGTTAACCTGATATCTCAGGAAGAACTTGATGTTTTCTGCCTGTGTGGGTATGGTCAACTTGATGTTGTTACCGCGCTGGTTGTATGTAACCGTACGGCCTTTTATGCCTCCGCACCATGACTTGTACTCTGCAATATGATCGCTGTCCTTGCTGTACATACGCGGGAACAGCATGTTCTGTGCATATACGTAGTCACGCTTCTCATCCATTACATAGTAACGGTCCTTCTCGTTTTCATTGGCTTTCTCCTTACGGCCGTAAGCGTTACCCTTGAACTTGGAGACAGGTGAGTAGTATGCGTATTGTTTCTCTTTCTTGTATTCGTAAACAATCTCAGAGGCATAAGTCTGTCCGTAGAGCAGAGGTCTTGAACCATACTGCTCGCGAGCCAGATAATCACCCAGGGTGAATATGTCCTCGGGAGAGTTCTGGTCCATGGGCGGGTTGGCGGTTGAACGTACTACTATTACGGCATATGATGAGTAGCCGATAGTAATCATCATCACGCACAGCATGATGGTATTGAGCAGGCTTGCTGACGGTTTTACCTTCTCAGGAATACCACCTGCAAAGAGGTAGATAGCACCTGCAGCCAGAATGACAATACCAAGTATGATGCCGCCTGCGGTATGACCGTAGAAAGGTATACCGGCAAAGGCCACGGTAAGCAGGAATGAGATATACATGAGATGCTTGCGGTCACCGCGCTGAGTCTCATATGCGCCCCAGATAAGGATTGCTACAAGCAGGATGATGTAGATGAACAGACCTGTGTTGAAAGGAAGTCCCAGACCGTTCACGAACAGGAGTTCGAACCAGCCTCCAACCTTTACGATACCGGGAACGATACCGTACAGAATAGCGGCTATGATAACACCTGAGAGTATGAATGCTATGATTCCGCCCTTCCATGTGGGGTTCTCTGATTTCTTGAAGTAGTAAACCAGAACGATGGCGGTGATACAGAGCAGGTTCAACAGGTGAACGCCTACTGAAACACCGATGAGATAAGTAATCAGTACGAGCCAGCGTGCACTGTGAGGCTGGTCGGCATTCTCCTCCCACTTGAGGATGAGCCAGAATGTAACGGCGGTGCAGAATGAAGAGTATGCATAGACCTCACCCTCAACGGCGCTGAACCAGAAGGTATCGGACCATGTATAGGCGAGTGCACCTACAATTCCTGAGCCGAATATGGCAAACATCTGCCACGCATCGGGATCCTTGCTGCCTGCTACGAGTTTCTTTACGAGCATGGTTATGCTCCAGAAAAGGAACAGTATGCACAGGGCACTCAGTATGGCGGACATGATGTTGACCATCATGGCAACCTTGCCGGGGTCACTGGTGAACTGTGAGAAGAGGTTTGCTGTAAGCATGAAGATAGGTGCCCCAGGTGGGTGTCCTACTTCCATCTTGTAACCGGTTGTAATGAACTCCGGGCAATCCCAGAAGCTTGCGGTCGGCTCAATTGTCATGCAGTAGGTCACTGCGGCAATTACAAACACGAGCCATCCGATGATAGTGTTCAGTCTTTTGTAATTCATTTTTGCTATGAACTAAGTAATTAGAGCGGTCCAAAGATAGTCCTTAAAAGGTTAACGGCTATCAATTGACAGTTATTAATTGTTATTGCAGCTTGAAGGGTCAAAGGTCCTGGCCGATGTCACTGCGGAAATATTTCTTCTCAAAATCAATAAGGCTTGCACCCTTGAATGAGAGTGCCAGAGCCTCGGCCTTGTCCTTTCCGTAGGAACTTACTGCAATCACGCGGCCTCCTGCGGTAACAACCTGGCCCTTGTCGTTGAAAGCTGTTCCGGCATGGAAGACAATGCTGTCCTTTACCTTGTCAATGCCGTTTATCACAAAGCCCTTGTCATAGTGCTGGGGATAACCGCCTGATACCAGCATCACGCAGACTGCCGAGCGTGGATCCAGCTCCAGGGTCTTGGTGTCCAGGTTGCCTGCAGCAACGCCCTTGAAGAGCTCTACAATATCGCTCTTGAGACGGAGCATTACGCTCTCGGTCTCGGGGTCACCCATACGGCAGTTGTACTCAATTACCTTGGGTTCGCCGTCCACGTTGATAAGACCAAAGAATATGAATCCTTTGTAAACGAGTCCTTCCTCTGCCAGACCCTCAACGGTGGGACGGATTATACGGTCCTCGACCTTCTTCATCCACTCCTTGGTTGCAAACGGAACGGGTGAAACAGATCCCATGCCGCCGGTGTTCAGACCGGTGTCATGCTCGCCTACACGCTTGTAGTCCTTTGCCTCGGGAAGTATCTTGTAGTGCTTGCCGTCAGTCAGTACAAAAACGGAGCACTCAATACCGCTCATGAACTCCTCAATCACAACGCGTGAAGAGGCGTTACCGAACATACCGCTCAGCATCTCCTTAAGTTCCTTCTTGGCCTCCTCAAGGGTGGGCAGGATCAGCACGCCCTTACCGGCGCAAAGACCATCGGCCTTGAGTACGTAAGGAGCCTTGAGTGTCTCCAGGAACTTGAGTCCCTCCTCAAGGTTCTCACCAGTGAATGTCTGATATGCTGCGGTGGGGATGTTATGGCGCTGCATGAAACGCTTTGCAAAGTCCTTGCTGCCCTCCATCTGTGCGGCTTCCTTTGAGGGGCCGATGACCGGGATGGCCTTCAGTGCGGCGTCACCCAGGAAATAGTCATAAATGCCGTTTACCAGAGGATCCTCGGGGCCTACAACCACCATATCGATCTTCTTGTCAAGAACGAATGCCTTAATGGCTTCAAAATCATTTGCCTTGATGGCTACGTTCTCACCTACGTTTGCGGTACCGGCATTGCCCGGAGCGATGTAAAGCTTGTCAAGCTGTGGGCTTTGGGCTATTTTCCAGGCCAGAGCATGCTCGCGGCCTCCGCTTCCAAGTAACAGAATCTTCATTTCTTATTGTTTCTGAACGGTTTGTTTTCACTTTTACGGAAAGGCTTCTTTCCTTCACTGTTCTTGTGGAAAGGCTTCTTTCCATCTGATGATTTACGGAAAGGCTTACCTCCCTCCGGTTTGTGGAAGGATCTCTCTCCGTCTTTACGGAACGGCTTTCTGTCTGAGGGCTTGCGTGCAGGTCTCTCTCTCTTGAATTCGCTGTTCTCAGTCATATCGGCCTTACGTGCCTCCTCCTTTTCGGCCAGACGGGCCTTGTGACGCAGTGTGCTGCTGCGGCGTGTGGGCAGATCGTCTTTTTTAAGGCGTTTGTCACCTCCGCGGAAATCATTGTAGCGTCCGTCAAATATCTCGTACTTGCGCAGCTCGCAGGGCAGGGCTCCGTTAAAGAGAGGAATCTTTGCAGAGGGTTTGAGACCTATCTTGTCAAAGCACTCGTAATGGTAACTGATGATCCAGGCCTCGCCGCCTATGAGGGCGTGCTTGAGACGCTCACCTATCATCTCATAGAGTCCGAGCAGGTTGTCCTCGACCAGACGCTCCCCGTAGGGCGGGTTGGTAATGATGACGGTGCGCTCCTTGACGGGTTCAAAGTCCTTGAAGTCACGCTGCTCGAACTGGATGGTATCGAGCAGACCGGCAGCCTTGGCATTGCGCTTGGCTGTCAGGATGGCCTTGGGATCCTTGTCATAACCCTTGATGGTGAACTCAAACTCACGCTCGGCGGAGTCATCGTTATATATCTCCTCAAACAGGTCGCGGTCAAAATCCTTCCACTTTTCAAATGCAAAGTGGCTGCGGAACAGACCGGGTGCCATGTTCCTGGCTATGAGTGCGGCCTCGATGGGAATTGTGCCCGATCCGCACATGGGGTCAACGAAATCGGACTTGCCGTCCCAGCCTGACATCAGGATCATGCCTGCTGCCAGTACCTCATTCAGAGGAGCCTCCATGGCCTCCTGACGGTAACCGCGCTTATGCAGTGACTCGCCGGAGCTGTCAAGTGACAGTGAGCAGTCATCATGTGAGATGTGGATGTGGAAGGTAAGGTCCGGATTGGCAACGCTTACATTGGGGCGTTTGCCGTATTTGTCACGGAAGTAGTCGGCTATGGCATCCTTGACACGGTATGCCACAAACTTTGAGTGGCGGAAATCCTCACTGTATACAACTGAGTCAACAGCGAAACTGTCACTCAGGTCCATATACTTTTCCCAATCGACCTTACGGCAGATGTCATAAACCTCATCGGCGCTGTCGGCCTTGAAGTGAAGGAAAGGTTTGAGGATACGGATTGCGGTACGCAGGTGAAAGTTAGCCTTGTACATCAAGGCTTTGTCTCCTTTGAAGGACACCATTCGGTTTCCAATGGCCACCCCATTGGCTCCCAGATCAATAAGTTCTTTTGCAAGAATCTCTTCCAGCCCCTGGAAGGTCTTGGCTATCATTTCAAATTCTGTCATCTACGGATGATGTTTCAGCCTGCAAAGATACAAAAAAGGTGTCAAAGAGAACCGTCCCATTTGACACCTTTTTTGTTTAGAGAGTCACTGACACTTTCTTGCCCGAGTAAGTCACGGTCTTGACCTCTCTCTTGTGACCGTCGGTAATCACCGTTATGCGGAAAGTGCGTTGCTTTATCATTCCCTCGTATGAACCCTTGCGGGCGCCGATGGTCAGGTTGCGGCTCTTGCCGTTGTAACTGAAATCAATGGTTGAGAATGCGCCGTTCTCATAGTTGTAATTGTCAAACTCATCCTCATACAGCGTGAACTTGCCGTCGGCTCCGGCATAGACCAGTATCTCCAGGTCATCCCAAGGTTTCTCGGTCGAATACTGGACATCGGGGCCGATGGGCAGGATGGTGCCGGCCTTGACAAACAGCGGGATGCTCTTGATGTTGACCTCACGCTCTATCTCCTGACCGCCGTCATACAACTTCATGGTCTCATAGTCATACCATTTGGTGCCAGCCGGCAGATATACCTTAGTGCTTTTGGCTTCCATGAAGTCAACGTCGCCAATGCCTGCACGGCTTTTGCTCTGGGCTCTTTCAGGGGTATATTTGGCCTCAAGAACCGGAGCTGCCAGCAGTGAGCGTCCGAACATGAACTCATTGTTGATATCCCATACGTTATGGTCATTCCTGAAATCCATCATAAGGGCTCGCTGGTAAGTGCCGTTATTAGCGTTTACATCATGAGCTGTGGAGTAGATGTAGGGGAGCAGTCTGTAGCGCAGTTTGACGGCACCTAACAGGGCGTCATAGACGGGCTCGCCTGCCTGGCCGTAGTAGTAGAGTTCACGCGGAACCTCGGTTCCGTGGCTGCGCATCATGGGGCAGAACACACCGTACTGCATCCAGCGTACGTAGAGTTCCTGATAGAGAGGGTTCTTGGTAGCGCTGCCGTCCTGCGAGCGCTCGTTATAGCTGTTGGCAAAGAATCCGCCCAGGTCACTGTTGAAGTTGGGGTTACCTGTCAGCGCAAAGTTAAGGCCTGCGGGAACCTGAGCGCGCAGTGAGTTCCAGTTGGACTGCACGTCACCTGACCATGTGTTTGAGCCGTAGCGCTGCTGTCCGGCAAATACCGAACGGGTAAGTATTAGAACTCGTTTGTCATTGCCGTTTGCCATAGAACGCTGGTTTTCATACACGCCGCCCACAGCCATCAGGGGGAATGCGTTACGAACCCTGCGCCAGGGACCCATTGCCGTGGGCAGGTCCAGATCCTCCTCCTTGAAATCCATGTGGTCGGGCTCGGTTGAATCCATCCACCATCCGTCAATATCCAGATTGAACAGGCGGGTCAGGTGGTTCCAGTAGATGTCACGGGCCTCCTTGCTGTACGGGTCATACGGACGTACTCCTGATGGGTAGTCCCTGCGTGGAGGCCAGTCGGTAAGTCCGCTCTGTGGCCAGGTCTCAATGTCAATAAGCAGGTTTTTGGGCTGCAGTTCGCGGTAGGGTTTGGTCATGGGGCCGAATGATGACCAGATGGAGATCATCAGCTTGGCATTCTGGTCATGGATATGCTTTATCCATCGCTCGGGATTGCTGAACTCCGGTGCGTTGAACTCCATGGCGTTCCACAGGTAGTTGCTGCCCCAGTACTGCCAGTCCTGTATCATCACATCGATAGGCACTCCTGTTGAGCGGTATCGGTCCAGAACCTCGGTCAGTTCGGCCGATGACTTGTAACGCTCGCGGCTCTGCATGAATCCGTAACTCCAGAGCGGGAGCATGGGTACTGTTCCGGTAAGCTGACGGATGCCGGCAATCACGCCGTCGGCATCGCCGCCCCAGATGAAGTAGTAATCCACGCAACCGGCGTTCTCGGAAGTGAAGTAGAACTTGCCCTCCTCAATACCCAGCGTGGTGGGAGAGTAGTTGTCCCAGAACAGGCCGTATCCCTTGATGGATTGGATGATATTGCAGTAGTCATCGGTGTTGCCCTGTATCATGCGGCGGTAGGTTCCGCTCTTGGCCATCTTGCCGTCCTGCTGTATTCCTATTCCGTACAGAGGCTCATCGGCATCAAGGTCAAAGCCCTGGTCAACGGCTATGTCGGCATACTCGGGGCGGGTCATGGCCACGTTGCCGTGACCGAAACCGTTCTCGGCCAGCAGGACATTTCCTTTCCTGTCCATGAAGGTTACGTCGTTGTCATCGACCTTTACTGTCAGGGCAGAGCTTTTGTAGAGTATGGTGCCGTCCTTACCGGTCGTTACGGTTGTCTTTACCTGCTCCGGGTTCATTGTGACGGACAGGCTCTGTTTCTGGTCAGGGTTGTCCGGACCGGTTTTGTAGATACGGACTATTGACGGGCTGTAGAATGTGACCTGAGTGGTCCAGTTATCAGACTCCTGGGCATAGCCAAGGGTTGATAATCCTGCAAGAGCAAGAAATAAGGTCAGGGACTTTTTCATTTCAGATTGATTTTATGATCAGCTTTTACAAATACCGGAATACGGTCAATGGTAACGGGTACCTCCACATAGGCGCCTCCGTTGTAGATCTTGGAGTCTGTGGAGTCAAAGAGTTTCCAGCCTGCCTCATACCTGGGCAGATACACGCTCATGGACTTGATGCCCTGCTCTGTTACGGGGCATACCAGCAGTGAGGGGCCGAACATGAACTCTGTCTGCTGTTTCATAGCCTCGTTGTCACCGGCGAAATCAAATACCAGCGGACGCATCAGGGTGTAGTTATCCTCACTGACCTTCTTGGCGCAATCCAGGATGTAGGGCTGCAGGCGGTCACGCAGTTCTATCTGCTTGTGGAAATTGGCCTGAGTCTCGGCGGAATAGTTCCAGGGTTCGGTGCGGCTCATGTAACCGTGTACACGCATGAACGGCAGGAAGACGGCTGTCTGGATCCAGCGCATCATACGCTCCTGGTAACCGGCATCGGTGTACTGGTTGCCGGGACGGAAGAATCCGCCTGCATCGTAGGTCCACCAGGGCTGGCCGGTTGCCATCAGGCTCAGGCCTCCTGCAATCTGGCGGCGCAGGGTCTCCCAGTCGTTTCCTACGTCACCTGACCAGTTGATGGCGCCGTAACGCTGAATACCTATGTATCCGCTGCGGGTAAGTATCATCGGGTCACGGTCGGGCTGGTCCTGGATAAGACCGTTATAGACGGTGTGGTTAACCATGTTGGGGTAGGCGTTGCGGTAGAATTCACCCGGGATTTTACCTCCTGCAACCATTCGGCCCTTAAGGTCGTCGTTCTCGGGCTCGGTTGCATCCTGCCACCAGGCGTCTATGCCGGTGGGCAGCAAACGCTCGCTGAAGTTCTTCCAGTAGGCTGCTGCTGCATCGGGATTGAAAAAGTCTATCCAGTCAGTGCCGTCAATATAGTAACCGGCGGCATTCATCTGACGGCCAACTTCGGAGTTCTTGTCTATCTTGGACCATACGGAGAGCATGAGTTTCATATCCATGCTGTGAAGCTCATCGGTCATGGCTTTGGGATCGGGGTACTTGCCCTCGTCGAACTGCATGGCGTTCCAGCCGTACTTGCCCCACCACTGCCAGTCCTGAACTATGACGCTGGTGTTGTAACCCTCGTCCTTAAGGCGGTGGGCGTTCTCCAGCAGTTCCTTCTGGCTGTCATAGCGCTCGCGGCAGTGTATGTAACCGAAAGCCCAGTCGGGCATCTGCGGAACCTTACCGGTCAGGTTGCGGTATGAATTAACAATCTCATCGGCACTGCCGGCAAATACGGTATAGTCAAGCGCTACGGCAACGGGTGAACTGAATGTGGTAACATCGGTCACCTTGCGGATTCCAACCGACGGCTTGTCACCGCGTGATCCGCTTACAAACACCTTATGCGTACCCTTGTCAAGATGGGTTATGGCCGATGATGTGGGCGGCAGCCAGGTGTTGTTGGCGTTGATCACGGTATCACCGTCAATGGTGAGCAGATGCTTGCGGGCCATGGACTGGCCTACATCCAGCAATATTGAGTAGTCGCCGCTCTCATTTACCTGGATTTCACCGTTGAAATCGTTAAAGAAACGGCGCTCGCGTACGTTACCTGCGGTACCGGTGGCATTGACCGTGACCGATGTACCGTCGCCGGCTCCCTGCTCCAGTTCAACCACATAGTCTGACGGGTTGAATTCGGTAAGGCCATAGTTGTTCCACAGTATTCCGTATCCCTTGTTGGATATGATCATGGGGATAGAGATCTGGGTATTGACCTGGGTAAGGCGGCGGGTCAGACCGCGTATGTTCAGATATCCGTCCTGGAACTGGCCGGTACCAAAGAGGAACTCATCGGGGGCGGTAACAAATGACTGGCTCACGGCAAGAGAGTTAAAATCACCGGTTTTGCCTACTACGACAGAGCGTGAACGGGCTGATTCGGACAGTATGACGTTACCCTGTGAATCCTTGAATTTTATCTTTCCGTTACGGGTGTTGACAACCGCCCGGAGTTTGCCTTCAGTGCTGCTGACATATACCAGGCCTCTCAGATTCTGCGAGCAACTTATTGATTGCTGAGCAGGGTTTTCTGTATAAATAAGGTTTTCAAGCTGCGGCAGTTCTATTCCGTCGGGAATGTACTGCACGCGGATGGCGTCATCGGCCAAAGGAGTTACAGACAGTGTACCGTCGGAAATGCTGATTAAGACCTTGTAATCGTCAATCTTGACTGTTGCCTTCTGGCAGGCGGATAAGGACAAAACTGCCAAAAGAAGCAGATAGCGGAATCTTTTCATAATGATAGTCAGGGTTTTATTCTTGGTTAGTGCAACAAAGATAATGTTATTTCAAGAAAAGAGCCTATTTTTGCGCCACTTAAGTCAAGTTATATATGAGAAGGCAATTACTACTGTTCCTGACAACGGTCATATCATCTTTATTTTCGGTCCATGCACAGACGGTTCAGAGTGTACCGCCTCAGGTTCCCGAGTCGGTGGTGTTTGCCGGTCAGAAGATTACTTTTGACAGGGCCGATCTACGCGAGCGTATGGACCGCGAACTCATTGCGTTCACCTACTCGCACAATATGTCCACGCTCATGATAAAGCGTGCCAACCGTCTGTTTCCGGAGATTGAACCCATACTCAAGCGCATGGGTGTGCCCGATGATTTCAAGTACCTGATGGTGATTGAGAGCAACCTTGACCCTCAGGCCGTATCGGGAGCGGGTGCTGCGGGATTATGGCAGTTCACCCAGGCTACCGGCCGCGAGTACGGACTGGAGGTGAATTCCAATATTGATGAGCGCTACAACACGGTCAAGGCTACCGAGGCCGCCTGTAAGTTCCTGCTCAAGGCATACGGCAAATACCAGAACTGGATGACGGTTGCCGCCAGTTACAACGGAGGCCAGCAAGGAATGGACCGCCGCATTGAGCTGCAGCATCAGACGGACGCAATGGATATGTGGCTGGTCGATGAGACATCCCGTTATATGTTCCGCGTGATTGCAGCCAAGATGATGTTTGAGAACCCTGCTCTTTTCGGGTTCAGTTTCAAGCGTGATGACCTCTATCCCTATATCCCCGTCAAGGAGCAGATAAAGATTACCGATCCCATCGATGATCTGGTCAAGTTTGCCGAGGACCACGGCATCACATACGCCGACCTTAAGCGGGCCAACCTGTGGCTGCGTGAGACCAAACTCAACAACAAGTCACACCGCACCTATTACATCGATATCCCCGATGTAAAGGCCCAATACTACAATCCCTCCAAGACCAAAGTCCACAACCCCGCCTGGGTAAAGTAGTGTCCCTGCACCTTACCCCCTGACCTTAGGGAGCTGAAACGCACGTAGGAGCCATTTCATCCCTAAGGTGCGCGGAAATTACGCTATCCCGCGGGCTACCCCTGCACCTTAGGGATTTATAACGCACGTAGGAACCATTTCATCCCTAAGGTGAGCAGGAAAATCTCTATATCGCGGGCGGCCCCTGCACCTTAGGGATTTATAACCCAAGTAGGACCATTTTCATCCCTAAGGTGCACCGAAAAAAAGAGGATGACTTTTTCAGTCACCCTCTCTTTTTTAGATTCCGAACGCTTGTTTGATTTTATCTACGTAGTCGAGTTTCTCCCAAGTGAAGAGCTCGACCTCTATCTTCTTGGGCGGCATGTAATGTGATGTGAAGACCTTGGTTACGGTCTGCGGCTCGCGACCCATATGTCCGTATGCTGCGGTCTCGCTGTAGATGGGGTTGCGCAGCTTGAGACGGTTCTCGATGGCCTTGGGGCGCATATCGAAAATCTCATTCACCTTCTCTGCAATCTGGGCATCGGTCAGTTTGACGTGGCTGGTACCGTATGTATTTACAAAGATGTTGATGGGCTTGGCAACGCCGATGGCGTATGAAACCTGCACCAGAACCTCATCGGCCACACCTGCAGCAACCAGGTTCTTGGCGATATGACGTGTTGCGTATGCAGCACTGCGGTCAACCTTGCTGGGGTCCTTGCCGCTGAATGCGCCGCCGCCGTGGGCTCCCTTTCCACCGTAAGTATCCACAATGATCTTGCGTCCGGTAAGACCGGTATCTCCGTGCGGTCCGCCAATCACGAACTTGCCGGTAGGATTCACAAAATACTTGATTTCACCGTTGAAAAGGGCCTTAACCTTGTCCGATGTAATGGTACTGATAACGCGCGGGATAAGAATGCTCTTTACGTCCGATTCAATCTGAGCCAGCATCTTGCGGTCAGCCTCAAGCTGGGCCTCGACTGTGGCGTTCTCAGGAGCGATGAACTCATCGTGCTGGGTTGAAACAACGATTGTATCGATGCGTACGGGTTTGCCGTTGTCATTGTACTCTACAGTTACCTGACTCTTGGAGTCGGGACGCAGATAGGTCATTACCTTGCCTTCGCGGCGGATATCGGCCAATACACGCAGTATGCGGTGTGAAAGGGCCAATGAAACCGGCATGTATTCATCGGTCTCGTTTGTGGCGTAACCGAACATCATGCCCTGGTCGCCGGCACCCTGGTTCTCAGGGTCCTCACGCTCCACGCCTCGGTTTATATCGGCGCTCTGCTCATGAATGGCACTGAATACACCGCAGGAGTCTCCGTCAAACTTGTACTCGGAACGGGTGTAGCCAATTCGGTTAATTACTCGGCGGGCTGTCTCCTGAAGGTCAATGTAGGCCTTGGATTTCACCTCACCTGCAAGTACCACCTGACCGGTGGTAACAAGGGTCTCACATGCTACCTTTGACTCAGGGTCAAAAGCCAACAGTTCGTCTACGACGGCATCGGATATCTGGTCCGCTACCTTGTCAGGGTGTCCTTCAGACACCGATTCGGATGTGAATAAGTATGACATATATCAATAAAAAAAGTCCCAATGTCTTATGCGGACAAAGGGGCTGCAACTGTGATGACTTTTAGCATTTTTTTGTGTGGTTGCAAGCTGTCGGGAAACCTAAGGTTCTCAAATCTTTCCACATTGTCCGCTGCAAAGGTAGGTACTTTTTCTTAACACACAAAAAAAAGAACCGTCCCTTTTGTTTTTCCACTGCCCACCTTAGGGACGGAAATGGTCTTACTTGCGTAATAAATCCCTAAGGTGCAGGGGTAATCCGCGATATAGAGATTTTCCTGCTCACCTTAGGGATGAAATGGTTCCTATGTGCGTTCTGACTCCCTAAGGTGCAGGGGTAGCCCGCGGGATAGCGTAATTTCCGCGCACCTTAGGGAGAGAAATGGCTTCACCTGCGTTCTCGCTCCCTAAGGTGCAGGGGTGTTAGAGAGCGCCGTATTTTTTGCCGTAATCAAGCTGCTGCTGCAGGTAGTTGTCGTTGTAGACCACCTTGTAGTCAACAATCTTGCCGTCCTTCTCAACCGGAACGATGTCGGGGTTGATGAATCCGCCGTAGGGTTTCAGGTTCAGGGCTTCGTAACGCTCCTTAACCTCCTTGTGCAGGACGGGGTCGATGTTTACGGCGTATGTCTCAATCAGGTTCTTGCCGGCCTCGTAGTCACCCTCTGACTTGATGCGCTGGATCTCAGCCAGCAGCTCAGCAAAGAGGGCACGCAGTTTTACGTAGTCGTTGACTACGAAGTAGGTCTTGCCGTCACGTACCTTCTTTTCAATGACGTTTTCCTTGGCACCCTTCTCATAGCACCACTCGGCAATGAGTTTGCGGTTCTGCATGTGGGCCTCAGTGTTGGGACGTCCCAGCTCAACGCGGGTGAACTGAACCATCAGACCATTGCGGATGTAGTTGGCGTACTCAGCCTTGTAGGCATCCTTGTTGGGCATGATACCCAGCTCAACCATCTTGGGGTCTGCAGTAAAGTAGAGTCCAAAGAGGTCGGCGCGTGCCTCCTCTAGGGCCGATGCATACTCGCCCATAGCGGTTGTGGCAACGCCCGGCAGCAGCTGGCCTGAACCGTGACCCAGGCACTCATGGAGGTCGGTGTGAATCTCATCGGCCCATGAACCCCACTCGCGGTAGAATGCCTTCTCGGCCTCATCCCATGCAAACTCATCAAGTGTGCTGGTGGGTGACTCCTGAGCGGCGTAGTCATATGCGTGTGTGATATTGGCAATGGTTACAGACTTGCTTCCGTACATCTTGCGGATCCAGTCTGCGTTGGGCAGGTTGATACCTATAGGTGTTGAGGGGTAGGCGTCACCTGCCAGGCAGACGGCGTTGATGACCTTGGCTGATATACCCTTGCACTCCTTCTTCTTGAAGCGCGGATCAACCGGTGAATTGTCCTCAAACCACTGTGCGTTGGCACTCAGGATTACTGAACGCTCTGATGCCTTGTGGTCCTTGATGTTTACGTAACCTTCCCATGCACCTTTGCGGCCCAGGGGATCGTTGTAATCCTCAATGAATCCGTTGATGAAATCAACAGTTCCGATGGTATCCTTAACCCACTCGATGTTGAACTCATCCCATATCTTGAGGTCACCGGTCTCGTAGTATTTTACGAGCAGGCCAAGGGCGCGCTTCTGGATATCGTTCTCAGCGCAGGCGGCAGCCAACTTGAGCTCCTCGCAGATCTTCTTGATGGCGGGACCGTACATGCCGTCGATCTTCCAGGGAATTTCAACGATATTGCCCTTGGAATCCTTTGTAACCTTGGTGTTCAGACCGTATGCGATGGGAGTCTCATTGGTCTTATCCTCGATGGATTCGTAGTATTTCTCAACCTCGGCACGGGTAACACCCTCATAGAAGTTGCCTGCTGACAGTACAACTATATCGCCGTCAGTTGAGGTTGAGCGGCGCTGCTGCAGGATGTCGGGATTGTAGATAATATCCAGCAGCTGGGCGCACTTGTCACCATCACCTACAGCCTCCATCAGAGACTTGAAGTAAGCCTGTGAGCACTCAGGGAAGAACTTGTCCTCAGCGTAGTGATGGTGAATGCCGTTTGCAAAGAAGAGACGCTTGGCATATACCATGAACTGATCGAACTCCTTTGACTCACGGTCACCCTTATAGTTCTCGATAATGTTCTCAACGACGTGACGGATGGGAATGTTCCATTTGCAGTTCTGGTCCCAGTGGATGTCACGGCCCCACTTGGCAGCTTCTGCCAGATGGTAGGCGTACTCCTTCTGCTGCAGTGTCAGCTCATCCCAGCCGGGAATCTGATAGCGCATGACCTTGAGGTCTGCAAACTCGTCAAGCAGATACTTGAAATCACTCTTTTTCTGTCCGCAGCCGGCGGTAATGGCCAGCACACCAGTCATCATCATAATTCTAAAGATTGTTTTCATCGTTTATTATTTTGTTTGTTCAGTCCTTTTCTTGGCTCCCGCCAGTATCACACCGCCCAGAATCATGGCCGATCCCAGACCGGATACCAGAGTCATCCTTTCACCCAGGATAAGCACTGCCGCAATGAGTGTGAAAACGGGATTGAGATATACATAGTTGGTGGCGGTCACGTTGCCGATGGCCAGCATGACCCTGTTCCATACCACAAAGCATACAAGTGATGCGATGGTTGAAAGGAACAGCAGGTTACCCCATACCTGTATGTGATCGAATCTGACCTGTGCCAGATTGGAATTGTCAGTCAGAAGCAGGAAAGGCACTATGGTTACCAGGCCCCAGAAGAAGACCTTGCGTGTGGCAAACAGCGTACCGTAGCGGTCTGTCATCTGTCCCATGAATTGGCTGTAGACTGCCCAGCAGAGAGCGGCCAGGAAAGCCAGGATATCACCCTTGGGAGAGAGGCTTACGCCGTTGCCGTCAAAGATTACCATTACCATTCCGGACAGAGCCAATATGGTACCGGCCACAAGCGGGAACCTTACCTTGACATCCTCAAGTCCGTCCATGAACGGCCCCTTGAACATTTTCTTGAGAACCAATGTAAGCAGGACAGTCAGCAGCGGTGCAATGCATACAATGAAAGATACGTTGCAGGCCTGGGTATAGCTGAGTGCGGTGTTCTCGGTCCAGAAATAGAGCGATCCACCGGTAATTCCGGTTATTATGAACACCAGCTCGTGACGCAGCGAACGTGAAAAAGCTCTCTTGTCGCGACCTCCGCGGATTAGGCATACCAAAAGGAGGCCTATGTAGGCAATGATGAACCTGATGGTGAATATCTGTGCCGGAGTAAGACCGTGATTGATCAGCGTTTTGGTGGATACAAATGTCACACCCCACAGTGCCATGGTAAGGAACGCCAGCACATGGAAAAAGAATTTACCCTCTCTTTTCATTTGCCTAACAAAGCTTTTGTGACGTTACGGCGGAACCTGATCAGCATATTTCCGCGGCTGGGCCTGAATGTAACCAGATAGAAACACCAGAGAACGATTGTAGCGCACCATTTCTTGAGTTCGGAGAGCAGGCGCTTGCGGTAAGATGACTTGCCGATTCTGAGAGTGCGTGCCCTTTCACTCTGGCCGATGCCCGTGGTCAGGCGGTTAAAGTAATCGGCCTCCAGTTTGTAACCCGGAATGCTGTGATAAAGTATGGCGCCGGGAAGGTAGACGAACTGCATACCCTCACGTTTCATCTTGTCGAAGATATCCTTCTCCTCGCCTCCGCCCAGACTGTCTCCGTTTCGGCCCAATTCAACGTTGTAAAGGCCCACTTTCTCAAAGACGCGGCTGCGGTAGGCGGCGTTGCCTCCGCCGGGGTAGTTGTCACCCGGAAAGGGTTTTGCCTTGTCACCGAAGTAGAGATAACCGGTTAGCAGACGCTTGATGAAGTAGGTCATCCACTTGGGCTCGCTGCCTGTCTCGTAATGGGGGATGATGGGACCTCCGGCGGCATCGGTCTCGGGATGATTGAGGAACCAGTCGGCGTAGGTGGCCAGGTACTCCGCATTTACGGTGGCATCATCATCGACGTAAGCCAGGATATCACCCTTGGACTCCTTGATTCCGCGGTTGCGTGCATGTGAAAGACCCTGGTTGGTCTCCACAAAGTAGCGCAGGCTCACCTGCGGGTAATCCTTGCAGAACCTGTCAACCTCACTGCGGGTATTGTCCGTGCAGTTGTTGTCTACAAGCACAATCTCATACCCATCGGCCCCGAGAGTACCCTTGGCCAGGCTCTGAAGTACGTTGTAGATGTACTTATCGCGGTTATATGTGCAGATAATTACCGATATCATTTGCTTTGCTCTTTTATGAACTCCAGGATCTTACGGGATGCATCGTAAGTTGCGGTTACGCCCCAGAATTTCTCAATCATTGCGTCACGTTCGGCGGGATCCAACTTGTACTGTCCCGATTCAATCAGTGAGCACAACTCGTGGAAAGTCTCGACTCTGCAGCCTGCCACGTTACCGTCAAAAGGATAGTAGAAATCCCTCTCGTTGATGTAATCCTTGTAGTCATACAGGTAGAGGATAACATCCTTGCCGTCCATCAGCAGCCAGTCGTAAAGTATCGATGAATAGTCGGTAATGAGTACGTGGGCGTAGGGCAGGACAGGGTAGATATCCATGCGCGGTGAGGCCAAAATGATATTTGAAAGAGAATGTGCATTCTCGTCAAGTATAACGTTGGAGTGCGGCTTGAGAATAAGAATCTCATTCTTTGCAGCCAGAATTCCGTTGAGTTTCTCCAGATCCATACCCTGGGTGAAGATGTTACGCTGGGAGTCACGCCAGGTGGGCATGTAGATGAGAACCTTATCAAATCCCTTGACCTTCTCTATCAGGGAAACCGTTATCTCAGACTCGTATCTGGCAATGAACTGTGAGCGCTCCTGCTCAGACGCGGTAAGGATGCGGTTACGGGGATAACCCATCTCAATGCACCTGGACTCGGGAATGCGGAAAGCCCTTGCCAGGGAGTAGGTCTGGAACTGGGTCGATGACAACAGCCAGTCGGGACGTCTGAATGACTCCGGATGGCAGAAAGCGTCATATTTGTTCCTGCGGCTGAAACGGTCGGCAAGCGGTCCTGCCACAGTGTTGAATTCAATCCTCTTAAGGCCCACACCGTGCCAGAGGTTTATGCAGGTTGCCCTTCCGGACAGGCAGAACATTATGTCTGATGTGTATGAATTGAATATCCAGTATTTGGATGTCAAGGCATGCCAGACACCGCGCGGTTCAAGCACCCAATATGCACGCAGTCCATAGCTGCGCACCGTTTTCACGGTTGAGCGTTTGGTTGAGAGCCAGATATATCTGATATCCTTGTCTCCATTCTCGACGGCATAAAGGAACAGGTATTTGGCATTGTCAGCGAATGTGCCGCGATAGCTGCCGAATACGTATTTCCTCCTGCTGCGCGGGAACAGGAATGAGAACGGATAGATGATATAACAGATTATGTAAGCCAGTAGTTTCATTTTCCTGTCGGAGTTATGTCACAATCCAAAACGCTTTTTTGTCCTTTTGATGCCATACATAAAGAGGGCCAGGCCATATGATATGTGAAGCGATGTCCAGATTATGAGTTTAATAGAGAATGCCTTCTTGCGGTAGTCCTTCCACCTGACACTCTTCAGGCTTGAGAACTTACCGTAATAATCTTTCCTGGAATAGGCCTTGGAGCCGATAGCCAGATAGGCTATTCCAAGAAGCTGGTTGTCTATGATATTGTCATATCCCTGAGGCAGCAGTTTACGGAGTTCCGATACGAACCTTTCACCCTGGAGTATCTTCTGCGGTGAAACTCCGCGTGATGCCGAGTCAAGATTGCTTATGTAGTCATAATGGTAGAGAGCCTTAGGTACATATGAGACCGATGCCCCCGCCATTATAAGCTGTAGATTGACCAGCTGGTCCTCACCGTAATCCAGACCCTGGGGATATGAGATGTTGTTCTGAGTGTAGAGAGAACGTCTTACCAGTTTGTTGCAGGGACCGTTCTGCAGGCGGCATACCAGATCGTCAATCAGGGTCTCCCGGTCATAAGCCTTGGGCTGTTCCTTCCTGTAGTAGACCTTCTTTCCCTTCTCCAGCAGAAGGTCGCAGATAACCATATCGGCCCCCGATGAAACGGCCTCCCTGTAGAGGAGTTCCAGGTAATCGGGCTCAACCCAGTCATCTGAATCGGCATGGATGGTATACTCTCCCGATGCATGCTCCAGTCCGAACTGACGGGTTGTGCCTATTCCCTCGTTGGGTTTATGGAAAACCTTGAACCGGACATCGGACTCCGCAATGCTGTCGCAGATGGAACCTGATGCGTCGGTGCTTCCGTCATCAATCAGCAAAACCTCGAAATCAGGCATAGTCTGTGCCTTAAGACTGTCGGCAAGTCGGCAGATAGTCTTTTCGGCGTTGTAGACGGCTACTATTACGGATACAGGAACAGTGTTCATCGGTGTTACGGCTGTTTCTTTGCAGTAAAGCATTCAAAGGTACGATTAATAAGCCATTAATAGTGTGTGTTGAAGTAAGATTTTGCTATCTTTGCATAAAGAGATAATAGCAGAAGTTGATGAGTTCAAGAAACAACTATTATTTGAGTAGTTTCTTCTGGAGCACCGTATCGAAACTGTTGAATGCAGTTTGGGGATTCATTACGGTTCCGTTGCTGTTGGGCTATTTCGGTAAGGCTGAGTATGGAATCATTGCCATCGCCACATCTTGGAATGCTTACATGCATTTGCTGGATCTGGGAATGAACACAGGTGCCGTCAAATTCTTCTCCCAATGGGCCGCAAAGGGTGACAGGGCAAAAATCAGCCGTGTAGCCAGAACCAACATCACTTTTTACATGTTTGTAGCTCTGGTAAATGCTCTTTTTCTGCTGGCATTGGCTTTCTGGGGAGAACCCCTTTTCTCCATTTCACATGAGGAGTTCCTGGAGTTACGCATCTGTTTCTTTATCCTGGCTCTGTTCACGGTAATCAGTTGGGGTGCTACATCCTTCAATCAGCTGCTCATAGCCGATAAGCAGCTTGATTTCACCATGAAGGTCCAGACTATTCAGACCGTCCTTAAGATGGCCCTCATCTTCATAACGATCAAGGGCGAAATGTTGTTGATCCAGTATTTCTTCTGGCTTACGCTGATAATAGCACTTGCAATCGTTCCTTATGCATGGAAATGCAGGCGGGACAATCTGATTGATTCTGTCAAGCCGGCCATGTACTGGTCAGAATTCAAGACTGTACTTGTTTTCAGTCTTTCTCTTTTTGCATTGTCGCTTTTCCAGGTTACGGCTTCACAGTCACGCCCCATAATTCTGAGCATCTTCTCTTACAACGGAGCCGATGCTGTGGCCGATTTCAAGGTGGTAGAGGTCATACCTGCCTTCATTATCACGCTTTGCGGATCATTTACCAGCATATTCCTGCCTAAAACATCCGAAATGATAGTCCGGAATGACCATGATGAGATAATGGCCTTCCTTAAGAAATGGACCTCGATCACGACAATCATCGTGTGCGTTCTCTGTTTCCCGTTCATACTGTCCAACTCGACTATCATCACTGCTTACGTGGGTGAGTCTCTTTCTCACCTTGGCAGATGGCTGGCTCTCTGGTGTATTTTCCTGATATTGCAGCTTCATTCCACTCCTGCATTCAGCCTGATTGTTGCAAACGGCAAGACCAAGGCTCTTGTATACGCCACGGGAATATCCTGTCTGATTTCAATCATAATCAATGCCGCTCTGTGCAAGAGAGTACCGGTGGGATCGGCTGTAATAGGTTACAGCGTTTACATGACGATCCTTGTTCTGGTCTACTACATATACATCTACAAGCGTTATCTCAACCTGGACCGTTGGGTTCTGGCCAAGTCGTTCATCAAACCCCTCTTGCTGGCAGTCATTGCCTGTGTGGTACCCTATCTGGTGCGTCTGGACGTTTCAATGTTTGATTCACTGAATCTGGTTCCGCGCTGGTCAAATGTCCTGCTTTTCGGGGTGAATTCGGCTATCTGGCTGTTATGTTACTTTGTACTTTTGAAAGTGTTCGGGTTGTTCCCGTCAATTAAGTCAGTAAGACAATGAGTAAGAGACGTTTCTTTAAAAGGATCCGACAGGCTCTCAGGTGCGCTGTTCAGGGATACAGGTATGGAGGCAATTCCACCGTCCGGATATCATACCCGGCATATGGGGAAATACTGGCCGGAAAGAGGATTCTTGTCACCGGAGGCAGCTCAGGCATAGGTCTAGCCATTGGCAAAAAGTTCGTTGAATGCGGGGCCGATGTGGTTATAACCGGCCGCAACAGCGATAAACTCCAGGCTGCGGTGAATGAGATAGGAAAGGATCACTGCTTCCCCATGACATGGGACATATCCCGTACTGCTGAGATCGGGAAGAAACTGGATGAGTGTGAGTCTTTGCTGGGAGGAGAGATATCGGCCCTGGTGAATAATGCAGGTGTTGCCCCGTCCAAATTCTGGGGCAATGTCGATGAAGAGGAGTGGGACAGGATTTATTCCACAAATCTCAAGGGTATGTTTTTTCTGACTCAGACATTGGCCAAGCGTTGGAAGGGACAGATTTCTCCCGATGAATACAGAAAGATTGTCAATATCTCTTCTCAGGGAGGATTTGTGGGAGCCACCTATCCGTACAGGATGGTAAAGTGGGATGTCAGAGGACTGACCGAAGGGTTGGGAAAGACCCTTGTCAAAGACCGCATAATAGTGAACGGAATAGCTCCGGGTGTGGTAAAGACATCAATGCAGCAGTTCTCTCTCCAACAGGGTGAGAACTTTTATACTGACCAGAATCCTATAGAGCGCGTCATCCTCCCGGAGGAGATAGCTGAACTTGCCCTCTTCCTTTTGAGTGATGCCGGCAATGCCATAGTAGGTCAGACAATAGTGTGTGACGGTGGTTATACTTTAAAATAGCAACTATGTATTCAATAGCAAAGAACGTTCGTCTGGTAATAGCTTTATTGAAGAAGCATGACATAAATCAACTGGTTTTGAGTCCCGGTGGAACAAATGCCGCTTTTGTAAGGGGCGTACAGGACGATCCTTTCTTTAAATGCTTCTCGGTAGTTGATGAGAGGAGTGCGCTCTATTTCGCTATAGGTATATATCTTTCCACCGGAAAGCCTGTGGCTGTCTGCTGCACAAGTGCGCAGGCCACCAGGAACTATATTCCCGGTCTGACAGAAGCCTACTATAAGCATGTGCCTATTCTGGGCATCACTTTCTCCAAGCATCCGCAGTACACCTATCAGGAGTATATGCAGGCACCTGACCAGACGTCGCTTCCCAAGGATGCCGTCAGGGCTACCTATTCACTTCCGTATGTGTCCGATGAACACGACCGTATGCTTTGCGAGCGTCTCATCAACGAGGCCATTCTGAACCTGACCCATACCGTGCCGGCTCCCGTACAGCTTAACGTACCCATGCTGGATACTGAACTCACCAGGGATTCATCTGATCCTCTGCCTGAAGTGAAAGTGATAAGGAGATATCAGAAAAAGGAGATATCAGATATTGTACTTGACAACCGTCGTATCCTCGTGGTGGTAGGTGAGAATAGAGGTATGGATGATTCGGCATTGGAGGAATTCGCATCACGTACCAATACTGCAATATACGTAAACCACCTTTCCAACATGCAGAATGACTATACCGTAAACGGTAATCTTCTGCTTACCTGCCTTACCCAGAAAGAGTTTGATGAGACCTTCTGTCCCGATATCCTGATCTCAATAGGCGGACAGACCGGCGACTATCCTTTCTATCACAAACTGGCGGAGACAGGCAGAGAGTATGAGCATTGGCGTATATCGGAAACAGGTGATATTGCCGATACCTATGACCATCTGACCAAGGTGTTCGAGTGTTCTCCTGCCGACTTCTTTTCATCATTCACTCTCAAGGGGACAGAGAATGAGTATATCGGTGTCTGGAAAGAGGCAGTCTGCAAGTACGTGTCAGTTGACGACCTGCCGCTGTCGGCCGCATTTGTGGCACAGCAGATGTGTGAACTGATTCCTGAGAACTCATACGTGAATTTCTCAATATTGAACTCCCTCAGGACCTGGAACCTTTTCAAGTTCAGAAACAGGGTCAAGTGCTTCTGCAATGTAGGTGCATTCGGTATTGACGGCTGCATGTCAACATTCCTGGGACAGAGTGTTATGGTGGATGATTTGTGTTTTATGTTTGTGGGAGACCTCTCTTTCTTCTATGACATGAATTCACTGGGTATACGTTACATAGGCAACAACGTCCGCATAGTGCTGGTCAACAACAACGGAGGCATTGAGTTCAAGCTGGGCGGATCACCTGAAAGATTCGGATATATTGACCGTTACATCGCCGCCGCAGGTCACTTCAAAGGGGCCGAGGGCTGGGCTGTAACCAACGGTTTCGAGTACCATTGCGTTAAGACTGCCGATGAATTCCGGAATATAAAAGGCAGACTGGTGGAGAAATCGGACGCCCCGATTCTGGTAGAGGTCATAACATCCGATGTCAATGAATCTGATGCATACTGTGCAATCAAGAATGCCAACAGCACTCCGCTTTCAGTAGTTCAGAAGATTGCAGGACGCGTAAAAAGAGGAATATCATCGATAAAGAAATGAAAGCCGGAACGACGAAATACGTGATATTATCGGACTTCAATGTCCGCTCCAACAACCGCGGTACCGCTGCGCTTGGATATGGAGCGTTGGCTTTTCTGCAGAGTAAGGGTTATATCGATGATGGTTTTGAGATTGTAAAGATCCGGTTTCATCGTTATCCCTGGAGCAAGATTCCTAAGGAGAAAGTCAGTGAACTGGACATCAACGGAAAGAAATGGAAACTCCATGAGCTCTCCGTATGGGCATTGGAGCGATATCTGTACAGGTTCAGGCTTCATTTCCTCAATACTTTGTACCGCCGAATCATCAGTAATGTCAGGATCGTGGCAGCCATTAACGGCGGTGACGGACTTACTGACCTTTACGGCAACAAGCTGCTTGATTCACGTCTGCCGGAGATGAAGCTGGCCATAGAGTCACGTATACCGTTTATAGTAATGCCCCAAACCATCGGACCATTTCTGGATCCGGCCAATAAGGAGAGAATCCTTTCAATACTGGGCAAGGCGCAGAAGATTTATGTCAGGGATACCAATTTCGTGAAAGAGTTGGAGGATAAGGGGTTGCAATATGAGGTTGACAATGACCTCTCCTGTTACATGCAGCCTGAGCCAGTGGACGTTGAGATCAAACACCCGTGCGTGGGCGTTAATGTGAGCGGTCTGGCCTATTCCAACAGGTTCGGAAACCTGGCGGGAGAGTTTGACTGCTATCCGGCACTCATGGAAGGTATCGTAAGGATGTTCCAGTCCAAGGGTTGCAACGTCTATATAATACCCCACTCATACAATACCGAGAGTATTGAAGCCAATAATGATGATATGGAGGCCTCAAAACAGTTCTATGACGGACTGACGGAGAAAGAGAAAGTCTTCTTTGTTGACAGGAACCTGATTTCACCTCAGATAAAGTACCTGATTTCCCGGATGGACTTCTTTATAGGCACCCGTATGCATGCCAACTTTGCGGCCATATTTACAGGCACGCCTGTATTTGGCCTTGCTTACAGTTACAAGTTCAAGGGGGCGTTTGAGAGGAACGGAATCTACAACAGGGTGGCGCTTATCAATAATCTGAAGGAATCAGATATAAGCGGTGTCCTGTCTCAAATAGAGAGCGCATATAACGACGATGTCAAATCAAAACAGACCAAGTGATGAGTAATAAGAAACCGCGTCTGATAGCTTTTTATCTGCCACAGTTCTATCCTACCCCGGAGAATGATGAGTGGTGGCGTAAGGGTTTTACGGAGTGGACCAATGTGGGTAATGCCAAACCTCAGTTCAGAGGACATTACCAGCCGCGTGTTCCTGCAGATCTGGGTTACTATGACTTGAGAGTACCTGAGGTCCGTGAGCAACAGGCCGCCCTGGCCCGTGAGGCAGGTATTGAGGGTTTCTGCTACTGGCATTACTGGTTCGCCGGCCGCAGACTGTTGGACAGGGTCTTTACTGAGGTGGTTGAGTCAGGTCATCCTGATTATCCGTTCTGCCTTTGCTGGGCCAATCACAGCTGGTATCAGAAGACCTGGGATCCGTCAAGTCCCGACAAGCTGCTGATAGAACAGACTTATCCCGGTGAGCAGGATTACATCGACCAGTTCAATGCCATGCTGCCGGCATTCAAGGACAAGCGTTACATGAAGGCCGACGGAAAGCTGATATACGGAATATTTGACGCCGACAATATCAAGGATTTCCCGGTGATGAAAGAGACATGGGAGAGACTGGCTGCCCAGAACGGACTGCCCGGCTTCTATTTCTTTGGTTTCTGTCAGGGAGCCCACAGACTGCCCAAGACTCAGGAACTGGGTTTTGACGCAATCGTCTATGAGCATATGACCACCGTGGCAAAGGAGGTCAGAGGCACATGGCTGAGCCGTTTAAAGGGCCGAATCAACTGCCCCGTCACCATTGATTATTCCAGATACGTGAAAGAGGCGCTTGCCTTCTTCAATGAGCACAAGGAATACATCCCGTGCATGATTCCCAATTTTGACCATTCACCGCGTTCAGGCCTCAAAGGGACAATCCTGGTAGACAGCACTCCCCAGAAATGGTATGAATACTGCCGTGAAATAAGGAAGTTGGAGGAGTCAAAGAATGACGATGAACGTCTGGTGTTCATCAAGGCATGGAACGAGTGGGGTGAAGGCAACTATCTTGAGCCGGATCTGAAGTTCGGTAAAGCCTACATTGAAAAGACTGACCAGGCGTTCAAATAGTCACAAAGCTTCATCATCAGGTTTGACAGGAGGGGTAGATTTCTTTGAGATACCGCTCCTGCCTTTGTTTTTCTCCCAAGCCGCCTTCCGCTTGAGATAGTCTTCATAGTGTTTCTCCAGATAGTTGTCAGCCATAATCAGCTACTTCTTGAGTTCCGGTGCAATCTGCAGGAGCGGTTTCATGACGAACTGGCGCTCATACATCAGCGGGTGTGGGATTGTAAGCTCGGGTGTGTTCATGACCAGATCGTCATACAGGAGTATATCAATATCGATAGGGCGGTCATGGTACTCTCCGGCGGCCGTTTTATGGGTTCGTCCCAACTTGCGTTCAATCTCCTGGGTGGTGTGCAACACCTCGAGCGGTTGAAGATGGGTCTCCACCTTTACCGCCATATTGAGAAAGCGGTTGGAACTGTCAAAACCCCACGGTTCTGTTTCAATAATGTCCGATGCCGACAAGACTGTACCCACCTCACTGCCTATGAGTTCCAGGGCAAGAGAGAGATTCTTCTGCCTGTCGCCCAGATTGGTTCCGAGTGAGAGGTACAGTGTCGCCATCAGTCTATCAGTCTGTAATGAGCATTGCGTCACCGTAACAGCCAAAGCGGTAACCCTCCTTGACTGCAAGGTTGTATGCTGCCATAATCTTTTCATAACCGCCGTAGGCGCAGGTGAGCATGAGCTGTACTGATTCGGGCAGCTGGAAGTTGCTTACCATGCTGTCAGCTACGCTGAATGTGTAGGGCGGGAATATGAACTTGTTGGTCCAGCCGTCAAAAGGCTTGATCAGATGGTCTGTTCCCACTACAGTCTCAAGAGCGCGGTTGACGGTGTTGCCAATGGCGCAGATCTTGTGACCGCCCAACTTGGCGTTGTTTACAATATCGGTGCACTCCTGTGTCACGTACATCTCCTCGGACTCCATCTTGTGCTTGGTCAGGTCCTCCACGTCAATCTCGCGGAAGTTACCAAGACCGCAGTGCATGGTGATGAATGCACGGTCAATACCCTTGATCTCCATGCGCTTCATCAGCTCACGGCTGAAGTGCAGGCCGGCGGTAGGAGCGGTAACGGCACCCTCGTTGGTGGCAAAGATTGTCTGGAAACTCTCCTCATCACAGAAGTCACCCTTCTCAATCTGAGCCATGGGTTTGGGCACGGCCTTACCCTCTTCATCATAGGTCCATGCGCATGCCTTACGCTTCATGTAGGTAGGTATGGGAGCCTCACCCAGGGCGTAAAGTGCCTTCTTGAACTCATCGTGCGGACCGTCATAGAGGAAACGCAGTACACGGCCGCGTGATGTGGTGTTGTCAATTACCTCGGCTACCATCGAGTTGTCCTCGCCGAAGTAGAGTTTGTTACCGATACGGATCTTACGGGCGGGATCCACCTGTACATCCCAAAGCAGGTTCTCTTCACGCAGCTCACGCAGCAGGAAGACCTCAATGCAGGCACCGGTCTTCTCCTTGTTGCCGTACATGCGGGCGGGGAATACACGGGTGTCATTGAATACGAAAACGTCCTTTTCATCGAAATAGTTCAGGATGTCCTTGAACTGTACATGCTCGATTTCATCGGATTTCTTGTGCACGACCATCAGTCTTGATTCGTCGCGGTGTTCTACAGGATACTGTGCAATCCTGTCCTCGGGGAGTTTGAATTTGAATTGAGATAGTTTCATTCCCTAGTATTTAGTTGTTATTAATTCCTGTTTTACTTGTTGATGGCTTTACGGAGTTTTTCCAGATTCTGTGCATAGTCCTTGATGTCTCCTGTAAACAGACATGATGTACCGGCCACAAAAATGCTGGCTCCTATCTTGCTGAGTATCTCTGCATGTTCGAGGGTTATGTTGCCGTCCACCTCCATGATGACATCTTCATGGTTCTTCTCCTTAAGAAGCTGCATGACCTTCTCGGCTTTCTTTATGGTGGAGGGTACTATGTTCTGACCGGCAAATCCGGGATTTACCATCAGAAGATGGATTCCGTCAATGTAATCAAGCACCTCTTCGAGTGAATAGACCGGTGTGGCAGGGTTGATGGCAAGGAATCTCTTGCAGCCGAACGGTTCCAGGAAATCCAGTGCACGCTGAACCTGGAAGGTACTTTCGTAATGAACTGAAACGATATCGTTCTCTTTTATTCCTACCCACTGGAACTTGTATTCCGGATCCTTGACCATAAGATGGAGGTCCATGGGTATGTCAGTCAGTTCACGAAGACTGCGGATGTAGTCAACGCCAAGTCCAAAGTTGGGAACAAATGTTCCGTCCATCACATCAATGTGCAGATGCTCCACTCCCTCATCCTCAAAGATCTTGAGTGTCTCCTTAAGGTTGATGAGGTCCGAGCACATCATCGATGCCGAAATCTCTTTCTTGTGTGATTGCATATTGTCTTGTTTTACAGTTTTATTCGTTCCACAGGGTCATTACCTTGCAGTAAGGCTCCTGATGCTGTTTCATAAGTTCAAGTCCGTCCATGAGTCTCTCCTGGTTGAAACGGTGGGTTATCAGGCTCTTGCCGTCAATCTGTTTGGCGGCCAGTGCTTCAACGACATCGGTCCAGTCAGACGGATTGGTTCCGTCGTAAGAGGAGTTCCATGTTCCGGTCATTACAAGCTGCTTGCGCAGTATCTTCCAGTAGACGCTCTGGCTGAGCGTGATATCACCGCTGGGATTGCCCATCAGTACCAGTCTGCCTCCGCGGCGTGTGGCATTGATTGCGGCCTCAACTGAAGCGGGTGTACCCACGGCCTCCAGGACAAAGTCATATTCATTCTCCATCCTACCGTCCTGGACCTTGTACTCCAGTCCGAACTTCTCAATCATGGAGCGTTTCTGCTCGCTTCGGCCTATGACGGTAACCTGTGCGGCGCCTCGCATCTTTGCCCACAGACCTGCTGCTATTCCAATCATTCCGGTGCCGATAATCGCAACTTTGTCCCTGGCCGATACCTGACCGAACTTTATGGCATGCAGTGCCACTGAGAAGGGCTCTAGCATGGCGGCTACCTCAAAAGGAAGGTCTGCCGGTATCTCAATCAGGTTCCATACCGGTACGGCGACATACTCGGCAAACGCTCCGTCGCGACGGGAGCCAACGTAGTCATAGTTCTCGCACATCTCATAGTGCTTATCGGCACACGGACGGCATTTGCGGCATGGAATGAGCGGGAACACTCCCACATGCTTTCCTATCCACTTGCTGTCCTGTGCATCGGCCACTGATTCAACTATACCCGAGAACTCATGACCGGGTATGGTGGGGAAGTGGTATGTGCCCTTGGTGAATACGCGTGATATGTCGGAACTGCATATTCCGGCAGCCTTCACCTTTACGATGGCCCAACCGGCCTCGCATTTGGGCATAGGAACATCCTCATAACGGAAGTCACCTACTGAGTGCAGATTATATGCTTTCATTCCTGACGATTGATTCAAAGTTGGACAAATCTTCCTGGGTGGTGATCTTGAAGTTGTTCGTGTCACCCGGAATCAGTACGCATTTCAATCCTGCCCTGTATGAAACCTCGGTGCTGCCGGTGATACGGTTTATTTCATCGGCCGATAATTTCATGTTGGCATCGTAGTAGGTTCCGAACCTGAATGCCTCGGGAGCCTGTCCGTTCCAGAGTGTCTTGCGTTCAAGCAGGGAGTCTATGTTTTTGCCGTCCCGGCTCATGTAGACAGTGTCCTTGACCGGGATGACAGGCAAGACTGCATCAGCGTCCTTGCATGCGTTGAAGCAGTCTGATATCAGCTGTGCTGTCAGAAGCGGGCGGGCGGCATCATGTATGAGAACAATGTCGTCATGAGCAGCACCGTTCTCCTTGGCTGCTTTCAGGGCGTTGATGATGGAGCCCTGTCTGGTCTCACCCGGACGGGAGTAGTAAACCGGTTTTCCGGATGCTGACCTTGCCACGCAGTTGCGTACATACTCCAGCCAGTCATCGGCCACGGCAATGACTGCACAGTCAACCGTCTTGTGACTGAGTATGGTATCCAGACAATACTGAATGACGGGTTTTCCGTTCACTTCAACATATTGCTTGGGAGTTGAAAGCCCCATCCGGGTTCCTGTTCCTCCTGACAGAATAATCGCTATGTTCATTATAATCCTTTTTACGGTTCTTGTATGGTTTGTGCGTCCAGCCACTCGGTGAATTTCTCGGGGTTCAGGCAATCCTCAACCCTGTAGTCACCCACGCGGGTACGACGCAGGGCAATCAGGTGTCCTCCGCTCTGCAGCGCCTCACCTATGTCACGGGCCAGTGCCCTGATGTATGTTCCCTTGCTGCATACCACGCGGATGGTTATGTCCGGCAGGTTGCACTCGGTCAGTTCAATCTCATCTATGACCAGAGTCTTGGGTTTGAGTTCCACCTCATTGCCTTTTCGGGCCATCTCATAGGCGCGTTTGCCGTCAACCTTGCAGGCTGAGAATGTGGGCGGAACCTGCTCTATCTTTCCTTTGAAACGCTCCAGCACCTGCTCCACCATCTCACGGGTTATATGCTCCGTGGGGTAGGTGGCGTCAATGGGTTTCTCCAGGTCGAAGGATGGAGTGGTTGCTCCCAGGCGTATGGTAGCGTAGTACTCCTTGGTGCCTGACTGCAACTCCTCGATGCGTTTGGTTGCCCTGCCGGTGCATACAATCAGTACGCCTGTGGCCAGAGGATCCAATGTGCCGGCATGTCCCACCTTGAGTTTCTTGACACCCAGACGGCGGCAAATGAGCCATCGGACCTTACCCACAACATCGAATGATGTCCAGCGGTAAGGCTTATCGAACGCCATTATTACTCCTTCCTGGAAATCCATATTACAGGAACAGTATTGTTACAAGTCCAACAACAGCGCAATAGAGGCCGAACCAGATCAGTTTGCCCTTGCGCACGATTGAGATCATCCACTTGCATGCTGCACAACCTGAAAGGAAAGCAGCAACAAAGCCTATGGCCAGAACGCCGAAACTTGTATCGGCTCCGGCTACACCTGTACCGGCAGACTCAATCAGGTCTTTCATATCCAGCAGTGCCTCACCCAGAATGGGCGGAATCACCATCAGGAATGAGAACTGTGCCAGACGCTCCTTCTTGTTGCCGAGCATGATACCGGTTGCTATGGTCGAGCCGGAACGGGAAATGCCCGGAAGCACTGCGACTGCCTGTGCAATTCCGATGATGAACGCATGCCAGCCTGAGATGTTCTCCCTCTGACGCGGCTTGGCGTAGTAGGAGAATGTGAGCAGGGCGGCGGTAACCAGCAGACAGCAGCCTACAACGGTTGTTCCGGAACCGAATATGGCCTCGATATTGTCCTTGAAGAAGACGCCTACAATGCCCACCGGAATCATAGAGATAATGATGTTGATGGCATATCGGGTGCCTTCATTAAGACCGCTGTAACTCTTCCAGGACTGCTTTGTGAACAGGTCACGGAATATCCAGACAATCTCTTTCCAGAGAATCACCAGTGTACTCAGGACGGTTGCCACATGTACCAGTACGGTAAATGCCATGTTCTGCTCACCGTCTATTCCGAACAGTGATGAAGCTATTGCCAGATGTCCGCTGCTGCTTATGGGCAGGTATTCGGTAAGACCCTGCAGCAGTCCCAGCAGAAATGATTCAAACCAATTCATTACTCTTTATCCTCCTTATCGGCTTTGGGTTTGAAAACGATAGCTGCTATGATGGTCAAGAATCCGATGAGAGTAACTACAGGAGCCACCTTAATGCGGCGAACGCTGAAGATATCGGGTTCAAAGTTCTCGGCTGTGCAATTGGGGCCGGTCATCAGCAGGAGGCCGATGATAATGATAGCCATTCCGACTGCGATCAGAATGTAATTTGTCTTGGTGAAAGCTAATTTGTTCTTTTCCATACATTCAAGGATTGATTGGTTATACATAATGGAGTTCGCCCGATTTCATACGGAGGAAACGGTTGACGGAGTGCAGGGCGCAGAGGCCTGTTATAAGCAGTCCGATAAGCATTACCACCGCGAAAACGGGAATTATAATTCTCGGTTCAGCCAACATGATAAGCCAGGGTTCATACTTGAGGCCTATCTTGAGACCGTACCATATGATGATGCATGTGAGTACGGCCGATGTAAATCCGATCCACAGGTTACGGCTTATGAAAGGCTTGCGTATGAATGACCACTTGGCACCCACCAGTTTCATGGAGTAGAGCACGAAACGCTGGGCGTAGATGGTGAGTTTGATAGTGTTGTTTATCAGTGTGAATGATACCAGTGAGAGTATCATGGCCAGCACCAGCAGCAGGCCGGCAACCTTGCGGATATTGCTGTTGATGATGTCGAGCAGATCCTTCTGCCATGTCACCTCGCGCACACCCTCCATTGCGGCAATCTTCTTCTCAATCACCTTAAGGCTGTCGTTGCAGGCGTAATCGGCCTCAACCCTTATGTTCAGTGAAGCGTAGAAGGGGTTGTACTCCAGGAACTGCGAAGGATCGGTACCCATGGCTTTGGTCATATCCTTCAGGGCGTCGTCCTTGGATATGTACGAGCAGACGGCGCAGTAGGGCGATGCCTCGATGCTGCGGCGGAGTGTTGAAAGCTGGGTATCGGTTATGCTCTCCTTGAGAATCACCTCGACCGTCATCTCCTGCTTGAGGTGGCGTGACAGGTCACTCGCGGTAAGCAGCAGAAGTGCCACGATACCTATGAGCAGCAGAACCAGAGACGTGCTGATACAGGCTGTGATGAACAGCAGGTCTATCTTTCTCTTTTTCTTTTGTTTGACCATATTATTCCGATGTTATCCTTTTTCTGAAAACGTAAACCAGCGAGCTGCTTTTGCTTCGCTTGGTAAGTGAAACCCTCCACGAATGCAGTCCGTGAATCATTCCGCGAATGAACGCCATCTTGTGACGCATATGCTTCTCAGACAGTATCGATATGTAAAAACTGTCAAACGGCATCTTCTCATGATGCATCAGCGTGAATCCGTGCTTGTATGCCAGTGCACTTATTGAAGCGGGGTTGAAGTGCCAGATATGTCTGGGCACATCATATGCCGCCCAATAGGGTCCGTAGTACATGGCATCGGTCGAACAGATATTGGGGCAGGCCATTATCAGTATGCCTCCCGGACGGAGCAACTCGTAGAACCTGTCCAACAGCTCATGAGGATTATGGCAGTGCTCAAAGACGTGCCACAGGGTGATGACGTCAAATGTACCGGCATGCAGTGCATCCATCTCAGGTACGTCGATCATGCGGTGGTGGAACATCTCAAGTGAGAAAAGCCTCTCCTCGTGGTATTTTTCGACCGATGTCACCTTCCATCCGCGTCTCTCCATCTTATATGAGAAGAATCCCGTCTTGGCTCCGTAGTTGAGCAGCGAACCGCCGGTACGGTATGCCTGTGACTCCACGATCCTGACCTTCTTGCTGAGCATACGGTTGCGGACGTGATAGTAAAGACGGCCGATAAGACCTGAGGGGGAGTCTCCCAATTTGAGTTTCAGGTTCACCTTGTCGTAACGGTCCATCTCCTCCTCTGAAGGGGGCTCCAGTGTGTAAACCACACCGCAGGAGGGACAGCGCATCAGAGTGTAAGACTCTTTGCTCACCGTAAAGTCAGTGCAGTTAGCGTAAGGGATCTGTCCCGACGCTCCGCATAATGGACAAGGCTTGAATTCCTGATAAATCATCCTCTTCGTGTACACGCGCCCTACGCGGCACGCGCGCAGGGTGACCGCAAAGATAATACCCCGAAAACCCCCTTGTCAAGTGTTTTAAGGTTTTTTTGCTGGTTTTATTGTATTTACGTCACGCAGGAACGGCCATTTTCCTACCCGCCGCACCTCATTTCTGGCCATACCTGTCACCACAAGCGTTGTAGCCCCATTTCCCCGCAAGTATGGCTCCAAAAATGGCCAAAACCCGGGTTTTTGCTGCCATACTTGCAGAAAACCGCCCTTAAAAAGCCCTTTTACGCAGGTATGGCCATTTTAAAGAATCTCTGTGCCGAAGAGGGTGGCGGAAGTGGCGTCGGTGATGCGGACTTTGAGGAAATCGCCCGGACGGTGGGTGCCTTTGTCGAATACAACGGTGCGGTTCTGCTCGGTGCGGCCGTAGAGCTGCTGGCGTGAACGCTTGGAATAACCCTCGGCCAGAACCTCATATTCATGGCCGATGCACTCGCGGTTGCGTTCCAGTGAGAGCTGGTTCTGCAGTTCGATCATTTCATTGAGACGGCGTATCTTAATCTCCTCGGGAACATTGTCGGGAAGATGCTTGCTGGCGTATGTGCCGGGACGCTCCGAGTAGCGGAACATGAATGAGGCATCATAGCGGCACAGGCGCATCAGTGAAAGGCTCTCCTGATGATCCTCCTCAGTCTCTGAGTGGTAGCCGGTGAACATATCGGTGGTAAGACCGCAGTCGGGGATGATACGCTTGATTGCATCCACACGCTCCAGGTACCACTCGCGGGTGTACTTGCGGTTCATCAGCTTGAGGATACGTGAGCTTCCGCTCTGTACGGGCAGGTGAATGTGACGGCATATGTTGGGAACCTCGGCAATTACATGCAGGGTCTCGTCACTCATATCCTTGGGATGTGATGTTGTGAACCTTACCCTTATCTCGGGAACTGCCTCGGCAACCATGCGCAGAAGCTGCGGGAATCCGACGGTGGATTCACCGTTTTCAAACTTGTATGAATTCACGTTCTGACCCAGGAGTGTTACCTCTTTGTAACCTTTTTTCTTAAGGTCAAGAACCTCGTTCAGGATGCTCTGCGGATCTCGGCTGCGCTCACGGCCTCGGGTGTAGGGAACAATGCAGTAGTGGCAGAAATTGTTGCAGCCGCGCATGATTGAAACGAATCCGCTTATGTGGTTGCCGCAAATACGCTCTGGTATGATGTCACGATAGGTTTCGGTAGTGGAGAGCTCCACATCCATTGCCTTATGACCGGCCTCCACCTGGGCCATCAGATCCGGAAGTGAGAGGTATGCGTCGGGACCGCACACGACATCAACATGATGATTCTCGGTCAGGTCCTCCTTGGTGCGCTCGGCCATGCAGCCCATAACGCCGATGTAAAGATTCTTTTTCTTCTTTTTGAGGGCGTTCAGAGCCTCCAGGCGGTTCCAGATTTTCTGCTCGGCGTTCTCGCGGATGGAGCATGTATTCAGGAATATGGCATCGGCCTCATCAATGTTTTCGGTGGGTTCGTAACCCGCCATGCGCATGATTGATGCAATAACCTCGCTGTCTGCCACATTCATCTGGCAGCCGTAAGTCTCAATGAACAGTTTCTTTGTTCCCTCTTCCATATTCCTTTGTTTTGCGGGTGCAAATTTACTTGTTTTTATATTAGGAAATGGTTAATTTTGCGCAACTTTATACCAAAGAAGTCAAACAAGTAAATAATAATACAAAATGGCTTTCAAAAGAATGACCGCTGCCGAGGCAGCACGTTACGTCAAGAACGGTGACAATGTAGGTCTGAGCGGTTTTACCCCTGCAGGTACCCCCAAGGCTGTCACTCATGAGATCGGTTTAATGGCCCACGAACTCCACGAGAAGGGTCAGGAGTTTCAGATCAGTCTGTTTACCGGTGCTTCTACCGGTGATTCATGCGACGGCATCCTGGCACGTGAACACGCTCTCAAGTACCGCGCTCCCTATACCACCAACAAGGATTTCCGTACAGCCGTCAACAACGGTGAAATCGCATATAACGACATCAACCTGAGCCACATGGCACAGGAGATGCGCTACGGATTCTACGGCAAGCTTAACATCGCCATCATGGAGGCCTTTGACATTACCGATGACGGTAAGATATGGGTAACCGCCGGTGTGGGTATCGCTCCCACCGTTGCACGTCTGGCCGATAAGATCATCGTCGAGCTCAACGCAGCCCATGCCCGCTGCGCCAAGGGGCTGCACGACATCTACGAGCCCGCTGATCCCCCTTACCGCCGCGAGATTCCCATTTACACTCCCAGCGATCATATCGGCAAGGACTACATCCAGGTTGATCCCGCCAAGATCATAGGTATCGTTGAGGTTAACATCCCCGACGAGGCACGCGGATTCACCGCTCCTGATGAGACCACCCTCCAGATAGGTCACAACGTAGCCCAGTTCCTTATCAGCGACCTCAAGCGCGGCATCATCCCTTCAACCTTCCTGCCTCTGCAGAGCGGTGTAGGTAATGTAGCAAACGCTGTTCTGGGTGCTCTGGGTGAGGATCCTTCAGTTCCCGCATTCCAGATGTACACTGAGGTTATCCAGGATTCAGTTATCGACCTGATGCGTGAGGGCCACTGCAAGTTCGGATCAAGCTCATCACTGAGCGTTAGTAACGAGACCCTGCAGGGCATCTACGATGATATGGATTTCTTCAAGGACAAGCTGGTGCTCCGTCCTACCGAAATATCAAACAACCCCGAGGTTGCACGCCGTCTGGGTCTGATTGCAATGAACACCGCCCTGGAGGCCGATATCTACGGCAACGTGAACTCAACCCACGTAAGCGGTGTCAAGATGATGAACGGTGTGGGCGGTTCTGCCGATTTCACCCGCAACGCATTCATCTCAATATTCAGCTGCCCGTCTACCGCCAAGGGAGGCAAGATCAGCGCCATCGTTCCCATGTGCTCACACGTTGATCACAACGAGCATAGCGTGAAGGTGCTCATCACCGAGCAGGGTATAGCCGATCTGCGCGGAAAGTCACCCGCCCAGCGCGCCAAGTGCATCATCGAAAACTGCGTGCACCCCGACTACAAGCAGCTCATGTGGGATTACCTCAAGATCTCCGAGAAGGGTCAGACCAGCCACGCCCTCGAAAAAGCCTTTGCCCTCCACAAGGCACTGGCCGAGAAGGGCGACATGCATCTGGCCGAGTTCTAATCCGGCCATACCGGTCGCTACAACCTCTGTAGCCCCGATTCCCTGCAAGTATGGCAGCGAAATAGCCCAAAACCCGGGTTTTCGCTGCCATACTTGCACAAAACCGCCCTTTTAAGGCCATTTTTCGCAGGTATGGCCATTTTAAAGAATACGCTGTGCCTGCGTAATTGGTTTGTCAGCAATTATCCATATATTTGCCAAACAAGAAACCTGATTACTACTATACTATGAAAAAAGATCATCTCTTTGAATTGGCCGAAAATTACATCTCCCAGACGGGAATCTCGGTCTTCTTGACCGGCAGGGCCGGAACCGGAAAAACCACATTCCTCAAGTACATTGTTGAGAATACGCCCAAGCGCTGCGTGGTGCTTGCTCCAACCGGTGTTGCCGCAATCAATGCGGGCGGCGTTACAATCCATTCTTTCTTTCAGTTGCCGTTGTGCCCGTATCTTCCTGATGTTGAGGAACTGGTTACGGAGTATCAGTTGCCAGAGGCACGCCGCCAGTTGCGAAAGGAAAAAGTCAAGATCATCAAGACACTGGACCTCCTTATTATAGATGAGATCTCCATGGTCCGTGCAGACCTGCTGGACGCCGTTGATGCAGTGATGCGCCGATACAGACACAACAACAAACCGTTTGGAGGAGTCCAGTTGCTCATGATAGGCGATGCTCACCAGTTGCCGCCGGTAGTTACGGAGCAGGATGAACCCTGGCTCAAGAAGGTTTACCAGTCACCTTTCTTCTTCCATTCCAAGGTGATGCGGCAACTCAAGTACGTGACAATAGAACTGCAAACAGTTTACCGTCAATCTGATACATCATTTCTGGATATACTCAACAGCATAAGAGGCGGTGTGATGGACAACGCAACATACCGAATGTTGAATAGCCGCCTGGATCCCCGTTTCAATCCCGATGACAGCGCAGAAGTATCTGGACACCGATGGATTCGCTTGACCACTCACAACCGCCAGGCAGACGCCATCAACCAGGAGAAGATGGAGGCTCTGAAAACCAGGCTCTACACATTCTACGCCGAGATTGAAGGCAACTTCCCAGAGAATACGCTCCCAGCAGAGAAAGTTTTGCAGCTAAAAGAGGGAGCACAGGTAATGTTCCTGCGCAACGACTCCCGCGAGGGCCGATACTACAATGGCAAGATTGCCACCGTAACGGAGATTGACTACGATGACGGCATTATAGTGACCGATGAAAACGGCGAAGAAATCAACGTCCCCATCGAAAAATGGGAGAACATCCAGTATGAAATAGACAGTGAGACCAAGGAGATTGTACCCAAAGTTGAGGGCACGTTCTCACAGTATCCTCTTCGTGCCGCGTGGGCAGTAACGATACATAAGAGCCAGGGCCTGACATTCGATAATGTCATCATTGATGCGGCATCGGCCTTTACCTTCGGGCAGGTTTATGTTGCTCTTTCCCGCTGCCGCACACTTGAAGGTATTGTTCTGAGCAGCCCGATATCACAGTCATGCCTGTTCAACAACAGCGACGTTTCGGGATTCCATGACCAGTTCCTGCCGGTATCGGAGATGGAACGGCAACTGGAGGAATCTCGTACCGAGTATTTCATGAACAACCTCAAGGAGTGTTTCACGTTCAGTGAGCTGGAAAGACTGACCGGTTGGGCAGGAGGAATATTCAACAATCATCTTAAGAACACCTATCCGGAGCAGACCGCCAGGATGGAGGAAAACCGACGCAAGATCAGGGATATTGAGAAAGTAGCCGAGGCATTCCGCAGGGAGTTGGACCGGATAGACACCGATAACAAGCCCTATCTTGAGGAGAGAGTCGGTAAAGCTGCGAGATATTTCCTTCCGATTTTGATCGAAGTGGCATCGGACGTAACTCCGATCATGTCCGTTTTAATAGATAATAAAGAGGTAAAAAAGACATTGCTGGAGGCTTCGGGCGAACTCCTGCCGGAACTCTCCATGCATCTTCAGAGTCTGAAAGAGATACAGGAAAACGGATTCAGTATCGAGTCATACCTCAAAATCAGAAATGATTCCGTGCTGTCTCCAAAGGCCAAAACAACGATCAAAAAGATAAAGGAGCCCAAACCGGTCAAGGAGAAGGTTATCAAGACCAAGCCCACCATCGAGGAAATCTACTCCGATAACCGCCACCCCGAGCTTATCCAACCGCTAATAGACTGGCGCACCGAACAATACATATCCCAGAACATCCGTGCCTATTGGGTGCTCACCCAACGCACCCTCCTGGAAATAGCCGATACCTGCCCATCGACCAAAGAGGAACTCCTGGCAATTAGCGGATTCGGCCCCGCCAAATGGAAACAGTACGGCCAGGAAATCCTGGACTTGATTGCCGAGCACAAGAAATAACCATCTCATAAAATGCTATTCATAATCTCTAAATACCTTTTATATCATGAAACAGATGATTCATTGTTGTTTCACCTCTCATCAGGAGGTGATGTTCCGTTGTCCGCAGGATGTGGGCTTTTTTCTGAACTTGCTTGCACTCACTTCATGGAAGTACGGTATTGACATATTCGCCGATACGGAGATGTCAAACCATGTTCATTTATTATTGTTTTCATCGGTCAATACCGAGAATCGGTTGGTTGTCGGACCATATTCGAAGACAGTTTTAAAACCCGGATTTGACAGGGATGGAAGTATTCTTTACTCTGAATCCAACCAGTTGTCCGATTTTGTATGTGCTTTACGGAAGCGTTACACATGGTATTTCAATGAAAAATACCAACGGGACTGCGGTGGAAGGATGGGCGAGAAATACTACTTCTCCCTGATTGTAGAAGGCAATTATCATATGATTTCTGCTTGCAGTTATGTTCTGCGTAACGGCCTTCATCACGGTGTTTCGGGTACTTCTTTCATGTATCCCTATTCATCCATCAATGACATGTTCATTCCGGAATTGGGAAAAACGGAACGCCCATATCAGGGAAACCGGAATCCCGATGAATACCGCAAAAACAGATCAGGGCACTGGAACAAGGTCGTTTCTTCCAGAAGCAACCCCACTTATGGTTTAATCTTTCCCGATGGTTACGCTCCCATCACCAGCCGGAATGTGATTAAACTCTATCTTCCAAGGTATTCCGAATGGCCCGATGAATGGGTAATGTCGCCTTCAGGCGTTTTCCTGCGACCTTGTTTCGAACAATTGCGTCAAACCGAGCTGTTGTTTGTTTCGCCCGGAGCCTTTGAATTCAATATGTTCCGCAAGACCGATGAAAAGTGGCTTGAAGAGCAGGAACAGGACAGGAACGGAAAGCCGGCCATCGGTATTTCGGACATAGAACCCATCCACAATGAGGATGCTGTCAAATCCTATCTGTATAACGAACGCGCTTCGACTTTCCGAAACGGCCGGAGCGACATAGACTTGTGCGGCATTATTGACCGATGCATACTCCCCGAATTCAAAGCCCCATCGATATACCAGTTGAACCGCGACAAACGGGAATCCATAAAAAAGACCCTGATTAACGATTTCCATGTGTCCGATATCCAGGCTTCCCGATGCTTATGGCTATAACGCAGGTGCCGCGTATTCTTTAAATTGGCCATACCTGCGTAAAAGGGCCTTTTAAGGGCGGTTTTCTGCAAGTATGGCAGCAAAAACCCGGGTTTTGGCCATTTTTGGAGCCATACTTGCAGGGAATCGGGGTTACAACACTTGTGTTGACAGGTATGGCTTAGAAAAGGTACGCACGCACGTAGTGTAGAGTTAAAATACGTTAATTCTGTTGCAGGTAAAGAATTGCGCCTTATATTTGCAGTGTCTTAGTGAAGTAATACACCGAACAGCACAGAGACAAAGCAGTATAAAACGTTACAAAAACAACAGGAATATGATTACAATCAAGAAATTAGGATTCAGCTATGACGAGCACGTCGTACTGAAGGACATTTCGATGGAGCTCCAAGAGGGTAAGATCTACGGTCTTCTTGGAGAGAACGGAGTGGGTAAGACTACTCTTCTCACCTTGCTTGCCGGCCTCAAGAAGGTCGATGACGGAATGCTGGAGATTGACGGTCAGAAACCGTTCAACCGTGAGCCTTCTTTCCTCTCAAATATCTACTATCTGCCCGATGAGGTTCCCGCACCGCGTCGTAAGGCAATTGATTTCGCAATTGATCACGGACAGTACTGGAATAACTTCAATGCACAGAAGTTCTCTGAGATTATGACCATTTTTGATACTGACCAGAATCAGCGTATGGACCAGATGTCATACGGTCAGTTAAAGAAGACATTCATCAGCTTTGCCCTTGCTTGCAACACCAAATACCTTTTCATGGATGAGCCCACAAACGGACTTGACATCCCTTCAAAGGCTCAGTTCCGCAAGGCTGTCTCCAAGTACACTTCCGATGATTCAACCCTTCTCATCTCAACCCACCAGGCACGTGACCTGGAGGCTATCATCGATCCTATCATCATTCTGGACCGCCGGGACGTTCTGCTGAACGCATCACTCGATGAAATCGCAGAGAAACTCTATTTTGACTACTCAAATGATGCTGATCCCAACGCCCTTTACCAGGAGATGGTTCCGGGCGGCAACATCCAGGTAGTACGCAACACTACCGGTGCCGAGAGCAAAGTCAACATCGAGGCTCTGTTCAATGCTGTGCTGCTGCACAAGAATGAGATCAAGGAAATGTTCAACAAGTAAAATGATTACGGCTATGAAAAATGATGTTTTGAATATGAACCGTATGGGTCGCTATCTGGTGACCGATATCAAGAATGCAATTGCAAGATACGGTATTTCATTTCTCGTAATGGCAACAGTAAGCCTTACCGCATACCTGTTGGTAGGATTCTTTACAACAATCGTCGGTGCAGGCTGGTATAGTCTGGAAGTTGTACCCAGATCGGTGATTTTGGGTATTACCCTGGTGGTGCTCACATTATCGGCTCCCGCCAAGATATATGGTTTCATTACCGATAAAAAAGAGGGATCATCGTTCCTTATGGTTCCCGCCTCATCACTTGAGAAGGCACTGTCAATGATAATTGTCTGCTGTGTGGTAGTTCCGTTTGCATTCTTTGCAGTTTACCTGTCATTGGATCAGATACTCTGCCTGATTGACAACCGCTGCGGTGACTCTCTCATAATAGCAATCAACAATGGTCAGACTGTTTTGACCGAAGTTTTCCGTAAAGCCTCACTGGAGTCCAACAATCTCATTCCTGACTACTCGTCTTTCACCACTCCCTGGCTGTATGCCGATGATCTGGCCGAAGGATTCCTTATCTTCCTGCTGGGTGCCCTGTTGTTCAAATCATCAAAACCGGCCAAGACCGTAGGTTGCCTGATCCTTATCAGCATTGTTTTGAGCATGATTACAACTCCCATCTTTACTCACGGAATAATGGAGAAATTCAGGGAGGCTCAAACCAGCAATATGACCCCTGAGCAACTGTTCGATATGTTCCCGTTCCTGTCATGGAGTGTAAAACATGCAGTATTGTTGGACTGCATCTCAGATACGATTGTGAATATCGGACTTTCAATAGCCATCTATTTCAGAGTCAGAAAGCTTAAACATTAAAATAGGACTGTCTTATGGAATTCAATCAGAACAAACCGATATACCTTCAGATAGCCGATGGAATCAGTGAAAAGATTCTGAGCGGAGAACTGAAGGAGGGTGACAGGATACTGTCAGTGCGTGAACTGGGCGGCGAACTTGGAGTGAATCCCAACACAGCCATGCGCAGTTATGAGAAACTCACGATGGATGGCATCATCTTCAACCAGCGCGGTATAGGTTACTTTGTGGCCGAGGGCGCAAAAGCCATTGCGCTTGATAAGATGCGTACCGATTTCATAGAAAATGAGGTTCCACTGATAAAGAGAAAGATGGAACTGCTTCAACTCAAGGCGTCAGACTTGGGACTCTGAATTAAAAATCGGAAGCTGCAATACGGCTTCCGATTTTCTTTTTGTATCTTCGTAAACAGAACAAAACATTCTCAATATGGGTAGATCTTTCAAAGGGGGAGTCCGTCTCAACCGCAGAACCATGACGGACCTCATTACCGACTGGTTCCGTGACAATCAGGATAGTTCCATAAGCGTTAAGCGTCTGTATGATGAGCTTAAACTCAAGACTCATCCCATGCGCAGCATGTGCCTTGACATAGTTCTGGATCTTGTTGAGGACGGTTTCCTCAAGCAGAAGGACAATCAGTTCAGCCTGATGCAGAAAAGTAAGTTCGTTGAGGGCGTGCTTCAGCGCCGTGTAGGCGGCAAGAACTTCCTTGTGCCCGATGACGGCAGCGACCCCATATTCGTGGCTGAGCGCAACTCGGCCGGTGCCGTAAACGGTGACCGCGTCAAGATAGTGCTCTTTGCCCGCCGTCCCCATTCAGGCCCCGAGGGTGAGGTGACCGAGATTCTCAAGCGCGCCAAGGACACCTTTGTAGGTACGCTCCAGGTCAGTGGCAAGTTCGCCTATCTGGTGACCCCGGACAAATCGGACCGTGACATATTCATCCCGCTCTCCAACCTCAAGAAGGGTCGTGACGGTGAGAAAGCGGTCGTAAAGGTCGTTGAATGGCCCGATACCCCTGACCGCAACCCCGTAGGAAAGGTTATCGACATACTGGGTGCCGCCGGTGAGAACAACACCGAGATGCACGCCATACTGGCCGAATACGGACTGCCCTACACTTATCCCGAGAACGTAGAGCGTGCTGCTGATGACATTTCGGCCGATATAACCGATGCCGCACTGGCCGGCCGTGAGGATTTCCGTGACGTGGTTACATTCACCATTGACCCGCACGACGCCAAGGACTTTGACGATGCTCTCTCCATCCGTCCCATCAAGAAGGGACTCTGGGAGGTTGGTGTACATATTGCCGATGTAAGTTACTACGTACAGGAGGGCAGTATCATCGACAAGGAGGCATTCAAGCGCGCCACATCAGTCTATCTGGTGGATCGCACCATACCCATGCTGCCCGAGAAACTCTGCAACAACCTGTGCTCACTGCGTCAGGATGAGGAGAAACTCACCTATTCGGTAATCCTTGAGATGACCGATGCCGGCGTGGTTAAGCGCTCCCGCATAGCACGCACCGTGATACGCAGCAACCGCCGTTTTGCCTATGAAGAGGTTCAGGCCATCATTGAGCGTGAGCAGCAGGGCGGCAAGAATCCTCTGCCGGGCGATGAGTTCAAGACAGAGATAATGACCCTGGACAGTCTGGCCAAGATACTGCGTGCAAAACGTTTTGCCGACGGTGCCCTGAGCTTTGACCGTGTAGAGGTACGATTCGACATAGACGAGACAGGTCATCCCGTAAGCGTATACTTCAAGGAGTCCAAGGATGCCAACCAACTGGTTGAGGAGTTCATGCTGCTGGCCAACCGCACAGTAGCCGAATTCATCGGCAAAGTCAAGGGCGGCAATCCCAAGACATTCGTCTACCGTGTACATGACGAGCCGGATCCCGAGCGTATGGAGAACCTGCAGAACTTTGTGGCCAAGTTCGGTTACAAGCTCAAGGCTACAGGTGATCCCGTCGAGATGGCCAAGTCAATGAACAAGATGCTCTCAGAGGTTAAGGGCAAGAAGGAGCAGGAACTTATCGAGACCATCTCGATCCGCTCAATGCAGAAGGCCTGCTACACCACCGAGAACATCGGCCACTATGGTCTGGCATTCAAGTTCTACACCCACTTCACATCACCCATACGCCGTTATCCCGACCTGATGGTACACCGTCTGCTCACCCGTTACATAGGCGGAGGCCGCAGCGTGAACCAGGCCAAGTATGAGGAGTACTGCGAGCATTGCTCGGGTCGTGAGCAGCTGGCCGAGCAGGCCGAGCGCGCCAGCATCAAGTACAAGCAGGTTGAGTATATGGCCGACCGCATGAATCAGGTATTCGATGCCGTCATAAGCGGTGTTACAGAGTGGGGAATCTACGCTGAAATCATAGAAAACAAGTGCGAGGGCATGATTGCCATACGCTCGCTTGGCGGTGACTACTTTGAGTTTGACGAGAAGAACTACTGCCTGATAGGACAGCGCACCCGCAAGCGTTACCGCCTGGGTGACCATGTAAAGGTTAAGGTTGTACGCTGCAACCTTGAAAAGAAACAGATGGACTATGAACTGGTTTCGACTGAAGAGTAGTTTGGCGCTGCTGCTTCTGGCTGCAGGCGTCCATGCCCAGAATCAGACCCTTAGGGTGAACTACACCTTCTCCGGCAACAACAAGGAGTCACGCATCTATCTTGATGACCTGAATGTGATAGACGGTTGGTACGGACGCCGTGTCAACCTGAAAGACTTATATCTGGAAGGAAACGGTCAGATAACCATGACCGATGCCGCCACGGGTGACACCCTGTTCCGCAACTCATTCAGCACCCTGTTCCAGGAGTGGCAGAACACCGAGGAGGCAACTCAGGTGGACCGCAGTTTTGAGAACGTCTACCTGCTGCCCATGCCATCCGCAAAGGCAGTGGTCGAGGTTAAGCTTACAGACAACTACAACAAGGTGGTAGCTTCTCTGCGCCACACCGTTGACCCGGAGGATATCCTTATCCGCAAAATAGGAAAGAACCCGCCCGTCTGGAAGTACCTGCATCAGGGAGGAAGCCCCGAGAAATGCATTGACGTAGTGATAGTTCCAGAAGGCTATACCGCCGATGAAATGGAACTTTTCTACAAGGATGCGGCCATAGCCGTGAACAGTATGCTCTCACATGAGCCCTTCAAGACCATGCAGGACCGTTTCAACATTCTGGCGGTTGAGCTGGCATCAAAGGACGGTGAGGTGAGCGTTCCCAAGGAGGGACTCTGGACCGAGACAGCCCTGAGTTCATCCTTCAGCACGTTCTATTCGGACCGATACCTGACAACCCTCAGGTTAAGACAGTTGCACGACAAGCTGGCATGTATCCCTTATGAGCATATCATAATCCTGGCTAATACCGATGTCTACGGAGGAGGCGGAATATTCAATTCCTACACCCTTACCACCGCCCACCACGCACAGTTCGCTCCCGTAGTGGTACACGAGTTCGGACATAGTTTTGGAGGTCTGGCCGATGAGTACTTCTACGATGACCAGTACGAGCAGTACTACAACTCAGAGACTGAGCCTTGGGAGCCCAACATCACTACAAAGGTTGACTTTGACAGCAAATGGAAGGATATGATGCCTGATAAGGCAGGTCTGTATGAAGGAGGCGGGTATATGTCGAAAGGCGTATGGCGCGGCTCGTTTGACTGCCGTATGAAGACAAACAAATACCCCGAATTCTGCCCGGTTTGCCAGCGCTCTCTTGAGCGGATAATCAGATTTTACACTGAAGAATAGCCTGGGTCATCTTGCTCCAGGAGTATTTGTTCTTCTCGTCAAGGATACCCTTGGCGAACTGCTCCTGTCTGTTGCCCGCAAAGAAATCCACCAATCCATCGGCAATACGGGTGGGATCGGGTTCAACCACGTAACCGGCTTTTCCGTCGGGAACTATCTCGGCCAGTCCGCCCACGTTGGTTACCAGCATGGGCTTTCCAAAGTGATAGGCTATCTGTGAGACGCCGCTCTGAGTGGCGGTCTTGTAGGGCTGTGCAATGATATCGGCCGCACCGAAACAGTATCGGACCTCTTCACTGGGTACGAACTCCTTCTTCCAGACTATGAGTCCTTCAAGTCCCAGTTCCTTCTCAAGTTCAAAGTATTTGTCGGAACTTCCGTAGAATTCACCGGCCACCAGCAGACGTACGTTCAGTTCACGCAGGCGGCTGTCGGCATATGCCTTGAGCAGCAGGTCCAGACCCTTGTAGTCACGTATCAGACCAAAGAAAAGTATGTAGCGGTAAGCGGGATCAAGCCCCAGGTGCTCAAGTGACTCCTCTCTTGTGGCAAGCTCGCCAAAGTGGTCATAAAGCGGGTGTGGGCTGAAAGTACGCGGTTTCTTTGTGTCAAACAGGTTGATATCATCCCTGACAGACTCGGACAGAGCCACAAAACTGTCAACGGATTTTATGAAGTAGCGTGACAGGATTCTGTCACCGGGCTTGTGCTCGTGGGGTATGAGGTTATGAAGTATGGCAACTCTGCGGGCTCCGCACTTACGGGCCATACGTGATACGAATCCGGTTGAAGGTCCCATGAAAGGCATCCAGAAGGGCACAATCAGCAGATCCGGTTTCTCACGTCTGATCTGACGGCCCACCTTGATCCAGTTGAAGGGATTGACCGAACTGAGCCGTCTTACAATATCCAGTCCCTGGGGCTGAGGGTCAGGGGAGTACTGTGTCTTGCCGGGGAACAGGAATGAAGGGTATTGCAGCGTAAAGGTGTAAATCCTGACTTCATTGCCCTCTTTGATGAATTCCTGAGCCAGCCGGTTGTTGAAATCGGCTATTCCTCCGCGGTAAGGCCATGCGGTTCCCAAAATGACTATTTTCATAATTCCGGAATACGATTAGTGACACAAACTTACACAAAAAATAGTACTTTCGCAATTCGGAAGGAATAAGGAACCAAGAGTTATGAATATCCGCAGATATATCTTTGAGAAGGCTGTCCGATGCATGGAGCGCCATTTTCTGCGCCGCCGCCCTGAGAGCCTGGATTCCATATTCCTGAGTCTTGACAAGGTACAGGAGCCTGACAGCATAGATGTCTATACCATCGCGTTCAACAACGCCCAGGTGATAGAACTCCATAACAGGTACGTTGCCAAATACCTTAAGGGTAATATCAATCACATAATCATTGACAACTCATCGGACCCCGTTCAGGCCGATAAGATTCGTCAGGTATGCCTCTCCACCAAGACTCCTTATCTGAGGCTCCACAAGAACAGAATGGGCGTTTTCAGCGGCAGTTATTCACATGCGGCCGCTGTCAACTGGACCTACCGTCATATAGTATCGGCCCGTCGGCCCTACGGATTCGGATTCATTGACCATGACATATTCCCGGTGGTGCCGCTTGACATGGCCTCCATACTGCATGAAAGACCTGTTTACGGAGCCAGACGTGAGCGCGGGAATGCATGGTATCTGTCGGCCATCATCAGTTTCTACAGGCTGGATTGGCTCAAGGACAAGAAGTTTGATTTCATGCCCGCCAAGGTTGACGGCGTCTATCTGGATTCAGGCGGAGGCAACTGGAACAATATCTACTCAAAGGCCGATGCTTCCGATATCAATATCGTGACGGAGCGTACCGAGCCCTTCCGTGAAGGAAACCAGAGGCATCAGGACCTGATAGAGCTGTTTGATGATGACAAATGGGTACACACCATCAACGGTTCATATTGGAAAACCATTGATGTGGTCAAAGAGGACTTTATCCCTGATATAATCAGTCGTTTCGAGTCGAAGAATCCTGTTTCCTGACAAAGTGCCAGACAGGTAATCCTACAGACAGAAGGATCATGATAATTAGCAGTGCTATGCACAGACGATCTGTCTTGAGTGCATCGGGCACGAATTTCATGACGATGGAGTGGTTTCCGGCAGGAATAACCGCAGCCCTGAGCACATAGTTTACACGCCCCAGCTGCTGCTCCTTTCCGTCTATATAAAGATGCCACTCGCGCGGGTAGTAAATCTCTGAGAATACCGCAACCTTATCCTTGGTGGAATGTGATGAATATTCCAGATGGTCGGGTATGTATTTTTCCATCTTGATGTAAGCCCCCGGATCACTTTCCGTAACCTTCAGGTTAAGGGCATCGGCAAAAAGCTTATCGGCCACAGCCGTTGTCTTTATGTCAATCGTGTTCAGGGCATTGCTCTCCTGAACGGGAGTGTCAACAAAGAGCAGTGTGTCAACGAACCAGGCGTTGCCCATGGCTTCGGAGTTACGCATTACCTGACCGTCTTGGGAGATCACATACTTGGTGTTGAGCATATTCAGGACGTTCATGTTGTTCTTTGCGATATGAGCGTCGATGAGATCCTGATAACGGCGCATCTTTGCGGCAGAGTAACCTCCCAGTGATTTGAGCCTGTAGGATGTTCTGGCATCATTGAAGGTGTCAGATGACAGGTTGAGAACGCGGTAATCAAGTGATTTGTCCTGAAGTATGGCCTTCTCCCAGTCCTGCATGTCAAAATAACGGGATTTCTCCTTGCGGGTAACAAAGTCACGGTCGCCAAAGAACTTCCGGTCAACAGGAACCATGTCAATCAGAGTTACAATTCCAAGGGCGGCAGCCAGCAGAACGGTGCTGTTCTTAGTTTCTTTCCTGGAGCAGTAAACCCAGGTGATGGCAGTTCCCAAAAGCACGAATACCAGACTGCGCAGGGCCGATGAAGATATCAGGGCCTGTCTCTGAGCAAGTACGGCATTATAGAAATCTGGGAACATGCGATCGTCAACGTATCTATGAAGTCGAGTGTCGTAGCTGGATGAGGTGTCAATTGCACCCGATGCAGCCGCAACTATCAGACAGACAGCAGCTGTTATGCCGCCTGCAATAAGTATTGCTTTCCTGTTTGCTGCCTTGTCATCGGACTCTATGAGCTGCTTGACGGCAAGGAATCCCAGCAGAGGCATGGTTATCTCTGCGACTACCAGGATGGACTCTACTGTACGGAACTTGTTGTACAGGGGGAAATACTCAAAGAAGAGTCTTGAGAACCATTCATAGTTATGTCCCCAGGCAAGTAATATTGAGAAACAGGTTGCTGCGAGCAGGCTCCACTTGTATGCTCCCTTTACGATTATAAGGCCAAGCACGAAGAGGAAACAGATAATGGCTCCCACGTAAACGGGACCGCTTGTGAACCGTTTCTCTCCCCAATATGTCGGTGCGGTGTTGCAGAAACTGCGTGCGCTGGCAGCGGGAACACCCATGTCCTTGAGTTCCTTTTCAAGACGGGAGTTTTTTCCCAGCTGGTAATTGGTGGCTCCTCCCATATATTCGGGAATAAGCAGTGTAAGAGTCTCACTCTTGCCGTATGACCATGCCGTTACATAGTCAAAACTCAGACCGGTCATCTGCTCACCGCTTGCCTGGTCCGTAACCAGTTCGCTGTGACCTCCACGCATGGTCTCCTTGAGGTAACTTTTGTTCATCTGGAGCCAACTGGCCTTTGTTCCAAAAATCATGAGCAAGGAAAGCAGAAGTAAAGCAGTGGACTTTCCAAAATCTTTCCACTGTTTATTCCGGGCATGAATGAATATCTCACCTATGAACAATACTCCCAACAGCATGAAAGCGTAATAGGTCATCTGCGTGTGCAGTGTAATACCTATTGTGCCGTACATCATGATGATGGGCATGCCAAGCCAGTATTTACGCCTGAATAATGCATAGAATCCGCCTATCATGGGAGCCAGGCAGCATATTGCATTGGCTTTTGTGATATGTCCGGCGGGAATGATCAGCAAGAAATATGATGACAGCGTCAGCGCAAAGGCACCCGCTATACTTATCCATGGGTCAACATCAAAACAGAGAAGCATTATGAAGAAACCTATCAGATATGCCACGAGTATGCCGATGGGGGCGTTGTTTCCAATCAGCCACAGGTGAGAGAGATTCTCAAGCTTACCCCTCAGCTTGTTGGCAGGTGTCTGTCCGCTTATCTGGTAAGTAGGCATACCTCCGAACATGGAGTTAGTCCACCAGACCTGTCTTCCTTCAGACTGTGAGTACTCACGGATCTCATTTGATGATCCTACATAAAGGGTGGTATCACCGCCCTGCAGCACTTTCCCGTCAAGAACAGGGGAGCAGTATATGAGTGCGAAAGCCATGAAGGCAATGATTGCAATAACAAAGGGGGTCAGTTTCTTAAGGTCAGGTTTTTTCATAACAGGAGTATTTTGGAATTTACGTTATGGTTCTGGGGTTGAAAGGAGGAATTCCAGCAGAGGCAGGTCATCGGCGTATGTAAGCTTGATGTTCCTCTCGCTTCCGCGTACAATACCCACCTTCTCATCGGGAAGGTAGCGCAGCACGGTTCCGCAGTCATCGGTTGCCGTGAAACCGGGGTCCTTGAGCGCAACCTCATAGGCCTTGGCGATGGTCTTGCGGCGGAATCCCTGCGGGGTCTGCATGCGCCAAAGGAGATTGCGGTTCTGGATTGATTCCATCACGGAACCTGCGGCGTCACACTGAACGATGGTGTCCACTGCAGGGATGGCCACATCGACCGCATTGAAGGTCTCCATAGCCTTTAGTGTGTCCGAAATTATCCGGGCCGATACCAACGGCCGTGCGGCATCATGGAAGAGCATTACCAGGTCCGGATTGCCGCTGAAATGGCGTACGGCTGCCAGGCTGGAGTCAAAACGCTCCTTTCCACCGGGAAGAACAGCCGTTACCTTGGTCCAGTTATTGTCTTTGACAATACCCTGAACCTTGCTTATGAACTCGGGTGAGGTGACAATAACCACCTGGTCAATACCGGGATGGTCATTGAAAGTCTGTACCGAATGTTCCAAAACAGTCTTTCCACCCAGAAGCAGGAACTGCTTGGGGGTGGAAAGGCCGGTTCTTGAACCGGAGCCTGCTGCAAGTATGACTCCGACTGTATTCATTTGTACTTTTTAGCAAACTTCGCTGCCCGGTTTTACGGGACGCTGAACTGTTGTTACGGCCAGTGTTCCGTCAGCGTCAAGGGCGCTCAGTATCATACCCTGGCTCTCGCGGCCCAGAATCTTGCGGGGAGCAAGGTTGGCAATGAAGCAAACCTGCTTGCCTACCAGATCCTCAGGGTTGTAATAGTTTGCAATACCTGAAAGTATGGTGCGTCCGCCCAGACCGTCATCGATCCTGAACTGGAGCAGCTTGTCTGATTTGGGAACCTTGATGCACTCAAGCACTGTACCTACGCGGATATCCAACTTCTCGAATTCGGGGAACTGGATGTTCTCCTTGATGGGCTTGGCGGGCTGAGCGGCTGCGGCAGCCTTCTCATTCTCCTCCTTGCGCTTGAGCAGCTTCTGGATCTGAGCCTCAATGACATCGTCCTCAATCTTCTCAAACAGAAGCTCTGCCTTACCCAGCTTGTGGCCGGCGGGCAGCAGATCAATGGCACCCAGGCGGTTCCAGTCAGCACCGTCCAGGGCAATCATTCCGCGCAGTTTCTCACTTGAGAAGGGCAGGAACGGCTCAAAGGCGATAGCCAGGTTGGCAACCAACTGGAGAGATATGTTGAGTATGGTCTCAACTCTCTTCATATCGGTCTTGGCAAGTTTCCAGGGCTCGGTATCGGCCAGGTACTTGTTACCTATGCGGGCCAGGTTCATGGCCTCCTTCTGTGCCTCACGGAACTTGAAGTTCTCGAGCAGAGACTCAAGCTGTCCCTTTACATCGGCAAACTCCTTGAGGGTATCGCGGTCATAATCGGTCAGTTCACCGCACTGGGGAACTACGCCGTCAAAGTATTTCTGTGTCAGAACCAGGGCGCGGTTAACGAAGTTACCGTAGATGGCAACCAGCTCGTTGTTGTTGCGTGCCTGGAAATCCTTCCATGTAAAGTTGTTGTCCTTGGTCTCAGGAGCGTTGGCGGTAAGTACGTAACGCATTACATCGGCCTTGCCGGGGAAATCCTCCAGATACTCGTGTACCCAAACGGCCCAGTTGCGTGAGGTTGAGATCTTGTCATCCTCCAGGTTCAGGAACTCGTTGCTGGGAACGTTGTCGGGAAGAATGAATGAACCCTCGGCCTTAAGCATTGCGGGGAACACGATGCAGTGGAACACGATGTTGTCCTTTCCGATAAAGTGGATAAGACGTGTGTCAGGATCCTTCCACCAGGTCTCCCAGCTGCCACGCTCGGGATGAGAGTCGCAGAACTCCTTGGTGTTGCTGATATAACCGATGGGGGCATCGAACCATACATAGAGAACCTTACCCTCGGCACCCTCAACGGGAACGGGGATACCCCAGTCAAGGTCACGGCTCACGGCACGGGGCTGCAGACCCATGTCAAGCCAGCTCTTGCACTGACCGTAAACATTGGGACGCCACTCCTTGTGCTCCTGCAGGATCCACTTCTCAAGCCACTCCTGATACTGCTCCAGAGGCAGGTACCAGTGTGTGGTCTCCTTCATTACGGGCTTGCTTCCGCTTACTGTGCTCTTGGGATTGATCAGTTCAGTGGGTGAGAGTGATGTACCGCACTTCTCGCACTGGTCACCGTATGCGTGATCGTAGTGGCAGTGAGGGCACTCACCGGTGATATAGCGGTCGGCCAGGAACATCTTGGCCTCCTCGTCATAGTACTGCTCGCTGGTCTTCTGGATGAACTTGCCGGTATCATACAGTTTGCGGAAAAAGTCCGATGCAACCTTATGGTGAGTAGGGGAACTGGTACGACCGTAGATGTCGTAAGATATGCCCATACCCTTGAAGGTATCCTTCATCTGATAGTGGTAACGGTCAATGATCTCCTTGGGTGTCACGCCCTCTTTCTTGGCGCGGATGGTGATGGGCACACCGTGCTCGTCACTGCCTCCAATGAACATCACGTCCACCTTCTTGAGACGTTGGTAACGGACATAAATATCGGCCGGAACGTATGCGCCTGCCAGGTGGCCTATGTGAAGCGGGCCGTTGGCATAGGGCAGGGCCGATGTAACCAGAATCCTCTTGTAATCTTTCATATGATATATCTAAGTTGTTTCGGACTGCAAAATTACTATATTTTTTTATTTACCCCAAGAGGCACGGTCTAAGCTGCGATAACCAATCGCTTCGGCTATATGATCAGGCCTGATTGTGTCTGAGCGGTCCATGTCGGCAATAGTCCTGGAAACCTTCAGTATGCGGTCATAGGCACGGGCCGATAGGTTCAGCCGGTTCATGGCCTCACCCAGCATACGGATGGCGGCAGGCTCGGCTCTGGCATACTTGCGCAGCAGACGTGAATCCATCTGGGCATTGCAATATAAGCCCTTTTCACCGCTGAATCTGGCGGCCTGTACAGCTCTGGCCCCTATCACCCGTTCACGAATAGCGGCACTTGTCTCACCCTTCCGTTCCGATGACATGTCGTCAAACCCTACGGGGAGAATCTCGCACTGAATGTCAAAACGGTCCATGAGCGGGCCCGATATCTTTCCCAGATAACGTTCAATCACTGTAGGCGTACAGTGACACTCCTTTGTCGGGTGATTGTAGTATCCGCACGGGCAGGGGTTCATCGATGCAAGCAGCATGAACGATGCAGGATACTCTATCCTGTATTTGACTCTGGATATGACTACGCTCCTGTCCTCGAGCGGCTGACGCAGTGTTTCAAGTGCCGACCTGGTAAACTCGGCCAATTCATCGAGATAGAGCACACCGTTATGGGCAAGCGATATTTCACCGGGCTGCCCGTTGGCGCCTCCGCCTGCCAGAGCCACGTTGGATATGGTATGATGCGGATGACGGAACGGCCTCTCGGTTATAAGTGCGGCGCCGTGTCCCGTAAATCCGGCAACTGAATGGATACGTGTGGTCTCAATGCTCTCCTCCTCGGTAAGCGGCGGAAGTATTGAAGGGAGAGCCCTTGCCATCATGGATTTACCGCTTCCCGGCGGGCCGACCATGATCAGGTTATGTCCCCCGCTTGCGGCTACTTCAAGTGCGCGTTTTACTGCTTTTTGTCCCTTTACATCGGCAAAATCGGCCTGATATCCGGTGGGTACGACGTTCCTCAGGGCTATGCTCTTGTCCAATGGTTCAATGTGTTCGGGCATCCGATTGAGCAGGTCCACCACTTCACGCAGATTGTTTGCTCCGTAGACCTCCAGTCCGTCTATGACTGCGGCTTCGGCTGCGTTCTGAGCCGGCAGGATTATGCCCTTGAATCCGTGGTCCCGGGCCTCGATTGCCATTGAAAGGGCTCCTTTTACGGGCTGCAGTGAGCCGTCCAGGCTCATCTCGCCCATTATGACATAATCATCAAGGGTTGACGTGTCAATCTCTCCTCCGGAGGCCAGTATGACTATGGCAAGCGGAAGGTCATAGGCCGCGCCCTCCTTCCGGATATCGGCCGGAGCCATATTGATGATTATCTGACTTGACGGAAACTTGTAGCCGTTTACCTGGAAAGCCGATATTATGCGTTCGTGGCTCTCCTTCACTGCACTGTCAGGCAGTCCTACAAGAAAGAATCTGATACCGCGCGATGTACTCGCTTCGATGGTCACGATGTATGCGTCTATCCCTTGGACAGCCGCACCGGAAACTTTGATAAGCATGGTTAGATGTATGAATGGTTAACATTAGATTCTGCAAAACAAGGTAAGTGTTTTTATCGTGCTATTTTTTTGGTTTTGGTCTGTATAATACTCTGTCCAGTTCTTTGTCAAGGTCTGGTATTGAGGTTGTCTTATAAGTAAGTCTTTTAGCGCTGGAGAAGAGGATGAATGAAGGTGCGGTCTGAAGATTGGCATTCTTGACGAATCTGCTTTCCCAACCTGCAGGGTCGTTGTATGAAACCCATCTGACGGTATCACCGGCGATTGCCTGTTTCCACCTGTCCAGATTCACGTCAATAGAAAGGTCTATCACGTTGAAGTTCCTGCCCTCATACTTTTCAAGGAAATACCTGAGGGTATCCCTTGCGTCCAGTCCGGCCTGTCCCATCCAGGATGCCCAAACGCATACCAGCAGATTGTTCGATGTGCCGCCCACATCTATGAACTGACGCTGAATGCCGGATGAATCCTTCAAGGTGTATGTGTCGAAGTAGAGATTGTTGAGGGCCTCTTTCTCAAAATCACTCTTGAGTGAAACCAGATAGGGTGCATCCTGCATATTGCCGCTCATACGTTTTATAAGCGGTTCGATGACGCTCTCACGTGCATGGTACTTCCTGACCATCTGGTCATAGATAAGGAAGGGAGTTACCTCCGAGAAGGGATCTCTGGTGATGAAAGAGTCAATCCTAGCCGCTGTCTGCTCCATCGAGGTGTCCCTCTGTGAAGCCAGATAGAAGGAGTGGTATGAGTCATTGCAATAACCTCCCGATACAGAGAACAGTCCGGAGTCGGCAGGAATGGTTATGAATGCTTCCACGTCCTTCTCGGCAAATACGGGATGCATGCGTCCGTCGGGCAGCATCAGAATGAGTGTGGTCACTGTATCCGGACGGAACTTCCATGTAAACTGGCCGTTGTGGCAGAATATGGTATCGACACCCTCATAGCGGGAATCGATTCCGGCCACCAGGATTGAATCGGTCCCGTCCTGAACGGTTCCCTGCAGTACGAACATACCCTTGTCTCCGCATGAGGCGGTCAAGAGCAGCACAATGAGTGCAGATACTGCAGAAAACCTCGTTTTCATCGGGAGATATGGTTACTTGGCGGCGCGCTTGCGCTCCAGTTCGTTCAGGATAACCTTACGCATACGCATGCTCTTGGGGGTAACCTCTACGTACTCGTCGTTCTTGATGTACTCGAGAGCCTCCTCAAGAGAGAATACTACGGGAGGTGCGATGTGGGCCTTTTCATCGGCACCGCTGGCACGCATGTTGGTAAGCTGCTTGCTCTTGGTTACGTTGATGACCAGATCCTTCTCGTGTACGTGCTCACCTACAACCTGACCTGCGTAAACCTGATCCTGCGGGTTCACAAAGAACTTACCGCGGTCCTGCAGCTTGTCAAGTGCGTAAGCGAATACGGTACCGGTCTCCATGGCAACCATCGAACCGTTGGTACGGCGCTCAATGTCACCCTTGTAAGGCTGATACTCCTTGAAGCGGTGTGCCATCACGGCCTCACCCTGTGATGCGGTGAGAACGTTTGTTCTAAGGCCGATGATACCGCGTGAGGGGATATCGAATACAATGACAACACGGTCACCCTGGGTGTCCATTGATGTCATCTCACCCTTGCGCTTGGTGGCCAGGTCAATCATCTTGCTGGCAAACTCCTCGGGAACGCTGATGGTGAGTTCCTCGATAGGCTCGCATGTACGGCCGTCAATCTCCTTCATGATAACCTGAGGCTGACCTACCTGGAGTTCATAACCCTCACGGCGCATGGTCTCGATCAGGATTGACAGGTGCAGCACGCCACGGCCTGATACTATCCACTTGCCATCCTCCTCGGTGCGGCGAACGCGCAGAGCCAGGTTCTTGTCAAGCTCCAGGTTCAGACGGTCCTGAATGTGACGTGATGTGACGTACTTACCCTCCTTGCCAAAGAAAGGTGAGTCATTTATTGAGAAGAGCATACTCATGGTAGGCTCGTCAATTGCGATAGGAGGCAGAGGATCGGGATTCTCGGCATCGCAGATGGTATCACCGATCTCGAACTTGTCCAGACCTACGATGGCACAGATGTCACCGGCGCCTACTGTGGGAACGCGCTTGCGGCCCATACCCTCAAAGGTGTGGAGCTCCTTGATCTTGACCTTCTCCTTGCTGCCGTCACGGTGTGCCAGTGTGCAGGTCATACCCTCGTTCAAGGTGCCGCGGTTTACTCGGCCCACTGCAATACGTCCGGTGTATGAAGAGTAGTCAAGTGATGTGATAAGCATCTGCAGGGTGCCCTCCTCCTGCTTGGGTTCGGGGATGTACTTGATGATGGCATCAAGCAGGGGCAGAATATTGTCGGTGGGCTGTTTCCAGTCGGTGCTCATCCAGTTCTGCTTGGCTGAACCGTAGAGTACGGGGAAATCCAGCTGATCCTCAGTGGCATCAAGTGCGAACATCAGATCGAATACCATTTCGTAAACCTCCTCGGGACGGCAGTTGGGTTTATCAACCTTGTTTACCACAACGATAGGCTTGAGTCCTATCTGAAGAGCCTTCTGCAGTACGAAACGTGTCTGAGGCATCGGACCCTCAAATGCATCCACCAGAAGGATGCACCCGTCGGCCATGTTGAGCACGCGCTCAACCTCACCGCCGAAGTCGGAGTGTCCCGGAGTGTCAATGATGTTAATCTTGGTATCCTTATAAGTAATAGATACATTCTTGGACAGGATTGTTATACCGCGCTCACGCTCCAGGTCATTGTTGTCGAGCATAAGTTCTCCTTTGGCCTGATTGTCGCGGAACAGGTGTCCGGCCAGCATCATCTTGTCGACCAGTGTCGTCTTGCCGTGGTCGACGTGTGCAATAATAGCGATGTTTCTAATATTCATATATATATGTTTCTCCTTCGGGCTGCAAAGTTACGGCAAAAATGTTAGAAAATTCATTGTGTATTGAAAAAGAAGCTCTATCTTTGCGCCCGCTAAACGAGTTTTCACATTATTTTTAAGAAAATGTATTTAGACAAAGAGAAAAAACAAGGGGCACTGACCCAGCTGGTAGGTAAGCGTCGTAGACTGCTCAACTACCTCAAGGAGAGAGACATCGAGCGCTACCGCGCCATCGTTAAGGCTCTCGGTCTGCGTAAGTAAGGCTAGGAAAGATGAAAGTGGGGTTGACCAAGAGGTTAACCCCACTTTTTTTGTGTCCGGCCTTATCGGACCTTTTTTTTACTACCTTTGCAGTCACAAATAATTAAATATGAACGAACTTTACTCAAACCTGCCGTATAAAGTGGCAGATATCAAGCTGGCTGATTTCGGCCGTAAGGAGATTGAGATGGCCGAGAAGGAGATGCCGGGTTTGATGGCTCTCCGTGACAAGTACCGTGATTCAAAACCTCTCAAGGGCGCCCGCATCATGGGTTCCCTGCACATGACAATCCAGACAGCTGTCCTTATTGAAACACTTCACGAGCTCGGTGCTGAGATACGCTGGTGCTCATGCAACATATATTCAACCCAGGACCATGCCGCAGCAGCCATCGCCGCTGCAGGCAGCGCCGCAGTCTTTGCATGGAAGGGTGAGACCGCGCAGGAGTACTGGTGGTGCACACTTCAGGCTCTTAACTTCCCGGAGGGCGGCCCCAACATGATAGTTGATGACGGCGGTGACGCTACACTCATGATACATCTGGGCGTAAAGGGTGAGAAAGATCCCAAGGCTCTGGAGTATGAGGCTGAATCGGCCGATGAACGCGAACTCCTGAACGCACTAAAGGAGGTTGCCAAAGTAAAGGGCAACAGCTACTGGCAGAACATAGCCAAAGAGATAAAGGGTGTAAGTGAGGAGACAACCACCGGTGTACACCGTCTGTACCGTATGCAGCAGAACGGCGAGCTCCTGTTCCCTGCATTCAACGTAAATGACTCGGTAACCAAGAGCAAGTTCGACAACCTGTACGGCTGCCGTGAGTCACTGGCCGACGGTATCAAGCGCGCCACCGATGTAATGATAGCCGGTAAGGTATGCGTGGTATGCGGTTACGGTGAGGTAGGTAAGGGCTGCGCCCAGAGCATGCGCTCATACGGTGCCCGCGTACTGGTAACTGAAATCGATCCCATCTGCGCACTGCAGGCTGCCATGGAGGGCTATGAGGTAGTCACCATGGAGGAGGCTGCACCGCTCGGCAACATATTTGTGACCACAACCGGTAACATCGACGTCATAACTACTGATCACATGATGGTAATGCCTGATCAGGCCATCGTCTGCAACATCGGCCACTTTGACAGTGAGATCCAGGTTGACAAACTCAAGAAGATACCCGGCATCAAGTGCCAGAACGTAAAGCCTCAGGTAGACCGTTACTTCTTCCCCGACGGACACAGCATTATCCTTTTGGCCGATGGCCGACTGGTTAACCTGGGATGCGCAACAGGTCACCCCAGCTTTGTAATGAGTAACAGCTTCACCAACCAGACACTGGCTCAGATAGAACTCTTCAACAAGAAATATCCCGTTGACGTATATCGTCTGCCCAAGCACCTGGATGAGGAGGTAGCACGCCTGCACCTGGAGCGCATAGGCGTACATCTGTCCAAACTCACTAAGGCTCAGGCCGATTACATAGGCGTACCTGTTGAAGGTCCCTACAAGGCTGAACATTACAGATATTGATCATGGAAAGAAAGACTGTGGTAGTATACGGTGCGTCCAGCGCTGATGCCGAGAAGGTATTCGTGGATGCCGCTTTCCAGCTTGGAAGCCTCATTGCCAAAGCTGGCAAACGGCTTGTCAGCGGTGCCGGCAGTACCGGACTGATGGCGGCTGTCGAGAACGGCACCCTTGCCGCCGGTGGCGTATCCATAGGTATCATACCGCAGTTTATGGTTGACAACGGTTGGCTCCACGAGGGACTTACCGAGGTGAGAGTAACCGCAACCATGCATGAGCGCAAAAAAATGATGGCCGAGATGGCTGATGCCGTCGTGGCCCTTCCCGGTGGAACCGGAACATTTGAGGAACTGTTTGAAATTATTACCTGGAAGATGCTCGGTCTGTTTGTCAAACCGATCATAATCCTTAATACTGACCATTACTACGATCCTCTCCTTGATATGCTTGACCGTACGGCCCAACGTCATTTCATGAACCCTGTGTTCAAGAAGCTGTGGGCTGTTGCCCAGACTCCTGAAGAAGCGTTGACACTTGTGGATACGCTCTCTGACTGGAATGATACGACTAGCAAAATCAACACAAATAAATGATGTCCGTTCCAATACTTATTCTAAACGACTATTACAAGGTCAATGACTGGTTCCTGGCAGTAATGATTCTGACATTGCTGCTTATGCTTATAATCATGGGACCTTACAGGCATGCATATGCCTATTCAGTCTCTTCAATGTTCAGGTTCAAGAATCCAGACGGTGACGTAAGCTATCCTCTGCTCTCCACAATGGAGTATGTGATTATTTTTATCCTATCCTGTCTGGGTGTGGGAATAGCAGTCGCAATTTACTCCCACGATATGCTGGAAGAGGGATTATCACTGGTGGTCTTCCTATTGTGGTACTGTTCGCTTATGGTGGTGTTCTTTCTGGTAAAGCTTTTGCTTTACACCATCGTAAACAGGGCGCTCTTCAACAGGCAGATCATCACCATCAAACCCAGCCGATGGAACTGCTTTTTCGTCATGTCGTTTTCGGCCGCCTCTTTCCTGATACTGTTATTCTCATTTCTGGTTCTGTTCCTGGATGTTCCTCTCGTAGCACTGCTTGTTTTTGCGTATCTGATGCGCGCTTTGGTGATTACGGGCAGAATTTTCAAGATGAAAACCACCTTATTTAAGAATAAGCGCACCAATTCAGGATTTATTTTGTACCTTTGTGCGTTCGAAATTGTACCCATATTAGTGGAGTTCGTATTTACGGGCATATTATTTGGTCTAATTTAAACCTCACAGCCTTGAAAGTTAAGAAGGTTCTCATCTCCCAGCCGCAGCCTACAACAGGCAAGTCACCCTATTTTGACCTGGCTGAGAAATATGGTGTTGAGTTCGTGTTCAAACCCTTCATCCGCGTTGATCCGCTCAGTGCTAAAGAGTTCAGACAGCAGCATGTCAACATACTTGACCACACAGCTGTAGTATTCACATCACGTCACGCTGTTGACCATTTCTTCCAGCTTTGCGCCGAGATGAGAGTAAACATCCCGGAGGACATGAAGTATTTCTGCATCACTGAGACAGTATCTCTCTATATCCAGAAGTACGTTCAGTACCGCAAGCGTAAGGTGTTCTTCGGCAATACCGGTAAGGTAGACAGCCTCATGGCTCCTATCCTCAAGCACAAGACAGAGAAGTATTTCATTCCCATGTCCAACGTACATACCGGTGAGCTCAAGGAACTTCTCGATGCCAACAAGATTGCCCATACCGAGGCTATCATGTATCGCACCGTAAGCAATGAGTTTGCAGCTGGTGAACTTGATGATTATGATATGCTGGTATTCTTCAGCCCGGCCGGTATCGAGTCACTCAAGCAGAATGCTCCTGACTTTGTTCAGGGTGAGAAGATCATTGGCTGCTTTGGCGGCACAACCGCAAAGGCTATCCGCGATGCAGGTCTGCGTCTTGATATCGAGGCTCCGGTTCCCGGAATCACCTCCATGTCTGCCGCAATCGACGCCTGGTTTGCAGCCAACCAGAAGAAGTAATTCAAATTCTATACAGACGGGTTCCCATCATTGAGGCACTTTGCCCCGTGCGGAACCCGTCTTTCATTTAATGTCATCAGGTTCAAACACATTCAGCAAACAGGAGCGCCTTTGCAGCAGCACGCTCATAGACCGTCTCTTCAGTGAGGGAAACCGTCAGATATCGGTGTTCCCCGTACGTTTGGTGTGGCTTCTGGCCGATGACATAGAAGGGGTGCAGGTACTCATAAGTGCACCCAAACGCAATTTTCATCATGCGGTGGACCGTAACCGGATTAAGCGTCAGATCCGTGAGTTCTACCGTACCGGATCCTCTTCACTTAAGGAAACCGTAGCACAGAAAGGCAAAGGTATGGCACTGGCATTCCTTTTCAACGACAATAAGCTATGGGAGTCCGATAAGCTTGACCAACGCCTGAGCCAGGCGATGGAAAAACTGGTTGAAACAGTGTCTGAGAAGTGAGGAAATTGTTGAATATTTTTACTAAATCTCTGGGGTGGTTGCTGATGCTTCCCATACGGTTTTACCGTAAGTTCATTTCACCCCTTACCCCTCCTACCTGCAGGTTCACTCCCACCTGTTCCGAGTATGCCATTGAGGCAATAACCAAACACGGTCCCTTTAAGGGAACATGGCTTGCCATAAGGCGTGTGCTCCGTTGTCATCCATGGGGTGGTTCCGGATATGATCCCGTTCCATGAACATCATTGATATTCACACGCACGTACTGCCTCCGGTGCCCGGAACGGCTCTGGTATGCATAGGATGCGGGCCGATACCTCAGGCCGACGGCCATTTTTTCAGTGCAGGACTGCACCCGTGGGATGTTACCGGTGATGATGAGGATAAATTCCGTATTCTGGAGGAAGCGGTTGCGAATCCCCTGGTTCTGGCTGTTGGAGAATGTGGCTTCGACACACTTAAAGGGCCTTCACATGAACTGCAGGAACAAGCCTTTGTCCGTCAGGTCAGACTCTCCGAACAGTACGCTAAACCCATGATACTCCATGTGGTACGTGATTTTGACAGTGTGATCCGATTGCGCCGTATACTCAAACCCGTCCAGCCCTGGCTCATTCACGGCTTCCGCGGAGGCCCTGAGCAGATGAACCAGCTTTATTCACAGGGGATCCTTGTATCATTCGGGCTCAAGCATAACCCCGAATCCCTGAAATCGGTCCCTTGGGACCGGCTCTTCGTGGAGACTGACGGCGCAGGCCCCGTTGAAGATGTCATCTCCATGGCCGCATCTGTAAGAAATTCGGCAACTCAGGTAATCTGCAATCAGATTTTAAGGAATAACAACATTCTTCTTGAGCGATAGTGTTGTGACTTTGAACAAAGTATCGTACATTTGCGGACTTTTGAGCAAAATCCAATACTCATTACTATGACTAATTTTGTTGAAGAACTGACCTGGAGAGGCATGATTCACCAGATGATGCCCGGTACTGATGAACTCCTTAGCAAGGAACAGGTTACAGCTTACGTGGGTTTTGACCCCACCGCCGATTCACTTCATATCGGCCATTTGTGCAGTATCATGATACTCCGTCATTTCCAGCGTTGCGGCCACAAGCCTCTGGCACTTATTGGAGGTGCTACCGGAATGATAGGTGATCCTAGCGGAAAATCACAGGAGCGCAACCTTCTGAATGAAGAGACACTCAAGCACAATGTGGAGTGCATCCGCAAGCAGCTGGCCAAATTCCTGGACTTTGACAGCGACGCCTCGAACAAGGCTGAACTTGTAAATAATTATGACTGGTTGAAGGATGTCACTTTCCTGGACTTTTCACGTGACATCGGCAAGCATATCACCGTCAACTACATGATGGCGAAAGACTCCGTAAAGAAGCGCCTGAACGGCGAAGCCCGCGACGGTCTTTCCTTTACAGAGTTTACATATCAGCTCCTTCAGGGATATGATTTCCTTTATCTGAACGAGCACAAGAACTGCAAACTCCAGATGGGTGGAGCTGATCAGTGGGGTAACATCACCACCGGCGCCGAACTGATACGCCGTATCAACGGAACCGAGTGCTTTGCCTTGACCTGCCCGCTCATAACCAAGTCCGACGGCACCAAGTTCGGTAAGACCGAGGGCGGTAACGTATGGCTCAACCCTGAGTACACATCACCCTATAAGTTCTACCAGTTCTGGCTCAACGTCAGCGATGAGGACGCAAAGCGCTACATCAAGATCTTCACAAACATCGAAAAGGAGGAGTGTGAGGCCCTGATAGCAGAGCATGACGCCGCTCCGCATCTGCGTCTGGTTCAGAAGCGTCTTGCCAAGGACGTAACCTGCATGGTTCACAGCGAGGCCGATTACAAGGCAGCCGCCGAGGCATCGGACATACTGTTCGGAAACTCAGCAAGTGCCGATGACCTTAAGAACATTGACGAGTCAATGCTGCTTTCAGTCTTCGACGGTGTTCCGCAGTTCCGTTTCAACCGCGAGGTCCTCAAGCAGGAGGTAAAGGCATCTGATTTCCTGACTGACATCTGCCCGGTCTTCTTCAGCAAGAGCGAGGCCCGCAAGATGATGCAGGGAGGAGGTGTTTCGGTCAACAAGGAAAAGACCTATGACCACTCCAGGATTTTCACCGAGGATGATCTGGTTGACGGTCGTTACATAGTCCTCCAGAGAGGCAAGAAAAACTACTATCTGTTGATAGCCGAATAAGGGGAAAACCACTATATTTGCATGCCCTTTGCAACACCAAAAGGGCTTAGGCGATTGTCGTATGGTGTAATGGTAGCACAACAGGTTTTGGTTCTGTTTGTCCTGGTTCGAATCCGGGTACGACAGCTTTTTTAAGGAATTTTTTCACAGTCGGAACAATTCTTAACGTCAATGGCACGTTTCGGGTATACAAAGCCGGAAACGTGCTATATCTTTGCGATGTAAGTTTTCATGCACATATTTGGTTAGTAATTGACTTTCGTGATGTCCTGATTCTGGTCTGAGAAGATGTGGATAAGGACCTAAAAAAGGGGCCGCCTCGCAGCGGCTTCTTTTTTTTTACCCTTTTTTTAAAAAAAAACGTGCTGAATCTGCTTTGAAAGCCAAAAAAGAGTTAACTTTGGCCGCTAACTGAATTTTTTAGATAATAATATATTAACCAAAGTAACTTATGAAGAAGCGTTATCTTTTTCCCGAGGATTACATGGCAGACCCCTCTGTTCACGTATTCAACGGTAGAGTGTACATCTATCCTTCACACGACTGGGAATGCGAAAATGTCGAGAACGACAATGGTGACCAGTATGTCATGAAAGATTATCACGTCCTTTCCACAGATGACATTATGAACGGTCAGGTAGTTGACCACGGCAAGGTAATCGGTCTGGAAGATATTCCATGGGCCGGCCGCCAGCTTTGGGACTGCGACGTTCAGGAGTATGAGATCGAGGTTCCCACAAATGCAGAGGAACAGGCTCAGGGAATGGGCTACAGCAAGAAAACCAAGCGTTACATCATGTACTTTCCCATGAAGGACCGCAACGATGTGTTCCACTGGGGTACAGCCATCGCTCAGCGTCCCGAGGGTCCGTTTATTCCCAACCCAGCACCCGTAGCAGGCAGCTACAGCATCGATATGTGCGCATTCCGCGACGATGCAGACGGTGAGGTTTACGTATACTTCGGCGGTCTGTGGGGCGGACAGCTTCAGCGCTATAAAGACAACATCCATCTGGAGACTCCGTACCTGCCCGAGGGCAAGGAGGATGCTCTCCCCAGCCGCTGCGTACGTCTTACCAAGGACGGTCTGAACTTTGCAGAGGCTCCGCGTCCGATCCTGGTGGTTGACGAGAAAGGAAACCCCCTCAAGGCCGATGATCCCCACCGTTTCTTCGAGGCTTCATGGATGCACAAGTACAAAGGAAAATATTACTTCTCATATTCAACCGGTGACAGCCATCTGCTGTGCTACGCAACCGGTGACAACCCCTACGGTCCTTTCACTTACCAGGGCGTTATCCTGACTCCCGTTGTAGGCTGGACCACCCACCACTCAATCATCGAGTACAAGGGTAAGTGGTATCTGTTCCATCATGACAGCGTGCCTTCAGGCGGCAAGTCATGGCTCCGCAGCCTGAAGGTCTGCGAGATTGAATATGATGCTCAGGGCCATATCAACACCATTGAAGGAATTGATAAGTAAACGAGATTACCTAATTGATTCAATAATCAAAACAACCAAATAATGAAAAGATTTAAATCTCTTACAAACCGTTCCGGGTTGTTTGGAGCAATTCTGGCTGTCATGGCCACAGTGTTCGGCGTAACTTCATGTAAGCCGGACTTTGACCTTGACAAAAGGTTCCCCGAATGGCTCGGTACAAGCATCTATGAGACTCTCAAGGAGGGCTTCAGAAATGACAGCACCGGTGAGCAGTACTCATTCAACACGTTCGTCAGACTAATCGAAGATCTGGATCAGGTCAGCGTTTTGGCCAAGACCGGCAGTAAGACCCTTTTTGTGGCCGATGACAAGGCATTCGAGCGTTTCTTCAAGAATTGCCCGTTCTTACTTGAAAACGGTGAGAGGGTAACCAGTTATGATCAGTTGAGCATAGCTCAGAAAACAATGATCCTGAACGGATCAATGCTTAACAACGTTTATCAGGTTGCAATGCTTTCAAGCAGCCCTGGAAGTGATCAGAACGGTAACGTGACTCCTCCGCTTCCCGGTACCTGTATGCGTAAGGTTTCCGCATCTACAGTCCTTGATACCATACCGGTTCTCAAGGCCAGCGACTTCCCCAAGCACAACGAACATTGGGACCGTCTTCGCACCAAGAACGCCGGCAGAGGCATCGTTCTTCTCCAGGATGGAACAAACAAGCCTATCATATTCTTTGTAAACAAGTTCCTTGTTGCAAAAAGAATTGACACTGATGACTATGATTTCCTGTTCCGTCTTGGCAAATACAGCAAGGTCGGCAAGCCTGCTCACAAGCCCGGTGATGCCAGCATTAACGGTACTTCAATAGCATGGCCCAACAAGAAGTGCTTCAACGGATTCCTCCACGTAATGGAAGATGTAGTATATCTGTTGCCTAACATGGCCGATTACATTGCGACAAATCCCAACAGCCAGATATTCAGCTCTATTATCGAGCGTTTCGCTGTACCTACCTATTCACGCAATGACAGAGGCAGCCGTGACGAGAACATCAGAATGCTTCTTGATGCAGGTCTTATCAAGAGCACGGCTCTGGAGCAGGCTATGTCAGGAAACGCTGACTCTGTGTTTGTAAAGAAGTATCTCTCCAGCCGAGCCAGTGTCAGCCAACAGAACAAGTTCGTGGGACAGAGTACCGGCCTTGACGGAATTCCTGTCAAATCCGAGGCTATTCTCAGATTTGATCCGGGCTGGAACAGTTACATCGCATCCGTCAACGGAAGCAGTGCTGACGTAGCTATCCAGGAGGATATGGGCCTTATGATGGTTCCTCTGGATTCTGCTCTCATGCAGTGGTGGCTTGATGAGAGTCAGGTAGGCGCCCGACTCAGAGCCACATTCGGACTTAAGAAAGACATGCCTGCCGCTTCCATGACCAAGGAAGATGTAATAGAGGATATGGCAGGTATTCCTTTGGATGTTGTTGTAGAACTTGTAAACAATAACATGCAGTATTCTCTGGTAAGTTCAGTTCCCAGTAAGTTCCAGAGCGTTCTTAACGATGCTCAGGATCCTTTCTTTGAGGACAAGACACGTACCGAGGCCGAGAACACTATCGATGATGTGGTTATGTGCTGTAACGGTGCGGTCTATTTCACATCTACCGTATACGTACCTACTACATATAGGTCAGTAGCATATCCGGTTATCGTAAACCAGAAACTCAAGATCATTGACTACGCTATACGTAGCGATAAGAAACTGGCTTACAAGGCTTATCTGAACTCAATGGTGGCAGAGTACAGTTTCTTTGTTCCTCTGGTGGATTCCATAGGAACGGGTATCCCTGCATTCAAGGATAAACTTGTCTGGATAGATCCCGCTTCATTCTATCTTAAGGCAAACGGTCAGGGAAGCGTCAAAGTCATAGCATTCAGTTATGGCAAGCTGGATGAGACCGACCCGTTGGCTCAGCCAACTCTCATGGGTGACATCTATGATTATGATGTGGACAATGGTACATTCACCGAATTCGGCAAGAAGCTTGTCCTTAAGTTGAAACTGGACGGCGGTGAGTATGTTGCCGATGAAAGTGATGATGCCACTGCATTCTTCCGTAACAGGCTTCAGGACATTATGGATTACCATATTGTAATAGGTGATGTCGAGACTCCTACGGTAGCTGATCCCGAAGGCTACTCATACTTCAGGACCAAGGGTCGCGGTACCATCCGTTTCAAGGGTGTAGCAGATCCCGTCAACGACTATGAGAACATGATAGTCCAGGGAGGATGGCAGATTGAGAATGAAGGAAAGGGCGATGCCATTGAAAGACCTATAAAGGTGGTTCAGCGCGTTGACCTGTCCAAGAAGACTTCACTTACTCCCGGTAACGGCCGCACCTATATTATAGACCGTCCGTTGCAGACTTCCAGAAAATCAGTTTTTGACATCGTATCGGATTCAGTCAACTATCCTGAATTCACTACCTTCTATCATCTGATGAGTGATGCAGGAGTCTTTGCCGAGTTGTCAAACGGCAACAGTTTGGGTGCATCTAAGTGCGTTTCATCATTCAATACATACCATTATACTGTTTATGTTCCCACGAATGCGTCACTGAAGACTCTCTATCAGAGCAGAGTCCTTCTGACCAAAAACCAGTTGGATTCAATCGAGAAAGCATACAATACAAATATTGTAGAGAGCATCAAGGATGATTATGAGGATGAGGATGACTATAATCCCGCCAAGGTGGACAGCATCATTGGCGTAAGGTATCCTCCTTATCTAATGGCTCTTTCCATGGAACTGTTCGGAACCAAGGATAGTCTGAATGCAGTCAAGGCTGCAGCTCCTCTGAAAGCAGGTGAAACCAATGATGCCTACAGAGCTCGTTTCGGTGCGACTTTCTTTGTCAACAAGAAGAAAAATCAGATGAAGGATTTCGTCAACTATCATATTCAGGACAACTCTGTTTACATCGGTGCTGATTTCAATGCCGGTATTGATGACAGAACAGGTCTGCCCGCCGAGAAGGCCGAGTATGAGACAGCATTCATGAACAGCAACCAGCAGTTCGTAAAACTCACCGTTAAGGGTGGCAATCATATCTACGTTACCGATAGGAAAGGCAATACCCGTCAGGTTCAGGAGATCAAGAGCCCGACAGACAAGCCCTACTATAATATAATGTGTCGTGAGTATGAGATCAAGCCTACCAGCGGAACCACATTGAGTGAGACCTCATATGAGTTGTTCTCAATAGAGACTTCATCATATGCTGTAATTCATCTGATTGATGAGCCGTTGTGCAATGGTGTTTTGGATTTTTAATAAGCAAACATACAGAAAATGAAATATACTGACAGATTATTTAGAGGGGCTTTGGCCATATTGATGGCTTTAACGCCCGGTTTGCTTCAGGCACAGAAGGCCGGTGATGTCATCAGTGGTGTCATTGAGGACAATGAAGGCCCGATGATGATGGTGAATGTGACTGAGAGAGACGCAGCTGACCGTATCGTGGCTCACGCCATTACTGATATGGAGGGTAACTTCTCTTTCCGTCTGGTTAATCCCAGTGACCGTCTTCAGGTTACATACGTAGGTTATGAGACCGTTGATATCCCTATCGACAAGGTCTATTTTGAGATAAAGATGAAGGAGGCAGGTGAGCTTCCTACAGTTGAGATTACCGCAGAACGTGTACAGCAGACCACCGGTCTTGCCATTCCTCTGCGTGAGGCATCAAGCGTAGTCCAGACCATTAACATGGAGGACTTTGAGGGCCTGGGTATTACAACAGTCGATGAGGCTCTTCAGGGTCAGGTTGCAGGACTTGATATCGTGTTTGACTCCGGTGACCTGGGAGCACGTTCATCAATGCGTCTGCGTGGTCAGTCAACCCTTACCGGTGACGGTAACCCGCTGATCGTAATTGACGGTATCATCCTTTCAATTGATGATAATACCAAGAACCAGTTCGCCGATGGTTTGAATGCTTATCTGGATGCCGGTATCGAGGCCCAGTTCGAGCAGGACCGTCTGGCTGAGTTGCTCAGTATCAACCCGGCCGATATCGCATCAATATCATTCCTTAAGGATGCGTCTGCAACAGCCATCTGGGGTATGCGCGGTGCTAACGGTGTTATGGAAATCACAACCAAGCGCGGACAGCGCGGTGCAACACGTGTCAACTATCAGTACCGTCTCAACGCCAATTTCCAGCCTAACGGTTACAACTACCTGAACGGTGATCAGTACACAATGTTCGTAAAGGAGTCTCTGTTCAACCCGCTGTTGAACGACAACAAGACCAACGATATCTGGGAGATCAACTACGTCAAGACCAAGCCCGAATATGAGATGTGGAATGACAATACCGACTGGGTGAATGCAGTCAAGAGGGTGGGTATCTCTCATTCACACAACCTCTCAGTATCCGGTGGTGGTGACAAGGCCCAGTTCCGTATATCTACCAGTTTCGATAACGAGACCGGTTCAGTAATCGGACAGAAACTTAACCGTTTCACAACCCGTGTAAACTTTGACTACTTTGTATCAGAGCGTATCAAGGTTCAGACTAACTTCTCATTGTCTTACTCTAACAACCGTAGAAGCGGTAACACTGCCGTAAGCAGTGCTCAGGAGATGATGCCTAACCTTGCCATCTATTATGAGGATCCTCTTACCGGTGAGCCCACCGGCGTTTACTACCTGATGCCCGATAATTCATCGCGTGACCTGCCTAAGCAGGGTAACCCGTTGCTGGAGGCCGAAGAGAAGGAGAGTTACAGCATTAACCTGAACGTTAACCCTGACTTCCACATCACTTATAACCTGTTGGGACTTGAGAACAACCAGACACGTCTTATCTATGAAGGTCAGGTTCAGTTCGGTGTTACAAACAGCAGCAGTGAGAGTTATACTCCCCAGACCCTGGATCGTAAGGGCTGGAACGGAGGTGGCTCAAACAAGACCTCAAGCAGTGCCAACAAGAACTCTTCAATCAACACACAGCATTCACTTACTTTTATTCCGCATCTTAAGAACCCCAACCACAGCATTCAGGCTTTGGCCCGACTGACGGTTCAGAACAGTAACGGAAAGAATATGAGTACCGGACTTTCAGGACTTCCTTCAGGTTCATTCAAGTCTGTAGGTCTTCCCGGTACTATAGACGACATGTCAACCAGCGCAAACCGCAACCGCAGCGTTGGTGTTTCAACCCAGATTCACTACTCTTACAAGAGTAAGTATTCTGTCACTTTCACCACCCGTTCCGATGGTACAACACGTACCGGTAACGCCAAGAAGTGGGGAACCTTCCCTGCAGCATCAGCACGTTGGAACGTATCTGATGAGAAGTGGTTTGACAACATCCGTGAAAGCGGTCTGCTTACAATGGCCGGATTCACAGCCAGCTGGGGTTATACCGGTAACGCTCCGGGCGGTGACGATATGTTCCGCAGCCGTTACTCTTCAGGTAACTCATATATGGGACAAGCTACCATTTATCCCGCAAACATCAGACTCAGTGATTTCCAGTGGGAGGAGAAAACCGAGTGGAACTTCGGTCTGAATCTGGGTATGTTCTATGATAAACTGACTGCAAACATCAACTTCTATCATTCTACAAGTGACAAGCTCATCAATAACAACTATCCTATTCCTTCATCTTCAGGTTTTTCATCACTGAGCGCCGTAAACGACGGTAAGATGCAGAATGAGGGATGGGATTTGAGCATCTCGGCAGGCCGTATCTACTCCACCAAACTTGCAGGTAAGGACTTCAGCCTGGGCGCCAATGTAAACTTCGGTGACAACACCAACCAGGTGCTTGAGATGAATGAGGTTGTCCTTAAGAGCTGGCAGCAGGATTTTGATATGAACAATCCTCATAACAAGTACCTCTCATACGTAGCCCTCAATAACTCTTACGGTTCAATCTACGGTTTCAAGTGGAAGGGTATTTATCAGTACACTGACTACAGTGAGGTTGAGGTTCCCGGCGTAAGCGGTCCTAACGCTCCTGTAGTAAGGGATGCTGACGGAAACGTAATTCTGGATTCCAAGGGCAAGCCCATGCCAATGGTATTCGGCTTCGGCAAACTCACCAATCCTTACAAGTTCGTAGGTGGTGACGTTGAGTATGAAGATATCAACCATGACGGTAACATCAACGAACTTGATATAGTTTACCTGGGTAGTTCTCTGCCTAAACTGAACGGTGGTTTCAGCGTCCGTATGTCATGGGGCCGTCTTTCATGGAACAACAACTTCAACTTCCGTTACGGAAACCGTATCGTAAACGCTTCACGTCTGGGTGCTGAGGCTCCCCGTGAACTCCGTAACGTTATGGCTGCCATCAACTGGCGCTGGCGTGTTGAGGGTGATATAACTGAGGTTCCCCGCGCACTTTACAAGTATGGTTACAATGACCTGGGTTCAGACCGTTACGTAGAGGATGGTTCTTTCCTGCGTTGGACTTCAACTTCTTTGAATTATTCACTTGATCCTAAGATTACCAAGAAGATTCATCTCAGCAATGTAAGCTTCAACTTCAACATCAACAACCTTGCAACCTGGACAAAGTATACCGGTCTTGATCCTGAGGTCAGCTCCGGACGTGGTCAGGTAGCTACTGATAACAGCCGAACCCCGCGTGCACGCAGGCTCACGTTCGGTGTCAATGTGAATTTCTAATCCTAAAGACGAATAATGATATGAAACATATAAAATCATTAATTTTAGCAACACTGTTAGGGGCGTCATTCACATCATGTAATGATTTCCTTAACCTGGAACCCTTGAACGATATCGTTCTGGAGAACTTCTGGACAGACAAGTCTGATGTCGAGACAGCGCTGTTGGGCGTATATGAAGCCCTTGCGTCATCTGACTGCATAAAGCGTATTTGCTTATGGGGCGAGATTCGTGCCGACAATTATGTTGAAGGCAATCAGACCAGTGAGGATATCCGTCAGTTATTGCGTGAGAACCTGATATATACCAATTCATATTGCAACTATGTATCATTCTATAACGTGATCAACCGTGCCAATACAATACTCTACTTTGCTCCCCAGGTGGCCGAGAAAGACCCGAACTACCTGTATGATGAGCTTCTGGCACATGAGGCCGAGGCCATTACCCTGCGTTGTCTGAGTTATTTTTACCTTATCCGTTCTTTCCACGATGTACCATACGTACTGGAACCTTCAATCGATGATGAAGGCGGTCGTGCCAAGTTCTATGTTCCGCAGAGCTCTTTTGAGGATATTCTGGATTCTCTGATCACTGATCTGGAGCATGTCAAGAAATATGCCGTCAATAAATATGCAAGTGTGGATGCCAATACCGGCCGTATCACCAGGGCTACTATTTGTGCCTTGCTTGCAGACATGTATCTGTGGCGCGGACGTGCCGATGACTGGGACAAGTGCATAGCAGTTTGCGAGGAGGTCAATACTCTCAAGAGAGCTGATTATGACAAAATCAAGGGTAAGGAGGGACAACTGAGTGACCTCAGGTTGTACAACAACTATCCTCTTATATCCGATGTATGGGATGAGGATTATCTGGGCAATGCTTTCTATGAGATTTTCGGAATAGGAAACTCTTTTGAGTCCCTGTTTGAACTCCCTTACAGTATTGATGTAAAGAACCCCACCAAAGGTTTCTACCTGAGTACATGGATGAACCAGACCAATTACGGAGAACTCAAGGTGTTCCCCAAGATAGGTGATTCATTCAGCGGTACAGGAAATGATGTATTTGAGCAGCCTCTTGATAACAGGTACTATCATAACGTATTTGACTTCAGTGGTGATCCTAGCCAATACATGCCTGGTAAATATATTATCAGTGATCTTGAGGTTTACATAAGCGGAGGAGATATTGCATTAGACTATACTTCATACCGCGGCAGTGAGAACAGCGCCCAGGCCAACTGGATCATCTACCGTTACTCGGAGGTTCTTCTGTTTGAGGCCGAGGCATATCTGGCAAAAGCCAGGAGAGCCGGTGACGGCAGTGAAGATGCCAAGACTTTCAAGAGCAAGGCTTTCGATCTGATTGACGCCGTCAACAAGCGCGCCATCGGTATCGATAATGAAAAGATTGAGAAGACAGACCCCAAGACCCTTGAAACCATGGGTTATAAGACTGCTACACTTGAGGAGATGGAGAACCTCCTCTTGAAGGAGCGTCGCCGTGAATTGATGTTTGAGGGAAAACGCTGGTATGATCTGGTCCGTTTCTCACGTCGTGAAGGTAATCAGGAACGTTTGATCAAAGCAATTGATGCAAGGCATGACGGTGCAACCATGAGTGCCATCAAGATCAAACTCAGAAATCCTTATGCCATGTACTTCCCGATTGCCAGGGATGAGATGCGTAAGAGCGAGGGATACCTTAAGCAGAATCCTGCTTACAAGGATGATGAGAAGATTGAACAGTCTTCACATTGATTAGTTTGAACTTTAACAGATAAAGATATGAAGAAGTTTTTCACTATAAGCAAAACCGTTCTGTTGGCAGCTGTTCTGGTTGCATTCGGATCATGCAAGGATGCATGGAATGATCACTACAGCTTCAAGGAGACGGAGAGCAAGTATCCGGTCGATAAACTGGCCGAGACACTGAAACTGAAATCCGGTGACGGTTTCAGCAATTTCTATGAAGCCCTTCGCACAACAAAGATGTGTGACAAGCATGGCAGACCTATTGATATCACATACCTGGAACTTCTTGAGGAGGATCAGTTCCTTACCGTATGGGCTCCGTCCAACAGTTCAGTTGATGACTGGTCACTCTATACCAAGAAGGACAAGACCAATGCTGAGCACAAGGAGGTAGGTGAAAAGTTCATTATGAACCATATAGCCCGTTTCAAACACTCAGTTGGTGACGGTACTGATGAGAAGATCTATATGATGAACGGAAAACCTTACCGTTCAACCGCCACAGACATCGCAGGTCAGAAATACCATGCAGATGACAAGAATATCCGTTGCAGCAACGGTGTCCTGCATTGCATTGACGGCTCACTCGGATATCTCCCTAACCTGTATGAGTTCATCACTACTGATCCCAGATACAAGGATGCATTCGGAAAGTGGTACAAGAGTTACACCGTAAAGGAACTGGATCTCGGCAAGAGTGTTGCACAGGGTGTAAATGAAAACGGTGAGATGGTTTACGTCGATTCCGTTATGACAGAGTCCAGCGATCTGATGAGATATTTCGGTTACATCAATTCAGAGGACAGCACCTATGCGATGCTGTTGCCTACTCCCGAAGTATTTGCATCCACCTTTGACCGTATCAAGGAACATTTTGTTTACAGGGAGGATGACCTTAACAATGATTCCCTGCAGAAGTACTATACATACGGCTTTATGATGTGTGACATGGTTTTCAATACCAACAAGAAGGTCAACATTTATCTGCCGGATTCAATTTTCTCAACCCAGTACTACGCTTATGAGAACCGCAGGGATAACAAGCCTTACCATATCTTTGGCAAACCTTACCAGCCAGGCGGTATATTTGGCAGCTGTATTGATTCTGTAGTCTGCAGTAACGGTGTTGTTTACATAGTAGATCAGTGGCCCATCAAGGATGAACTTTCATATCTTCGTCCCATACGACTGGAGGCCGAGGACTACTCAGGCAACCTGTCAAGATTTGTTGTGTCTTATGTGAACATCAAGTCATTCAACGGTCGTGAATATGAGGAGCCCGTAAAGATTATGAGACTTTACATGAAGGGTATGGACAAGTGGGATGCACAGTTCTATATAGGCCATACCCTGAAGGGTAAATATAAAGTGAAGATAGTTGTTGCTCCCAACATCCTCACAAATGTATCTGACGGTCAGGGCGGCACCAAACCTCTGCCTTTCAAGATACATCCCAAGATTCTTTATGATACTCCCACCATGTATGATTCAGTACTTGTTGATTCTACCGGATACGATACAGTAGTAAATCCCAGAACCGGACGTATAAGACTGGTTCCGGCTGATTACACAATCACCAATAACGTATATGATCTGGATACCATAGAGTTGGGAGTTGTTGACATACCTTACTCAAGTTACGATATGAAACAGTCAAGACTCTCAGTCGTATTAAGCAGTAAAGTTGAAAATACTGCCAAGAATACCAGCGAGTTGTGGCTTGACTGCTTTATTTTGGAACCTGTTGTTGAATAATAAAAGAATAGAATATGAAGATATTTGACAAGATAAGGTCTTTAGCCTTAGGATTGGCAGGTTTTATGCTGCTGTTCTCAACTCCTGTTTCAGCTCAGAACACTACGGAGGATCTTGTGGTAGTTACCGGTTTTGTAACCGATGCGGCTCTCAATACTCCCATGCCCGGTGTCAGAGTTCAGGCTTATAATAACACCCGTTACTCAGCAATGAGTAAGGCTGACGGTTCATTTACAATCAGGGTTCCTGAATATGTAACATCACTTACATTCAGTCTTGAAGGTTGCAATACCATAGTTGAATCCCTTAAGGGACGCACCGAGGGTGTCAACGTAAAGATGTTTGATGAGAATTTCTCAGAGATTTACAGAACCAGCACCAGTGCGAATTCAGTTTCTGAGGCCGGCATATCACGAGTTAATGCCGATCTGAGTGTGGATGTCCAGATGCAGCAGTCTTTGCAGGGCGGCATCTTTTCAATCATGCGTTCAGGTCAGCTCGGTATGGGTGCGCTGATGCAGATTGACGGTATCAATTCACTGAACATCAACACACAGCCGCTCATTGTACTGGACGGTGTCATTCTCGATATGGGCTACGATCAAGTAGCGATGCATGACGGATTCTATAATAACCTGCTTGCAAACATCCCCGTTGAGGATATTGAGTCTGTTCAGGTTCTCAAGAACGGATACGGAATTTACGGATCAAAAGGATCAAATGGTGTCATTCTTATCAATTCCAAGCGTATCAAGACTATGGCCACCAAGATTGATGTGAACATATCCGGAAACTATCAGTTGATGCCCAAACTTCCGATGGTAATGAATGAGTCACAATACCGTTCATACGCTTCTGAGTTGCTGGGTACCACAGGAACCAAACTGACAACATTCAAGTTTCTCCAGTCAGACTACAACTATCCGTACTACTACTGGTATCATGAGAATGAGACAGACTGGAGCAAGGTATCATATCAGGATGCTTTTGTACAGAGTTATGACGTAACCGTACAGGGTGGTGATGATGTTGCCAATTACAGTCTTGCAGTAGGTTATGTGACAGGTGATGCTACTCTTGCCGAGAGTGAGTTCTCACGTTTCAATCTGCGTCTTAACTCAGATATCATACTTGGAGACAAGGTATCAATGCGTTTTGACGCTTCATACAGTGATGTAACACGTGACCTTCGTGACGACGGTGCTCCCGATGACATTGACAACACCATGATCAATGCTCCCGGATTCCTGGCACTGGTAAAATCTCCTTTCCTTTCACCGTATGCACATATGTACGGAGGTGGTGTAACCAATTATCTTGCCACCGAGGATGATTATCTTGATGAGGTTCTCGGTACCGACGTATCTCTTGCAAACCCGTTGGCAATTCTTGTAAACGGTGACGGTATCAACAAGAACTATTTCGGCAGCCGTTTCATTACACTGAGTGTTATCCCCAAGTGGGAGATCAAGCGTAACCGACTGAATATGTACAGCCAGTTCACTTACACTCTTGCCAATTCTGACGAGAACAACTATATTCCTCTTAACGGAACCCCGCGTTTTGACATTGAGGGTATAGGTACCGTAGAGAACAAGGTTGCCGCCATGTCTGCAAAGCAGGACGGTTTCATGAGCAATACCTTCCTTGAATACATTCATAAGCGTAATGCCCATGACCTGAACATCCAGGCTGGTTTCCGTTATATTAACAACTCAAGGTTCCAGACCACAATGACCGGTTACAACTCAGGTAACGATAAGAAGCCTAACATGGATAAGAACCTTAAGTACAGAGTTACAGACGGTTCCGAGGCACAGGACATCTCTCTTACCTGGTGGGGTCAGGCCGGCTATAACTACAAGGAGAAGTACTATCTGGCAGCCAGCGTAGGTCTTACCGCATCATCACGTTTTGGTAGTGATGTAAAGACAGGAATCCGTATGTTCGGAGTGCCATGGGGACTCTTCCCGTCAGTATCTGCTGCATGGGTTGCTTCATCAGAGCCTTGGTTCAAGGTTGATGCTGTTGATTTCCTTAAGTTCAACGTGGGATATGATATAACAGGTAATGACAGTTATGATGCAGGTGCATCCAAGACATACTTCTACCCCGTAAAATTCCTGAACAAGGAGGGTATTGTCATGGCTAACATCGGTAACGGAGACCTCCACTGGGAGACAACCCGTAAACTGACAGCCGGAATGGAAATGATACTTCTCAAGAACAGGCTTTCGCTGTCAGCCAACGTATTTACGTCAAACACTGACAATCTGCTTTCAATCAGTTCCCTGTCATATGTATCAGGCCTTCCTGAGACATGGAGTAACGGAGGTTCTCTTGCCAACAAGGGTTTTGATGCATCATTCAATCTGAAGGTGCTTAATACAAAATCACTCAAGTGGGAAGTAGGTGCTGGTATCGGTAAGTACAAGAATGAGGTTACCATGCTTCCTACATCAGGTTATGACACAGAGTTGTATGGAGCAACCGTCAGAACCGAGGTCGGCAAACCCGTCGGAGTGTTCTACGGTTATCAGACCGAAGGCATATTCAAGACTACAGTCGAGGCTAATGAGGCTGGTCTCAGCATGCTTTCCGATAAGGGTATAAAGACACCGTTCGTGGCAGGTGATGTCCGTTTTATCGACCAGAACGGTGATAAGATGATTGACAAGAATGATATCGTTCAGATAGGTGATCCCAATCCTGATTTCTACGGACGTCTGTTCACCAGACTGGGTATGGGTAACCTGGCTTTGAGCGCAACCTTTACATATTCTGTAGGAGGTGATATCTACAACTATGAGCGCATGCTCCTTGAGAGCGGTTCACGTTTCATGAACCAGTCTCTTGCCATGACCAATCACTGGATGGTTGAGGGCCAGAATACAGATGTTCCCCGTTTGGAATACGGTGATTCACATCATAACGCACGTTTCTCAGACCGTTGGATTGAGGACGGTTCTTACCTGCGCCTTAAGAACGTTACCTTAAGCTATAAGATTCCTGTTCACAGCACATATCTGCAGGGTCTTACCGTTTGGGGATCGGCCAACAACCTGTTTACCTTGACCAGATACCTGGGCTCAGATCCTGAGTTCGTGTCAGGTAACAATGTTCTCCTGCGCGGCATTGACCGCGGTCTTGCTCCGCAGTCAACCAATTTCTCATTAGGATTGAAGATTAACCTTTAATATAAGGTATTATGAAACTGAAAACGATATTGACAATTGCTCTCGCCGCTGTTATCGGCGCGGGAGCAACCTCATGCGAGGATATGCTCAGAGTAGAATCCAAGACTGTGATGTATGACTATCAGAACTCTCTGGACAGTCCTACTGATACGGTTTACACTGTCCTTGGTATCATCAAACTGATGCAGACTGTTGCAGACCGTGCAAACATACTTGGTGAGATCCGTGGTGATCTTGTAGCTCTTACGGACCATGCTTCGGATGATCTGCGTGAACTCTACAATTATGATTTCAAGTCACTTAGGTCAACAAACAAGTATGACAAGGCTCTTGATTACTATGCAATAATCAACAACTGCAATTTCTACCTTAACAAAGCTGACACCACTTATACACGTAATCAGCAGCATCCTGTCATGAAGGGTGAGTTTATTGCTATCATGTGCTTCAGAGCATGGGCTTATCTGCAGTTGGCTCAGATTTACGGTGAGGTTCCCTATTTTGACAAACCTATTACCGCTGATGTTGCATCCAACCTTGAGAAAAAGACTATCAAGCAGGTTGCCGAGGCTCTTTTGCTTGATTTCAAAGGCAAGGAACAGAATTACATCGAGTACATGGACAAATTTTCTCCCAACTACGACAAACTGGGAGGACAGGATCTTGGTAACGGTGAGAAGACTACTGAGCATAAATCAAAGGATTTCTTTATTCCAGTCCGTCTGATTCTTGGTGATCTTTGCCTCTGGGCCGAGGATTATGCCCATGCAGCTCTCTATTATCATGACTACCTGGCAGGTGATGACCGCCAGGTAACCACTGGTCTTGGATGCATTACATGGCTGACTCAGGATTTCCTCAACATGGGCAGTGACAACTATCTGAGCAACCAGTTCGGCAGCAATGGATGCATCTGCTACATTCCTATGGAGGCCGATGAGTATAGTGGCACCACAAGTGACCTGCCCAACATTTACTGTTCAACCCTGGACAACTACTGTTGGTATCAGTTGACCCGTTCACGTGCTCTCACAGCAACCAGCGCGCGTCAGAATTATTGCTACCATGCAAAGATGGAAGGCAGCCGCTACCAGTACCCGGTTTATATGACAGACAAGGAGGATGAACCTTCAATACTCCGTCGCGGAGACTTGAGATTGCTGTCCGTTCTGGAGCCAAGTTCAGGCGTTCTTGATGATCTTACTAAAGAGCAAATCAATACCGGATTGTATAGCACTGACGACGTTCAAACGTTAAATAAAATTAATTCAGAAAAAATTTGGTTATATCGCAAGGACGTCGTATATTTGAGGCTTGCAGAGGCATTGAACCGTTGCGGACTGCCCCAGACAGCATTTGCAATACTCAGGGAAGGTCTTTGCAAGGCGACCATTGACAGTTTGAGTCAGGGAGAAAAACTCAGGGCTAAGAACATCAACGGTGTTGATATTTCTGAAATATTTAATTTCTCAACAAACAAGTTCGAGAAAGCTCAGCCTAACTGGGTCACCAGAAATTACTCGTCAGGTACCGGTACAACGAGTGCATATGTCGTAACATGGCAGACAGGCAATACGTTCGGTATCCATTCACGCGGTTGTGGTGATGCATCATTCGACACTCTCTACACAATCGGTAAAAAGATGGCAGCAATGTCAGCCGATGGTAGATTGATTGGAAATGCTTTGACAGATTCTATACGTGCCGTTGAGGAATACCTGATTGATGAGATGGCTCTTGAGACATGCTTTGAGGGATACCGCTTTGGTGACCTGATGCGTATCTCACAGCATCGTGGTGAGGACATAGGCGGAGATTTTGAGAATGATTTCCTTGCCAGAAGAGTTGCAACCCGTGAAACCGCAGTTTTGAATGACAAGGTTGACTACTACAGGGACATGGATATGGATCTGTACAACAAGCTTCTCGGCACTGACAGCAAGAAACTCAATAAAGCCTGGTTCCTGGTACTTCCTGACGAGAAATGACAATATACCTGAACCTGTGGGGAATTTTCCCCACGGGTCCAGGTTTCAGTGATAGTTTAACTAATTGATTAACCGATTAAATTAAAGAACTATTATTAACAAGAGAGAGAAAACGAGTTATTTAACCTATTTATTAATTAACAATTTTTTATGAAACAACGAGACTTATTATTTGCAGGGTTGATGCTTATGGCAGCTCCCGCTTTTGCTCAAGAAGACGGTCCGACTTTTGATGAGTCAAAAGACGCTAGGGTGGTCTTCACTCAGAATTTCGAGGCTGAATGGGATAAATGGTCTACCATACCGGTGGATACAATCAAACAGGTTGAGTATTACAAGAACAAACAGGACAAAAACAGTAACTCTCTGAAACCTTGGGAAACCCCCCAAGACTGGCAGAAGGGTATTTTCAGAGATACTACCATTTATCTTAGAAATGGTGTCGTAATCACCGATGATAAGAATGAGATTTGGGCTGAGAAGGATGCTACAGCCGGTACTATCATTGCCGATGGAGGTCAAGAGAAGCAGGCAAGATCTCAAGCTATGAGAGGCTATGGTGAGACTGACGGCGGTGGTGACCGTTACTTCAAGTTTTTAACCGATACTGCTCCTAAGGCAGTAGAGGGTAAGACTTTGTCTTCAAACAGTTATAGCGGTGGTAACGCTGCCCGTTATCGTCGTAACCTGTTCGTACGTGGTGTTGACATTGAGGATCATTCATCTTACAGACTTACATTCTATGTAAAGGCTAAGCCCCGTAAGGGTCATGAGAATGTTAACCCGTACTTGGTTGCTGATGTAATGCGTGGTTATTTCCATGCTGAGAAGCCCTTCTCAATGGGTTACATCGACAATTCAAAAGAGTACCAGTACAATAGAGCTTTCGAGTACTCTAAGGACTTCTTTAACGGTGAGTGGGAGAAGTGCACATTCATGACCTACTACATTAACGATGAAGTTGCCAATAACTACGTATTCGTAAACGGTTACTGGTGGGCAGAGGACAGCGCATGGTATTGGGCCAAGGGTTACAAAGGCAACAATACCGGCATGGACCTGTTCTATCATGTGCAGCCTGACAAGTTCTTTGTACGTCTTGGTTTCTCATCAGACTACACAGAGTTCGCTCTTGACAACCTGTCTCTGACCAAGTCATTCATCGGCGGTGTTGAATATTATCAGCACATGCTTCGCGTTGACTTCGGTTACCAGACCAACCTGAAGGATCTGGCCAGAGAGGCATACGCAAAGACCAAGATTGACGCTGTTGAGATTCCCGGTGAGTACTTTGATGTATGGGGTCTGAAGAAGAACGGAGAATGGGAGTACACCGATATCGCTTCTGCCGAGTATCAGGGTGACGGTTACATGTATCTGTTCGCTGACGGTTATGAGAAGGACGGCGAGTTCATTCGCTACACCTTTGATCAGTACGATAAGGTATTGGTTTCTTTCTACAACCCGAAGGAGGCAGATATACAGTTGAAGTACACAGGTTCAATGTTCCCCAAGGCTGATGATATCGAGTGGATCAAGGCAGGTAAGCTGGTTGAGAACTTCTACAATGAAGAGGCTCATCAGAATCCTTATGTATTCACTGGCGTTTACTCAATGTATGACAGACCTCCTGTAATGCAGAGGGCTGAGTATGAGGACGGATCATTCGGCCTGGACGGTAAGATCAAGTCTATCACCTTCAAGTTCTCACGTGAGATGGCCATTGATGATCCTGCCGACGCTGCGACTCGCGAGAAGTGCATTGTTTACGTAGGCAATGAGATTTGGGACCGTACATGGAATGCTGCTGACTCAACTCTTACTATCACCCGTCCTACTAAGTATCAGAACAATGATCTGGATGGTGACTATCTGATTGAACTCAACAACCTGTTCATCCCCAACACACAGCGTAAGGCTGATGATGTAAAGATCCATTATAACTTTGGTCCTATCAACAGAGACCTCTCTTCTCTTTCAATAGGTAAACCTATCTGGGATGCCAAGTTCTATGACAAGACCGTCAATACAGGTGAAACTAAACTGATGCCTGCTGGTACAGCCGCTGCCTATGAAACAGGTAGTTATGGTAGATATACTAAGTTCCTCGAGACTGGTGATGGTGTTTCTGTAAAGAATGCAGCACAGTTGTTCTTCTATCAGGATTCATACAAGTATCCGAGAGCTCTGTTCCTGTGCCCCATGGGTTCAAGCGAGAACCATCCTGCCCGTCTCTTCTTAGGTTACGGTAATGGATTTGAAATCAATATGGGTAACGGAGCATACATTGTTAAGTTTGATGCCGGTAGTTTCTACAAGAATGCTACTATTGGTGTTCGCTTACTGCCTTACAATGAAGATCCGCGTACTGTTGCCAATGAGGATATCTTAGAGATCGGTTCTTATGCATTCGATAAGAGTTTTGCCAAGGGTATCCACGATGATCCCACCAGTGATCTTGATACTTTGATGACTCCTATGCAGTTCGGTTTTGCCGTTGAGAAGTCTGGCAGGTATCTTATTGAAATCTACTGTAAGTCTCCTTCCAGCGGCTCAAATCCTGGTGTTATGTTAAGCAACGTAGAGCTTTACAGCTCTCCTGTATGCTTCAATCCTATCAAGGCTCTGAACGAGGCTGTTGACGCTGCTCAGGCCCGTGCAACTCTTGCTGCAGGTGCCAAGTATGAGGGTGAGGCTCTGACCGCTCTGACCGCTTTGATCAATCAGTATAAGATTGGTGGAACATTCACCAGCACAAAGCCTTCTGATTGGACAAATGCTGCTAAGGCTACTACTGATGGTACTCAAGCAATGAAACTCCGTATGGATACTGTTGACCTGGTAGTTAAACAGGCAGAAGAGGTTGCCAAGAAGCTTACAAGCGCCGCTGCTGAGAATGCTAATTGGGCTAATCTGATAGACTACGTTGCTCTGAACAGTATCAAGGGCGTTTATGACGCATATGTATATTCTGAGAAGACCAATGCAGAACTTACCGCGTTTATCGATGATATGAAGAAAGCAATCGAGACTCTTGACGCACGTATCGCCGACACAAAGAAGTTCAATGCTGCTATGAAGGCCGCCAAGGCTTTGATTGACGCTAAGGAGCAGGAGAGTTTCACAGAGTATGGAGATCTTAAGGATGCTTACGAGGATAAGGAAGGCTTCGATACCATCCTGACAACCGACGATCAGCTGACCGCAGCTCTTAATGAGATTGTTGAATTAACAGATGCTTATAGATTATCTGTTGGTATCTCTAAAGTTGGTACACGTCGTATCAAGGAACTCGACAAGCTCGCTAAGGATCTTGGTTCAACAATTGCTGACACAACAGTTGTTAAGGATCTGTTCGACAACCTGAAGTCAGATGATGACTATCTGGCAGCAATCTATAAGTCAGCTATCAAGGCTGCTATTTATGAGAAGGGAGCTGCTGCCGGTGAGCTTGATTTGACCGCATTTGTAAAGAACTACTATCTGTACGCTACTCCGTCCTTCATTGAGATGTTGGATAAGAATCAGACTGATAATAGAAATGACTTCAACTATGACGCAGATAAGCATGGTAAGGCTCGCGTTGTTCACACCAACCATAAGTGGAACAAAGTTGAAATTTGGATGACCATGACAAATGCCGACTTTGTTGACCTCATGCCGGGCTGGACATTCAAGTCAGTTAACGATGGTAACGGTAACGATATGGTTTATGTTGATTCTCTCAACAAGAATTCTAATCTTAAGGAAGGTGTAGCCGTATTTGATGGTGCCGTTTCTATGGACTGGGGTTCAAATGCTGTACTGACACAGACTGTATTAGGTCTGCCTGCAGGTGAGTACAACCTTGGTATTGATATCAGAAGTGACTACTCTTATGAAAACAAGGGCAAGGGTACTAGTGGTGGTTCACTTACTGCTCTTTCTGCAAGTGATACTGCTACAGCTTCTATTACAACTGACTATCTTGATCCTGCTACTTACACACTCCAGAAGATTGATTCATTACCTGGCCAATTTGACACTATAGCGATTGACAAGAGTCATCATTGCGATAGCACAGTCTTTGTATCAGTTGACGTTAAGGTTGGAGATGGAGAGAATATGGCAATCACTCTTGATCTTAGAACCAATCAAGGTGCTGCTCAGGCTGATAACTTTAAGTTGACATTCAAGCCGAGCGCTACATTTGATTACGCTGCTGCAGCTGCTGAGGCTAAGGCTAAGGTAGCCGAGGTTATCACTCTGGTTGACTTCAACAAGGCTCAGAAGGCTAATGTCGAGTTCTACACTCTGGGTGGCTTGAAGGTTGACGGTGCTAAGGCTGGTCAGATCCTGATCCGCAAGACGACCGGTGCCAACGGCAAGGTTTCATTTGATAAGGTTCTGCTTAAGTGATTAAGTAACAACTGACCTATAATGAATCGGCGGAGAGCATACGGCTCCCCGCCGATTCTCTTTTTATCACTTTTTTACTGTGTGTGTTATGAGGTTTGCCCAAAAGAGGGTATCTTTATGCTCGCTTACCAAATATGTATATTATTAACCTCTTATAATCAACAGATGAAAGCAAGATTTTCACTCCTGGCCGCTCTGATGTTGGCCGGCATTGCCGCTCAGGCACAGAACCCCATTATCCGCGATCAGTTCTCGGCTGACCCTTCAGCTCTTGTAGTAGGTGACCGCGTATATGTATTCCCCTCACATGATATCAAGGCACCGGCAGAGTATGCCCGCAAGGACTGGTTCTGCATGGCTGACTATCATGTATTCTCATCGGCAAACCTTACTGATTGGACTGACCACGGTATGATTGTTGACCAGTGGACAGCTCCCTGGGTTAATGAAAAAGGTTATTCAATGTGGGCCCCTGACTGCAAGCAGAACCCCACTAACGGAAAGTATTATTTCTTCTTCCCTGCAGGTGCCAAACCGCAGCCCAGTGCAAACGGACGTCGTGGAATGGGCGGAAACCGTGTAGGTATCTGCACTGCCGATTATCCTGAAGGCCCGTATACTCCCGAGGCTACTCCTATTGAAGGCGTAGGCGGTATTGACCCCTGTATCTTTATTGATGATGACGGTACCGGTTATCTTGTAATGCCCGGTATCACCATTACCAAACTCAATCCTGACTGGAAATCAGTTTCAACAGATCCTGCCGACCGTCATCGTGTAGAGGGAGTTCCCACCAAGGGTCTTGTAGAAGGTCCTTATCTTTACAAGCATGGCGGCAAGTACTATATGACATTCCCCTGGGCACGTGACGTAGAGGAGGTTCTGGCATATTGCGTTGCCGACAACATTTTCGGTCCCTATGAGTTCAAGGGTGTCTTCTTTGAGGAGCATGCAAACAAGTGCTGGACCAACCATCACTCAATCATAGAGTTCAAGGGTCAGACCTATCTGTTCTATCATCATAACGAGTATTCACCTGAATTTGACAAGAACCGTTCAGTTTGCGCTGACAGTATTTTCTTTGATGATGAGAAGGGTGAGATCAAGATGGTTAAGCCTACTCTGCGCGGTATTGGTATTACTCAGTCTAATACTGAGATACAGCTTGACCGTTATACTGCACTCAGCCAGAGCGGTGACTCTATCGCATACCTGGAGCCCAGCAACTACTTTGCAGGTTGGAAGACCGTATTCTATGAGAAGGGTGCTTGGGCACAGTATAATACCGTTGAGTTCAAGAAGGCTCCCAAGAAGGTATCTGTTAAGGTTGTAGCTCCTTCAGCCGGTAAGCTTGAGATTCTCCAGGATGACAAGGTAATTGCTACTGTAGACGTTCCTGCTGACCGTCAGATGGTAATGGTTGACGCTCCTGTTAAGGGTGCTGCCAAGGGTATCCATCACCTTAAGGTCCGTATGGCAACAGAGGGTAAGATTCAGGTAGACTGGCTTACCTTTAAATGATAGACAAGTGATTGTGTGACATGAAAACCAGGACTATATTTACAGCCATCCTGGCCATGCTGTTTTTGGCATGGTCAGGATGCACTGCTAAGAATAAGCAGACTGCATGTATCAATCCTCTCACTTATACCGATATTCCGGATAATGACTGGATCAGAGTAGGTGATGATTACTATATGGTAAGCACCACCATGTATTTCTGCCCGGGTGCTCCCATCATGCACTCCAAAGACCTTGTTCACTGGGAACTGGTCAGTTACGTCTATGACTTCCTTGAGGATGATGATGTATATAACCTGCGTAACGGCCGTAACGCTTACGGAAAGGGACAGTGGGCAACATCACTCCGTTATGTAGACGGTACCTATTATGCCCTGTTCATAGCCAATGACCAGAACAAGACTTACATCTATAAGACTAAGGATATCACCAAGAGCAACTGGGAGCGTTCAGTTATAGACCGTCCCTTCCACGATGCATCCATGCTCTTTGAGGACGGACATCTCTATGTGGTATGGGGCAACGGTGAGATTCGTATCATTGAACTCGAGCCTGACGGTTCAGCAATCAAGGCCGGTGCCGAGGAGAAGATTATTATTGACTCTCCGCGTCAGGGTTATAACCTGCGTGCCGAGGGTGCCCATATCTACCACATAGGTGATTATTACTATGTGATAGTAATTGACTGGCCAAGCGGCGGTGTTCGCACCGAGACATGCTGGCGCTCAAAGGATCTGTTCGGTCCCTATGAGAGCAAGACCATTCTGAGCGGTGCATTTGACGGCCGTGGCGACGGTGTTGCTCAGGGAGCCATCATAGAGACTCAGAACGGTGACTGGTATTCAATCATGTTCCAGGATCACGGAGCTGTAGGCCGCATTCCTACCCTGCAGCCTATGAAATGGGTTGACGGTTGGCCTATTTTGGGTGATGACACCAAGCCTGTAAAGCAGTTTACAGTCAATCTGCCTGAAAGCGGAAAGAACCGCACATGGGACAATGACGAGTTCAAGTATAAGGAGAATGAGCTGGATCTGGTATGGCAGTGGAACCACAAGCCCGATAACAGCGCATGGTCTGTTACCGAGCGCAAGGGCTGGTTGCGTCTCAAGACCGGACAGGTGGCTACCAATGTGACCGATGCCCGCAACACCCTTACCCAGCGCACTGTAGGTCCTCGTTGCTACAGCGAGGTACTGATGGACGCAAGCGGCATGAAACCGGGCGATAGAGCCGGTATAGTTGCCTTCCAGAGCAATTACTGCACCATCGGTGTGGAAGTGGCCGATGACGGCAGCAAGAGTCTTGTGGCGATGACACATCGTAATATGGGGCGCCGTCGCGGTCCACAGGCTCAGGGTGCCCAGCAGCCCAGTCCGGATTCTGAAGCATTACGTATTCCTCTTACACAGGATAAGGTTTGGCTCAAGATACGCTATGTCTTTACTCCTCAGGAGGAGGGTGAGCGTGCCGACCAGGCTTTCATGAGCTACTCACTTGACGGTAAGAGTTGGACTGATGTCGATGCAGTGCTGCAGATGTCTTTCAGTCTGGACTATTTTACCGGTTACCGCACAGGTTTGTACAGTTATTGTACGACCCAAGCTGGCGGTTATGCCGACTTTGACTATTTCCGCCAAGCAGTGTTTTGATTGTTAAAAAAAGATAAGTATTTAACTTCGGCACTGATTATTTATATTAAGGATGAAACGTGAGGAAAATAGCATAGTGAACAGCCAAGGATCTCTTTCAGTTAGCGACGAATCCATTGCCCGTCTGCTATGTGATGATAATCACGTAGAGGAGGCCGTACGCCTCATCATGAAGAAATACGGAGAGCCGTTATATTGGCACATTCGCCGAATGGTGGTGGCCCATGATGATGCGGAGGACTGTCTTCAGGAGACTATGATTAACGTATACAAGTACAGGAGTACCTACTCCAACGAGTATCCGCTTTCATCATGGCTCTACAAGATAGCTACAAATGAGAGTCTCAAACTGCTCAAGAACCGTTCCGGTTTCACAATGTCGGTAGATGACTTGGGCGATTCGTTAAAGGACAGCGTACGTGAGGAAGCCAGTCCGGATGCCGATGAGACCCTGATACTCCTCCAGGAGGCAATTGCACTCCTGCCGGCCAAGCAGAAGATGGTGTTCAATCTCAGATACTATGATGACAAGAGTTATGAGGAGATACACCAGATAGTAGGAGACAGTGTGAATACACTTAAGACCAACTATCATTACGCAGTACAGAAAATAAAGGATTATATTTTAGAACATCAGTTATGAAAGATTTTGATCTGGAAAGTTTGAGCAGAGAAATGCCCTACAGAATGCCTGAGCATTTCCTGGACGACATGACTGAACGTGTCGTAGCCCAGATTGGAAAGCAGCGCAAGCATCGCGTAGAGCGCAGGATTGTGGCTCTGTTCGCAAGCGCAGCAAGCGTGGCTGCAGTTGCACTGCTGTTCCTGCATCCCTTTGGCGGCGGGTTTGATATACCCGACTACGAAAGCATCTCACAGTGCGCAAGCGTGGATGAGGTGTTACAGAATATGACAGCCGATGAACTGGGTGTCTATTCTATGATGAGCAACTACTACGGCAACTGATTATGAAAAAGCGTTGGACAGCGTTGTTGATTCTGGCAGGCTTTCTCCTGACCTCTCCGTCAGTTATGGCGCAGGACAGGGACGAGCAGATGATCAATGCGTCCCTGCGTTTCATAAAGGAGAATGCAAATCTCACCAAGAAGGAGTACGAGAAGTTCGCTAAGATCTACATTGAGTATAACGAGCAACTTGTTAAGCTGAATCGTGAACTCCAGCCAGAATCACGTGAGTACATGAAGCGTTGGCAGGAGATAAACTCCAGCTATATGCAGAAACTTGACAAGGCTCTGCCTGACTCTACCCGCCAGAAAGTTGGTATTGCTCAGTGGGAGCTTGGTCAGAAAGTTTGGGGTGAGAGAACAGAGCAGACCCGAATCCATTCAGAGCGTCAGTTCCAGATGATGGGTCAGTGGAATATGATGAACCCGCAGTTCATGATGCAGCCCCACATGTTTGATTTCCAGCGTCACCGCCAGCGCGAAATGCAGCAGGCTGATGAACAGCAGCAGCAGTGGTGGGAGAATTATTGGAGGAACTGGGGTCAACCCGATACTGCAATGATACGCCGTATGCAGGAGAACCGTCGTCGCTTTGAAAGCCGTGACAGTATCTGGCAGCAGCGTCGTCAGCAGTTCACTCCTCAGGGTCAGTTCCCCCAGGGTCAGTTCCCTCAGGGCCAGTTCCCTCAGGGCCAGTTCCCGCAGGGCGGTCAGCCCAACCAGTTAGGACCTGGATTCGGTCCCGGATTCAATCCTCAGAGAGGCGGCCAGCAGAACGGTCAGCAATTCCCTGGTCAACAGTTCCGCAGAGGGACACGTTAATCTTTTATTTACTGATATAAATAAGAAAAGGAGCAGATTTCTGCTCCTTTTCTTATTGCCTTGCCAGAGGGGATTAGTGCTTATCCTCTTTGTTCTCATAGATGCTCTTAGGAACAATCTCTATGAAGCTGAAGGGGTTAACGCCTGTACCACCGCTGTAGACCTGACGTATGCGGATCCAATAGTCGGTGCTGGCTCTCATATACTCATTAGCTACGATCTTTCTGTAGCAGTTCTTATCGTCACGGAGAGTTCCGTATGAATCTGGTGCCTTCATGTAACCGCGGTTACGCATACCACGGTCATTGGCTTCAATCATAGCATCCTTATCATCGCTTTGCTCGTACTCGCTGTCCTTAACCCAGCCGATACGTGAATCGGAACCACTGATTCTGAGGTCAACAGGAATACCCTCAGGTATCCAGTTCCAGTTACGCCAGCCCATAGACCTATCTGCAGGCTCGGTCTGGTGGAAGTAGTACTGAACGATACCGCGGTCAGCTACATCAGTTCCCTCCATAGCGTTGTTCCATACACGGATCTCATAGTTACCGTCTGAAGGTACGGGCGGGAGTTTGATGGCGATATCATAGCTGTACATAACAGTCATCTCATCACCGTTGAATGTGCCGAATGAAGCATCACGGTAGCGTACATAGAACTCAGTCTGCTTGTCAACCCACTCAAAGTTGGCGCAATATCCATGCAGGTACTTGTATACTATACGCTTTCCCTCGGTGTACAGACGGCCGCGTCCGCCACTGTTGATGAAATCAGGTGACAGGGTGCTGGTCATGATTCTCATTCTGCACTGAAGAGCGGTATTTCTGGTGAAATCATCATATACCAGAAGTTTCTCAACAAAGTGATACTCACCGTTCTTGCAGATTTTGTTGTAACCCTTATACTCATTCTGGAGTCCCTCAATAATCTTGATACCGGGAGCAACCAGATTCTTGTTCTTGGTGGTACCCTTACGGTTGATGAATATACCTATGCGGTCACTCTTGCTACTGCCTTTGTATGCAGAGCTGATACGCATTATTGAGTGGGGCATAAGAGTCTCATAGAAATCCTCTACATCCAGAGTCTCCTTGTCATTATGCTTCTTGATAAGGGCATCCTGGCTTGTGTTGAACTGGTCATATGACAGCCAGCAGGGCAGGATATGATATGAGAGGAGTTTGTTGAGTGAACTTCCTCTGTCTATGTCATCAAGATCCTTGCCTTCGGGGTAAACGGTCTTGGCATACTCGCGGAGGTCATCAACATTGTGGATGTTATAATTGGTTTCCAATACTGAATCAGGTACAACGAATACTGTGAACTTGAATTCTCGTTTCTCCGGGATTACCTCCCAGTCAGTCTCATAAGATGTCTTGTGATAGTGTGTGTTCTGACCGTAAGTAAGACCGTTCAATGTCCACTCAGCATCAACCTCGGGATAAGTGTCATCCCAGTACTTTCTGAGAGTATCTCTCAGGTGAGTGGCGAATATTGCTGAAGTGAAGATGCTGATATTGGGGTTCATTGCCATCAGGTCGGGAAGGAAGTCATTAGACTGTCTGATTACACTGTAGATGGTGTGAACAACGCCGTTTACTACGGTATCATCAATCTCCTTGATGGTGGTGTACTGGTTCAACAGATATCTGAGTTCGATCATTGTTGAATCCTCACCGTTGGCACCTTTCAGAACTACACCGTCCTCTTTGACAGGAACTGTGTCAGGATAGCATGTGTAAGACATGTAGCGGTCCAGCATATTGGGGTGCGGAGCCACACCTGTACCTGACAGGTCCGATGCGAACATACGCTCAATGAAGAGGTGTGAACGTGCAATGGTATCACAAAGTTTGCGGTTCTGAAGAACTGTCTCGAGGCTCTGGAATACGTTGCGGATTGAGTCATTGGTTGCAATGCTGCGTCTCCATTCAAAGTACTCTTCCATGGCGTTGTTGTCAGGAGCGAAGCAGGTGTATGTACCGTATGTCTTAACCTGACCCCAAAGATCGGCCTTCTGAAGAATTGCTATGAAATCTGAGAAATCACCGTGATTTTCCTGAGTTCCTAGAAGATAATCGGCTATAGTCTCACCTGTACTTGTGTAGTAAGTTCCCGGGTGCTGCTCACTCCAGAGATCTTTACAGGATACGCTAAGTCCGATAAGGGCAGTGGCAAAGAGAGCCATTGCAGACTTTCTGATAAGTTTTTTGTTGATTTTCATATCTTTGGTTATTAATTATTTAGTCCAATTAGGGTTATGGTACTTATGCGTAGCGCGCGCCCGCGTTCACCGCGTTCATGCACATATGTACTTATATAGCGCGTAAAGATAACAAGATTTTCAGAAAGCATAGCTATATAAGACGCTTTTTTTATAAAAAAGAGTGCCCCGGCCAATTTTTCGCGGCCAGGGCACTCTGTATATTCGTGGTATAAATTACCAGTTCATGCGATAGTTGCCGCTCAGGTGCAACAGGGCGAACAGATAAATCAGACCGTCGTAGTAAACGTCATAGTAGCCGTCCTCATAGGGCTCGTGCTTGAGTGAGAACATGTGCTTAACCAGTTCCTGGTTGTACTCGCTGTCACACATCAGAGCGGTTGTAGCCATTGTGCCTACAAAACCGATTGAGTGACGCAGGTTGGGACGCCAGCGGCCGCCGCCCATGGGACGTGCTGATACATCACCGTTGAGTGCGAACTGATCAGGGAACTCAGTAATGCCGTATCGGCCCAGGATGGTGTTCTGGAACTTCTGGGCATACTCGGTCTGCCATGCGGCATCCTTGTGGTACCAAGTGAAGTCCATTGCAATATTCATAGGTACGCGCCATGAGTCATAGTGGAACTCGCTGCCGCGGTTGGGAGTACCGTCAAACTGGCTCTGGTCGGGGTTGATACCGGTAACGGGGTCGCAGGCGCGATGCAGGTAAGCACGTGCGCTGTCGGCCAGCTCGCGGTAGATTGCCTCGCGGCCGTCCTGAGCGGTCTCGGCCCAGATCTCATAGAATGCGGGCAGGTGGTATGAAGGATCTGTCCACTCGTTTGAACGTACATCGGGGCAGAAGTTGATGAGCTTCTTCTCCATGTTGATGATGTTGGTTACACCGCCTGTGCCGTCCTTTGAGAAGAGGTCGTTGAGCAGTTCCTGTGCCTCGGCCAGGTAGTTGAACTCCTCATAGCTGCCCCAGCGGCGTGATGCCAGCAGAAGGTCGGTTACGTAGTAGAGCTCACCGTCACTGGCGGATCCGTTTGATGTGCGGCGGCCGTTGGTGCGGCATGACCATGCGAACAGTCCGTGTGAGGGACCATCCTCATTGTGACGCATATAGTGCTTTGACCAGCGCCATACTCTGTTGAACAGTTCGGGTTTGTCCATCTGGACTGCAATCATCATTGCATATGACTGACCCTCGGTACGAACGTCGTTGTTCTTTACGTCTGAAATGTAACCCATGGGTACCATCTTGCCGTCAACCTCAACGTCAACGTCGTGGTATGCGGCTCCTTCACCCTCGAATATGACTGAATAGATCTCCTGGATCTTTCCGTCAATCTCCTCCTGGCTGAAACCGAGCTCCTTGAGGTAGTTGCGGTACTTTCCGGTCTCGGCGTATCCCTTCTTGGCGGGAGCCAGCTTGGATGCGCTCTTGGATGATGAACATGCGGCAATGCCCAGGACTAAGCAGAGGGCAGCCAGAATGATAGTGGTTGTCTTGTTTGTTCTCATTTTGTCAGTAATTTGGCTTTTTATTGTTGAATGTATGATTTCCAGCGCTGGTATGCCTCATCATAAGCGGGCATATCGGATGCCTTGGGCTCAATCACACGGATCTTCTGCAGTGATGCGAAGGCTTCGTTATGGTCATTGTAGATATGGGCACCCATACCTGCACCCTTGGCGGCACCTATTGAACCGTCGGTGTCATAGAGCTCGATGGTGGCTCCGGTTACACCTGCCAGTGTGTCGCGGAATAGCGGGCTGAGGAACATGTTGGCGTTGCCGGCGTGAATGGTGTTCACTGACATTCCCATATCCTCCATTATCTCGATACCGTATTTGAATGAGAATACGATACCCTCCTGGGCTGCACGCAGCAGATGTGAGCGGTTGTGGATGTTGAAGTTTACGCCGTTAAAGCTGCAGCCGCGCTCCTTGTTCTCAAGAACACGCTCGGCACCGTTGCCGAAGGGAAGTACTGATACGCCTGCTGCGCCGATGGGTGCCTGGGCAGCCAGGTCGTTCATCTCGGCATAACCCAATCCCTCGGGTACTATGTTGCGCTTCATCCACGCATTCAGGATACCTGTGCCGTTGATGCACAGCAGGATACCCAGACGGTTGAAACCGGTCTTGTGGTTTACGTGGGCGAATGTGTTTACTCTTGACTTGGGATCATAGCTGATTTCACCGTTCACACCGTATACAACACCTGATGTACCTGCGGTTGAGGCGATTTCACCGGGCTCGAATACGTTCAGTGAGAGGGCGTTGTTGGGCTGGTCACCTGCACGGTAGGTAACGGGTGTGCCCTCGGCCAGACCGAGTTCCTTGGCTGAGGCCGATGTCAGGCGGCCCTGCTCGGCGAAGGTGGGAACGATCTTGGGTATGAATGTACGGGGAATACCGTAGTAGTCGAGCAGGAAGCCTGCTACATCACCGGTCTGGAAATCCCAGAACATACCTTCTGAAAGGCCTGATATTGTGGTTGCGATCTCACCGGTCAGACGCATTGCGATGTAGTCACCGGGGAGCATGATCTTGTCGATCTTGTCAAAGATCTTGGGCTCGTTCTGCTTTACCCATGCCAGCTTTGATGCTGTGAAGTTGCCGGGGGTGTTGAGCAGGTGGGTCAGACACTGTGAGCGGCCCAGCTCCTGGAATGCGTTCTCACCGATGCCTACTGCACGTGAGTCACACCAGATGATGGCGGGGCGCAGAACCTTCTGGTTCTTGTCGACGCAAACCAGTCCGTGCATCTGATAGGAGATTCCGATGGCCTTGATGTCCTTGACATCGACCTTGCACTGAGACATTACATCGGCAGTGGCTGCCTTGAGATATGACCACCAGTCGTCAGGATTCTGCTCAGCCCAACCCGGGTTGACTGCTTTAATGGGTGCTTCACTCTTTGGGGCGAACGCTGTTGCAACGCAACTGCCGTTCTGGGCATCTACAAGACTGCACTTCACTGAAGAGCTGCCTATGTCATAACCTAACAGATACATACTTTTTCCTTATAATTGATTGTAATTTTCCTTGCTTTGCATTAGGGCAAACAAAGGTAGTGAAAAGTACTGGAATGAGCACAATTGGGGCGATTCTTTTTGGTTGGTGCATAGACGTTCCGACACGTTTTCCGCGAGGGAGCGTATTGTTTTGGCCCAAGCGTCCAAGATTACGCCCGCACCTGCGTGAACAGCGGACGCTCCGACCGAGAACCCGCGTGCTAGCGTATTCTCGTGTCGGAGCGTCCGGCATTTACAGTACCATACATCGGCTGATCTGGTGTTGTGGCAGGTGCAGATCGTTCTTGAGCACCTGTGCGACCTTGAGCTTCTGGGCATCGGACAATGCATACACCGAACTTTTTCCGTACCGCTTGATGAGTTGCTTATCAATGATGTTGCAAACCGCGACGTCATTTAGTGCGGTCGGGTTGTATCGAAAGCCCTTCTCGCACTCCAGCATGGATGATACGCTTTGCTTGTCGAAAGGGCGTTCAATCGTTCCGAGCGTTATGGGCGGTTCGTTGGAATTGTCCTCCATCTGTTCTCTTTGCCAGATTTCATCGGATATCCGGTTCATCTGGTACAGGAACCCTCTGGGCGTTACGAACAGCAACTCCAACTGCGGAATCTCCATGAACGATTCGCGCACAAACATCCCGTCTTCATTCATAACAAAGTGATCCGGAAACTCAGAATGTCGAGGCAGGTAGGAAGCTATTTCCGCCCTCGATGTGATGGTGTGCCTTATCGGCGGCCGTCCCATCTCCTTGTTGAATACGCAATTCACGGTACAGTGCCGATAACCGAACGGTGTGGCACTCTGTGCATGGTGCAGGCCGTTTCTTAAAATGTAACTCAATGCCGCGTTCCGGTGTTTGGTGCCGATGATACCGGTCTGGAAGAATCCTTTGGGTCCCAAACGTCCCTCTCTTTTGTACTTGTAGTTGAAGTATCGGCCATAACTGTGTCTGAGCCGGGCGATGAAGGGAGCCGGATCATGGGACATTACAGCCAGGTGATAATGGGTTGACATAAGCGCATCGGCCAAGAGTTCCTCGTTGGTCTTGTAGGTGGCCAGCGCCATCAGGTTGGTGAACGCGATGAAATCAGACTCATCCCTGAACAGGACTTCATTGTGTGATGCAACACACAGGTGGTAAAGATTTCTCATAAACAGTATTAGAATTGGTGTTTTATGCAAATATAGGCGAAACGCAAGAGACCGCCAAAACTGTGGACGTTTTGACGTGATTTCCGCGTGGGAGCGTATTTACGTAGCCCAAGCATCCAAGAATACGCCCGAACTTGTGTGAAGTGCGGACGCTCCGACCGGGAACCCGCGTGCTAACGTATTATCTTGGTCGGAGTGTCTGGCGTATTGAGCGTTTTTGCGCCTGATATGCCTGCTGTTCCGTTAAAAAAGAGTACTTTTGAAACCTATAATGTAGCTAACCCTATAAGATTATGAAAAAACCATTGCTTTTTGCAGTTGTGGCCTTTATGTCACTTACATGCTGCTCACAAAACCAAGAGTTGAAACTTTGGTATGACGCGCCTGCCAAACAGTGGACCGATGCACTTCCGCTGGGTAACGGTCGCCTGGGTGCCATGGTGTTCGGCACTCCCGCTCAGGAGCGTATACAGATAAACGAGGAGACTATCTGGGGCGGAGGTCCTCATAACAATGTCAATTACGCCGCCAAGGACGGACTGGAGCAGATCCGCCAGGCCCTTTGGGAGGGTCGCCGTTCTGATGCACAGGCCCTTTGCGACGAGTACATATCATCCAAGAGCGCACACGGCATGCCCTACCAGACTGCCGGTTCGCTGATGCTGGATTTTGACGGAATCACTGATTTCACCGACTATTACAGGGAGCTGGACATTGCCCGCGCAGTGGCTCTGACACGCTTTAAGGCAAACGGTGTGGAGTACACCCGCGAGTGCTTTGTATCATTCCCCGACCAGGTTATTGCACTGCGTCTGACGGCATCGGCCAAGGGGGCTCTCTCATTCAAGGCCAGTTACAACCTGCCGTATCGTGACGACAGGATTCTGGGACGCTCGGCCGAGGTTACCGGCAAGCAGGCTGTCATGACCGTATCCTGCAAGGGCGATGACCACGAAGGCATTGAAGGTAAGATCCGTTTCACCGACAAGACCCTGATCATACCGGAGGGCGGCAGCATGACAACCGCCGATAATGCCGTGAGCGTAAGCGGTGCCGATGCAGTGACCATTTACATATCGATAGGAACCAACTTTGTGAACTACCAGAGCGTAAGCGGCGATGAGAACAAGGCTGCCGACCGCTGGCTGGAGCCTTTTGCCAAAGGTAAGAAGAAATATGCCGCCGTTCTGGCCGACAATATAAAGGAGTATCAGAAGCAGTTCAACACCGTGACTCTTGACCTGGGAACCAACGAGCAGGCCAAACTTCCTACCGATCAGCGTGTGGCTCAGTTTGCATCAAACTTTGACCCGCAGCTGGTAACACTTTATTTCCAGTTCGGCCGATATCTCCTGATCTGCTGCTCACAGCCGGGCGGACAGGCCGCCAACCTGCAGGGAATCTGGAACGAGAGCCGCCAGGCACCCTGGGACGGCAAGTACACAACCAACATCAACGTTGAGATGAACTACTGGCCCGCATTCGTGTGCGGCATTCCCCAGACATTCGATCCGTTCCTGCAGTTGGTAAAGGATTGCGCCGAGCACGGAAAGGAGACCGCCCAGATGTACGGCTGCCGCGGATGGACGCTGCACCACAACACCGATATCTGGCGTTCCACCGGTGCAGTTGACGGCGCGTACAACGGAATGTGGCCCACCGGCGCTGCATGGTTCTGCCAGCAGATATGGGACGGCTACCTCTTCAACCAGGATCCCAAGTACCTTAAGGAGATTTACCCCATCATGAAGAGTGCCTGCGAGTTCTTCATAGACTTCCTTGTAGAGGAACCCGTATCGGGCAACAGATATCTTGTGATTGCACCGTCATATTCACCTGAGAACGCACCCCACGTACAGGACGTTCTGGGCAAGGGTAACATAACCACCGTATTCGGCGCCACAATGGACAACCAGATGATGGCTGACCTCTTTGGAAACACCATCGAGGCTGCCGCTCTGATGGGCGAAAAGGACGGTGAATTCGTGAAAAAGCTCAGTGAAGTCAAGGGTCGTCTGGCTCCCATGAAGATAGGAAGCTGGGGACAGTTGCAGGAGTGGTTTGAGGATTGGGACGATCCCAAGGACAACCATCGTCACGTATCACACCTTTGGGGAATGTATCCCGGTCGTCAGATTACGGCCGATGGCACTCCCGACCTCTTCAAAGCCGTACGCACCAGCCTTGAGGCACGCGGTGACGAGTCAACCGGCTGGTCAATGGGTTGGAAGGTATGCCTGTGGGCCCGCCTGCTTGATGGCAACCACGCCTACAAACTCATTCAGGATCAGATAAAGCCCGCCCGCAGCCGCGGATTCGGCGGAAGCGGCGGTACATACAACAACCTGTTCGATGCTCACCCGCCATTCCAGATTGACGGTAACTTCGGTTGCACCGCCGGTATAGCCGAGATGCTCGTTCAGAGCCACACCGGCAAGATCGTGCTTCTGCCCGCTCTGCCTGATGTATGGAAGGACGGAACCGTAAAGGGTCTCTGCTGCCGCGGCGGATTCGTGCTGGAGGAGCTCACCTGGAAGGACGGCAAGCCCGCAACAGTGACCGTACGCTCTACTGTAGGAGGCAAGTTGAACATCAGCTGGAACGGTAAGGATCAGAGCATCGACACCAAGTCCGGCAAGACATATTCCATAGCATTTTGAATACCTAAACAATAAACAATGAAATTCAAATCTTTAATCCTGCAGGCCCTTTTAGTCAGCCTGCTTCCTCTGAGTGCAAACGCTCAGAAAAACGTTTCAATCGATTGGTACGGCTTTGTTGCCGCACAGTCATGGATAAACACACATGAGAGTGTAGCCGGTGCCGAAGGATTCCTCTATCTGTATCCTACAGACCGCATCGAGAATGCGGCCGATCAGCATGACGAGAGAGCCATTCCGCAGGGTTCATGGTTCGGAACCATGGCACGTCTGGGATTCGTTCTGAAAGGCCCCGAAATCTTCGGTGCAGCCAGCCGCGCAAAGGCTGAACTTGAGTTCTCAGGTCACTCATCTCCCGGTAGCATTCTTTACCGCCACGCATTTATTGCGTTGGATTGGGAAAAAAGCACACTGACACTGGGTCAGACCTGGCACCCCATGAACGACCTCTTCCCCAGCACCGTGGGTATTGCCATCGGCTCACCTTTCAACGCCCTCAACCGCAGCCCGCAACTCCGTTACGAGTACTTTATGGGCGATAACAAGAACATCAAGCTGACAGGTGCCGCAATCTTCCAGGCAGCAAACGGATCGTACGGTTATGCCACAGCCGGCAAATCATATACTTACAACCGCTGGTCAATTCTGCCCATGTTCTATGCAGGTGTAGACTTTACCTTTGGTGACTTGAAGGTGGGCGGCGGACTGGAATACAAGCGCACCACTCCCAGAATTGACTATGCCGACAACAACAAGAAGTACTACCTGGACGGACTTTGCGGAATGATTCAGGCCCAGTACAACAAGGATAAACTTGCCGTAAAGGCAAAGACCCTGATCGGTCACGACATGTCACATCTGGGCATCTGCTCAGGTTTTGGTCAGGTGGCCAATCTTAATCCCGGTGAGATTCAGTACGCTCCTCTTGCAGCCTCTTCATCATGGGCTCAGGTTCAGTACGGCGGTGCCCTCAAGGGAGGTATCATGTGCGGTTACATGAGCAACTGGGGTGCCGGCAAGGACCTCATCCCGGGAACCATACGTGCAGCCGAGGGTGGAACCATCGACAATATGTGGCGTGTAGCTCCCAGTGTTCAGTACAACGTTGGCAACATGAACCTGGGAGTTGAATACGAACTCACCACCGTAGCATACGGCACACCGCAGGCAAACGGTACCGTGGCCGATACCCACAACGTCAGCAACAACCGCCTCCTGCTCTCCGTAATGTACGCTTTCTAATAGCAGGATGTATCAGCATAGAGTCCGTACTCCTTTGTGGGGTACGGACTTTTTTGTACTTTAGCAGGTTGTATGAAGATAGGAGAGATTGATTTTGGGGAGAGGCCGGTGTTTCTGGCTCCCATGGAGGATGTCACGGACCCGGCGTTCCGTCTGCTTTGCAAGCGGTTCGGGGCCGATATGGTCTATACTGAGTTCGTGTCGAGCGATGCCCTGATACGTGAGGTGAACAAGACCATGCAGAAGCTGACCATCAGTGATGAGGAGCGTCCCGTGGCCATTCAGATTTACGGTAAGGAGACCGAGGCTATGGTGGGTGCCGCAAAGATGGTGGAGGCTGCCGGGCCCGATGTGCTGGACCTGAACTTTGGCTGCCCGGTCAAGAAGGTGGCAGGCAAGGGCGGCGGTGCAGGCATGTTGCAGAACATTCCCAAGATGCTGGAGATTACCCGTGCGGTGGTGGATGCGGTTAAGATTCCCGTAACCGTGAAGACCCGCCTGGGCTGGAACGATGAGAGCAAGATAATCGTTGAACTGGCCGAGCAGTTGCAGGACTGCGGTATTCAGGCGCTGACCATTCACGGACGTACCCGCGCCCAGATGTACACTGGAGAGGCCGACTGGACACTCATAGGCAAGGTCAAGGAGAATCCCCGTATGAAAATCCCTATCATAGGCAACGGTGATATCACTACTCCGGAGCGTGCCAAAGAGTGTTTTGACCGATACGGGGTGGATGCCATCATGATTGGCCGCGGCAGTTTTGGCCGGCCCTGGATTTTCCGCGAGGTAAAGCATTATTTGGAAACTGGCCAGCTTTGGGAGGATCCCGGATTCCAGTGGAAGATGGATGTGCTCAAGCAGGAGACTCTGGACAGTATTGCCCGCCTGGACGAGCGCCGCGGCATAGTACACATACGCCGTCACCTGGCTGCCAGCCCGCTGTTCAAGGGTCTGACCGATTTCCGTCACACGCGTATAGAGATGCTGCGTGCCGAGACAGTGAGTGATTTGTTCGCGACTATGGATAGAATTACTGCCCAGTGGGGTAATGAATATGAACAGAGCTGATTTTGAGATAATGGCGCCGGTGGGCTCGTGGGAGAGTCTGGCCGCCGCGTTCCAGGCCGGGGCGGGATCAATCTACTTTGGCGTGGAGAAGCTGAACATGCGTTCCCGCAGTGCCAGCCATTTTACTTTGGATGACCTTCGTGAGATTGCCAGCCAGTGCAATGCCCATGGCGTTCAGAGTTACTTGACACTGAACACCGTGATGTACGGTGAGGACATTCCCCTGGTACATGACATCGTTGATGCTGCACTGGAGGCGGGGATATCGGCCATAATTGCATGTGATATTGCGGTGATGACTTACTGCAACAAGGTGGGTATGGAGGTGCATCTTTCAACCCAACTCAACATAAGCAACATCGAGGCACTTAAGTTCTATGCCCAGTTTGCCGATGTGGTGGTGCTGGCGCGTGAACTGAACCTGGATCAGGTGACTGAGATCCACAAGCAGGTTATAGAGCAGGATATACGCGGACCCAAGGGCGAGCGTATCCGCATTGAGATGTTCTGCCACGGAGCACTCTGCATGGCCATAAGCGGCAAGTGCTACCTGAGCCTGAACGAGATGAACGCAAGTGCCAACCGCGGTGCATGCATGCAGCTCTGCCGCCGCGGATACATCGTGAAAGACCGCGAGACCGATATTGAACTGGCTATCGAGAACCAGTACATAATGTCACCCAAGGACCTCAAGACAATACGCTTTATGGACCGTATGATTGAGGCCGGCGTGCAGGTGTTCAAGATAGAGGGCCGTGCACGCGGACCTGAATACGTCCGTACCGTTGCCGAGTGCTACGGTGAGGCTATCCAGGCTGTTATTGACGGCGATTTCACCGATGAAAAGAAGGATAATTGGGACAAGCGACTTGCTACCGTATTCAACCGCGGATTCTGGAACGGCTACTATCTGGGCCAGCGCCTGGGCGAGTGGAATGATGTATACGGATCACAGGCCACTGAGACCAAGGTCTATGTGGGCAAGTGCACCGACTGGTTCTCAAAGATTGAGGTTGCTGAGTTCAGCATCGAGGCCGCACCCATCAGCGCAGGCGACAAACTGATGGTGACAGGTGCCACTACCGGATGCATCACGTTCAACCTGGATGATCCTCGCGTAGACCTCAAGACCGTTGAGACCGTGCCGCAGGGAGTACGCGTATCGTTCAAGACCCCGGAGCGGGTGCGACGTGGCGATAAGCTCTTTAAGGTTGTATCAAGGAAAATTGAGAATTGAAAATTGAAAATTGAAAGTTAGAAAGGATGAAAAAATTACTGACCATTGCCTTGTCGCTGCTGGCTGTATCGGCCGGAGCACAGAACGAGTATGAGATTACTGTTGAGAGCAAGCAGCCCTCAGGTATCATTGACGAGATGCTGTACGGACAGCTGTTTGAGCACATTTACTTCAGTGCCAACAACGGTGTCTGGCAGGAGCTGATATACGGCCGTTCATTCGAGCCGGAGCAGTATCCCGGCATTCCGCCGCGCGACGGTTATTTTGACGGCTGGTTCATGGATGATGACATGATCCTGCATTCACCCACACGTTACGAGCAGCCTCTGAACATAGCCACCATTGAGTCCGATGACTACGAGATAACAATGGACCTGAACTGGCGTTCATACAAGCTGGCACGCCGTTCATGGAGCGGCGGCCTGATGGACATAAGGTTCGCATTTGGACAAAAGGCCGATGGAAGCGCATATTTTGCACGCATCCACGATCCCTATTATGAGGGACGCACATTCACACCCGCACAGACGGAGTCACAGATTGCAGCTGCCAATGAGGCAAACGCACGTGCCGCCCTGCAGCCGCAGAGCTCTACTGCAGATTTCTCAATCTGCGCCATGGAGGTTCGTGAATCACAGGGATTCGGCGGCCGTCCGGGCAGACGTATGAATACACTTGCCGCCCTGGCATCGACCCCTGCCACAAAGGATCAGGTGAACGAGAATCAGGACTGGCACAAGGTGCGCATTAGCCGTAAGGGTGCCGATGTAACCATGTATTTTGATGACAAGGAGGTCGTAAAGTACAGCGGCCTGGAGCAGACCGGTAAGAACGACCTGGTTTTCTGGGTCAACTACACCGAGGCAACATACCGCAACATCGTTGTAAAGAGCGGTGAAAACACCGTATTCACCGGAACTCCCAAGGATGTTCAGATTCCCGAGGTCGCTCCCGAGTGGACTGCATTCGGCGAGGGTAAGTACCGTCTTATTAAGGATGATGCCGTGAACATGCGTTACTCACAGGAGATTACGGCAGGCAAGAAGGCTGAGGCCGGCATGGCACAGGGTCCGCAGAACATAATTGTCCGTGAGAAGTATGTAGGTTCAATCTATGCCAAGGGTAAGGGTGAACTGATAGTAGGACTGCGTAACGAGAAGGGTGATTTTGTGGCTCGTCAGTCACTTGGCAAGATAAACAGCAAGGAGTGGAAGAAATATGATTTCACCCTTGTACCGCAGGCTCTTGGCGAGGAGGGTACCCATGAGGATATGCACCTGAGACTGAAGATGGTTGGCGCCAGGGTTGACCAGATAAGCGGTGACGGTGATTTTGCAATCGTTGTAAAGGGTGGTACCGTGCAGGTTGATATGGTTACACTTTCAACCCAGACCGGTAAGGATCTGGGCGGTTTCCGTCCCGATATCCTGCAGGCCGTAAAGGAACTGCATCCTACATGTCTGCGCTGGCCGGGCGGCGGATACGTTGCACAGTATGACTGGCAATGGGGTATCGGCCCTCAGGAGAACCGTGAGCGCTGGGCACACTGGATGTGGATGGACTATGACCAGAACTGCTTTGGCACCGATGAATTCATAAAATTCTGCCGTGAGGTCAACTCAGAGCCCGTGATTGTGGTAAGCGTCAAGTTTGAGCGTCCGGCCGATGAATACGACCGGATTCTTGAGGATGCCGTGAACTGGCTGCGTTACTGCAATGCTCCCGCCACCGATGAGTGGGGTGCAAAGCGTGCCGCCAACGGACATCCCGAGCCCTATAACGTCAAGTACTGGGAGATTGACAATGAGATGTGGGAGATGGGTATTGAGCGCTATGAGAAGTGCGTTCGTGACTTCAGCACCGCCATGCGTAAGATCGACCCGTCTATAAAGATCATTGCCTGCGGCGGATTCGGTGAGGACGAGCAGTTTATCAAGCGCAGCGGCAATTACTTTGACTACCTGAGCCTGCACCACTACGAGCAGCAGGGCGGTTACGCTACCGGTCCCGCACGTCTGGGTCAGCAGTATGACCGTTATGCAAAGATGATTGCCGAGGGTCCCAACCCCAACATCAAGCTCTTTATCTCAGAGTGGAACCTGAACAGCATCGACTGGCGTACAGGTCTGTTTGCCGGTGGATTCCTGAATATGTGTGAGGCGCGCGACGTAGTTGCAATGGGTGCAGCCGCACTCTTCATACGCCGTACCGATGCTCCTGACTGGAACAACGCCTTCATCAACTTTGACTACAAGGATATGTTCAAGGCTCCCAACTGCCAGGTAACCGAGCTCTGGTATGACCATTTCTCAAAGTACCGCCTTGCATTCAGCGGTGAAACGGGCAATATCAGCGTAAGCACCACCATGTCTGAGAACGGGGCCGATGTGATCGTAAAGGTTGTCAATCCCACTGAGGAGGGTGGAAAGATCCGCATCAAGGGTGATTGGACGGGCATATCGGACACAGAGTTCGAGTACTATGCTCCGGGTTCGCTGACCGTTGCAAACAGCATGGATAACAAGAACGCCGTTGCCCTGAAGAAGGCAAAAGGTCAGGTTGACGGCAATGATGTGATTCTGGATGTTCCCGCTCTCTCAGCAGGTGTCCTGACCATCAAAAAACAATAATGTCTATATTTGCGTAACATAAAAGATTACAGATATGAAAAGGATTCTTTCTTTGCTGCTTGGTGCAGCGTTCGTGATGGGTGTCAATGCCCAGGAGACTTATACCAAGAACCGTACCGTCGAGGATGGCGGCACAGGTCCTTATAAGGCAATCATGGTTGAGGAGCCCAGTCTTGAGGCCCATACCATTTTCCGTCCCGCTGACCTGAGCAAGTTCAGCAAGAAGAACCCTCTGCCTATCCTGGTTTGGGGTAACGGTGCCTGCACCAACTCACCCTGGGAGCATCAGAACTTCCTGAGCGAGATTGCATCACACGGATTCCTGGTAGTTGCCATAGGTTACTGGCCCGCCGAGGGTGAGCGCTACCGCGGCGCACAGTCCAAGGCCGAGCAGCAGATTGAGGGTCTTGACTGGGCAATAGCTCAGAATTCCGATAAGAACAGCCCTTATTACAATAAACTGGACGTCAAGAACATTGCCGCAGCAGGTATGTCATGCGGCGGTCTGCAGACTCTGGTCAACGCGGCCGATTCAAGACTCAAGGCTATCATGATCTGCAACAGCGGATCGTTCATTGACCCGTCAGGTGCCGTTCCCGGTATGCCGATGCCTGCCAAGGAGGATCTCTTGAAGATCCACACTCCGGTAATGTATCTGCTGGGCGGTCCCGAGGATATAGCTTATGAGAACGGAATGGATGATTTCAAGCGCATCGACCATGTTCCCGCAATTGCAGTGAACTACCCCGTAGGTCACGGCGGCACATACGGACAGCCTCACGGCGGTGAGTTCTCAATTGCCGCGCTGGCTTGGCTCGAGTGGCAGCTCAAGGGCGACAAGGAGGCAGCAGCCATGCTTAAGGGAAAACCCTGCGGCCTGGAGTCACGTCCCGACTGGACAGTTGAAAAGAAAAAGATCGATTGATGAATATTCTGGTTACAGGTGGCGCCGGTTTTATCGGCTCACACACAATTATTGAACTTTACAAGGCAGGTCATACCGCCGTAGTAGTTGACAATCTGAGTAACTCCAACCCCGAGAGCCTGAGACGTGTGTCCAAGATTCTGGGCGGCACTGAGATTCCTTTCCATAAGGTCGATATCCGCGACCGCAAGGGACTGGACAAGGTGCTGGAGCAGTACAAGTTTGATGCCTGCATACATTTTGCGGGACTCAAGGCTGTGGGCGAGTCAGTGTCAATGCCCATTGAGTATTATGAGAATAACATAAGCGGTACGCTGGTATTGGTACAGGCCATGCGTGAGCACGGTGTCAAGAACATAATATTCTCATCAAGCGCCACCGTTTACGGCAACCCGGAGATAATCCCCATCACCGAGGAGTGCCCCAAGGGTGTCTGCACCAACCCTTATGGCTGGACCAAGAGCATGCTGGAGCAGGTATTGACCGATATGCAGTTTGCCGACAAGGAGTGGAACGTGGTTCTGCTGCGTTACTTCAACCCCATAGGTGCTCATCCGAGCGGTCTGATTGGTGAGAACCCCAACGGCATACCCAATAACCTGATGCCTTATGTAACCCAGGTAGCAGTAGGAAAACGCGATGAATTGGGCGTTTTCGGCAATGATTACGATACCCCCGACGGCACAGGCGTGCGCGACTATATCCATGTTGTGGATCTGGCCCGCGGTCATGTGTGCGCACTCAAGGCAATTGAGCTGGGGTGCGGTCTGGGACTCTATAACCTGGGTACCGGACACGGTTACTCAGTGCTTGACGTTGTCAAGGCATTCGAGAGAGTGAACGGCGTAAAGGTTCCGTACAGCATCAAACCCCGTCGTCCGGGAGATATTGCAACCTGCTACAGCGATCCCTCAAAGGCAGAGCGTGAGCTGGGCTGGAAGGCTGAGTTCGGACTTGACGAGATGGTTCGTGACAGTTGGAACTGGCAGAAACAGAACCCCAACGGATTTTGACCTGTTATGAAACTGACGACTCCGGTAGAAATTAAGCCGTTAAGCAACAGGCTGTCATACAAGGACAGCGTGTTGTTTATAGGCTCCTGTTTCGCTGATGAAATGGGTCGTCGCTGCACGGAGCGTTACTTTGATGCACGGGTAAACCCGTTCGGTGTGCTGTTCAACCCATGCTCGATATCAGACTGCCTGGGCTTGCTTGAGGGCTACGGCATAAATGCAGAGCAGTGCAGTTTCATACCCGAGGATGTGATTGAAACCAGCGGTGGATTCTGCTCTTTCCATCATCACGGAAGCATGGCACGCCCTACGGCGCAGGAGTTCCTGGACAACGCCAACCGGGTGCTTGCGGATGCATCGGACTTCTATTACCGTGAGGGTTGGGTAGTGGTTACGCTTGGTACGGCCTTCATTTATACGGATAAGGAGTCAGGAAATGTGGTAGCCAACTGCCATAAGCTGCCGGCCGACCGTTTTGAGCGCACCATGATTGATTCCGATCAGGTGTATGATGCGCTGAGCCAGTACGTGGTTGCACGTCCCAATAGGCAGTGGATATTTACCGTCAGTCCCGTACGTCATCTCGCAGACGGTCTGCATGCCAACACCCTGAGCAAGGCTACCCTGCATCTGGGCATCGAGAAACTGGTTAACCGTTATCCCAACGCTCATTACTTCCCGGCTTACGAGATACTCATGGACGAGCTCCGTGACTACCGTTTCTATGCCGATGACATGATGCACCCGTCGGCCCAGGCTGCCGATTACATCTTTGAGCGTTTCATGGACTTTGTCCTGGACGAGAAGGACCGCCCCCTTCTTGCGGAGGCTGAGAAGATACGCTCCATGATGCAGCACCGTCTGCTCAACCCCGAAACTGAGCAATCACGCGACTTTGAAGCCCGCAGGCATGCCTCTCTGGCCTCATTCCTGGAGAAAATACGTGAATAAGATTACAATCATCCTAGTTATATTATCCGCTCACCTGTTACCTGCCTTTGCCCAGCGAGAAACGGGTGAGTTGAATGTTTTACTGGACAGTGTCGATATCACGGCATCAAGGAACGCTCAGTCTGTACGTACAATGTCTGACGGAAGTGTCCGCTTCAATATGGATATGCTTGACAAGCTGCCCAAGATCATGGGCAATGCCGATCCCATAAGCTACTCCAGGATGTTGCCAGGCGTTCAGACATCGGGCGAATACAACGGTGGATTGCATATAAACGGAAGTGAGAACTCACACAACACCATATCGGTGCTTGATGTGCCGCTTTTCAATGTAAACCATCTGCTGGGATTCTTTTCAACGTTCATACCCACACACTACAGTTCCATGTCGCTGTACAAGACTCCCCAATCGGCCGGTGCTCCCAACCGTCTGGGCGGAGAGCTGCTGTTCGTGCCTGATTCGGAAACGGCCGGACGGGTATCGGGAGACATAACAACCGGTCTTATCTCCTCACAGGGAACACTTAAGGTACCCATCGGAAAAAAGTCCCTTTTGACCGCATCATTGAGGGACTCATACATCAACCTTCTCTATTCGTCATGGCTCAAAGTGGAAGGATCTTCCCTGAATTACAACTTCTATGACTGTAACCTGACATGGACCTATAAGCCCAATGACTACAATACCATTCTGGCCGATGCATACAAGGGACAGGATAAGGCACGGATTTCAGAATCGGGCTTTGGCTCCCTGTTGGGATGCCGGTGGGGAAATGACGCAGAGGCATTGCACTGGATACACGACGGACTGAACGGATTCCGCTTTAAACAGACCCTGTTCCATTCTTCATACGGCAATGACGTAAACGGAGAGTTTGAGAATATGAGTCTGAGCCTGCCTTCCGGAATAGAGGATTGGGGATACAAAGGCGCATTGGGATGGAGGAACCTGAGCGTTGGAGCCGATGCCCAGTACTACCGGATGAAACTGCAATCACCGGTGATTACGGGCACCTACAATTATACGGAGATGGCAATTGTCCATAAGACCTCCAGTGAGTACTCCGCTTACGCTGACTACAACTGGAACGTATTAGACAATCTGCACGTAAAGATGGGTGTGCGCGGCAGCATGTTCCGGCATGAAGACAATATCTTCAAAGCGCTGGATCCATCGGTCAATATCGTCTATTTCGGGGAGGGCGAGAAATGGAATGTATCGCTCAACCTGTCGCAGCGGCATCAGTATGCGTTCCAGACGGGACTGACCGGAAGCGGACTGCCCACAGAGTTCTGGATGCCGGCCGATGCCGATTTCCGTCCGCAGTCCATGCGCGGTGTGACGCTTTCAGGTATGGTGAACCTGGCGGGCGGGCAGTATACCCTGAATTCATCGGTCTATTACAAGAAACTGTATAATCAGGTTGAGTATTACGGATCGATGATTGATTTCCTTACATCGGAGTATGACATTTATGATCATCTTATATGCGGTGACGGATTCAACTACGGTCTGGACCTGATGCTCACCAAAAATACAGGCTCCCTGACGGGATGGGTGGGCTACAGTTTTGGACGTGCATTGAGACGCTTTGACAGGGAGGGAATGGCAGGCCTCTATCCGGCCAGTCACGAGCGTGTTCATGAACTGGATATGGTGGCAGTCTACAGGACCGGCAGGCGCTGGGAACCTTCACTGAACCTTGTGATGGCAAGCGGAACACCTTTTACCGCGCCTGAATACTTCTACATGCTCAACCGTAACATCTTTGTCAAGTACGGAGAGTTCAACGGCGAGCGACTGAGACCGTATATGAGGCTGGACCTTTCAGTCAATTATGACTTGAAGGTCAAGAGTTCATCATCTATAAAGTCACACGGACTGAATTTCAGTCTTTACAATGCGTTTTGCCGTGCCAATGACCTGGGTTACAGGCTGAAAATCTATAAAAACAGGTTCTATTTCCGGCATGAAACCTTTATGAAATGGGCGTTGCCCTCAATCAGTTATTACTGCAAGTTCTGAATATGAGAGGATTCCGATTACATATTATCCTGACTTTCTTCCTGGCCGCACTGATGCTGTCATGTGAGAAAAGGTTACTGCCGGAGGATCAGAATGTGATCATTGTGGAGGGCTGGATCGATGCAGGCGGCCAGCCTGTGGTGATGGTGACACGTTCGCTGCCGGTAAGACTCAGGGATGACGCCATCGAGTTGGAACATCTTTCTGATTATGTTATCAAGTTTGCCAGAGTGACGGTCAGCGACGGAGTGAACAGCGTGCTTCTGACGGGTCGTGTTGACACCCGATACGTGCCCGGATACATCTATACCTCCAATTTCCTTACCGGTGAGGCCGGTAAGACCTATACGCTTACCGTCAGGACAGGCGGCCAACACCTGGAAGCAGAGACTACCATACCCCTGTATCCGCCTTCAGTAGACAGCGTGGTTTGCGGTCATGCACCATCGGACCCCTCCAGATGTGAGGTGACGGCCTATCTGAAACGTAATTCAGGCCGCGAGGAGTACTTCAAGTCTTTTTATCAGGAGGGGGTAGGTCAGGCGCAGTTCCTGTCATCTTTCCTGGGAGTCGTTGATGGAAGCCTTACTGACTCTCTGTTCACCATTCCCGTAATAAAGGGTATAACGGACTATGACAAGAGTGATGATTCCAGATTCTTTGCCAATGACACTCTTGTAAGTCTCAAGATATCCGCGATGGATGATATAAGCTATGAGATATGGCGCAGCTATGAGGACAACAACAGGTTCCGAAGCATGTTATTCTCATCCTCAGTCCGTGAGGTTGCTACCAATATTGAAGGGGGCCGAGGCTACTGGTGCGGCTTCAACTCATTCAGGCTTGACTTCAAGGCTGTCCCCGGCACTTATCCGGGCAATAACCTGTGATGTGTCATCGGCAATAAAGTCGGCAATTGTGAGCTCGTGACGGGGGCGGAATCCCCAGCTTACTGCTATTATCGGTATGCCGGCATTACGCGCGGTTTGGATATCGGTCCCTGAATCACCTACCATTATGGTGTGGGCGCGGTCTGTTCCAGCCTTGTCCATTATGTACTCCACCAGTGCGGCATCGGGCTTTAAGGGATACTTGGGGCTGTTGCCCATCACTGCCACAAAGTCCGTATCAGGGAAGAATTTTGCAATCAGTTTTTCGGCTCCGGCCTGGATCTTGTTTGACGCCACCGCCAGTCTGTACCCCTGGGCGGAGAGGGTGCTTATGAGTTCCGGAATGCCGGGATAGGGACGGGTGTAGAGATCTATGTGCTCTGCATAGTATGACAGGAAGCTGGCCAGAGTGCTGTCCACAAAGGCGTCATCTGTGGCTTTATCGGCCGGAAGGGCACGCTCTATGAGTTTGCGCATACCGTTTCCTACCATGAGTCTGTACTCATCCGGATTGTGCTGGGGCAGACCCAGCTCCGCAAGCGTATGGTTGGCCGCGTTACCCAGATCCGCGATGGTGTTGAGCATCGTGCCGTCCAAATCAAAAATCACCAGTTTCTCCATATCGGCCGCAAAGATACAAATGATACAATTGGGGACAGACCCCTTTTGTATCATTTTCAAAAATTATCACTATATTAGCAGTCAACTAAACTAATTACTAACCATTTGCCCTATATGAAAAGGAACTTATTTCTGATTGGGTTGGCGGCTCTTCTGGTAGCCGCGTGTGACAAGGCGCCCAAAGAGGCTGCTGACCTTAAGCTGAATGACAAGGAGTATTTTGAGACGCAGGGTGTGAACGTCCTGGTGTTCAGCAACACTTTCAACGGTGGATTCAATGACGAGAAGAACTCCGGAATAGAGATCATCCATCACGGTGTACGTACCGTTCAGGGCGGTGCAGTCCGTCTTAACAAGACCCCCGAGCAGTGGGACCTGGTGCCTGCTTCACCTTCACGTGTGGTTGATTCAATAAACAACTCGATTGAGGTGACCATGCGCTATGCCGATTATGACTTTGACTCACGCGTGGTTGTTACCGCAAAGGGTAAGGCCGTTGAGATTGCAGTATATCTGGACAAGCCCGTTCCGGAATTCCTGGCAGGCAAGGCTGGTTTCAACCTGGAGTTCCTGCCTTCACAGTACTGGGGCAAGACTTATCTGATGGACGGCCGTCCCAACCGATTCCCGCGCTATGCTGTCAGCCAGACCCAGGCTGTCTCCAATGACGAGAAACCGCGTCAGTTCAAGGGATTCCGCACATATGATGACCGCGGTACAGGTGAATTCGTGGATCCGATGCCTCTTGAGACAGGTCATTCTATCCTGATTGCTCCCGATGCACCCGAACGCATGATAAAGATCAACTCCGATGACGCCGTGCTGGAGCTGTATGACGGACGTATGCTGGCCCAGAACGGATGGTTCGTACTGCGCTCGGTTCTGCCTGCAGGAAAGACCGGTAAGGTGGTAACGTGGACGGTTGAGCCTCATGCAATTCCGGGTTGGATAAGAGAGCCGAATATAGGCTTCTCGCAAGTGGGATACATCCCTTCGCAGCCTAAGGTTGCTGTTATCGAGCTTGACAAGATGGATACTCCGCTTAAGACCGCATCTATCTACAGGATTGAGGATGACGGCAGTGAGAAGCTGGCTTACAAGGGACAGATTGACGTTTGGGGCATGTACTACAAGTACAATTACGTGAAGTTTGACTTTACCGATGTCAAGGATCCCGGAGTCTATTACATCCAGTACGGTGATTACAAGACCGGCAACTTCATTATCGACAATTCTGTCTATAACTGGATAACCGATGCCACCAGCGACGTATGGATTCCCATTCACATGAACCATATGACCGTGAATGAGGGTTACCGTATCTGGCACGGCGAGCCGTTCAAGGAGGGTTATCTGCAGGCTCCTCAGAGTGACCACTTTGACCTGCACTCACAGGGTGCCCAGACCAACACCAAGTACAAACCCTACGAGCTCATTCCGGGCCTGAACGTGGGCGGTTACTTTGATGCCGGTGACTTTGATATCGAGACAGGATCAAACATCAGCGTGGTACAGAACATGGTTACCGCCTGGGAGATGTTCCATCCCATGCGTGACGAGACATTCGTAAGTGAGGAGCAGCGTTATGTTGACCTGCACCGTCCGGACGGCAAACCTGATTTGCTGCAGTACATCGAGCACGGCGTACTGAACCTGCTGGCCCAGGCCGAGAACATCGGCTTCATGTCACAGACTCTGTCAAACTCTGTTCTTGACAACTATCATCATCTGGGTGATGCCGCCGCCATCACAGACGGTCTGCACTATGATCCCAGCCTTCCCAAGTATGTGAAGTCGGCCGATGGCAAGCGCAGCGGTACTCCTGACGATATGTGGGCTTTCACCAACCGCAACCTCAACTCAGATATCAATGCTGCCAATATGTTCGCAGCTGCAAGCCGTGTGCTCAAGGGCTACAACGATAATCTATCGGCCCGCTGTCTGAAGCAGTCCAAGCGACTCCAGGAGGAGGCTACCAAGCTCATGAGCCAGCGCGGCGCAGGTATGCGCGGACGTCAGGGCGGTCAGAACATGCGTGGTGGAGGCAATCTGGCGACAAACCTGCAGCTTTACGTAGCAACAGGTGAGAAGTCATACCTGGACCAGTTCGTTGAGCAAATATGGCCGGCTCTGGAGCGTAACGTGAACAACAGTATCCGTACCGCCATGGATGCCATTCCGTATATGGATGCCGCTTACAAGGAGCGTCTGCGTCCGTATGCCGAGAAGTATAAGGAGTATCTGGAGCAGGTTACAAACAACAATCCTTACGGTGTGCCTATCGGCGAGGGTAACTGGGCCGGCAGCGGTGCCGTTGTTACTTACGGAACTACCGCAACCTTTGCAAACCTCTACTTCCCGGATATCATCGACAAGAAATACGCGTATAACGCCGCCGCATTCATGTTCGGATGCCACCCGTACCACAACTATTCACTTGTGGCTGCAGTGGGTGCCGCCCGTCCCAAGCAGGTATTCTACGGCAACAACCGCGCTGATTTCTCATTCATTCCAGGAAACGTGGCTCCCGGCCTGCTGTTCCGCAAGCCCGACCACTTTGAGAACTTTGATGATTGGCCATTCCTGTGGGGCCAGAACGAGGGTACCATAGCCGGCAACACCAGCTATTACATCTTTGGCGAGGCCTTCAAGCAGATGGCTAAGGACTAAAGAAGGAAGAAGAGGGCTACACCGATCATGCTGACAGTTACGCCCAGAATCTCTTTGAAGCGGATCTTCTGCTTGTCAAAGACTGCGGCGGGAATGAGTATCAGCACCGGAGTGAGCGCCATCAGCGTTGAGGCGATACCGGCATCGGTGTAACGCACAGCCATAAGTGAGAGTGATACTCCCACAACCGGACCGAACAGGCTCATGATGATTACGTAAAGCATTGCTTTGCGGTCACGTGCAGCCTGTTTCAGTTTGGGCAGGTCCTTACTTATTATCACAAGAAGTATGAATCCGATGCTTCCGAATATGGCACGGATCATGGTCGATGCAAACGGCAGCATGGTCTCCATCATGTCGGGAGCCTGTGCGGGCAGTGCGGCCGAGTAGTGCTCCAGGCCGATTTTACTGAGCACAAGACCTACGCCCTGACCCATTCCGGCACCGATTCCAAGAAGTATGCCCTTAAGGGGCAGCGTGAACTTGAGATAGTGCTCGCGGTCGCGGCTCAATATGGATATTGCGATACCGCTCAGTGTAACCAGCATAGCCAATGCTGTACGCCATGAGAGCTGCTCACCCAGCAGCACCCATCCGGCCAGTGCGGCCATAGGCGGTGCCAGCGTCATAAAGAGCTGTCCGAACCTTGCGCCTATTGTGACATAGCAGTTAAAGAGGCACCAGTCACCGAACACGTAACCCACTATGGCCGATAATGCCAGCCAGAACCAGGTGCGTGCATCGGCATAAATAGGATAGGGATGACCTATGGTTACCCATAGAATTGCAGCCAGCAGGAAGGTTGAGAGTGTAAGTCTGGCAACGTTGGCAGACATTGCACCGATGCGGTGGCTTGCTTTGTCGGAATAAATGGCGGTAACTGTCCAAAGTACCGCAACAATCAATGAAATTATTTGGCCAATGTGGTTCATGAACTTTAAAAAATGAAAGAGGCGCTGAAGCGTCTCTTTTCTTTTGTGGTGCCACCGGGAATCGAACCAGGGACACAAGGATTTTCAGTCCTTTGCTCTACCAACTGAGCTATGACACCAGAAACATTTGTCTCAAATGCTCGGAATGTAGCGCAGTTGGTAGCGCACTACGTTCGGGACGTAGGGGTCGGGCGTTCGAGTCGCCTCATTCCGACCAAAAAAGGGAGCCAATCGGCCCCCTTTTTTTAGTTCAGGCGGAAACTGACGGGAAGGCTGTATCTTACGCGGACGGCACGTCCCAGCTGACGTCCGGGTGTCCAGTTAGGCATCTGTGAGATAACGCGGACGGCCTCCTTGTCAAGAGACGGGTTGACACCTCTAACTACCTCAACATCTACGATAGAACCATCCTTGTTCACCACAAAGCTTACTAATACACGTCCCTGGATATTGTTCTCGCGGCAGATGGCGGGATACTTGATGTTCTTGCGGAGATATTCCATCAGGGCTGCCGTACCGCCGGGGAACTCAGGATTCTCCTCAACGGCAACGTGTATTGTCTCATCGGGCTCCGGCTCGGGCTCCACCATTACAACTTCATATTCCTGCGGGTCAAGCCACGGGGTGTTGTCCTCAATTGAAGCCATGATTTCATCTTCTATATCGGCGTCATCATCCACAATTTCAATGATTTCGGCCTTGGTTACGGCTGCAGGAGGAGGCGGAACGGTTTTCTTCTCGGGAAGCGTGATGGGAATCATGTCCTCGGGTGCAAAAGTGACCGCCGTATAGGCCACTTCATCGTCAACCTCGTCTCTTTGAGTCCACTCAAGTGCTACAAACATGATAGAAAGACTTATTACCAGTCCAATCATAAGGGATGTACCCTTGTCCTTGCCTATATCGGCGCGATTTGATTTCTTGATTTCCATAATTCCTTCTTTTTGAGTTCAACAAACTTTTAAGGACCTCTCTCAGCAAAAAGTTGCTTCTTTCTGCCTTTCACTATCAAAACGGCGGTAAAAATGCGATACGTCATGACGATTTGATAAAATGTCGTAATTAATTATTAAACAATGTAAAAGGGCCGGTAATGATATCCTGATGCGTAATGAACTATTTTTATTAGTATATTTGCCATATACATTTTGTTTATGAGAATCAAAGGCATTTCATTCGTAACGTTGCTTGGAAGTTTGCTCCTTGCCGGTTGTTTTTCAAGGTCCGTCAATTTTTATTCGCCCGATAAGAATATCTGTGTGACTGTCAATGACAGTACAATGACCGTAAAGTATAAGAAACAGGTGGTTCAGACGGTCAGGTTGGGTGATTGCTATTGGGCGGAAAGCTCACACATAAGGGAGACAATAACTGAAAGGTACACGATGCTTTCCGGCAAACGAAAGAAGTGCTCATATGTTTACAGGGCTATGTCATGCTCTGAATCCAGCGGCAGGAATCTTCTGATCCGTGTATCAAATGACGGTGTGGCATTCAGGTTCGACAGCGGTGAGGAGAACATATCATATGTAATTCCTGACGGTACCAAACGCTGGCTGCAGCGCCAGAAGACGGATTATGAGGGATTCTACCCCGAGAGTACATCGGCCACAAGAGGTAAGTACAATTATCCGGCTCTTATAGAATATGGTGACGGTGTGTTCGGGCTGATTACCGAGTCCGGTATCAATCACGGCAACAGCTGCTCATACCTGACCTGTGACGGTGAGAACTATACCGTTACTTATACTGATTCCGATGAGAACGATACCCATCCGTGGCGCATCATAATTCTGGGTGAATTGGCCGATATCGTTGAGTCCACCCTGGTTACCGATGTTGCTCCCGGATGCAGGATCACAGATACATCATGGATAAAACCCGGCGTTTCATCGTGGATTTACTGGGCATACAACCACAGTTCAAAGGATTTCCAGAAGGTCAAGGAGTATATTGACCTGGCGCAGGAGATGGGCTGGCCCTACACTCTGATTGACTGGGAGTGGGATGAGATGGCTAACGGCGGTAATATAGAGGATGCGCTCGCTTACGCACGTGAGAAAGGTGTAAAGGCTAACCTGTGGTACAACTCAGGCACATCATGGGTGGGTCCCGGCGCTCCCGGCCCGCAGGACCGTCTGCGTACAAAGGAGGCACGTGAGCGGGAGATGACCCGCCTGGAGCAGATGGGCGCTACCGGAATTAAGGTGGATTTCTTCCTGCCCGACGGACATGAGATGGTTGACTACTATCTGGATATTCTAGAGGATGCAGCGCGTCATCATCTGCTGGTTGATTTCCACGGATGCACCATTCCTCGCGGATGGAGCCGCACATGGCCCAACCTGATGTCAATGGAATCAGTCTACGGCGCCGAGTGGTATAACAACAACCGCCGCATGACGAATGCCGCCGCCGCGCATAACGCGACCCTGCCGTTCACGCGCAATGTCATCGGCCCCATGGATTATACGCCCTGTACGTTTACTGACAGCCAGAATCCGCATATCACTACTGATTGTCATGAGCTGGCTCTGCCCATTCTGTTTGAGTCCGGTCTGCAGCATATGGCTGACCGTCCCGAGGCATATCTGGGCCTGCCCGATGCTGTCAGGGAGCTGCTGAGCGGTCTGCCGTCGGCCTGGGATGATACGCGCCTGCTTGCCGGCTATCCGGGTGAGAGTGCGGTGATTGCGCGTCGTTCAGGTGACAGATGGTACATAGCCGGTATCAACGGAACGGCCGAGGAACTGACAATTGCCCCTGATTATTCCAGAATAGGTGCGTCAACAGTATTGAAGACCCTCTTTACCGATAAGGGCAGCGAGCCCGGCAAAGGCTTCAACATAGTGCACAACGCACCAGCAGGACAGCTTACACTGCCTGCCCGCGGCGGTTTTGTGGCTATCGTCGCAGAATAATCAATAATCACATTTACTTTTTTCTGTTTTTTACAACCTATATACAGAGGATGTAAAAAATGACGAGGCAGGAATTCGACTCATTTGCAGTAGCTGTCAGGAGCAAACTTCTGGCATTGGTTTGGCATTTCAAAGCCAGTGCCGATATGAAGGATGATCCTGAGGATATTGTCCAGGACGCATTGCTCACGCTTTGGCGTCTTATTGACGGTGGATATCCTGTCCGGGACAATGAGGCTATTGCCGTAAAGATTACCAAGAATCTCGCCATAGCCAGCCTGCGTCGTCAGAGGGCGGACTCTGTTTCTGTATCGGACATTGACATAGAGGGAGGAGCATCGGCCACGGAAATTACCGATGAACAGGACCGCTGTACCATACGTGAAGAACTCTACAAGTCGCTGACTGATACCCAGCGCCACTATCTTGAACTCAGAAATGAACTTGGCTTGTCACTTGATGATATCGCGAAGATGACCGGCAAGCCCAAGACAAGCATAAAAACAACCTTATCAAACGCTAGAAAGCAATTACTGGAGAAAATCAGGAAAGAGATATGATAATGAACAAAAAACATAGACAGAAACTCATAGCCAGATACCTTGAGGCCGATACTACCGTCCAGGAGGAGATAATGCTGGCCGAATACTACCGCACCCATAAGGCTGAGGCCGATGAGGCCGATGTAGCCCGCCTGATCCTTATGGATTACCCTGTGGCCGATATCTTATCGGACCCCGAAAGAAAGAGGGATATCAGCTACATCAGTATGGCTATTACGGCGATTGCCGCATGTATTGCCCTGATGGTTATGTTCATCATACCACGCAGCGGCGATGAGTTTACCGTATCAGAAATTGCAGAGAATATGAATATTCTGATGGAAATGAACAACCAGGATGTGGAATCAATTGTTGCGGAACCCCAAGGCAGCAAGGTTATTCTGACTGCAACGTTGAAGGACGGTAATACTACTACGTTCATCATGGTTCGCAACCGATGGGACGGTTCCACCAGGATAGTGGCACAAAACGAATAAATACATAGAATCATGCTTACAATATTACTTTCAATGTTCCTGGCTGCAGTTCCAATAACTGTAGATACAGAAGTTCAAGCCGATACTGTAGACTATATTTTCTATGTCGATGACGAGAGAGTAGAACCGGAAACGGCGAGGGCTATCAAACTTGCTGACATTAAGACCATTACTACCATTAAGGGTAATGCTGCAGTAGAAAACTATGGCGCTGAAGCAGGAAACAGTGTTATTGTCATCAAAACCAAGAAGGGGGCGAAGGACAGTAAAAAGAAGGAAAAGACCACTCATGAATATGTAGACCTGGGTTTATCAGTAAAATGGGCAACTTGCAACGTGGGAGCTGACAAGCCGGAGGATTATGGTGACTACTACGCATGGGGAGAGGTTATGCCCAAGGTTGGTTACACTTGGATGAACTACAGATTCTTTAAGGAGGGTACCTCAAACAATGATGTCACATTGTCAAAATATAGCTCAGACATGGGCTTTGGTGTTAATGACAAAAAAAACAAGCTTGTCGCTGAAGATGATGTAGCCCACGTGAAGTGGGGCGGCAACTGGCGTATGCCCACCAGGAAAGAGATAGATGAATTACGTAACAATTGTACCTGGACGTGGACTATTATTGATGGCGTAGCCGGATATAAGGTGACCAGTAATAAAAAGGGATACAAAGACCGTTACATTTTCCTTCCGGCTGCCGGATACAAGGATATCGGTAAAGATGTCGATGTGGGTCTGGCCGGACATTATTGGACAAGTTCACTCAGTTTCCTTGTAAATACCTGTGCTGATATACTGTACTGCTTTCCGAACTCTCGCGTTACATCCGCTACAGCCTACCGTTACTACGGACTGCCCGTCCGTCCTGTTTGCCCATAAACAGTACAAAAGGGGACAGACCCCAATTGTACTACTATATCAATAGTGCTAACTGTTTTTATTTTTAAAACCTTATGAGAAATTTGTTATCCTTGTTGGGCGCCGCGCTGTTGGCGGTGCCCGTGTCCGGTCAGGACCTTCTCAGAATCCATCAGAAAGATGGCCAGTATGTAGACTTCTTGTTTGAGGATGAACCTGCTGTCTATTATCGGGAGAATTATCTGGTGATTAATACTGCCATTACAGAGGTGCAGTATCCTTTTGAATCAGTTGCCAAGTTCACTTTTACTGATGTTGCGACAAAGACGGAGGTCATAAAAGAGGACCTTCAGACTCCGGCTTTCACTCTTGACAATTATGCCATAAGCATAACAGGAGCAAAAGCCCAAGTCAAGGTGACCGTCATAAGCTCTGACGGAAAACCCGTAGAAACTTACAAAACCGATGCTGACGGAAATGCCGTTTTCAGCATCTCAGCCCTTCCTGCCGGAATGTACATTATCAATTCAGAAAACCTAACCTTCAAAGTCCTTAAGAAATGAAACAGATATCTATCAGATCTGCGCTCATGCGCATAATGGCCGTATTGTTTGTTGCTATGGTAAGCGTGTCGGCATCGGCCCAGTATTATATGAATGTTGTTCTCAGAAACGGAGATACAGAGATGTATCCGGTTGACGATATTGACAGCATGTTCATATCAGGAAAGCAGCCTGATCATCAGTATGTCGACCTGGGATTGTCTGTAAAATGGGCATCGTGCAATATGGGTGCAAATTCACCGGAGGAATATGGTGATTACTACAGTTGGGGTGAAACGAAACCGAAGGAGTATTATGGCTGGGATGCATACTTGTGGGGGACTGGGACTTTTTATCCAAGAAATCTCAACAAATACAATACAACCAGAAGTTACGGACCGGTAGACAAAATGACCATCCTTGAACTTAATGACGATGCACCCTTCGTCAACTGGGGCGCCCCTTGGCATGTCCCGACACAAGAGAACATGGATGAATTGCGCACCAAGTGTAAATGGACCTGGACTACTCTGAATGGTGTGAATGGATATCTTGTGACCAGCAAGGTAAAGGGTTATACCGACCGTTCCATTTTCCTTCCGGCTTCAGGTATAATGGAAGATGTAGGTTCATTGTATGAAGGTGAAAGAGGTTTTTACTGGACCAATTCACTAACCAATGAGCCTATGAATGCGAATATTCTGTTGCTTGAAGAGCGAAGACCGTACTCTTCGGCAGCGACCCGCAGTTACGGTTGCTGCATACGTCCAGTCTTCTGACGTGACAAAGGGGGCGTTTTCGTCCCCTTTGTTATTTCTTATGGGATTTGAGGAGGCAGATTATGAAGGCTGCCAGGCCTAATACCATGATTACGGGCTCGGCGAACATGAAGATGGGTTTGGTGCCGAACGTCAGGGTGACCAGGGTGGAGGAGAGGATGGTCAGAGTTATGGCCGATGTAAGGGAATGGAGTCCTATCAGACGCAGTCCGCGGTCATCGGACCTGAAATAGGGGATTGCGTATGCCACCAGGCAGACAATAAAGCTTATTATGGGATAGAAGATCAGGGTGGTGCGCTCCATTGAGCCGCTGGCGTTGCCCTGAGGGTCAAAATGTGCGGGAAGTGTATCGGGCAGTGAATCCCAACTGATCCAGATTGTACACACGTTCACAATGATAATGATTGCCGGAATGATCCAGCCGTTCTTAATTGCTTTCATAATCCTTTTTATATTTTAGTACAATTGGGGACTGTCCCCTTTTGTACTATTTTTTTGCCCAGGTATAGACAAGTATGTAGTATGCGATGAGCATAGTCCAGACGGCTGTCGAGAAGAGATATCCCGGCCACTTGGCTCCCTCGATGGAAAGGAGGAAATACAATGGTGCCAGGATTATCAGGAAAACACCCATGAGAATCCTGAGACGTCCGATATTAAACTTCTCTTCTTCTTTGGTTGATGAAAAATGGAAACAGCCTAATACAAAATTATCACACTTACCTGTCAGAATAAATGTTCCAAGAATAAGGTTAAAGGCGGCTAGTACTATTAATACAATCAGCTTTCCCATAGCGTTACAAAGAAAAGGTTTTTATTTCTGATTAGCAAGCAAGAGAACACAGAATGAAGATGTTACCCCCAACTCCTAATAATAAACGTTAAAATCCTAAGACTTTAGGACTTTTTCTCCTAAAATGTTAGGATTTGGGATTTTTGCGGTTTTTCTTTGTTGCAGAGATTAACCTAATGATACTCCAATGATATGATTTACCTTGTTTTATCTTCATTATGCCTGGCCCTTCTTTACGGGGTTTACCGATTGGCTTTGTGCCGCACTACTTTGCACCGGTTCAACAGGATTATGCTGTTGTCAATAATAGGTCTTTCTGCCATACTTCCGGCAATCAGGATTAGTGGAATTGGCGCAATTCACGCAATTGGGGACAGTCCCCTTTTGCACGTGCATAATTCAGTTAAAGAGGCATCTTTTTCAGGTGCAAAAGTGGACAGTCCCCAATTGCCGGCTGAGTGGAGCTTGGAGGCTGTTCCTGAAGATGCAACAGCCGATGAGATGTTTATTCCGGTTGAGAGGGCAGATGTCAAGACCAGCGTTGCTACGGGTGTGAAGGTGGCTGAGACGGTAACTCAGATGGATTGGGTTACGATTGTTACCTATTTATATCTGATGGGTGTGGCGTTCTTTATGGTCCGCCTTCTAATCGGCATCATCCGCGCCGAGACGCTTTGCAGGTTGGGCGGACGTCGTTTGCCCGACGGCTCCAAACTGCTGGTATGCGACGGCCAGTTCCAGCCCACCAGCTGGCGCCATACCATCATAATAAGCCGCAGCGATTATGAATCGGACAACTCCCGTATGATAATAGAGCATGAGCAGGCGCATATACACAACCGTCACTCGATCGATGTGCTTCTGGCACAGATGGTATGTGCCCTGCAGTGGTTCAACCCTGCCGCGTGGGCTCTCAAGAACGCTCTCCAGGAGGTACATGAGTATGAGGCCGATGCCAACGTGCTGGCCGAAGGTGAGAACGAGCGCCGATATCAGTTATGCCTTGTCCAGGCGGCACTGAACGCCAGGATAGGGTATGTGACCAGCAATTTTGCCGATTGTTCAACCAAAAAACGTATAAAGATGATGAATCGTGACCAGTCTTCTCCTTTTGTTTGCTTACGTGCGCTGCTTATGCTGCCCGTAGTATTGGTTACCATCCTGCTGGCATCGGCCTGCAAACCCAAGGCCGCCCAGGATGCTTCTGCCGCAGCTCAGCCTGAGCCAGCTGTCGAATCAACTCCGGCTCCCGCCGTCCAGCCTGTCGCCCAGTCAGAACCTTTTGATGCCGATGCTTTCCTGAAGAAATATCCTCTGCCCGAACTTGTCAGGATGAACGATCTCATGGTTACTGTCGAGAGATCGGGTGAAATCTGGATTAATGCCGATATTTATCGTGCATGCTCCAAGACATCGCTTCCAACTTTCGAGAAGGATCTTGAGCAATTCAAGAAAGATGCAGAAGAAGCTAATGTGAAAATCCCGGAACAGGACAGAGTGTTTGTAACCTTTGAACGGATTGAAGACCTTGAAGTTTGTTCCAAACTAACGGATATACTGTCCAAGACGTATGCCAAAGAAAAAATCCACGTGATGGAAAGTCGCATGGTTCCGATCATGGCAGTTGCACCGCGTTGGGGTTGGAACATGAATACTGAAAAAGACAGGTGTCTTGATGTTAAGATATCGGCCGATAACAAGATAACACTCACAGCCTGGAATGCCCCTGGCAACCAGAAGAAAGTGGAGAAAAAGATTGCCGATGTTGAGGATGTGAAGGGAGAAATCGATAATCTCTTCCCCGCAGGAAGCGGTAAGGTCATGTATGGCTTGGGTGCCGATCAGAAAAGTACAGGACGTATATCGGCCAGGATCATGGCATTCTTACGGGAAGACAGGTTTGTCCAGGCTGATTATAACAAGGGCCCTGCAAACATGACCCATAAGGATTCAATTGACTACATTATCCTGGGAAAGTACGGTGATGACGGCGGTCGCAAGCGTCACATCAAGGATATGAAGTGGTATAACGAGAATAAGGACAAGAATGAGTTCTTCCGTATGGGATTCATTGACGGACAGTTGTGCGTATGCAAGGGTAATGATCCTTCAAAACTGGCACCTCTGGCGTTTGAAGACCTGGTTCCTTATTTCAAGGCCAACTGCCCCGACGGCAATGAGCGCAGCGCAATCGTTCTTCTGGAGCTGCCCATGGATGATGAGTCCGTACCGGTAGAGTTTCTGGATAAACTGCTTACAAAAATGGAGGGTTGGGTAACCACATTCACCCGCCGTCTGTACGTGAGCCCCAAACATATTGAATAAAGAGATGAAAGCACTGTCAGAAAGAGAGCAGGAGGTGATGAATGTCATCTGGGAGGTGCGCAACTGCTGCGTGGATGATGTCCTGCAGCGTATGCCTGAGCCCAAACCTGCATACAATACGGTCCAGACCTTCATGAAAATTCTGGAGGAGAAGGGGTTCCTGGCTCATAAGCGCGACGGCAAGAAGTTCATATTCTACCCGCTTATAGAGAAGCCGGAGTACAACAGGTGGTCACTTAAGCATATGAAAGACAACCTGTTCGGCGGATCGGCCAAATCCCTGCTCAACACATTCATCCGCGACAACGACCTCACGGAGTCCGATATCAGTGACCTGATGGCGCTGCTTGAAGAACTAAAAAATTGAAGAGAGTAAAACAGTACCAAACGGAACCGTCCCCAATGGTACTGTTTTTATTTGCAGAAAAAATGCACAATGTCGGTTTTTTAAAGTACATTTGCCATTTACTAAAAACAAGGTAAAAATGGCTATTGACATAAAACCGGCAAACGGTAAGCTTGGAGTTCTTTGCGTAGGATTGGGTGCTGTATCAACAACGTTGATCACCGGTACACTGATGGCCCGCAAAGGTCTTGCAAATCCCGTTGGCTCATTCTCCCAGTTAGGCAAGATGCGTGTGGGACGCGGGGAGAAGAAACAATACAAGCATGTAGGTGATATTGTTCCGCTGACCAATCTTAACGATGTAGTGTTCGGTGCATGGGACGTATTTACCGATAACGCATACGAGAGCGCACTTTACTGCCAGGTACTCAAGAAAGAGGACATCGAGCCCGTGCGTGACGAGTTGGAGCGCATCAAACCCATGAAGGCCTGCTTCGACCCCGAGTACGCCAAGAATCTGGTAGATCCCTCATTCGGCCGTGTTCCCGATCCGCTGTGGGCTATGCCTACCGATACCCGCTGGAACTACGCCCAGAACCTGCGCAAGGACATCCGGAACTTCAAAAAGGAGAACGGCTGCGACCGCGTGATCGTATTCTGGATTGCCAGCACCGAGAAATATACCCCGCGCAACGAGCAGGTACACGGAACACTCGCAGGATTCGAGGCTGCCATGAAGGCCGATGACCGCGAACACCTGTCTCCCAGCATGATTTATGCATATGCCGCACTGATGGAGGGCTGCCCGTTCATTATGGGTGCTCCCAACGTCTGCGTAGATATACCCGCCATGTTCGAGCTCTCCAAGAAGCAGAACCTTCCTATCGTAGGCAAGGACTTCAAGAGCGGCCAGACCATGATGAAGAGCGCAATGGCTCCCATCTTCCGCACCCGTCTGCTGGGTGTTGAGGGCTGGTTCTCAACCAACATCCTGGGTAACCGTGACGGTCAGGTGATTGAGCATCCCGACAACTTTGAGACCAAGCGCATAAGCAAGGCATCATCAATAGAGTGGATCCTGGAGCAGGATGAATATCCCGAGCTCTACACCGATATATATCATAAGGTAAAGATCAACTACTATCCTCCCCGCAAGGACAACAAGGAGAGCTGGGACAACATTGACATATTCGGCTGGATGAACTATCCCATGCAGATAAAGGTCAATTTCCTGTGCCGCGACTCCATACTTGCAGCACCCATCTGCCTGGATCTGCTCATATTCACCGACCTGGCACTCAGAGCCGGCATGAGCGGCGTTCAGGAGTGGCTCTCATTCTACGTCAAGAAGCCTATGACATATGATGATGAGCGCCCCGTACACGACCTCTTCCAGCAGTTTGCAATGCTCAAGAACCAGATCCGTCTGCTTGGCGGATATGAGGCCGATCAGGAACTCGATTGATTTGGTATATACATTATACAGTATAAGGAGGCGACTCAGACAGTCGTCTCCTTAATTTTTTAATGATTTTTGCATAATTATTTCTCGATTTTTTGTATATTGAATTGCATTTATAACTAATTTTGCAGCCGAAACGAGAATATTTATGCAATATGAAGAATAAGAACAATCGTTTGGAAGCTATCCGGCTCATAATTTCAGAGCAGGACATCAAGAATCAGGACCAGCTGCTTCAGGTTCTGAACTCCAAGGGTTACTCCGTGACCCAGGCTACTCTCTCCCGCGACCTCAAGAAAATGAAGATCTCAAAGGTTGCCAATACCTACGGTGACTATCTCTATGTACTGCCCAATCATGCAATCCTGCAGAAAAAGAGCGGTAACGGTGTTTCAGATGAATCAGTTCTGAACCAGCCCCGTTACGGTTTCGTATCACTCAACTTCTCAGGCAACATGGCAGTCATCAAGACCAAGCCCGGTTATGCAAGCAGTCTGGCCTATGACGTTGATAACCACAACCTGCCCGGCGTTCTGGGTACCATTGCAGGTGATGACACCCTGCTCATAGTACTGGCCGAAGGCGCAAACCGCATGGAGATAAAGCGTTTGCTCGAACCGATCATAATATCATTATAAAGAACATAAAAATACCGACTTTCAAAAAATGAAAGACAATATTGAGGTAGTGGTTGCCGATGAGTCCCACGAGAAGTACGTGGATACGATTCTGGAAACCATATCTGAAGCTGCTAAAGTGCGTGGAACAGGTATCGCCAAGCGTACCCACGAATATCTATTGAACAAGATGCGCGAGGCCAAAGCGGTCATTGCGCTCGATGGTGACACATTCGCCGGTTTCAGTTACATCGAGACCTGGCAGGACAAGAAATACGTGACCACATCAGGTCTGATAGTCCACCCCGATTACCGTGGACGCGGCCTGGCAAAACGTATAAAGGACATGACATTCACACTGGCCCGTATCCGCTGGCCGCACGCTAAAATATTCTCGCTTACAAGCGGTGCTGCGGTAATGGCCATGAACACCCAGCTGGGTTACAAGCCCGTCACATTCGCTGACCTTACCCAGGATGAAGCTTTCTGGAAGGGTTGCGAGGGTTGCGTGAATGTTGACATACTGCACCGTACAAACCGCAGATACTGCATCTGCACCGGTATGCTGTATGACCCCGAGGAGTATCTGCCCGCTAAGATATCGGACGATGTACTTAAAAGAATCAAGGAAATAGAAAAGAAGAAATAAAGATGGCAAAGAAGAAAGTAGTAGTTGCTTTTTCAGGCGGTCTGGATACAAGCTACAACGTAATGTATCTGACCAAGGAAATGGGTTATGAGGTTTATGCCGCATGCGCTAATACCGGCGGTTTCAGCCCTGAGCAGCTCAAGAAGAATGAGGAGAACGCCTATAAGCTGGGTGCAGTCAAGTACGTAACACTTGACGTTACTCAGGAGTATTATGAAAAATCACTCAAGTATATGGTTTACGGCAATGTTCTGCGTAACAATTGCTACCCCATATCCGTCTCATCAGAGAGAATCTTCCAGGCACTGGCAATAGCCAAGTATGCCAACGAGATAGGAGCCGATGCCATAGCACACGGATCAACCGGTGCCGGCAATGACCAGATCCGTTTTGACATGACCTTCCTGGTAAAGGCTCCCGGTGTTGAGATCATCACCCTTACCCGCGACCGTAACCTAAGCCGCAAGGAGGAGATTGATTATCTGAACGCCAACGGTTTCAGCGCCGATTTCACCAAGCTCAAGTACTCATACAACGTGGGTATCTGGGGCACATCGATCTGCGGCGGTGAGATTCTTGACAGCAAGCAGGGTCTGCCCGAGAGCGCTTACCTGAAGCATCCCACCAAGGAGGGTTCAGAGATTCTGAGCCTGGGCTTTGAGAAGGGTGAGCTTGTAGCCGTAAACGGCAAGAAGTTCGATGACCGCATCAAGGCCATCCAGGAGGTTGAGAAGATTGGTGCCGCATATGCCATCGGCCGTGACTGTCACGTTGGTGACACCATCATCGGTATCAAGGGCCGC